>JBDGXC010000012.1:0-87649 GCA_039584815.1 Gemmatimonadota bacterium
CCGCTGCTTGCGTTCGGCGGCAGCCATGCCGCGATAGGTCAGCGGCAGCTCGACGTTCTCGTACACGGTGAGATCGCCGATGAGGTTGAAGGCCTGGAAGATGAAGCCGATGTGACGATTGCGGACGCGGGCCCGTTCCGAGGCCGTCAGCTTGGCCACCGGCTCGCCATCCAGCCAGTAGCCGCCGTCGGTGGGCGTGTCCAGCAGGCCGATCAGTGACAGGAGCGTCGATTTCCCGCACCCCGAGGGTCCCATCACCTCGGCGAACTCGCCGTCATGGATGTCCAGGTGAATGTCCGACAGGGCGTGCGTCTCCATCTCCTCCGTGAAGAAGACCTTCTTCACGCTTTCCATCCGGATCAGCGCTGTGCCTTCCATCGTTCGCTATCTCCCTGCTGGTGTCTTGCCCCGCGTGTGATCTACCGAATGCGGACCCTGTCCACGTCGTCGTACCGGGACATGTCCGACAGTATAATGACGTCGCTCTCCGCGAGCCCTCCGACGACCTCGATCTGATTGACGGAGCTGCGTCCAAGCTCAACGGTCACGCGTTCCGCCGCTCCCTCGTCTTCGGACACCTTGAACAGGCTCACCGTGCTGTGGCTCTGCCCGTACGCCGGTCGACCCACGTGCAGGACGTCGGTGAGGCGCTCGAGCTCGATCGTTCCATCCACGTTCAGATCGGGACGTGCCCCGGCTGGCAGATCGCCCGTGAGGGACACTTCGACGAGCACGGACCCGCCCTGGACGTTGGGATCGACTCGCCGCACGCGTCCCGGAATCGTGTCCGTGCGCGTGTCCACGTACGCGACCTGACCGGGTTGCACGTCACGCGCCTGCGTCTGCGGAACGCGAAGCTCCGCCTTCAAGCGCTCGGGCCGGGCGACACGGGCCAGAGTGGTGCCGGATTGCACCCACTGCCCCACCTCGAGATCGAAGTCCTGGAGGACGCCCTCGGCGCCGGCCTGTACGCGCATGTTGGCAGCGCGCTCCTGATAGTATCGATAGATGTTGCCGAGACGGTCCACCTGGTCGCGCTGCACGGCGAGCTGCTCACCCAAGGTCTGTCCCATGAGGTCGAGTCGTGCTGTCTCTGTGCGGAGACGTTCGTTGAGAGCGTCGGCATTGTCTCGCGCATTCTGGTACTCGGTTTCCGACACCCATCTGTTGTCGACCATCTCGGCGTACGCATCGGCCTCGCGCTGTGCCTCCAGGTACCTCGCACGCGCGTCCGCCACCGACGCTTCCTGGGAGAGAAGGCCGGTACCCAGCGTCTGCCGAAGGGAGAGCAGTGTTGCCTGGGCGCCCGTCCACTGCTGTTCCGCCTCCAGCACCTGCAGCTCCACGTCCGGATTGGAGAGCACGACCAGCACGTCGGTCGCCGACACCTCCTGCCCGGGCTCGAAGTGGACGGACTCGACCCGGCCGGCCGTCGCCGCGGCGACGAACTGAACCCGCTCGGGAACCAGTGTTCCGGTGCCCCGGACCTCGCGTACCATCTCTCCCCGCTCGACCGTACCGAGGACGATCACGTTTCGATCGACGGCAGGCGCCGCCGGCTCCAGACGCGACAGGAGGAAGGTAACCAGGATCAGCGCCGCGGCTCCCAGTACTATGTACAGGTTCCGCTTGCGCTTACCCTTGGGCGCACGCTTGATATCCATGCGAGAGACCCGCGATTCGCCCCCGGATTCTGCGGCTGGATCCTCCTGGTTCCCAGCCCTGGGCGTTCCGTCACCATGTCCCCGCTTGAGGGACAGACGCGGCGTCTCCTCACGGGTCACGACGCGCGGGCGCCTTCGCTCACGCTCCGTGCCGGCTGCCACCTCCACCTTCCTGCGTTCTACCATCTCAATCCCCAATGCTTTCGTGCCAGAGCCCATGCCACAGCAGCAGGCCGAATTCCGGCATGAGATCGCCTAGACGAGTAGGGCTGGAAGACAACTTCGCCCCTCATGCGCATCGGAAACCCGCAGTCACGCGCCGATGCGGCCCACCGCCATGTAACCGCAACGCATGTGCCAGATGACGCGAACAGGACAAGTAGCTATCCGTTTTGCGGTTAGGTGGGTCCAGCCCCGGCAGGCTCGACCCGCGTCATGTCCGGTACCGGAACGCCGTGTACCGAATCCGAACACAGGGGTTCCGGCTGACGCCGGTGGTGAGTGAGCGCGGAGACACGGCCGGCTACCCGCCCCACCGCGGCTGTCAGCGGAAGTCGGAGCTCAGAGCACGTCCTCGGGAAAGGCCTCGAGCACCTCCTTGACCTTGTTCAGCCAGAAGGCGGCGATGGCACCGTCCACGACCCGGTGATCGTAACTCAAGCCGAAATAGGCCATGTGCCGGATGCCGATGACGTCGTTCCCCATCGTGTCCTGCACCACGACCGGACGCTTCTCGATCACCCCGGTCCCCAGTATGGCGACCTGTGGCTGATTGATGATGGGCATGCCGAACTGGTTTCCGAACACGCCTACGTTGGTAATGGTGAACGTCCCGCCTTGGATGTCGTCGAAGTCCAGAGTCCTGGATCGTGCCTTCTCGGCCAGTTCGCTCGCCCCCGCGGCCAGTCCCATGAGGCTCAGCTGATCGGCGTTCCTGAGCACCGGAACGATCAACTCCGTGCCCTCGGCCACGGCCACGGCGACTCCCAGATTGATGTCCCTGTGGTAAACGATCCGCGTGCCTTCCACCGAGGCGTTGAGGATAGGGTATTCCCGCAATGCCTCGACCACGGCCTTCATGATGAACGGGCCATACGTGAGGTTGACCCCCTGTTCGGTGAATCGCGGCTTCAACCTGCCACGAAGACGGACGACGTGCTCGAAGTCGATCTCGTTTACCGATGTGACATGGGCCGAGATCCGGCGGGACATGAGCATGTGCTCCATCGTTCGGAGCCTCACCCTGCTCATCTCCTCTACGGTATCACCCTCCCGGACCGGGACAGGCGGAACGCGGATCTCCAGGGTGGCGCCATGAATCGGTACGTGCATGGTGCCGGGTGCGCCGGCGAGCGTCACCGATGCGGCTGGAGACACAGGCGCCCTCGCGGCAGAAACTGCCGGGGAGGGTGCTGCTGCCTGCGTCTCGATGTGGGCGATCAGGTCATCGCGCGTGACCCGGCCCGCGATGCCCGATCCGGCCACATCGGCCAGCTCGATGTCGTGTTCCGCCGCCATCTTCCGGACGAGCGGCGTCGAGCGAGTCTGAAGTCGCTCCGAGCGCGAGGTGGGACCGTCAGCGAGGGCCGCTTCGGCAGCTGCAGTTGCAGATACCGCGGTCTCGTCTTCTGCTCCCGGCGGGGTGGGCGTGGGCCCGGTGACGGCGACGGGAGGAGCCGCGGCTTCCGGTGATGGCTCCGCTACGGTCTCCGTGGGGGCCTCCGCCCCGGCCTCCGTCTCGATTCGTGCCACCACCGTGTTGACCTCTACGGTGGCACCTTCCTCGACGAGAACTTCGGCCAGCGTCCCGCTGACCGGAGCGGGAATGTCTGCGTCGACCTTGTCCGTGGAGATCTCGAACAGATCCTCGTCCCGCTCGACGGTATCCCCGAGCTGCTTCAGCCACCGGGTCAGCGTACCTTCGGCGATGGACTCGCCCATCTGCGGCATGATCACGTCGACCTTGGACATCTCGGTTCCTCTTTCCTGTGCTCCTGCTCGAGGCCCGATCCTCTCCAGGACCGGTACCCTCAGTAGGCCAGCAGCCAGCGGGCCGCCGTCACGATGTCATCTTCCTGGGGCAGATAGTAGTCTTCGAGAGGCGGCGCATAGGGAACGGGCGTGTCGATCGCCGTGACCCTGCGAATCGGGGCGTCGAGCCACTCAAAGGCTTCCTCGCACACCTGTGCAGTGATCTCGCCGGCGAATCCGCCGAATCGAGGTGCCTCGTGAACGATCAGCAAGCGACCCGTGCGCCGAACGCTTTCCACGACAGTGGCTATGTCCAACGGACGGAGCGTCCTCAGATCGATCACCTCGATTTCGCATCCATCCTCCTCGGCGATCCGGTTCGCCGCGTCGGCCGACTTGAACACCATTGCCCCGTAGGTGACTATCGTCAGGTCACTTCCGGACCGATGGGTCCGCGCCCGCCCCAGCGGGACGAGGATCTGCTCGTCCACGGGAAGGTACTCCTTGACGCGTCGGTACAGCAGCTTGTGCTCGAAGTAGAGGACGGGATCCGGGTCGCGAATCGCCGCCCGGAGGAGCCCCTTGGCGTCGTACGCGCGTGCGGGCGCCACCATCTTCAGCCCGGCGACATTCGCGAAGTAGGACTCGACGGACTGCGAATGGAAGGGTCCGGACCGGGCACCTGCGCCGCACGGCCCGCGAATTACCAGGCCGGCTCCTATGCCCGTCCGATATCGCGACTTGGCCGCAAAGTTCACGATCATGTCGAAGGCGGGGGCTATGAAATCGATGAACTGCATCTCGGCGATCGGCTTCAGCCCCATGTGGGCCGCACCGATCGCGGCTCCCACGATGGCGGCCTCGCTGATCGGCGTGTCGATCACACGCTCGGGACCGAATTCTTCCAGGAACCCCTCGGTGACCTTGAACGCGCCTCCGTACACGGCGATGTCCTCGCCGAGGATGAACACCGACTCGTCGGCGCGCATTTCTTCCTGGATCGCCTCGCGGATGGCCTGAAGGTAGGTCGTTTCCTTCCGGCCCGCTTCGTCCATCAGATCAGCCGCTCTCCCCGACGCGCGTCGCCCTCGAAGGCCCGGCGGCCATGTTGCCCGCGTACCCGACGATCGGCCTCCGTGTCCACGGCACTTCGGCTTCGGGCTCCGGCTCCGCGTAGGCACCCACGCGCGCCTCGATCCCCTGCGGGTAGGGCTCGGTGAGCACCTCGTCGACCGCGGCGTCGAGCAGCGCGTCCACCTCTGCCCGGATCTCCTCGACACTGCTTTGCGATTCGAAACCGAATTCGATCAGGTAGCGCTCAAACCCCTGGATCGGGTCCCGCGCTTCCCATTCGGCGAGCTCTTCGGTCGGAACATGCTTCTGACTATCGTGCTGGGCGTGACCGAGCATGCGGTACGTTTCGGCGACGACGATGGTCATTCCGTCGCCCGCCCGTGCCCGGGCAACGGCCTGCACAGCCGCATCGTACACCTGCAACACGTCGTTGCCGTCCACGCCGACCGCCGGAACGCCGTATGCGCCGGCCACATCGCTCCAGTCCTCCACGGCCGCCTGGGATGTGCTCCGAGTCCCGAACGACCACCGATTGTGCTGCAGCACGACCACGATCGGCAGGTTGAGCGCCGCGGCCATGGCCAGACCCTCATGCGATGCACCCGTGCGCGAAGCTCCCTCGCCCTGAAACGTGAGGCATACCCGGCGCTCGCCTCGATTCCGAAAGCTGAGAGCGACGCCGTTCAGCACGCACAACTGCGTACCGAGCGGACTGATCGGACCCAAGAGGCCAAGTGACGGGACGGTGAAGTGGTTCGTGTTGTCCTTTCCCTCGCACAGAGAGGTGCCCCGCGCCAGATACTGCCGGAGCACGTCGCGCGGATGGATACCCCGGGCCAGAAGGGCTCCGAGGTCCCGGATCGAGGGCGCCAGCCAGTCATCCCCGCGGAGCGCGTACCCGCAACCCACGGCCGTCGCTTCCTGTCCCAGGCTGCGGTACAGGCCCCCGACGACGTGGCCCTGCTTGAACAGCGTCTCGAGCCGCTCTTCCACTCCTCGGGTGAGGCTCAGGAGCCGATACATGGTCCGCATGTCCTGTCTGTCGAGCGCCTTCAGGGTGCAATCCTGGCATGAGGAATCCGGAGACGGCGCCGGAAACTATCCTGCGAGGCAACCACAGGCAATCAACGCACGTCCGCGCTTTACCTTGAGGTAAAGGGAATATCGGAGAGCGTCCACTCGGTGTCCGCGCTGGCCGGACCCGTGAGAATGTCGCCGGGAGAGGCTTCCCGACGCACATAGGCAAGGGCGATCGGACCGTAGCGAGGCGAGTCACAGAATGATGTGACGACGCCGGCGGATCGGGCTCCTCGCCGGAGCGTGTCGCCGGGCGCCAACGAAGCCGTGCCTTCCCCTCTGTCCCCACGTAACCCGCGGAGATGCCGATTCACATGGCCCCGATAATGTATGCGGGCCACAACCTCCTGTCCCGTATAACAGCCCTTATCGAAGCTGACCGCCGCCTCCACGAGGCTTGTTTCCTGTGGAAGGGTATCGGCCGAGATTTCCCTGCCGTACAGGGGGATCCCCATCTCGATGCGCCACGTCTCGAAGTCGTGGTCTGAAGCACGGTCTCCCCCGAGGGCGTCCACCGCTGCGGAAATCGCTTTCTGAGCGGCGGTCCGCGAGCCAGGCCGGACGTACAGATCCAGCCCAACCCCCTCCCGGGGATCTCGCCCCACCGCGAGCGGGGCGTCGTCGCCTTCCAGCCCCGGGAGCGGGACCGTCAGGATTTCTCCGGGCGGCGTCTCCACTTCCCCGGTGTCTGGCTGCCGCCGCAGCCGGGCCGCCGCCTCCGGCCAGGCCGGCCCGAGCAGACTGGCTCGGGTCATACCCTCGAGCGTGTCGACGCGCGCGAAACGCGGCGGGAGGTACACCGAGAAGTGATCCAGAAGCCCACCGACCGCAGCGCGGCTGACGTCCAGTAAGACGGACTCGGGCAGACGGAGCACCCTGGGCAGGGCCACGGGACGGCCCTTCGGCGTGAGGATGAACGACAGGGTGGCTCGATCCACCGCGAGAGCTGCCACATTTGCGCTCAGCAGCCCGTTCAGGGCGCGAACGACCCCCTTCCCCTGCACTCGCAGCACGACCCGCTCCGGATCGATCCGCCACGCGACAGACTCGTGGAGTGCTTTGTAGCCGGGTCCCGTCCGCGGCTTCACCAAGTCAGAAGAGCTTGCCGCCGTCGGGCACCGGCCGCGTCGGCGTCAGGAGGATTGCCTCTCCCTCCTCGTCCGGCACGCCCAGCGTCAGACACTGGGACTCGAATCCTGCGATGTTCCGGCTCCCGAGGTTCAGGACGGCGATCACCTGCCGGCCGACCAGGTCTGAGGAATCGTACCGGCGCCGAAGTCCGGCTGCGGTTTGGAGCGATCCGATCGCTGGACCGAAATCGATCAGGAGCCGATACATGGGTTTCCGGGCACGTTCGAACGGCTCCGCCTGCACTACGGTACCCACGCGGATCTCGACCCTGTCGAATTCGTCGAAACTGATGTTGCTCACTTCCGGGCTCGCAGTCGTCCAGGTCGTTGCGGCGGCGGCCGCCGGGGGCCATGAGTATACTTCCGCCACCATGACCGCGCGATCCGCCACCGGATCGCGAATCACATCACTCGCGGGGTCGCCACGACCCTGTCCCACGGATAGATTGACGGCCCCCGATTCCCGGGCACCGAGGCCGCCGGGATCGATCTCCAGGCACCGGTGATGCGAATGCTGGATAGACTTCTGACGCGCGACGTGAAGAAGCGGCCGACCACCGTGCGGCTACAGGGAAGGATCCTGTTCCTGACCGAGGATCCCGACCTGATCCGCCGGCAGCTCGCGGGCGAGGACCTGGAATGGGACCCCTCGATGGCACTCCGTGACGACATCAGCACGGACGAGATCACGCCGGGCTGGGTGTGCTACCACTACGATGAGACCCTGGCGCAGTACCCGTACGTCGGGCTGATGGCGGGCGGGGAACATCCGTTCGGCAAGGGCGATGTGATCGGCGGCGGTTTCGTGGCTTCGGTATCTGGCAAGCGTCGGGGAAAGGGCTCGAGCCGGGAGGTAGCCCCATACGCCGAGAACGCCGCGGGCATTCGAGTCGTGATCGCCGAGAACATCGAGCGTATCTACCACGAGAATTGCGAGAACAGGGGCATCCTGGTCTCCACCGATTTCTCGCTGATCGATCGGATCCGACGGGGCGAGGACATACCGCTGGAGGCCTTCATCGGTGACGCCGGTCCCATCCAGAGAGAGATCATCGAGTACGGAGGGCTTCTCGACTACGCCGTGGCGAGATTGAAGGGTCTCGTGCAGGTACCGGTCGTCGTTACCGATGCCGAGCGTCCGATGACCGTCGCGGAGAAGATCCTGGCCCGGCACTGGGTTACGGATCTGACGGCGGACGCGGTCGGAGTCGAGGCGGTCGCTCCGGGCGACACGGGGTTCGTTCGCGCGGACATCAGGTTCAGCCACGAGTACGTGACTCCGATGGCTGCGACTTTCTGGGACGAGTTCGCGGGCGAGGACGCCGGGCTGAATGAAACCGAGAGCATCTACTTCTTCCGGGACCATCTTGCCTTCCTGGACCAGGTGATCAGCGCGGAGAAGAAGGCGATGGGACTGCTCGATGCGGCGCACGCACTGCACGACCGTCAGACGGAGTTCGCTGCGCAGCAGGGAGTCCGACTTCACGGTGAGCTTCCCGATCGAACCGGGACTGAGGCGATCTGCCATGTGAAGGTGCTTGGAGACTACGCGCTTCCCGGCCAGGTCGTGATCGGCAGCGACTCACACACGCCGCATTCCGGGGCCATCGGCTGCTTCGCGTTCGGCGTGGGGACGACGGCCCTAGTGAACTCCTGGGCCACTCGGGACGTCAGGCTTCGCATTCCGCCTTCCGTTCGCATCGAGTTCACCGGGCGGAAGCCGAGGGGTGTCACCGCCAAGGACATGATCCTCGAGATCCTCCGCCACCCCTACGTGCGGGGCGGACAGGCGATCGGAAAGGTGCTGGAGTATACCGGCGCGGCCGTCCGGGAGCTGGGTATCGACGAGCGCGCCACGCTGACGAACATGGCCGCGGAGGTAGGCGCGCTCACGGGTATCGTGGCCCCCGACGAGACTGCGGTAGCGTGGCTCGTCGCACACCGGGGTATGCCTCGCGAGGAGGCAGAGACGTATGCCGAGGGACTGGCCAGCGATCCCGGCGCCACGTACGAGGGGACCATCACGATCGACGCCTCCGCGCTCAGGCCCATGGTCGCGACACCGGGAGACCCGGGCAACGGTCTCCCGATCGACGAGCTCGGCGAGGATGTGGAGGTGGACATCGTGTACGCGGGCTCCTGCACCGGCGCCAAGTGGGACGACATCGAGATGGCGGCCGAGGTGGTCCGGCAAGCCCTGGCTGAGGGGCGCCGGGTGCCGGAGTCGATCCAGGCGTGGCTGCAGTACGGTTCTCTGGAGGTCGAGGAGTTCGCACGGGACCGGGGATATCACGACCTGTTCGTCGAGGCCGGGATCGAAGTTCTTCCTCCGGGCTGCGGTGCCTGCATCAACGCCGGCCCGGGAGTGAGCTTCGACGCCGATACCGTGACGGTAAGCTCTATCAACCGGAACTTCCCGGGGCGCAGTGGACCGGGGAAGGTGTACCTGGCGAGCCCGTACACGGTGCTCGCTTCGGCGTTCGCCGGGAAGATTGTTCCCTTCGAGAAGAAGGAGCCGGCAGCGGTCGGCTAGATCTCCAGCTCGTCCAGGTCGAGGTTGGCCCAGCTTTCCTGGCTCATCGCATCCTGCCCGGGTGGCAGCTCCGCGGTCTCGTCCGGCGCGCCCCGTCGCTTTCGCCTACCGGCGAGTCGACCGCCGACCCACCCTAGGAGCATTCCCGCCAGCAAGGGCACGAGCAGTAGCAGCGCGACGGATGTCTCCAGTTGCGTGAAGAACAGGTCGACCGTCACTCCCTCCAGGTTGAGAAAGGCGAAGAACACGACGGCCAGGCAGACGAAGAGGAGGACAACCTGCTGGCCCGAGAGAACGACACGCTTGAAGTCGGCCACGGGGCTTCTCCTTCCTTGCGCCGTCTGGGTCAGTGCGCGCTGCGCAGCGCAGCGCGCACGCGATCCCTGGCCCAGCGCCGCACCACAGGCTTCCATGCCCAGCCGAATGCAGCAGCCAGCGGACCCGGCTGGAGCTCTGCGAGAACGTGGTCGGCCTCCGTGTCCACCAGAGCGTCGAGCTTCGCCTTCCCGGCCGCAGGGATGGCGTTGAAGTCCGGCTCCAGCTCCTCGACACGATACGCCGCCGCGTGGCCGGGCTCATACGACAAGACGTCCTGCAGGCTCTCCTCGAGCACGCGCCGTGCATCGCGGCGCCCCGCACGAAAGTCGTTGGCTCGCCATTCCCGGCTGAAGAAGCCTCCGAAGCCCGCGAGGAAATCGCCAGACAGTCCGCCGATTCGCTCCGGAGCCACGAGGTAGAGCGGCAACACGTCCTTGTTCTGAAGGTCTCCCGCCGCCTCGAGGACGAAGATCACCTTGGCGAGCCTCGAGCGTCCGGCCCGCGAGCCGATCCTTCCCAGAGCGTCCGCGTACGCCGGATCCGATTCGATGCGCTCGATCTGGCTATCGAGATGATCGACAACCGGATCGTCGGCATCGGTCCCCGCTGCCGCCCCGGCCGAGCACTGCATCTCCGCGACGGTCTCGGCCAGCTCGCCGATATAGCGACCCAGTCCCAGGGCGCCCGCTTCTGCCAGCTCGGGGGCGATCTCCGGCAGGCGCCCCACGAGGGCCCGCAGGATCACGAGGCGCGAGTTTATCCGGTTCGCGTGAATCCAATCCTGCGCAGCCCCCTGACCCAGTACGGCACGAGCGAGCGCCGCGGCCATCCCGGTGATCGTCCCCGGGGGACCGTCCGGTGCCGCCGGATCGAACGCGGAGCCCTGCAGCGTCGGCTCGACGAAGAGATACCGCCGATCGTCCGCCCGATGACCCTCATCGAGCTCGACCAGGCTTCGGGCCAGACCGAGGGGTGCGTTGTCGAACAGCCCACCGTCCACGTACCACATGTCCAACCGCCCGTCACCATCCGTGGCGAGACTCGCCTCGGGGTACTCGGAGGGGTCTCTGTCTATTCTCCGGGGCGGAAAGGCGAAAGGGAAGCTCGCGGAGGCTACGGCCGCGCCTGCCATCCGCCTCCACACCGGATCACCCGCCCGGCTCTTACCGGCTAGCTCGAAGCGGATGTGATCGGCGTGCACACGAGTCCCGAATGTGCGCTCCGGTGCGTTAAGAAACCGGACCCGGTAGTCGTGCGGAACGCCGTACAGGTTGGCCAGCGTGAAGCCCACGCGTACGGTGCGCCCGGCCGCAGGCGAGGGTTCGTCGTCGGAGGCCGGATCGGCGGCGACCAGAGCATGCACGAGCTCATCGAGCGCTGACCCGTCCAGCCAGCCGCCGCGCTCGCGCCGCGCCGGATCGAGCAGCACGGAGACATCGGCGCCGTCCACCCACGCTCGTTCGATCCACGGAAGCAGATGCCGATTGACGGTAAGGGCCCTCGCGGCCAGCGCGCCGTTCAGTGCACCGGCCGAGGAGCCGGTGATCACGTCGATCACGGCTCGATGTCGCCCACGATTCTGCTCGACCGCGGTGAGGATCTCGGTCAGGGCGCCGCCGATGTAGGAGCCGAGTGAGGCGCCGCCGCCCAGCACGATGGCGATTCGAGTCATGCGCTATCCAGTTGGGGTCATTTCCGGGTTGCCAAAGTGCCGTCGCCCCCGACCCGAGGCAAGCCGTTCACCTTCGTCGGGAACCCGTCGACCACCGGAGCGTTACACAGATGCAGGAACCAGCGATGGGCCGTCTGACGAGTTTCGAGCCGAAACGGTATGAGCCTCGCCGTCACGTTCAGGAGCCGCCAGGCGGCCTTTCCTTCGCTCAGGAGCCGCGCACACGGAAGGACCTGCTCCCCCGACGACAGGATTCAGGGCGCCGGCCGCTCCGGTATCATCATCTCGAGCAGGCTACCCGCGTCCTGCCCTACACCACCCACCCATAGCGACCAGTGAAGGTGCGGGCCGGTAACGCGCCCGCTCATGCCGACACGGCCGATCAGCTCGCCTTTCTCCACTATGTCTCCCTGCTCGGCCAGGATCTCCGACAGGTGAAAGTACCCCGTGTGCACTCCGTGTCCGTGATCGACGAAAACGCTCGTGCCGGAGTAGTAGAAATCACCCACTAGCACCACGCGTCCTCTGCCGGCCGCGCGCACTGGATCGCCAACACCACCCCGCAGATCGACGCCCGTATGCCGGCTCTGCACCTCGTCATTGAAGACGCGCTCCTGTCCGTACGGACTCGTGATGTCGAACGGGCGGGGCTCGACGAAGGGACCGTTCAGCAGCCACTCCGCCGACGCGGCGTCCAGGATCCCGCGGATGAGGCTCCTCTCCCTGGCAATTCGATCCTGTACCTCGGCCGGCGGTGAGGAGTAGTGGGGCGCGACGCTCAAGGCCGATCGATCCCAAGTTCGGCCAGCGATTTCGAGTGGCACGGACAGGCTTGTCCGGGTGCCACCAGCGAACCGGATTTCGATCTCGATCTCGCTCGGTCCGCGGGTGCCGATCGGGACCGCCGCCACACCCAGCCACGCGTCGTCCAGTCGGCCGAACCGGATGTCGCGACCAGCGAGCACTCCATCAACGGATACCGGCTCACGGCCGCCGCGAGGCTGCAGGAGACGCAACGCCACGGCCGATCCCTCTTCTATTCGGGTCGGCGTCCACGCGACTCCGAACGGCAGCATCGAAGGGAGGCGCTCGCGGCCCGCATCGGACCGTATGACGGCCACCAGCGAGTCGAAGTCCAGGTTCGACGTTGAGACCGGCGCCGCGATGACAGAGTCCAACGGCGCATCGGCCGTGTCGCGCGCGGCTACGAGCTGGACAGCGGGCTCGTCGCCGGGGTCCGCCGCGGACCTCGAGGACGAGGCGCAGCCGGTCAGAGCGATACCCAGGGCAACGCTGCCGAAGACGAGACTCGGGCCGGGACTCCATGTTCGTCGGCTCACGGGGGCAGAATGAGACACCTCGGTCCGGCGGGCAAGCGAGCAACCCGGTTGCTTGAACGACGGTTCCGCGAAGCCCTTGAAATCGGTCTCGTTGCTTGCTCGGTCGGGTCCCCCGAGGTAACTTCAAGTGCTTGATCCCCGCTGCCGGCCGGCAGCGAGCGTCTCCGTAACCCGTTCAGAGGGGTCGTCACAGCATGCATGTATTCGCGAAGTGCGTGAACTTCACTGCGGCCCGGGATCTGCGGGCAGCGGGGCTGTATCCGTACTTCCAGAGGATCGAGAACTCGGAAGATACGGAAGTCGTCATCGACGGCCACCGGAAGATCATGGTGGGCTCCAACAACTACATGGGCCTCACTCACGATCCGCGGATCATAGAAGCGGCGAAGCGGGCGCTCGACACCTACGGTAGCGGCAACACCGGTAGCCGCTTCCTGAACGGGAACCTGGACCTGCACGATCAGCTGGAGGATGAGCTCGCCGACTTCGTCGGGAAAGAAGAGGCGCTCGTCTTCAGCACCGGCTATCAGACCAACCTGGGATCGATCGGTGCCTTGATCGGCCGGAATGACACCGTTTTCCTCGACAAGTTGGACCACGCGTGCATCCAGGACGGGGCTCGCCTCGGATTCGGGGACATCCAGCGCTTTCGCCATGCGGACCTGGACCACCTGGAGCGCCTACTCGCTTCGGCGAATGGAGACCGAGGCAAGATGATCGTCGTGGACGGCGTGTACAGCATGGAAGGCGACATCGCGGATCTCCCCAACCTCCTGCCGCTCGCCGCGCGTTACGATGCGGCCGTCATGGTGGACGATGCACATTCGCTGGGTGTTCTTGGACCGCATGGTGCAGGGACCGCTGCGCACTTCGGACTCACGGACGAGGTCGATCTGATCACGGGCACGTTCAGCAAGTCACTGGCCTCGATCGGCGGCTTCGTAGCGGCCGACGCGGTAGTGATCGACTACCTGCGCAATAACGCACGCGCTCTGATCTTCAGCGCCAGCATGCCACCAGCCGCCGTAGCGACCGTGCTCCAGGCCCTGGCGATCATTCGAACGGAACCGGAGCGGCAGGAACGACTGTGGGCCAACACGCGGCGCATGATGGATGCCTTTACGTCCCTGGGGTTCGACATCGGACCGACGGAAACACCGATCGTTCCGATCCTGATCGGTCCCATGGAGATGACGTTCCGCTTCTGGCGGGACCTGTTCGATGCCGGAGTGTTCACGAATCCCGTGGTTCCCCCGGCGGTGCCGGAGGGCAGCTGCCGCCTCCGCACCAGCTTCATGGCGACGCACACCGACGGCCAGCTCGACTTCGTGCTCGAGGCGATCGAACGGGTAGGCAGGAAGTACGGGATCCTGGATCGCCAGCACCAGGTGGTGTGAGCGGAGCGCAGGACGTCACCGTATCCTCCGCCGACGGCCGAGAGGAGTTTCGTCGGTTCCTCCACCTGCCGTACAGTATTTACGCAAGTGACCCGAACTGGGTCGCTCCGCTTCTCCGCGACGTGAAGACGATGTTCGATCGGGAGAAGCACCCTTTCCACGAACACTCGGAAGCCCAGCCCTTCGTCGCTCTGCGCGAAGACCGGTGCGTCGGACGGATCGCTGCCATTCACAACAGGAATCACGTCTCGTTCCACGAGGAGCCGGTCGGCTTCTTCGGTTTCTTCGAGTGCGAGAACGATCAGTCGGTGGCGAACGCTCTGTTCAGCCGAGCAGCCGACTGGCTTGCCGAACGTGGCCTGCAGGTGATGCGAGGCCCGGCCAGCTTCTCGACCAACGAGAGCGCCGGACTTCTGATCGAAGGATTCGAAAGCCCGCCGGCGGTCATGATGTCCTACAACCCGAAGTACTATGCCGACCTGGTCGAGGGGGCGGGGTTCGGGACAGCGATGTCGATGGTGGCGTATTACCTGGACAACAGCGTTCCTCCCGAGTATCTGCTGCGGCGGGAGGAGCGCCTGGCCAAGCGCCTGGACATCAGGCTTCGTACCCTGCGCAAGAAGGAGTTCGACGACGAGCTCGATCGGGTGCGCCACGTCTACAACAGGGCGTGGGAGAACAACTGGGGCTTCGTGCCGATGACGGATGCCGAGATCCGGTTCATGGCTCGCGAGCTCAAGCCGCTGGTGCTGAAGGATCCCGAACAGGTGATCTTCGCGGAAAACGCCGCCGGCGAACCGATCGGATTTGTCCTGTGGCTCAAGGATTACAACCGGGCGCTGATCCACGCGCGCGGGAGGCTGTTCCCGTTCGGGCTGCTCAGGATCCTCGGGCACATGCGCGGGATCGACTTTCTCCGGGTGCTGACGCTGGGACTCGTCCCGGAATACCGCCACCAGGGAATCGACAACCTCCTGTACCTCAGGATCTTTCGCGAGGGAGTCGCCAAGGGAATTCGAGCGGGCGAGTTCGGGTGGATCCTCGAGAGCAACGTCGGGATGCGAAAGCCGCTCGAGAAGATCGGGGCTACGGTGTACAAGCGCTTCCGGATGTACGACCGGGCCGTCTGAGTTTCCGTGACCGATTCCAGTCCGTCTTTTCGCGGAACCGAACGAGCCCACTCTTTCGACGGCACTCGCGGCACAGTCCTCCTCACGGGAGCCACCGGCTTCCTGGGAAGCCACGTCGCGGAAGCCCTTCTAGCAGACGGTTGGTCGGTCCGGTGTACGGTGCGTCCGACCAGTAACCTTCGGTGGATCGAATCCCTCCGGGTCGAACGCGTGACGGTCGATCTGCGCGAAGAGTCAGGGCTTCTCGACGCCCTCGCAGGTGTAGACACCGTCGTGCACTCGGCGGGACTGACCCGTGCGCGAAGCGCTTCCGAATACTCTCGCGTAAACGCGGAAGGGACACAGTCCCTGGCAGAAGCTGCCATCGGCGCGGGAGTCGGTCGCTTCGTTCTGGTCAGCAGCCTGGCGGCGCGTGGACCCGACCCCGGACACGGTGTCGTGGCAGACAGACCCACGAGTCCGTACGGCGAGAGCAAGCTGGCGGGCGAACGCCGCCTGTTTCAGGCCGTTGCGCGAACCGAAGGAGTGCTGCGTCCGGTGATCCTGCGGCCCGGCGGAATTTTCGGACCCCGTGATGAGGACTCGCTGACCCTGTTCCGCGCCGCGCGCGCCGGCCTGCTGCCGACTTCCACATCCCGCGGCCGGCTGCAGCCGGTGTACGTGAAGGACGTCGCGGAGGCGATCGTTCGGGCGGTGGCACGGCCGGAGACCGAGATGGGGCCCTTCCACATCGCAGGGGCGGAGATCGTGACCTGGGAGCAGCTGGGTGAAGCGCTCAGCGCAGCGGTAGGTCGCAGGGTCCGACTGCTCCGGATTCCGAGCCCGCTGTGGCAGATCACGGGAACGATCACGGAGGGGGCGTCGCGGTTGCTCGGCGTCACGCCACATTTCGATCGTCGAACCGCTGCCGACTTATCCCTCCTGGATTGGACGGCCAGTCTCGACGAGGTCGAACGGGGGCTCGGCTGGAGGCCCACGACCGGAATAGGCGAGGCGCTTTCTCTGACGGCGGACTGGTACCGCGAGCAGGGGTGGCTCGCGAAGTGAGCGGGCACCGGCAGGAGGCGGACTTCGCGAGCCGGGGCCCTCTGGGAGTCGACTATCTCACCGCGGCGTATCTGGCAGCGACCGCAATCGTTGCCCTGACCAGCGCCAGCGTACTGGGCCTGGGAATCGCGGCGCTGCACGTCGCCGCGATCGTGCTCATTGGGAGAGCTGCGCCCGGTTCGCTTCCGAATCATCGCTTCCTGCTGTTCTTCCGTCTCTTCTATCCGATCGCGCTCACGCCGCTGCTGTACTTGGAGCTGGCACCCCTCAACCAGCTTCACGTGACGGGCTATTTCGATCCCTCCGTGATGCGATGGGAGGAGGCGATGTTCGGGGACCAGCTGGCCATGGTGTTCAGCGATTGGTACGGCCGCCTGTGGTTCTCCGAGACCCTGCACCTCGGGTATTTCTCCTACTACCTCATCGTGCCGGGCGCCGCAGTGGCTGCCTATGTGCTGAAGGGGCCGAGGTCCCTCGAACGAGCTTCCTTCACCATCGCCCTCGCCTTCTTCAGCTGCTACCTCTGCTTCGCCGTCTTCCCGGTGGCAGGACCTCGGTACGATTTCCCCCTGATCGCGGGCGAGGCCGCTGAGGGCCGGATCATCCGACTCGTCCACTCCATTCTCGAAAGCGGCTCCTCGAAGGGTACCGCGTTCCCGAGCTCTCACGTGGCAGCCACCGTCTCCGCATGGCTTGCGACCGGTCGTGAAAGCAAGCGCGTCTTCTGGATCATGGCGCCGTTCGCGGTGTCTCTTACCCTGGGGACGGTGTACGGGCGGTTCCACTATGGGATCGACGCTACGGTAGGCCTCCTCGTTGCGGCGATTGCGTACGCGGCCACGCCGTGGTTGCTGCGCCTCCTCGAAGGAGAGTCCCGCTGATGTTCGGGCAACGATGGGGCCGTCTCACCCGTCCAATCATCGGCGACATGAGATACGTGGCGAATGTCTGATGCACGGCTGATCGCGGCCGCCCGGGGAGGTGACCGGCACGCGATGGCAGCCCTCTACTCGGCGCACTGCGGGCGCGTCTACTCCGTGGTACGCCGGATGGTCGGGGATGACCACCTGGCAGAGGACGTGTCCCAGGACGCGTGGGTACGGGCGTTCGACAAGCTCCACCTGTTCCGGGGAGAGTCGTCTTTCGGCACGTGGATGCACCGCCTGGCAGTCAATGCCGCACTGAATCGACTGCGCCGACAGAGCAAGCGACCCGAGGTGGAATCCTCGGCGGAGATCACCTCATCACCACCTCCCACGGATGAGGCGGTGCTGAACCAGCGACTGCTGGGCCAGGCCCTGGATCGACTGTCGGCGGGCTATCGAGAGGTGCTGGTCCTGCACGATGTGGAAGGACTGACGCACGAGGAGATCGCCGAACGCATCGGGATTGCGGTGGGAACGTCGAAGTCACAGCTGCACAAGGCCCGGGCGCGCATGCGGGACCTGCTCGCGCCGGCCCGGGAAAGGAACGAAGCCGGTAATCATGCCTGAACACCTGACGAGAGAACGGATCTCGGCTCTTCTGGACGATCCCGGCAACGTGCCCGGGGAGCTGGAGCACGTCGCCCAGTGTGCGGAGTGCGCTCGCGAGTTCGAACAGATGAGTCGGGTGCGCATGGCGCTTTCCGCTCTTCCGGACCTCCAGCCCCCGGCTGACGAGTGGGATCGGATCGAGGCCCGGTTGGACGGACGGATGGGGAGAAACCGCGGCGTCTTCGCGCCGCTTCGGAGGGCACCCGCGTGGCCGCTGCAGGCCGCAGCGGTGGTCGCTCTCTTCGCGGCCGGGTTGATGTTCGGGCAGCGCTTCGGGTCGGAATCTCCGCCGGGAACATCCCGGGTCGCCGAAGTTCCGGAGCGCACCGGTGCCGGCGATGCCGCGGATCCCGGCCGCGGGGCGTCGGCCGTCTCTTTCCCCGACGTGGAACCGACTGAAGCCTATCTTCGCACGGTGTCGGATCTCGAGGAGCTGCGGGATCATGACCTCGAGGGCAGAACATGGCAGGCGGGACCGGAGGCCGTCGCGACGCGGATCACGCACCTCGATGCGATGATCGAGGCCTCGCAGGAGGCGCTCCGGGAAGCTCCCGCGGACCCGGTCCTGAACAACTTTCTGTTCCAGCTTGTGGATGAGCGGGAGAGCCTGGCCGGACGCCTGGACCGGACGCTCCGCATGACAGCAGCGGAGTACTGAGGAGGGACGAGGACGTGATCGGTGTTGGGGTGAAGCACGGGGCTATGATCGGTGTCATCACGGCGTTGATGGCGGCTGGTCCTGGAGTCAGCGGGCTGCAAGGTCAGGAATCGGAGGCGGCCTGGACTCCCAGAGAGAGGGCCCGCATCGGGGTTCTTCTCGCCGAGAAATGCGCGATTCATGAAGTGGAGACGGGGAGTTGTGATGAAGCGCCGGTCGTCACGTCGGTGGTCGTGAACGGGCCGGCGGATCGAGCGGGACTGCTGGCCCGGGACACCCTCCTCGCCGTCGACGGAACGGACGTGAGGACGGCGCGTGGTCGCGAGGCCCTGCTTGCCCTCGAGGCTGGCATCCCCGTGGTGCTCGACGTGGGTCGTGCCTCGGGCCGCGCGGCCATCGAGGTCACACCCGAGATCAGGTCGGCGGAGCCCTATGTGGATGTGCGCACCATGTTCTTCGGATCGGAGCCCGAGGTGTTGGACGGCGCGAAGGGAGAAGTGCGGGTCGTGCGGATCCCGTCCGTGCGCGGTCGACTGGACGAGGTCAAAGTGCGACTGGACTCGCTGCGCACGAGAGGGAACGAATTCGTCTTTTTCCACGAAGACGCGGAGGGCACCCTGAAGGTGGACGTGGGTGATCCGGAGACCGTCCACATCATGCTGGAGCGCATCCGGGAATTCGACCGACGAGTGGAAGAGGGCCCAAGCGCCGGACGCAACGAGGACGGAATCCGGAGCGACTCCCCGTCACCGAATCGGATCGACGTGGAGCTTCGGACTAATTTTCCGGGGTACGTGTGGGAGAACGAAGAGCTCGCGCGGGAGCTCACCCGTGTGCGCGACTCTTCACTGCGCACGGCGCGGGTGCACCTGGATTCACTGGTCCGCCTGTACGGACGAGTTCGAACCGTGACGGCGGATTCCCTGGATCTCGCGGTCAGGACCACGACGGACGCTGACCCACAGGGGGCGTGGGCGTACTACGTGGCACCGCGCCCGATCCCCGAACAACTGCGCGAGCTGCTCAGCTCGCATCGTCGATTGGCCGGCGCGGAGTTCCGCGAACTCGGCCCCGACCTGGCCGAGTATTTCGCGGGCGTCGACGAAGGCCTGCTCGTGCTGCGAGTCATCGGCGACACTCCGGCCTCTCGCATGGGCCTCCGCGAGGGGGATGTGGTCATCGAAGTGTCCGGTGTCCCGGTCAGCGACATGACGACGCTGCGGCGCACGATCGCCTCGTCCGAAGCCCATGCAATTCGGGTAAAGTGGATACGTAAAGGTACTGTCCACGTTGGTCGCATGAATTCGCACTGATCGAAGAGGATCGGCCGTGCGGAGCATCGGCGTGACCAGCGCTTGTCCCTTCCAGGGGTCCCGCACACATTTCGTTCATGGGTACATCCGCTAACGGAATGGGCCTGACATCCTTCGACTCCCTGGCCGCAGAGCTCATCGCCCGGTTCGACAGCTGGTCACCCGGGTCCGGTGGCGAGGACGGGTGGGATGATGCCCTGCTGGATGATCTTGCCCGGAGGGCCTTCGAAGTCCAGTTCGCAGGCAACGTACCGTACCGTAGATACTGCGAGAGCCGGTCCGTGACCCGATCGGACATCAGCGGCTGGCGCGACCTGCCTCCCGTTCCGACGGCCGCCTTCCGTGCCGCCGATCTGGTGGTGGGGGACGTCGACGAATCGCTCCTCGTGTTCCGTACGAGTGGGACAAGTCGCGGGACGGCGAGGCGCGGACAACATTTCGTACGTTCTCCGGACCTGTATCGGGCCTCCGCGGATGCGGGGTTTCGGGTGTACGTCTCCGGCGGTGAAACTACAGCAAAAATAGTCACTTTATCTCCCTCCTTTGTATACGACCCTGATTCCTCGCTCGGCTGGATGCTGGACCATGTGCGCAGCACCTTCGGAGCGAAGGACGGCGTGAGCGTCACCACTCCGAGCGGGATCGACTGGTACCTGCTTGAGGAACTCGTAGCGGAGGCCCGGCTTTCGGGTCGGCCACTATGTCTGCTCGGCACCACGCTGTCGTTCAGCGCGTGGCTGGAGCGCATGGTGGACGCGCGCAGCTCGCCGACAAACTTGCCGGCTGGGTCACGCGTCGTGGACACGGGCGGATTGAAAGGGCAATCTGATCGCCGGCGTGAGGACGTGGTCTCGGAGCTGGCATTCAGGCTGGGGATGAGCCCGAGCGCTATCATCAACGAGTTCGGCATGACCGAGCTCCTATCGCAGCGATACGGGGTGGGAATTCCTGTGGGGCCGCTCAGAGGACCCCCATGGCTGCGGACCAGGGTGCTGGATCCGGTGACTCTCGCGGAGCTGCCGGCAGGGGAGACGGGCATCCTGTGCCACTATGATCTGGCCAACCTGGGGAGCGTGTGCGCGGTGCTCACCGAGGACCGTGGGCGGACGACCGGTTCGGGCATCGAGTGGCGGGGACGCACCGAAGGTGCTCCGCCACGAGGTTGCTCTCTCGCGACAGCGGAGCTGCTGGAGGCCCAGCATCGTGCTTGAACCGTGGCACCTCCCCGGTTTGGCGACTCCGACGAAGTGGAATCACGGGACTACGGCGGCCGGCCATCCGTTCCGCACACCCGTTCTCGATCGTGCCAATGCCGCGGCAGTAGCGACGGCCGTGGACGCCGCGGCCGGGGAGTCGCGCGAGAGCCGGACGACGGAGGACGTGATCCGCGCGGTCGATACCGCGGTGGCGCGTCTCTCGGGAGCGGGCGCGGCCGGAGACGCGGCGCGCGACCTCCTTCGGGTCGAACTCGGTTGGGACGAGGAGCTCAGCCGCAGAACGCTGGACGGTTTCGCACGCACGTCGAGGGCGGAGCACCTGCGATCCCTGGTGCGGTCGGAGGTCGGCGACTCGGCGCTGCTGGAGCGCTTCGTGGCCGATCCCGGCTGGACCGGGCCCGGATCCCGGAGCCGCCGGGCGATCGGTCCGCGCCTCATGCTCCAGGTGCTGGCAGGCAATGTTCCGGGGGTCTCGCTGAGCGCCACCATTCGGGCGCTGCTCGCCCGGTCGGGTGTCCTGTGCAAGCTCCCGCGATCGGAGCCCTGTCTCCTGCCCCTCTTCGCGCGGCTCGTGACGGAAGAAGACCAGCTCCTCGGCCGCACGATCGCGGCGACCTGGTGGCCCGGCGGGGAGTCATCGGCGACCTGGGTCGAGTGGTCGGGGCGCGCCGGGAAGGTCGTCGTTTACGGAGGCGAGAGAGCAGTGGAGAACGTCCGTCGCTCGGTTCCTGCACACGTCGAGGTGGTCACATACGGGCCCCGACTCGGAGTCGCAGTAGTGTTACCCGATGCGGAGGAGGATGAAGCAGCGGCTCTGGCGCGCGACGTCTGCGCGTACGATCAGCAGGGGTGCGTGTCACCACGACTCGTGTTCGTGGTCGGCGGTTCGGGTCGTTCGTTCGCGAGACGTCTGGCGGAGGCGCTGGAGCTCGAGACGGGGAGACACCCCCCGCCGGCGCCTTCCGAGGAAGAGGCCGTAGCAATCCGTGAAGTGCGGGCGACCTATGAGTTTGGAGGGTACGAGGAAGGTGTGACAGGGCTCCAGACTCCGGGTGACTCGCTGCGCTGGACGGTGCTCGTGAGCGCCGCTCCGGATATTGGGGTGGAAAACCTCCCGAGGCTGGTCGTTGTATCGGAGGTAGCCGGGTTGACGGCGCTCGAAGCCGCGCTGGGTCCACTGAGCGGACGGATTCAGTCGATAGGCTATGCCGGCCGCGCCGGCATAGTTGCCCTGTCGGAGAGCGCGGCCCGCCTCGGCGTCAGCCGGGTTGCGCCGTTCGGCTGCATGGCGTGGCCGCCGCCCGACTGGCGACATGAGGGGAAGCATCAGCTGCTTCCGCTCCTGAACTGGACGGACCTCGAGACCTTCGAGTAGCTTCTCGGTCCCCGGTTGCGGAGGGCTGCGTCCGCGTGCGGTCCAGAGCGCCCGCCTGCCGGTGGCCAAAGCGATAGTATCGACAGCAGGACAACGTGGAGGTGGACAGTGAGGATGCGGTGGATGGCAGGAGCGACAGCCCTGGCGGCCGTCCTGAGTGGCCTCCCGGTTCCGGCGAGTGCCCAGGAAACCAACCCGCTGGACGGGACAGGGTTGGTAGTCGATTATCCGGTGTTCCAGCCGGTGCAGCCCCCCCGGGGGTACGTGGCCGCGATCGCGGCCGGTACGCGCACCGAGAACGGCCGTCCCGGGCCGGAACACTGGCAACAGTATGTGGACTACGACATCGATGTGCAGATCGAGCCCGCGACGGCTCTCCTGACCGCCTCGGGGACCATTACGGTGCGCAACGAGACTCCGGCCGAGCGGCCGGCCATCGCTCTGCACCTGTACCAGAACGTCTTCCGGGAGGGCGCAGCCCGGAACATGGGCGTCACCCCTACCGGCGGCATGACGCTGGACCGGATTGCCGTCGACGGAATCATCCTTTCGGAGCTTCCCCCGTCACGCCGTTTCGGCCCGCAGCCTCCGCAGGATGAGCCGGGCTACCGCATCCGCGAGACCCTGGCCAGCGTTGTTCTCCCGGAGCCGCTGGAGCCGGGAGGTGTGGTGCAAGTCGAGGTGGAGTGGTCGTTCACCGTATCGGGCGGGGGCGGGTTCCGAACCGGCCACCTCGACAACGAGGTGTTCAACCTCGCCCAGTGGTATCCGCAGGTCGCCGTATTCGACGATGTGTTCGGGCAGGATCAGTCGCCGTATCTGGGGAGCGGAGAGTTCTACACCGACTACGGGGACTATTCAGTCAATGTCACGGTGCCCGAAGGCTGGCTGGTCGTGGCCACGGGCATGCTCACCAATCCGGGGGAGGTCCTGACCGCTGATGCGGCCGCCCGATTGTCGGCCGCCATGGCCGTCGACACCGTAGTCGAGATCGTAAGCGCGAGGGATCGCACCGCCGGCCGCGCAACCGCAGCAGCCGACGATGGATGGCACACATGGCGCTTCGAAGCCGAGAACGTTCGAGACTTCGCGTTCGCTGCAGGTGGGACGTACTTGTGGCACGCCACGGGCGCTGACACGGGGTTCGGCGAAGGGCGAGCCCTGATTCAGAACGTGTTCGATCCCGCATACGGCCACTGGTCGGAGGCCACGCTGTACGCGAAGCATGCGATCGAGTACTTCTCCGACTACATCCTGCCGTATCCGTATCCTCAGGCCACGGCCGCCATGGGACCCCCACAGGTCAACGGGATGGAGTACCCGATGATCACCTTCATCACCCATGAGTCACGGGATCGGGAACTCAACGGCACGGTGACGCACGAGCTCAGCCACTTCTGGATGCCGATGATCATCGGCACGAAGGAAATGGCGTACGCGTGGATGGACGAAGGCCTGACGACATACAACTCGTCGCTCGCCATGGCCGACTACGACGGGTCACTGGTGGAGCGTCCGGGCGAGAACCGCCAGTACGAGATGGTCGTTCGGATGGAGATGCAGGAGCCCATCATGGGCCACATGGACTACGCCGAGCACCAGTTCGGGGCAGGTGTAGCGTCGTACAGCAAGCCCGGGATGCTGCTGCACACGCTGCGGCATATGATGGGACAGGAGAAGTTCGACGCCGCCTACAGAGACTACGCGGCCACGTGGGCGTTCAAGCACCCGATGCCGTGGGACTTCTTCGCCATGATGGAGGAGGCGGCGGGAACCAGCCTCGATTGGTTCTGGCAGCCCTGGTTCTACGGGACGGCTACCCTCGACCAGGCCGTGGACGAGGTCGTGCCGGCCTCCGGCTCGGCACAGATCACGGTTTCGAATCTCTCGAGCGGTGTGATGCCGGTGGAGATCCAGCTCGAGTACACGGACGGCTCTTCCGAGACCGTCGTGTGGCCCGTGGCGATGTGGGCCGCAACGCGCACCGTGACCCGGTCGGTCACGACGTCCGGCGACCTGCGCAAGGTCACCATCGATCCAGATGGGTACTATCCGGACCTGGATCGCTCCAACAACGAGTGGGAAGCAGTAGACGGCTGAACGAACTCTCGCGAGGCCCTGACGCGGCGATGCAAGGCAACTTCAGCGACGGCAGCGACGTGTGGCGTCGCTACGAGGAGTATTTCCGGGCGGCGCCCGAGATCGTCTTCGAGTGGAACGACTCGGAGACTTCAGCGCGGGGCTGGTTGGTGATCAACAGCCTGAGCGGTGGAGCGGCGGGCGGCGGAACACGAATGCGCACCGGTCTCACGCGCGACGAGGTCACGTTCCTGGCGAAGGCCATGGAGCTCAAGTTCGCGTTCGCCGGGCCCGCCATCGGGGGGGCCAAGTCAGGCATCGATTTCAATCCGGACGATCCTAGGAAGACGGACGTGCTGGCACGATGGTTCCAGGCCATCCGGCCAGAGCTCCTGGCGCGTTACGGAACAGCCGGCGACCTGAACGTAAGCGAGATCGGGGAAGTGATTCCCCTGTGCCGCGACATCGGAATCGATCACCCGCAGATCGGTGTGCTTCGCGGCCACCTCGGTCTCGAAGGGGAAGCGCTCGGGCGGCGCTCCGAGCTGATGCACATCGGGCTGGATCAACCCGTCCCGCCGGAGCTGGGATTGACGGGAAAGGTGGCGCGCGTATTCAGCCTGGTCACCGGTTACAGCGTCGCGACCACGGCTCTGCGCCTTCTCGAGCACCAGGGGCGCCACCCTTCTGAGACGCGCGTGTTGCTCCAGGGTTTCGGTTCGGTGGGTGGGGCGGCCGCACTCTACATGGCGCGAGCCGGGTTCCGAATCGTCGGCATCGTGGACGCGCGAGGCGGTGTGATCGACGAAGGAGGCCTCGGCCGCGAGCGAGTGGAAGATCTCCTGCTCCGGCGCTCCGGCAGCAGCCTGCCGGTGACGGACGCTCTCACCGCCCGGGCGGCAGCGGACGTCTTCGAGGACACGCCGGCGGACCTGTTCGTGGCGGCAGCTGCCTCGGGCACGATCGATCGCGAGGTGCTCGATCGCATCGAGCGTGCGGGAGTCCGCACGATCGTGTCCGGAGCGAACCACCCGTTCGCTGCCGAGGCGCCCGGGGACACGAGCGTCGAGCGGGAAGCCGATCGCCGGTTCGCAGTCGCGGCGGACATTATCGCGAGTTGCGGAACGGCCCACGCTTTCGCCTGCCAGAGCCGCTCCGACCTGCCGCTTCCGCCGGGAGAAGTGTTCGCTTCGATCGAGGAGACGGTCGGCGCGGCGGTGGAAGAAGCGGTCCGCCGAGCTGGCGGTGCGCGGCACGGTCTCCTGGCCGCGACGCTGGAAATGGCCCTTGAGCGGTGCAGAGGCTCTTCCCTCTACGAACCAATGACGGGAGTGATACGGTGACAACAGACATGGCTTCCTTCGTCCGGTCCAGCGGCCCGCGGTTTGAGCAGGAGCTGGTCGACTTTCTCCGCATCCCGAGCGTCAGCACCGAGAGCCAGTACGTGGCCGACGTGGCCCGATGCGCGGAATGGCTGGCCGAGAGGATCCGGGACGCCGGGATGGACGGTGTCGAAGTGATTCCGACCGCAGGCAATCCGTTCGTCGTCGCCGAGAAGATCGTCGACCCTGACGCGCCCACGATTCTCGTGTACGGGCACTACGATGTGCAGCCCGTGGACCCGGTGGAGTTGTGGGATTCGCCTCCGTTCGAGCCCGAGGTGCGTGACGGTCGCATGTACGCACGCGGGACGAACGACGACAAGGGCCAGGTCTACATGCACGTCAAGGCCCTGGAGACCCGCCTGAAGGGTGGGGCCGGCCTGCCCGTCAACGTGAAGCTGTGCATCGAAGGCGAAGAAGAGATCGGGAGCACCCACCTCGAGAGCTTCTTGCGCGAACAGGCTGAGCGACTCTCCTGCGATGCGGTGATCATCAGCGACACCGGAATGCTCGGCATCGACATTCCGTCCATCGGCACGGGCCTGCGAGGCATCGCCTACCTCGAAGTGTTCGTGGATGGACCGGCCACGGACCTCCACTCGGGCAGCTACGGTGGAGCGGTGGTCAACCCGGCCATGGCGCTGGCCCGAATCATCGCGAGCTTGAAGGACGAGGACGGCCGTGTCACGATTCCGGGATTCTACGACCGCGTCCGGCCGATGACCGAGGCTGAGCGCCAGGCAACCAGCGATCTGCCCTACACCGACGAGGATTTCCTGGAGGAGACAGGCGCTCCGGCACTTGGCGGGGAGGTCGGCTTCGGCACGTTGGAGCGGCTGTGGTACCGGCCGGCCCTGGACGTCAACGGCATGATCTCGGGATTCACGGGAGATGGTGCCAAGACCGTGCTGCCGGCCAAGGCGAGCGCGAAGATCTCCATGCGTCTCGTGGCGGACCAGGATCCAGACCGGATCGAGGAGCTGTTTACGCGCCATGTCGAGTCCCTCGCGCCGGAGGGCGTGAACGTGCGGGTCGTGCCGTCACACGGCGGCCGACCGTGGGCGGCGGACCCCGACAGCCCCCTGTTCGAGGCAGCATCAGCCGCGCTGGAAGCGTCGTGGGGAAGGCCTCCGGTGTACATTCGGGAAGGCGGCTCGATCCCTATCGTTCCTCTGTTCGAGGAGATCTTCGAGGGACCGGTGCTGCTTCTCGGATTCGCTCCTCCGGGCGGCAACGCGCACGCGCCGAACGAGTGGATGGACGTCGCGACCTATCACCGGGGGATCGAGACGATCGCGCGGCTTTACGATGAGATCGCTCGCCAGGGAGTGTAACCGGGCCGCGGGGGATGCCACCCGGCGAAGTACTTACGGGCCGGCGTTCCTCGCTTCCTGCAGCTCGTAGGAAGTGAGCCGGAACCGAGTGGCTGCGGTCGCGGTCCAGCCGAGAACGGCTCCGTCATACAGGCCCATCGGCTGGAAACCCCCCGGCGTGGATCGCTGCGACACCAGAGGGGCCTCGTAGGGCTCAAGTCCCGCGCTGCTCACGTCGAAACCGTCGAAGTCCAGACCGTCGGCCTGTTTCCACACGAACCAGAGCATGTCCTGCACCGGATCACCGAGAAGGCCGAGCGCCTGTTCGTACCGGCGGTCCACCACGATCTTCCGGGAATCGTTCGAGGAGTGGGCTACCTCAAATACGGTGTCAGGGACCGCTCTCGTCCAGACCCAGAAACCGGAGCCCGACGCCACGATGGACGCGTAGCGCGGAGCCACGGGAATCGTCCTGAGCGTCTCCGGTCCCACGGTCGGCCCGAGGAGAGTATCCACCTGCCCCCCACGAAAATCGGAGTACGTGACGAAAAGCGTGGTCGTCGCCGAGTCCTGTCTGAGCAGCGAGGCGTACACCAGCCCGCGAGGCATTCGAGAAACCTCCATCACGGCCGGCACGACACCCGGATCGAAGCTTGCCAGAACCTGTCCCTCGCTCGTGAACACGTCGATCATCTTTCGCTCGAGGTCGTACGCAGCGACCCCGTGCTCGCGTGAGGCGGCGGCGCGAACGGGCCGCACGACCTCCGCCGGCCCCTGATCCTGGCGTCCGAACATCCCGCCTTCCCCCGGCACGCCGGAGATCCAGATGAGCGCACCGATCGCCCTGTCGGCCACCCAGGCCGAGGTGCGGCCGTTCGGGGCCACGTCGTGTGGCTGGAGCAAGGATGACGCGCTCTCTGGCTGAGCCCACAGCTGTTTCGCGGGTTGAATCCCCTCCGGTTGAGGGTTCTCGGTTGCACAGGAGCCAGCGATGATCATGATCGCGAGCGCCATGCCCCCGCGGCGGGATCCCTGCCGTTTCTCGCCTCGATCACATACTGTCATCTCACACCCGAGCCTCGCGGTTCACTCGAAGTTGACCCATGCGGATCCGCCGGAGCTTGACAGACGCTCCGCGAACGTCCAGCCGGAGCGATGATACGACACTTCGTGCGGGTGACAACCACCTGCCCCGAAGAAGCTTCGAGTTGACGGTACGATGATAGTCCGATGTGAACCTTGGGCCCAAGTCGTCGAGGCTGGGCAGCAGGCAACCGTATCGTGCCGGAGGGACCGTTGACGCGCTACTCGATCCGCAGTCTTGGCGGCGTGCTCGTCACCGATGACACCGGGGCCGCAATCAGCCTGCGCTCCCGAAAGCACGTGGCGCTGCTGGTATACCTGGCAGCCAACGACGGCAAGCTGCACGCCCGCGACACCATCGCTCGATTCTTCTGGGATACCTCAATCCAGAGGGCCCGTCACTCGCTCAGCCAGGCAATCTACGATCTGCGCAAGAACCTGCCGGGAGCGGTGGGGAAGGTACCCGGTGACGCGATCCGCTTGACACCGGACCTCATCCGTCTCGACGCCAACGAGTTCGAAGCCGCCCTCAAGTCGGGAGACCTGGCTCGGGCCGTTGACCTGTACCGGGGCCCCTTCGCGGACAATCTGCTCCAGGCGGGCACGGACGACTTCGAGCGCTGGCTCGAGATGGAGCGACTGCGACTGTTTCGTCTGGGCGAGCTGGTCCTGCGGCGACATGTGCGGCAGTGTGACGAGAGTGGCATGTGGGGCGAGATGTGCATCGGCGCCCTCCGTCTCGTGAAGCTGTCTCCATTCGATGAAGAGGCGCACCGAGCCCTCATGCGAGGCTTGTGGATGCACGGCGACGCCGCGTCCGCCGTTCGCCACTACGAAGACGTCGTCCTACCCATGGCGGCGGACTTTCCGGACGGACTGTCCGAGGAGACCAGGCAGCTGGTTCAACGGATTCGATCGCGACCGGCACCCGAGCCATGGGAAGACAACCTCGGAGAGCTCGAGACTCCATTCCTCGGCCGCGAGCCCGAGCTGGAGACACTACGCATCGCGTCGCGCGACCTGTCCACGTATTCAGGCACCGCCATTCTCGTTGCAGGTGAGGCGGGGATCGGCAAGACCCGACTCGTCCGGGAATTCGTACGCTCGGTGGGCCTGGACGAGATCACGCTTCTCGAGAGCAGATGCTACCCGGCCGAGGCCGAGGTTCCCTATGGTCCGGTCGTTGACGGTCTTCGTTCGATCGTGATCGGAGCGACACATGCGTCTGCCAGCGCCACAGAGAGCTTCACCCGCATCGGACACCTGTTCCCGGAGTTCGAGCACCTGATTCGAGAGAAGGACCACAAGGTCGATCCGGCTGCGTGGCGACGGCGTCTGTACGAGGAAGTCGTCGGGCTGATGCGGCTTTCCTTGCGAGCACAGCCGATCATCTGGGTCGTTGAGGACGTTCAGTGGATGGACGCCACTTCGCGCTCACTGCTTCACTACATCACGCGCCGGCTCGCGGGACATGCGTTCCTTCTCGTGGCCACGATACGCGTATCACGGGACGATGAGCTTCCGGAGAACATCCCCGTCAGTCAACCGAAGACATCGGAGCTCACGCGCGAAGTCCGGCTCGCTCCTCTGACCCGGGAGCAGATCGGCGAGATTCTCAGACAGGCGGCTCCTGATCCGGGTCACCAGCCGGCGCTGGAGCTGGCCCAACACTTGGCGGGAGGCAATCCCTTCTTCGCGCTCGAGGTCTTCAGGGCCGCCGTCGGGTCGACCACCTGGGCAGCCGAGGCCTCCCGGTGGGATCCCCTCACGGATGACCGTCTGAGCAAAGTGCTCGCCATACGCCTGAAAGGTCTCTCTCGTGGGGCGATCGCTCTGTTGCAGGCGACGGCAGTCTTGGAGCGCCATGCTACGCCGGGCGCTGTCGCGGCCGTTGCCGGCCTCAGCCTGATGGAGGCCGCTCAGGTCAGTGAAGATCTCTATGGGCGCGGTCTGCTTCAGGATCGCGACGCGGAGCTGGACTTCGTCAACGATATCGTGCGTGAGTACGTCTACGCCGAGATGACTGCGCTGCAGAGGGCTGCCCTGCACCTGACCGCGGCTCGCCACCTGCACACCGAGTCAGATGCGAACGCGGCCACGCTGGCACGCCACTACGACCGGGGGGAAGACAGGGCCAACACGTACCGGTTCGCGCTGCGCGCCGCCCGAGAGGGCAAGGGTACCGGGGGGCAAAAGGAGGCCGCCGCCATGGCGGACCTGGCCATGAGGAATGCTGCGAACCTGGACGAGAAACTTGTTGCGCTCCACCTGCTGGCGGCGGCGGAATTGGAGTCCGCGCAGCTAGCGCACGCCAAGGAGCACTTCAAGGAGATCCTGCGGCTGGATGAGGCTATGCCTCCGGAACGCAGGGTGGAGGTGAAGATGGGAGGTGAGGCGAATTGGCTTGATGCTGAGAAGATCCTCGGGAGCGTGCACGCAGACATCCGCAACATCTCGAACACCCAAGTCCGACTCGAAAAGCGGTTCGAATCTCTAAACTGGAAGCTGAAAGTCGCGAGTCGGAACAATGATCACCAGAGAATAGCCCGCGTCCGCGACCGGATTTCTTCGTTACACTCAGCGGCCATTTCGTCGGGTTCGCTCACCGACGTAGGCGATGTTACAGCCCGCGGTAGCCTGGCAGCATTCGAGCTGTTCTATGGATCTGCAGTGGCTGGGCTTGAAACTCTACGTAACGTCAAGCTAGGTCCCTCTCTACCGGAGCATCTCCAGCAACGAGTTCGCCTACTACGAGGCCTCGGGTACCAACGCATGGCGATGTGGGACGAAGCCGACTACGAGTTGAAACAAGGACTTGAGTCGGCGCGAAAGACCAACGATGCTCTGGACTTGGCTACTGTTCTTACAAACCTCGCTTGTAATGCAGTAGAACAAGGCGACTGGGAGCAAGCTGAGGTATACACAGAGCGGGCGAGCAAACTGCATGAGGCTCTAGAAGTGGCTCTCGATGTTGCGATACCGATCCATCTGAATGCGGCCAACCTAGCCTTCTACCAAGGAAGAATCAGAGACGCTAGCCGGGCGTACACAGCCATCTACCGTGTAGCTGAACAAACGGGCGTTACAGAATTTTCGACAGAACTGCAAGCTTGCCTTGGGCTAACCTCGCTTCAGCTGAGAGACGCCGATTCTGCAAAAAACTGGGCGCGACTGTGTCCGACTGAAGAATCTGCGCTGGAGGGAATCCAAGAGCGGTTCAAAGTTGAATGGTTTTGGGGTTTTCTCAACCGGCGCAACCAGCCGGATACCGTCTTGAGCCGCTTGAGGAGAGTCGAGGAAAGGCAGCAGGAGATCGACAGGGTGAGCGCGTTGAAGATCAGGTGGCTGCGGCTCATACTTCTGAGAGAACAAGGCGGTCACGCTGAGTCGACTGCGCAAGTGCGAGCAGAGCTGACGGACGTCGGCCTACAGTGGTTCACACGGTTCGCAGAACGTTGGCTCCGTCTAGCGGAGACTTGTCAAATCTAGCTTGCACTAGCTCCTTCGCTCTTCGCGTCCGAACTGGGGATTGATGTCTCGATTCTGCCGAGCATGTCATTCTTCACAAGCAGATCCACGATTCTGGGATCGAACTGCCCGCCTCTGTGCTTGATTAGCTCTTCTTTGACGACAGACATCGGAAGCGGATCCCGGTAAGGACGTGCCGTTGTCATAGCATCAACGGTGTCCCCTATCATGATGATTCGTGCTCCGACTGGGATCTCAGAACCAGCCAGTCCGGAAGGGTAGCCGTCACCATCCCACCGCTCATGGTGGTGCCGCACACAATCCAAAACCTCAGGGTGAAGACTGCGAATTGAGCGAAGAATGTCGACCCCCCGCTCCGGGTGTGCCCGAATCAGTTCACGCTGGTCGGGTGTCAACGGACCCTTCTGCCTGAGGATTTCCAAGTATACGACATCTATTTTGCCTATGTCGTGAAGTAACGCGGCTGTCTCGATGCGCCGAACCTGCTGGGTGCTTATGCCCATAGCCCGGGCCACAAGACGAGCGGTCTCCGCAACTCTGATGGAATGTCCAGACGTATAGGGATCTTGTGCTTCGATAGTCTTAATGAGCAGTCGCAAGAGGTCCGTATTCAACTGCTTCAACTCGTAATTGACACCGTAACTGTATCGGAGCCCAAACAACGGAATGACTGCGAAAGGAAGGAACTGCGGTCCCGCCCACACGTACATCAGGGCAACCAAGAAGGCCAGGAGACTCATCACAATATCGAATGCGATCAGCCCACCAGCCATCTGCCGCCATGTTTCGGCAACCGGCTTCTCCTCGGCTGCCGCGACTACATACGACACCGCTCCTGTGTTCACTGCAAAATACGCGATAATTGCCACTAGAAACGGCGGAAATGACTCCTTGATTGACAAGGAGGTCAAGTTCGGCTCCCCACCGAATACGACAAACGCCACGCCCGCGGCCGCCGCCGACAGTATCATCTGTGATGTGTTGAAGATCTTCTTGGGCGTAGGCTTCTTGTAGAAGAAGACCTCTGAGATTGACTCGGATAAGGCCGCGATAACCGTTGTTCCAGCGGGTCCCATCAACAAGACTGCTGCGAGCTGCGGAACGAAATCGAGCGAGGTGGTCGCTCCCCCTTCGGATATCCGCAGGGCCATCAGCGTGCTTACCACGCTGAGAGCGAGGAACATGCCGAGAGCAATCAACCAATCTCGCGTCAGTGTTGGTGGATATGCTGCAAGCACCAATATGAGGGAGCAGGCTGCCAGAAAGGTCGCCGAGGAGAGGGCTACCCGGACCCGCCGGTTCATGGGCATTAGACGGGGTTTATGGACATTAGACGGAATGACCCCCCGACCCTAGCGTCACCACTTAAGCGTACCGCCAAATAGAAGCATAAAGAAATTCATAGAGCAAACCTCCTTTCGCATGGAAGTCATACCCCACCGCTATCGGGTATGCTTCATCTCCGCTCGGAGGCATCACTCCGCTCAGCTCTAAAAGCGGCTACACTGGATCGGGGGGTTCAGTAGACTCCCTTTTCCACACTGTGTCGAGCAAGTCTCCGTTCATGAGTTAACATCAAGAGGAACACGCTTGACAAGACAGAAAGAGAACTCGCGCGTTGCCGGGGCGCAACTCGGCTGAGCTTTAGCGCACTGCGATCCAGCGATTCACGGCCTGGAGGCAGGCAAGAACGGCTGCCTCCTCGGGGGAATCCTCCACGCGTACGACTCCGGCGAGAGCGGAAGAACGCCGCCGCACCGATCCATTGACGGAGGCCAGCACGAAGGTCTGCCCGAAGGCATCCACCTGCTCGATTCCCTGCAGGGCCAGGATGAGATCCGCCTCCGCCGCCTGCCGGGCCGCTTCAAGGACCGCCGTGGCGGCTACCTCCATGCGGGTCTTCTCGAAGTCAGGGCCTTCGGCCTCACCGGTGTACTCCGATCGGCCGTCTGCCAGGTCTACGCGGCACGTGACCTTCTGTCCGGCGGTGCGTTCGATGTGGACCTTGCCCAGTACGAGACGTCGATCTCCGGGGGCGGGCGCAGCGGCGGCGCGGGCTTCTTCAACCGGAGCTGGTTCAGTTTCCAATCCCTGCACGCGGGCGATGGAGATCTTCCGATGGTCGATCTGAAGTCCGAACTCGGCGAGAAGGGCAGACTCGATGTTGCGCACGATCTGCTTGGGACCGAGGGATGAGCTGGAGAGTACGTGAATCTCCTCGATGCCCCCCTGACCGTCCGGAACGATCTTGAGAGAGCCCACGCCGTCGAGACCGAGGAGTAGCCTCTCGATGCGGCGGAGGCCCCAGGGGTCGAGTCCCACTACTTCCCTCGCTTCCCTCTCCTCGGGTGTCATTGGACGAGCCTGTCTCCCATAGTCGGATGTATAGTGTTACCGCCCTGTGCCTTAGCCACGTAGAGCGCTGCATCGGCTTCCGCCATCATATCTTCGGCGGTCACGCGGGCCTGGGTAACTCCGGAATGATACGCCACGCCTATGCTGAGCGTAACCCCCGCGTAGCCCTCTGGGGTGGCGATCCGCAAGTCCTCGACACGCCGTAGGATCTGCCCGGCCACACGCTCGGCACCTTCACGATCCGGGTTGACCAGGATGACGACGAACTCATCGCCCCCGTAGCGGCAGACGATGTCAGTGCTACGTGTGGCTTCGGTCAGAACACCGGCTACACCTCGAAGGATCTCGTTGCCCGCTCCGTGACCGTGGATATCGTTGACTGGTTTGAATTTGTCGAGATCCACAAACAGCACGGCAATCGAGGTTCCTGTTCGGCTGGCTCGCGACAGTTCCTCCTCCAACCGCGTGTTCAGAACCCGAAACGTATACACGCCCGTGAGCGCGTCGTGCATGGCGTCCCGCGATGCCTGTTCGTGCTGCCGGGCCAGGTAGATGGGACATAGGGAGAGCGTGGACCGTCCGCGCGCCACCGCCTGCGCGAACTCAACGCACGTTGGATGTCCGCAGGATCCAGAGTTCCAGTAACTTCCGTCGGGAGTTTTTCCGATCTTCTCGAGAATTTCCTCGACCTTGCCGCGGTCGGGTACGGCGAGGCTCTGGGGGAGGGGCTCGAACGAGGCACGCAGTTCGAGATCCTCGACCGGGCGAACTGTAGGGTCTTCGGCGCGCGGAGGCTCGGACAGCTCGGCTATCTCCTTGCGCCAGAAGAGGTCGTCGGCCGGGCCGAAGGACGGGTGCCCGAGGTTACCATCGAACGGCAGAATGTCCACGAAACCGAGACTGCTGTCCTCCTCGATCAGCGCCCGGGCCAGGGTTGGAAGCGTCCGCAGGTCTCTCTCTTTTCGGAAGGTGCGCGAGGTCTGTCTCTGTTCCTCGAGGATCCGACGCGGAAGCCCTCCGGAAAGCGACAGAAACCGCCGCCGATCGGGTACGAGGCGCGAGAGAACCTGCGGCTGCTCGAGCGGGTTCGCCACTCTGTCCGAAAGCAGTCGCTCCAGCTCGGCGAACGAGATGCAGATGTCGATCTCACCGATCTCGCCGTTGGCTCCCGGCGTTCCGAAACCGGCGTAGACGATGTCGGATTCGCCTCCGTTCAGGGAACGGATATACCTTGCGAGCGCCACGGGAGGAGTGACGATCGGTGCAAGGAAGGGAAGCAGCTCGGGCACTCGCCGGCGGCAATAGTTGACGACCACGGGACTGGTCGATCTCAGCCATGAACGGTAGCCGCCGTGCTCCCAGAGACGAAGGTACTCGGCTGCGACCAGCTCGTCGCCCACCGCCTCGAAATAGACCGTGCGGAATCCTGCCGCGAAACAGGCGTTGACGATCTGTTCGGGAGTCGCCGGGAAAAGGAACACGCTGATCTCGTTGGGCAGAATGACGAGCGCCCGCCCGGCCTCGATGGATTCAACACACCGGTCCAGATCGCCCATCACATCGATGGAATCGTGGTAACAAGCTGGCACGCATACCCCGCATTCGATGCACGTGACCGGGTCGATGCGCACGTCGTCGCCCGTCACGATGATCGCTTCGACCGGACACACACGCACGCACGCCATGCACGACGTGCACTTCTCGTTGATCGAGAACTTGAGACTCACGTCCTCCCCGGACCGTTCCTGGCTTCTGTCGACAGCGTGCCTTGGGACTCGTACCCGAGGCCCCTGCGTTGCTTGCAGAGGTACAAGAAACGTTCCGAGCGAACCGCCGCACCGAGGGAGGTGAGATCGACGGCGCGCTACGGTTACCGTATCTTTAACCGATTCTCGCGCAACGCCTTGTACGACTACCTGTCTCGGGCCACTCGCGCGCCCGATCGAATGACCCAATGATCGAGTTACGGATGGTGTAGCGCCAGGTCAACGAAGGTGGCGACCGGGCAACGCACAGGTTGTCAACGAGGTCAGCCGCCGCGTAGCTTGCTGTCGGGCGGTTGGGACCAGCGCGATCCAGACAGCTGGATCCGTCCGGGTGCCCCGCCGACGCCTGTGACAAGCTTCAACGCAAAGGCGATCCGATGGCCGATCAGGGGCAAAGTCTCCTCAAGAAATTGCTCTTCAGGTTAGACGGGACAGCCGACAGCAAGAAGGTAGAATTCGAAAGCGCTGCCGGGAGTCGATGGCAGGCCGAGCTCTGCCTGCATTCCGGGACGAATCCGCAGTCTCCACGACTGATGGTGCTGTTCAGGAACCGAACACACCCTCATGACCGGCAGAGGTATACGCTCGTTCCTCCGGGGTTCTCGAAAGTTCCCTCGGAGGCAGCGAGCGAGCTCAGTGAGGATGACCTGCGGGAATTGCTGGCATCCTCCGTAGAAGTGTGAGGTGCGTACATGGCGCGCACGATCGTCGATGACAACTTCCTCCAGTGGGAGGTCTACGTCTCGGGCGGCCAGCCCGACTCGAACGCGGCTGCCCGCGTCTTCTTCTACTGCCTCGATGCCCCCATGAATCCAGCCCGATTCGTCGAGCACGAGAGTCGCAACGTAGCGACCGCCGAGGCTGATCTGCTCGCGAAGACCGATGAGGAGCTTCGCGAGTTGCTGAGCGTCGCGACGGTCAACGAGTAGGCCGCGAGCCGCACGAGAGAGATGACGAGAGAAGGTCGTGAAGGCTCCATAGAAGTCATCACCGGCGTGATGTTCTCCGGAAAATCGGAAGAGCTGCTCCGTCGGGTACGGCGAGCCATGATTGCCCGACGGAAGGTCCAGGTCTTCAAATCCCAGCTCGATGACCGCTATGGAGGCATCCAGCGAGTCAGCTCCCACGACGGTCGCGAGATCGAGGCCCGGCCCGTTTCCAACTCGCGCGGTGTGGCTGAGTTCGTGGATCGCGATACGGATGTGGTGGCCGTGGACGAAGTCCAGTTCATGGATTCCGGAATCGTGGACGTGGCCAACGACCTTGCTGACAGTGGAATGCGGGTGATCATCTCCGGCACAGACATGGATTTTCGCGGGCTGCCGTTCGGACCTGTCGGATCGCTTCTCGCGGTGGCTGAGAGAATAGACAAGCTGCATGCGATCTGCGTTGTGTGCGGAGACCTGGCCACGCGAAACCAGCGCCTCATCGACGGCCGGCCGGCTCCGGCCGAAGGACCGACGATCCAGATCGGCGGCCTCGAGAGCTACGAAGCGCGATGCAGGGCCCACCACATCGTGCCGTCCGAGGAGGACGAGCAGATGCCGCTGATTTCGGAGCAGGACGCTCCCGCCAACCAGGGGGTCTAGACCGGGAAGGCTTGCAGGGCTGTGGCCTTCGCGTGGACCCATACTTCGGAGCCGATGTCCAGCGCCAGTTCCTCCCAGGCGCCCCGCGTGATTACCGCCACCCAGGTACCCGCTCCCTCGAGCCGCACACGCAGAAGACTTCCCGCGTCTTGGACCTGCAACACGCGTGCACGGAACCGATTGCGGGGGCTCGCTCTGAGCTCGGAGAGCGCCAGAAAGAGATCCTCAGGCCGGTACGCCACCCTGACCCGCGCTCCGAGGGGAGCCCGGCCCACGACAGTGAACTCGAAGCCATGCGACTCGACCCGGAGCACTCCATCCAGTTCCTCGCGGACGGTCGCCAGGAACGACAGTTCCGCGCCTGTAACCGCTGCGATGAACGAGTCGATAGGATTCTCGAACAGCTCGGCCGGAGGACCCGACTGCACGACCCGGCCGTCCCGGAGCACGGCGACCTGGTCCGCCAGCATGAAGGCCTCCGAGCGTTCGTGCGTGGCCATCACGATCGTCATGCTCCCCGCGCGGGCTACCCGGTCGAGATCTTCCAGAAGTGCCCCGCGGACGTCTATATCCAGGTTCGCTGTGGGTTCATCGAGGAACAAGATCTCAGGCTCCACGGCGAGCGCCCGAGCCACGGCCGTACGTTGTGCCTCGCCTCCCGACAGGGTCCGGGAACTGCGGGCCAGCAGGTGAGCCACGCCCAGCTGCGCTGCGGCTTCCTCGGCGAGCGCCCGGCGCCGCTCCGGCGACGCCCTTCGCAACCTCAGCCCGAGCTCGATGTTCTCGCGCACGGTGCCCGCCCAAAGATGGGGTCGCTGAAAGACGAAGGCGGAGGTACGGCGGAGGCGGTCCGCTGCTTCCGCACCGGTTGCAGATCCGAGCGACACGGAGCCCGAGTCCGGCTTCTGGAGCATTGCCATCACCCTCATCAGGGTGGACTTGCCGGCTCCGTTCGGGCCCAGGACGGCGAACAGCTCTCCACTTCGAAGACCGATGTAAGGCACGTCCAGGAGAAGGCCGTCTCCCACGCGGACCCGGAGACCGGTTCCGGTGAGAAGCTCCCCACGGGCGTTCAATCGATTGCTCACGACAGCGCCGGCCTCCGGAGTCCCCGGCTGTGCAGCAGGGTGAGCGCCATGTTTACGACGAAGGCGATTCCGAGCAGGACTATGCCCAGGGCGATGGCCACGCCGAAGTTGCCCCGCCGGGTCTCCAGGACGATGGCGGTCGTCATGACGCGGGTCTCTCCGAGCAGGTTGCCGCCGACGATCATCACGGCGCCCACTTCGCTGATCACGGCTCCGAACCCGGCGGCTACCGCCGCCACAAGGGAAGCACGGGCTTCCCTGAGATGTAGCGCGAGTGCCTGCCAGCGGCTCGCGCCCAGTCCCCTGGCCTGCAGCCGCACGTCTGGCGGCACGCTCTCGAGGGCAGCGAGGGTTACGGCGGCGATATATGGGCCGGCGAGGACGACCTGCGCCAATACCACGGCGGTCGGCGAATACAGGAGCTCGAGCGGTCCTAGCGGACCGGCGCGGGACAGCAGCAGGAACACGGCCAGGCCCACGACGACCGGGGGAAAGGCCAGACCCGTGTAGATCAACGCGACGACCGGAGTACGCAACCGAAACTTCGACAGCGCTACGAGCACGCCCAGCGGCATGCCTATGAGTGTGGCCAGCAGGAGGGCAGACCCAGAAATCGCCAGCGATCGGAAGACCACCTCGAGTACGTAGAGGTCGCGAGACATGAGTAGTTGCCAGGCCTCGGCGAACGGATTCAGGCCCAGCCCGCGCACGGCTGGACCTGGCTGCGAGTCCGGCTCCTGCACGAGCGGCGTGAACAACTGACGTCCGTACTCTTCGACACCGAAACCGGCGATGATCTGACGCGCCTGCTCTCCGAGCACCCACCGGCGGAGCCGCTCTGCTCCCTCGGGATTCGCTCCGCGAGTTACCGCGACCACCGAGTACAGATTCTCCAGATCGGATCCGCCGGAGGCGAGGACCTCCAATCGCGCCACATCGCCCAGCACGGTCAGGGTCGCCCGGTCCGTCAGCAGGTAGGCTCCGCGCTCCGCTGCGATGACGAGGGTGCCTCCCATTCCCTGTCCGGCCTCCTCGTACCAGTCACCCGCCGGTCCGATGCCTGCCTGCTCCCACAGGGCCCGTTCGCGCATGTGCGTACCGGAGTCGTCACCGCGCGACAGGAACCGCGACCCGGATGCAGCGATGGCCGCAACTGCCCGCGGACCGGCACCCTCACCTCCCAATTCACGCACCCGGGCGGGATCGTCGGATGGTCCGGCAATCACGAAGTCGTTGCGCATGAAGGTGACCCGGTCCCGGCCGTGTCCGTCCTGCACGAATAGGCGCTCGGCATCCGGAGCGTGCACTAGCAGCAGGTCCGCATCCCCACGCCGCCCGAGCTCCAGCGCCTGGCCGGTTCCCACGGCCAGCACTCGCACCGCGAGATCCGGGTTCCCTGCTTCGAACGATGCCACGAGCTCGTCCAGGAGGCCGCTGTCGTAGAGCGAGGTCGTCGACCCGAGGACGACAGTTCGGATCTGATCGACACGGCCGCATCCCGCGAGCCCGACGAGCAGCAGGGTCGTCAGCGTCCACCGGGAGCGTCGCGTGGCGACGTGCATGCTCACCGTTCGATCGATCCTCATTCCCAGCCAGCCGTTTCTTTCTGGTGTCGCGTAGTGCTATACTGCATGATTATGCCACGTGTCGCCGCGGTCCCGGCGTCCCGCGCCGCCGGCACCTGCACCCACCCCCGGAGGAGCGAGCATGGGAATCTACCGCGTCCTGTACTATTCCACCGTCACAGTCGGCAGTGGCGGGCGGATCACGATCCCGCAGGAAATGCGCGACGATCTGGATCTGCAGGACGGCGATACGCTTACGGCTCGCCTGGAGAGCAGCGAGACGGGCCACCGCCAGCTCACGATCTGGAAACAGAGGGAGGGCTGATGCGGCCGGCGGTCAACCGGGCGCCTCGCCGAAGTTGATCGCCATCGCTCCGTAGCAGAGATCTACGTGTCCGCAGCGAACGTAGCCGTTCCGCTGCAGCAATTCGGTGACTCCCCTCTGAGCCGGGTACTGTCGGAGCGACTCCGGTATGTACCGGTAAGACTCCACATCGCGATGCAGCAGCCACCCCGCCGCCATCGTGGACACCTCGAGGTATCGCAGGTACAGGCGGTCCAGCCAGGCCGGCTCGGCGCGGCCGAAATCGAGAGTAATGAGGCGACCTTCAGGGGCCAGGCAGCGCCGAATCTCGCACAGGCACGCGCCGAGGTCGGGGAAATTGCGCAGGCCGTAGCCGATCAGGACGCGGTTCACGCTTCCGCTCGCGAACGGAAGGTGGGTGGCGTCACACTGAGCCCAGCGAACCAGCGAGCCGGAGGGACGGGCGCGCCCGACCGCCATCATCTCCCACGTCAGATCGCCTCCCACGACGAACGAGGTGGATGAGGAACGAGCGGCCCGAATCGCTAGATCTCCGGTACCGGCAGCGAGATCCAGAACGACGTGCCCGTTGCTGATGTCTGCCAGCTCCAGAGCGAACCGCTTCCAGGCCCTGTGACGTCCGAGCGACATGATGTCGTTGGTGAGGTCGTAACGCGCTGCAATCCGGCCGAACAGCCCACGAACGTAGCGGCGCTTGCCGACGGGGGCGTCTATCTGATCTCTGATGTGCCCTGCAATCCCAGTTCTTCCCATGTCCCTCACGTTCACGGCACGGGGCGTGCGATGTCAATGACCGGAGGAATGGAACACGGGAACATGGAAACAGCGCCGCGAGCCGAGTGTAGCAACGTTCGTGTCAGATCCCGAGAGGTTCAGCGCCGGAGGAGCCATGTCTGTGGAGAGCTTGCCTGGAGAGCGCCGCGTGCGCGCAGCGTCCGTCATTCTCCTCCTGCTCGTCGCCTCGGCGACGGCGTGCAGCAACAAGCATGTTACGCGGGTGGAGCCCGACACGGTCACCGATCTGTCCGGCGAGTGGAACGACACCGACTCGCGTCTGGTGGCCAACGCCCTCATCGAGCAGAGCCTCACAGGGCCGTGGCTCGAGGGCTACTACAACAACCACGGTGGAGACGCGCCGTCCGTGATTGTCGGTGACTTTCGGAACCGCACCGCCGAGCACATCGAGGTCACGACGTTCGTGCGCGATGTCGAGTTCGCCTACATCAACTCCGGCCTCGTGACGGTGGTTGCGAGTTCTGAAGAGCGGGGAGAGATCCGCGGTGAGAGGGACGACCAGCAAGAGTTCGCGCGGGCGGACACCCGAGCGCGTCTCGGCCAGGAGATGGGCGCCGCCTACATACTGCAGGGTGATCTCAGTTCCATTGAGGATGAGGAAGAGACGACCCGGTTCGGAGCCACCCGGAAGGAAAAAATCGTCTTCTACCAGGTGGATGCGCGCCTCATCGACCTCGAGACGAACGTCGTCGTGTGGGCGGGTCAGCACGAGATCAAGAAGTACATCGAGCGTCAGCCGTTCGGACTCTGATTTTGAGACAGGGTTCGTGAGCCGGTTCCGCCAGCGCGGGATCGCGATGATGGGAGAGAGCGATGAAGCGGACATTTCTGCTGCTGTCTCTTGTGGCTTTCGCGGCGTGCGTGCCGAAGAAAGTCCACGAGGAACCGATCATGGAGAACGACCAGCGCGTCGGGGATTCCTCGGCGGCGGTCGCCGCAGCCACCGCGCAGGCGGCCGATGCGAAGGCGAAGGCAGAGGAGCGCGAGGCTCTCTCGGCCCAGGCCATGGCGGAGTGTGCCCCCGACGTCTGTGAAGCCCTCGTGCGGGGTGAAGTGGCCATCGGCATGAACGAGACCCAGGTGCTCGCCGCCACCGGTACGACGGACGACGCGTGGTCGATCCGTCAAGCCGGCGACGCAACAGTGATGATGCCGGCCACTTCGATCAGCCCGCCGTCCGACGTGGTCGGAGACATCGCGGTCGTGCAGCTGGCCAGCAACACGGTCAGCCGCTATGCGTACCGCGAGCCGCAGGGGATACGAGTGGTCGATTCCCCGACCGACGCCACGACCGAGGGCCGTGCGGCCTCGATGGCCGACGCGCTGATCCGGGAGGGCGATGACTACGCTGCGCGGGGCGACTTCGATGCGGCACTGAACCGATACGACCGGGCGAGCATCCTTACGCCCTCCGATCCGATGATCGACTTCAAGATCGCTTCCGCTCTGGACAAGGCGCTGCGCCCGTACGCGGCCTTGATCCAGTATCAGCTGTTCCTGCACCGGCTGGAAATCGAGACAATCCAGGCGCGGGGTGATGCGGCGGCCCAGCTGGCCGAGGCCATCGCGCTGGCCCAGCAGCGCATCCTCATCCTGGAGCGACAGGCACCACAGTAATGCCTCCCGACGGAGATCGGGGTCGCGCACCTGCCCGACACGGTTCGGGCCACTCCCGGCGCCGCCAAGTGCTCCCTGGTGGGGTAGCCCTGGCGGCGCTTCTACTCTCGTCCTGCCATCTGATCGGTTCCTTCAGTACGGGCCCCGAGGGCCAATCCATGCACGACACGGATCTGCGGCGGATGGCGCGGGAGGGGCAGTTCATGGAAGCCGTCGCCCTGACCGAGCCGGATGACCGGAGCGTCATCGGTGACGAGGTTCTCCGACTGCTTCAGCGCGGCCTGCTGCTCCACTATGCAGGAGAGTACGAGGCAAGCAACGAGGCGCTGCAGGCTGCCGAAGTGCTGATCGATGATCGGTTCACCAAGCAGGTCTCTCTGGCCGTGCTGTCACTGGTGACTTCCGATCGAGCGCTGGCCTGGCTTCCGGGGGATACGGAGCGCCTGATGGTCAATCTGTACGGCGCGCTCAACTACCTGGCGCTCGGGAATCCCGAGGAAGCCGCGGTCGAGGCACGCCGCCTGAGCCGCCTTCTGGAGCTGAGTGAAGACCAGGCGTACGATCCCGCCGAGGCCCGTATGCGTCGGGCCATGAGGTACTTCGCTGGATCGGTGTTCGAGGCCGCCGGGGAGAGCAACGACGCAGCGGTGGCCTATCGTCACGTGTGGTCGCCATCCGAGATCGCGGCGCCTGCCACGTCGCTGCGACCCCGCTTTCTTGACCTGTACGGTGAGGGCGAGCCTGTCGACCCTGCCGAGCCGGGTGGAGAGGTGGTCGTTCTGCTCGAGCGCGGCTTTGTAGCACACCGCGTGGAGCGGTCCCTCAACGTGCCGTTGTTTCCGGAGGAGGCCGATGTCCTTCACGCCTCCGACCCCGACCTGCGCCACGCGGCCGCGACGTGTGTGGCAGCGAGGGGGTTCGCCGACGTGTATGACTTCCTCCGGCTGACCGACCAGACGGAAGTGAGCTGGCATCGGGAAGCCGACGGTCGCTGCGTCGTGGAAGGTGCCACTGAAGGCAATCGCGACGAGGAATCGGACGATGGATCGGAGCGCGACTTCTACCTCATGCGCGTGGCGTGGCCGGAAATGGTGCGGGTCTCTCCGGTGGAAGGGAGCGGCATCGGGCTCTCGGTGACGGCCGGTCCAGCGCTGCAGTTGGCCGCGCTCGACGCGGCTGCGGCAGGACTCCCGGCTCCGACGGCGGCGCCGGTCGGGAGCGACACGTCGCCGGAGTTCCCCGGTGTGTCGCCGGCGCTGAGCGCGTCCGTGTCGGAATCCGTCATGGTGGAATTCGACGACAAACTCGGCGGAATCCTGATCAAGATGGTGGCCCGCACGGCGCTCAAGTACGAACTGGCGCGCGGCATAGAGAGCGGGTTGAGCGACAAGAACGAGACCCTCGGCGACATCGCGTTCTTCGCAGCGAATGCGGCGGCGGCCATGTTCGAGCGGGCCGACACCCGGTGCTGGCACCTGCTCCCGGACGAAATGTCCGTCGTGCGGCTGCGGCTGCCCGCCGGTCGGTTTCCGCTCAGCCTCGAGGTGGAAGCGGATGGCACTGGATCCAGCCTCGTCGATCTGGGCGAAGTCGAGATCAGGAACGGAGCCGTTCGAGTCCTCTCGGCACGCGTTTGGCCGTGAGGCAGGTCTGAGTTAGGTTTTCCGGCCGTCCCTCAGGGGCAGGCCGGTTCGCTCCGGCCCGACCTGGTCGAAGCACCCCGCTGACAAGGAATCCTGGCAGGACACATGATCGGAATCGAAAGAGAGCGGGTGTGGCGGTTACCCGTTTGGGCGTGGGCTGTAGCATCGGGTTTCGCGATCTGGGTTCTGTATGTTCTCACCCTCGGCCCGACGACGGCCTTCTGGGACACGTCGGAATACGTGGCAACCGCCCACATTCTCGGAATGCCACACCCCCCGGGGAACCCGTTCTTCGTGTTGTTCGGACGGGTCTGGCTCCTGCTGACGGGGTGGACCGGCCTGGCCGTCGCTACGCGGATCAACCTGCTCAGCGCCACGATCTCAGCGGCCGCATCCATCCTGTGGTTCCTCGCCGTGATACGCGTCTGGGCTCATTTCACGCGCAATCGTGCTGTCGCTCTGGTTGCGGCGTTCGTCGCCGTCCTCGTGGGCGCCACCGCGTTCACGGTGTGGACGCAGTCGAACGTGAACGAGAAGGTGTACACGGTTTCGCTCCTGTTCGTAGCGGCCATCACCTATCTGGCGATGTTGTGGGAGGACTACAGCGACACGGATCGAGGCGATCGCCTGATACTGCTCATCGCGTTCCTGCTCGGTCTGGGGGCGACGAACCACCAGATGTCGCTCCTGCCGCTTCCGGCTCTGGCGGTCTTCGTGCTGTGGCACAACCATGATCGGCTGCTGCGCTGGCAGTCGATCGCCATAGTGGTCGGCGGGTTGGTCGGCGGGGTGGTGCTGGGCGCTGCCATGACCGGAATCGGGTGGCCGCTTCCTCGGCTCTGGCTCCTGTGCGCCGGGTTCGCTGTCGTATGGGTGGTCCTGTCGCCGCGCGTCGCTGTCTTTGGGACCTTGTTCCTGCTCATCGGTTTCTCGCTGCAGTTGCTGTTCGTGCCAATTCGATCGGCGCAGAACCCGATCATCGATGAAGCCGATCCTCAGTGCGCCAGTGTCCTGGACGCGGTGATTCCGATGCAGTATGAGACCGGCTTTGGAGAGAAGAAGCTGGCCGTGAAGTGTGATAATCTGGCGGCTTCCATCGCCCGTGAGCAGTATCAGAAACCACCATGGACCGATGCGCAGGCGCCCCGGCGGGCTCAGCTCGCGATGTTCTGGCAGTACTTCGATTGGCAGTGGGCGCGCGGACTCCCGATCAGCGTGAGGGGAATCGTGACCGTGCTGTTCCTGGCCCTCGGCATCATCGGCCTGGTACGCCATGCGCGGGGCGACCTCGACAGCTTCGTGTACTTCGTGACGTTTCTGTTCACGATCACGTTGCTTCTCATCCTCTACCTCAACTTCAAGTACGGGTATAGCACGTACCCCGACATCCCGCTCGACCGGCGCGAGGTACGCGAAAGGGACTACTTCTTCCTGTTCAGCTTCAACGTGTGGGGCCTCTACGCCGGCATGGGGATCGCCACGGTGTGGACATGGATCGGAGAGCGTCTGGCCACACCGGAGGATCCGCTGAGCGGCCTGCGGACGGCGGCGCCGCTGCTGTTCCTCGCGCTCATCCCCCTGACCTTCAACTTCGCTCTGGCCGAGCGCCGCGGCGATCACTCGGCGCGCGATTGGGCGTGGAACCTACTCCAGTCGGTAGAGCCCTACGGGATCCTGCTGACGAACGGGGACAACGATACGTTTCCCCTGTGGTATCTGCAGGAAGTGGAAGGGATACGCCGCGACGTCACGGTCATCGTACACTCCTACCTCGGCACGAAATGGTACCCGAAGCAACTCCGCGAGTTGACGCGTCCGTGTCCGGAAGGTGTCGATCCGTTGGCCACGCCGACGGTCGTCGTGTGTCAGCGACCGTTCGACAGGGAAAGCGCGATCGAAGCGTACCGGGATATGGAAATCGTAGCTCCGACTCGTCCGATCCACTCCCTGACCGACAAGCAGATTGACGACCTCCCTTTGTACCAGATTGCGCCGGCGGGAACGGTGGTGAACTTCACGCCGCGGATCGAGGTTAGCTTCGCCGAGGAACGCTTTCTGACACACCCCGACTTCCTGGTCTACTATATCGTCCAGGAATCACTGGGCGACCGGCCGATCAATTTCGCCGCCACGGCGCCACCCGTCTACGAGACGTGGAATCTGCAGCCGCACCTGATACGGCGCGGGCTCGCACACCGCCTGGCTGAAGAGGACCTGGTGGCCAGCGATACGCTGGTTCAGCTCGCTCCCCAGTTCACCATCCGGTGGATCGATGTGCCACGCACGCACGATCTGGTGTGGAACGTGTTCCGCCTCGACGACCTTCTCGACCTGGAAGTCTGGCCCGAGCCCTCGACCCGAGCGAGCATCCCGGCCCAGTACTACATCGTGCACCTGGCGCTGGCCTCGGCGCACGACCGGCTGGACAACCTGGCCGAGGCGGAGCGGGCGGCGGAGCGCGGCGAGCGGCTCCTTTCCCTCACCGGGCGCTTCCTGCCGTAGCGCGGGAGCCGGAGGCGCGCTTCTTCAGCCCTCTCCGGAGGCCGTCAGGCGGGTGATCTGACGGCCGGTGGCGGATACGGCCACGAACTGACCGCTGCCGGGCGGTGCGATCACGAGGTCCAGGGAGCTGGTGCCGGTACTGCCGAGGAAGCGCCCGCGGCCGATGTCGAAGCGCACGGTCTGCTCCGCCGAGCCTCGCAGCGATGCTACGCCCGTCGCCTCGCCCCGATCGGCCGACGGCTCCCATCGCGTGTTCACGTGCAGAATGGCCACGGTGGTCGTTCCGGTTCGCCGGACCTCTTCCAGGCGGGTCGTTCGCGCTTGCATGAGATCGTACTCGAGCGCGAGACCGAGCGCGGAAGCGGGAATCGGGACACTCTCTGTCCACTGGTCGCCCACGGCGACCGGCTCCGCCGCGAGCGGAGGGAACCCGAGCTGGCTCAGCCAGTTCTCCAGCTGCTCACGAAAGCCCGGGCCGGCCTCGCCCCGCCCACCAGGGAGCTCGAGCCCGGTCGTGCGCCCGATCCGGTTGACGGTGTACCAGAAACGAAGCCCCTCGAGACCTGCCAGGTCTGGAAGGCCCGCTGGCTCCGGCTCGACCGTGAACGACACCTCATCGAGCGTGGCCAGGTAACGCACGCTGCCCGGTGCGACGGAATCCACGCTCTGCCGGAGACGGATCGACGTCCGTGTCGTGGCGCGGCCACCCAGATCATCCGGGAACTCGATCGCCACGTCGTTCTGGTGGTTGTATTCCAGCCACTCGTCCGCCTGCCCGCCGATCCGCAGGCGCCACGAATCCTGCGCCGGCGCACCGCTGGCCGCCGCCAGCCCACCCAGCGCGCCGATAGCCAGAGCGCAGCCGCTACGTAAAAACGCGCGTCGGATCATTCGCGGACCGTACCCACCGTGAGCCGCTACCACAAGCAACTGACTCGACGGCGGCGCGATCGCCTGTCCGACTTTGGGTCAATATGGCGTGCAGCGGCTGATTCAACGGTTGTCGCACGGGCGCCGCATCGCTCCCCACGAGCCCCGGCCCCGGCGCGTCTCCAGAAACTCACGCCGACGATCCTCATGCCCTCATAGGCAAGAAATCGCACGACTTACGCGGCCATCCGTTAGCTGTTCCATGGCACGGATCGATCTACCTATCGAATGGATCTCGAGCCGGGCGGCCCGACGGACCCGCACGGTTCCAATCTTGCTCCCCACGAAGCGCGAGTAGTTGGCCGACGCTACGACCCCTCCGCGAAGCGACCGCGGCCACGAGCATGATCCTCAGACTGGTGCCGGGCCATGAACGAGTCTTCTGCGCGACCCGCCTGGCGGCGACAAGGGAGCAAGCCCTGGTCTCCCCACCACGCGGAGCGCCCGGCCGGCCCGGCCGGTGTAGAGAGCCTCGAGGCCGCCGAGGAGCTCTACCGTGCCATTGCCGAAATCGTGGCCGACTGGTCGTACGCGTTGTCGGTGCGGCCCGACGGCGGCGCCGACGTCGAGTGGACAGATCTCGACGTGTCGAGGGTCACCGGATTCCCCCCCGGCGACCTGGACGCTCGGCGAAGCTGGTTGAGCCTGGTTCCGATCGAAGATCGATCGGTGCTGCGACACCACCTCTCCGCCCTGCTCGCCGGACGAACGGACGTCGCCGAGTACCGGATCGAGACCCGGACAGGCAAGACTCGCTGGCTGCGCGACTACGCGTGTCCGCTGAGGGACGCCGGCGACGGGACCTTGAACGTCGTAGGCGGCGTCCGCGATGTGACTGCGCGCCGCCAGGCCGAGTTCGATCGAGCGCGGCTGATCTCGGAGCTCGAGGCGACCAACGAGGAGCTCGAGCGCATTGCCCTCTCCGTGTCCCAGGAGCTGATGGAGCCGCTTGGTGCCGTCGCGTCCCGGCTCGACGACCTGGACAGTCGGCAGCACGGACCGGAGGAACTTACGCGCAGCGTCGTGGCGGCACGCGACGCCGTGCACCATCTCCTGGCGATGCTTGCCCGTCTCGACGAGTTTGCACGCATCGGCCACCTGCCCGAGACGCTGGAGACGATTCCGTTGGGCGAGCTCGCGGCCGAGGCCGTGGGCCTGTGTCGCGATCGCATCGATGGGCGGCGCGTGCAGGTTGAGATCGGGGATCTGCCGGACGTCTTCGGCGACCGCATCCGCCTTCTGCAGCTGCTCCGGCTGCTGGTGGAGAACGCGATCGATTACATGGGAGACCAGTCCGATCCCGTGCTGCAGATCGGATCCAGGCGGATGGCCGGCAAGTGTGTCCTGTACGTGCGGGACAATGGCGCAGGCATCGATCCCGTGGATCTCGAGCGTGTGTTCGACGTATTTCGACGCCTCGATCCCCGCTCGGCCGGAACCGGAGTCGGCCTGGCCCTGGCCCGGCGAATCGCCGAGATGCACGGTGGCCGTATCCGCGCCGAGTCGGAAGGGAAGGGTCGGGGGAGCACGTTCGTGGTTGAGCTGCCCGCCTGAAGGAGTTCCCGACTCTTCCTCAGTACGGCACAGCGATCGTCTCGTCGAAGATCGCGAACTGACTCGTCTGGGCCCGCCGGCGAGCCTCGGTGAGCAGGACCCGCGAGGTGTCAGTCAGCATGCCAGCCAGCAGTCCCTCGAACACGCCCGCGTAGAACGCATCGGGTCGGACGACCACCGTGCCGTGTGCGTGCTTGATCTCAGATGTGATGGGGGCTGACACGATCGTTGAGCTATCCACCGGGAGCCGGGTGTCGGACATCTCGATCCATGCACCTCCCCGGAACGCGATGCGCCGGGCGATCCGATGCTCCGTCCGTCCGTCCGCGATCGGCTGACTGTCGGCGTCGAGGAGCTGCAGGCTCACGACGACCTCCGGGGTGGCGTATGTCGGAAAATGGTGGCCCGTACCCGAGTTCGTGATCCGCAGGCCGATCTCTCCGCCGTTCGCCAGCCACTCGATCGTCACTCCGCTGAGCACCATCTCCGCGTCATGGATCCCACGCCACAGGTGACGACGGCCGGGCATGTGGCAGGTCTGGCACACGACCCCTTCTGTCGCGAAGCGACTGGCCTGCCACTCGGCATAGGTGTTCTCGAGCGGCTTTCCATTCGGGGCAGCTCCACCGGGACCGAACTGATGACAGCCTGAGCAGAACCGGGCGTCTTCGAAGAACGTGGACCTCGTCGCTCCTCCGTGCGGCGTGCCCGGCGGAGCGACATCCACCGAGCCGTCGAGCCGCGGGGGGCCGTGTCGTCTCGAGCCGCGGACGTGGCACGCCGCGCACACGAGCCCCTCGTCACGCAGCTCGGCCTGGTAGTCGGGGTTGGCGAGCCACTCGGTGCCCGAGGGAAGGAGAGCGCTCTGCTCGGACAGAGGGGCATGGCACACGAGACAGCTGCGGACCGTCCCGAAGGCACCGACCTCCCAGTTCACGGATTGCCCAGACAGGCCCGGCGAGTAGGCACCCGCGTGAAGCGTCGTGCGCCAGTCCGCATACTGAGACGGGTGGCACATGCCGCAGTCGGCCGGCCTCAGCGATGCCTCGAGCGACGACCAGCCGTCCGGGACCGGGCCTTGCGGCGGTATCGGCCGCAGCCAGTAGTCCGCGAGGAAGTCCTCATCGCTCGAGAACACCCTCCCGTCGCCGGAGTGAGCTGACGGCGCGGTCTCCGCACCGCCTCGATCGCCGGCCGGCCCGCACGCGACAACCGTGCAGAAGCAGGCCGCGACGATCAGCGTTCCGATCCGACTCTCGCTTCGCCTCATCGCGTCCGTGAACCCCTCTGGTTGCCGGTCGGTTCCGTGCCCGGAAGTCGCGGCGCCAGCCGACGGGGCGTCAAGGAATGTCGGCGGTTTTGAGGACCGCCCGCTCCGCCCTCTCCTGAAGGCTGCGCACGGTCAGGCGGCGGCTCCGCAGCGCGATGATGGCATCGGCCGCAGCCGCCGCGGCGGACAGGGTCGTCGTGTACGGGACGGCGCGAGTGATCGCGGCCCGGCGGATCATGTAGTCGTCCTGCTGCGCATGCTTGCCCAGCGGAGTGTTGAGCAGCAGCTGCACGTCTCCCGACAGCAGGAGATCGATGATGTGCGGACGTCCCTCGTGCACCTTGAGGACCGTGCGGCATGGAACGCCTCTTCCCCGCAGGTATCGAGCGGTGCCCTCCGTGGCCGCGATCTCGAATCCCAGCCCGTGCAGGCGGCGCACGATGGGCGTAGCGGCGGGCTTGTCCCTGTCGTGCACGGTCACGACCACGGAGCCGGAAAGCGGCAACGATCCGTCTGCCGATACCTGTGCCTTGGCGAACGCCAGGCCGAAACTGTCCGCGAGCCCCATGACCTCGCCGGTCGACCGCATCTCGGGCCCGAGCTGCGGATCCGCGTCCGGGATCTTGTTGAACGGGAACACCGCCTCCTTGACGGCCACGTCCCGCACCTCGGGTTCCGTGGGGAGATCCATGTCGGCCAGGCGCTCACCGACGAGTGCCCGCGCCGCCACCCGGGCGAGTGACACGCCCGTAGCCTTGCTGACGAACGGTACGGTCCGGCTGGCGCGTGGATTGACCTCGAGAACGTACGTGCGGCCCTCGTGGACCGCGTACTGCACGTTGATGAGCCCCTCCACCTCTAGGGCCTCGGCGAACGCATGGGTGTGTCGCCTCATCTCGGCGATGTGATCGTCGCTCAGCAGGTACGGCGGTAATACGCAGGCGGAGTCCCCCGAATGGATGCCTGCCTCTTCGATGTGCTGCATCACGCCCCCGATGATGACAGTCTCACCGTCGCACACGGCATCGACGTCGGCCTCGAAGGCGTCCTCCAGGAACCGGTCCAGCAGGACGGGGTGCTCCGGTGAGGCGCTCACCGCTACCGCGAAGTACTCGCGCAGCATGTCGTCGTCGTACACGATCTCCATCGCCCTGCCGCCCAGTACGTAGCTCGGCCGCACGAGGACCGGGAATCCGATGCGCTCTGCCACCGCGAGGGCTTCCTCGATGCTCGTGGCCGTGCCGGCCTCCGGGCATGCGATGTCGAGCTCCCGACACAGGGTCCCGAAGCGCTCGCGGTCCTCGGCCCGGTCGATCGCGTCGACACTGGTGCCGAGGATAGGCACGCCGAGGTCCTCCAGACGACGCGCCAGTCGGAGCGGTGTCTGCCCGCCCATCTGCACGATCACTCCCTCCGGCTGCTCGTGCTCCACGATCTCGAGCACGTCCTCAAGGGTCAGCGGCTCGAAGTACAGCTTGTCGGAGATGTCGAAGTCCGTGGACACGGTCTCCGGATTGGAGTTCACCATGATCGTCTCTACGCCTACGTCGCGCAGCGCGAGCGATGACGAGACACAGCAGTAGTCGAACTCGACTCCCTGCCCGATACGATTCGGCCCGCTGCCCAGGATCACGACCTTTCGACGGTCGCTGCGGACCGACTCGTTCTCCGTCTCGTACGTGGAGTACAGATACGGCGTGGCGGCCGGGAACTCCCCGGCACACGTGTCCACGGTCTTGAACACCGGTCGGATCCCTTGCTCGCGCCGGGCGTCACGGATTTCCGATTCGCCAACGCCGCGCAACGAGGCCAGCTCCGCGTCCCCGAACCCGATGCGTTTCGCCGAGCGCAGCACGCTGGCCGTGATCTCCGGCAGCCCGGCGAACTCGCGTCCCGCATCCACGATCGCCTCGAGCTGGTCGAGGAACCACGGGTCGATGCCCGTCCTCTCGTAGATCTCCTCGATCGCTACGCCGGCGGCAATCGCGCGGTACAGCTGAAACGCGCGCTCGGGCGTCGGCGTGCGGATCGCCGACCGGATCGACTCGAGGCTGTCGTCAGGAAGACGGTCGTCCGCCGGATCATCCGCCGGGAGCCACCCGGCCCGGTCGTTCTCGAGCGCCCGGAAGCCCTTGAGCCACGCCTGGCTGAACGTGCGCCCGATTGCCATCACCTCGCCCACCGCCTTCATCTGAACGCCCAGCGTCGCGTCGGCGTGCGGGAACTTCTCGAACGCGAACCGGGGGACCTTCACCACCACGTAATCCAGCACCGGCTCGAAGCAGGACGGCGTCTTGAGGGTAATCGCGTTGTCGATCTCCTCCAGGCGATAGCCGACCGCGAGCTTCGCCCCGATCCGGGCGATCGGAAACCCGGTCGCCTTAGAGGCGAGCGCTGAGCTTCGCGACACGCGCGGGTTCATTTCGATCACCAGCAGCTCGCCGTTCGTGGGATTGAGCGCGAACTGGATGTTGCAGCCGCCCGCCTCGACGCCGATCTCCCGAATGATGGCGATCGCCGCGTCGCGCATCTCCTGATACTCGTGGTCGGAAAGCGTCATGGCCGGGGCCACCGTGATCGAGTCCCCCGTGTGCACGCCCATCGAGTCGAAGTTCTCGATCGAGCAGACGATGACGACGTTGTCCGCACCGTCCCGCATCACCTCGAGCTCGAACTCCTTCCACCCGATCACGCTGCGGTCGATCAGGACCTCGGTGATGGGCGACAGCTCGAGCCCGTGCCGCACTTTGGCCTCGAACTCCTCCCGGTTCCACGCGATACCGCCCCCCGTGCCACCGAGCGTGAACGAGGGCCGAATGATGGCCGGGAAACCGGTGTCCTCCGCGATCACGACGGCCTCGTCCACCGAGCGGGCGAAGCCCCCGTGCGGGACCTCGAGGCCGATCCTCGCCATCGCCGCGGCGAACTCCTCCCGGTTCTCCGCCATGCGGATGGCCCTCGTATCGGCGCCGATGAGCTCGACACCGTATTTTTCCAGAACGCCCTGGTCGTTCAGCTCAAGGGCGACGTTGAGGGCCGTCTGGCCGCCCATGGTCGGAAGGAGCGCGTCAGGCTTCTCTTTCTCGATCACCCGCTCCACCCACTCGGCCGTGATGGGCTCGATGTAGGTGGCATCCGCGACGTCGGGGTCCGTCATGATCGTCGCCGGATTGGAGTTCACCAGGACGACCCGGTAACCTTCCTCGCGGAGCGCACGACAGGCCTGCGTGCCCGAATAGTCGAACTCGCAGGCCTGCCCGATGATGATCGGCCCGGAGCCGATCAGCAGGATCGAGGAGATGTCGTCGCGTCTTGGCATCGCCGGACTATACGGCGGCGATGCGGGGAGTCAAGGCACTCCGGGGTGTCGGCGACTCACCCGTCCAGCCGCACCAGTTCCACGCGCCGGTTCTGCTGCTTTCCCTCCGGCGTGTCGTTGGATTCAACAGGTGAGCTTTCTCCCATTCCCGCCGATTCGAGGTGGGATGGGTCCACTCCATATGCCTCGATCAGGTAGTCGCGGACCGCTGCTGCGCGCTCCTCGGAAAGGGTCTGGTTATGGGTCTCGTCGCCGTCGGAGTCGGTGTGTCCCTCGATCGAGAGCCGCAGATCCGGGTGGTCCTGCAGCATCTCCCCGATCTCCTCCAGGGTCGGAGTCGACTCGGGGCGAATGCGCGCGCTGTTGACGGCGAACAGGATGCCGTGCGTGGCCACGCGTCCTTCCTCCTCCAGTGCGTCGTACAGGTCCGCGCCACCAGCGGCCACGCGGATCGGGCCGATCAGGATCGGCGTGTCTTCGCCGGCCGCGTAGGTGTTCTCGATGAACAGCCGATCGGACAGCGCCAACACAGCGTTGGGGACGTTGGCCACACGCCGCTCACCTACATAGACCTTGGCATACCGGCCATCCACCATGATCCTGATCGGCATGAGCTGTTCGCTCAGGATCGGCGCAGCGTTCAAGGCCTCGACGCCACCACTCTGCGGGGCCATGACTCCCGTTCCGGACGCTACGCCGATCTGGAAGAAATTGCCTTCCAGCGTCTGCCACGACTTGCCGGAGGCGGGGGCTGTCGTGGCAATGATGAATCGGTAGTTCGAGTGTGGCAGATAGGCCTCTGTCTCTATCGTGAAGCGCTCGGGAAGTTCCTCCGGAAGGATGACCTCGATGGACGAGTACCGCGGCCCCGTATTTCGAAGAAGCCTCCGGCCCTCCCACTCGATGATCTCCCAGTTGCCCTTGCGGAACTCGAGGCGTCTCGGAAAGTCCCCGACCTTGTCTTCGGAGAAGTCCTCGTAGAACAGAACGTGCTCTCCCGGAACGAAGTCGTAATTGGCCCAGGCCCCCTCACCCGGTCGCGGTGTGCTGTCCTCGACGATGTCGGCGGCCACATCCGGATCGCTCACGGGAGCCCCATCGTCACCCGTGATGACCTTTCCCTCATCGTCAACCAGCACGTATTCGTCGCCCGAGGATTCTGCTTCCTCGATGCAGGTCGGGTCATCGAACGCGCACTGAATGGCCTCGGCGACGAGGCGATCCACCTGATTCGAACTCTCGCGAACGGCTGCTTCCTCGGCGGCCTTCTTCAGGCGGTTGATCTGCGCGTCGGCCGAAGCGGCGAGACCGAACAACAGGGCGAGCGAGACGCAGAGAACGCGAGCAGAACTCGGGACGACCATGGCTTTCCTCCTGTGGACCGGATTGACGGGCGTCCCAAGCTAAACAAACCAGCCGGTGGTCGTCTACGGGCATACCATCGCGGCCGGTGCGGCACCCGGTGTGCCATCTCCGGCCGCTGCCCGGATCAACCCGGAGTTTCGCCGGCCTTCGTGCCCTTGGCCTTCTCGCGCCGCACCGCCATGGTCACGAACAGGGCGAACCCTCCCCATACGAACGACAGGACCACGATCATGGTGATGATACCCGTGGCAGTCAGAACACACTCTCCTACGGGGGTGAATCTCAATCCGGCCGCCGAATGTAAGCCCGGTCAGCGAACACGTCGACCGTTTGGCTCGACCGTCGCCTACAGCGCCTCGAACCGGGCCGTGAAGTGCCTCAGGAATGGCGGCTCGTACGTGATCCGGTACCCCTGCATGGCCTCACGCCGGTCGTACACGTTGAGGATGGCCTCCACCACGTAGTCGATGTGGCTTTGCGTGTAGACGCGTCGCGGGATCGCGAGGCGCACGAGCTCGCTTCGCGCCGCCAGCGGCTCGCCTGATTGCGGGTCAGTGTGGCCGAACATCACGCTCCCGATCTCGACCGTACGGATCCCGGCCTCGCGATACAGCTCCACGGTCAGGGAGATGCCCGGAAACTCGAGCTGCGGTATCTGCGGGCACAGCGCCGCGGCGTCGATGTAGACGGCGTGTCCTCCCGGCGGCTGCACGATCGGCACGCCGGCCCCTGCGATGTGGTCACCGAGGTATGCCGTCGAGGCGATGCGGTACCTCTGATAGTCGGGCTCCAGGGCCTCGTACAGGCCCACCGCGACGGCCTCGAGGTCACGACCGGCGAGCCCCCCGTACGTCGGAAAACCCTCCGTCAGTATGAGAAGGTCCCGTTCCTGGGCAGCCAATTGGTCGTCGTTCGTGGCCAGGAAGCCGCCGATGTTGGCCATTCCGTCCTTCTTGGCCGACATCGTCGCCCCATCGGCGTACGAGAACATCTCCCGCGCGATCTCGATCAGGGGCGTGTCTTCGTACCCTGCCTCGCGCTGCTGGATGAAGTACGAATTCTCCGCGAAGCGGCACGCGTCCACGTAGAACGGAATGCCGTGGTTGCGGCATAGCTCGCTCGCGGTCCTGATGTTGGCCATGGAGACCGGCTGGCCCCCCCCCGAGTTGTTCGTGACCGTGATCATGGCGAGGGGAATGCGGCCCGGCGGATCCTCGAGGAGGCGCTCCAGCGCCTCGAGGTCGATGTTGCCCTTGAACGGGCCCGGGGACTGGAGGTCCGCCGCCTCGGCGCACGGAAGGTCTGTCGCCTCGGCTCCCGTGAACTCGATGTTGGCACGCGTCGTGTCGAAATGGGTGTTGTTGGGAACGACGTCACCCGGTCGGCACACCGTGCTGAACAGGATTCGCTCGGCCGCGCGTCCCTGGTGGGTCGGGATCACGTTGCGGAACCCGAAGATGTCCTGCACTGCCGCCTTGAAGCGGTAATAGCTGTCACTTCCGGCGTAGGACTCGTCGCCGCGCATCGTCCCGGCCCACTGCTCGGCGCTCATGGCGCCGGTCCCGCTGTCCGTCAGCAGGTCGATGAGAACGTGTCGCGCCAGCAGGCGGAACACGTTGTAGCCGGCGTCCACGATGTGGGCCTCCCGCTCGTCGCGGGTGGTCATGCGTATCGGCTCGACGCTCTTGATCCGGAACGGCTCGATGACCGTGTAAATCGGCCTGGGGTTACGCATGTGGCTCGAGCTCCAGAGTGTCGGCGATGCCGCGCATGGCCTCGATGACGAAGTCGATGTGCTGCGTGAGATCTTCGCCGATCACCTCCGTGTACGCCCGGATTTCGTCCCGGTTGACCGCGGCGGCGAACGAGCGGTCCTTCATCTTCTTCTTGACCGACTTCGATCCCAGGTCGGTGATCCCGGTCGGGCGGACCAGCGAGCACGCGATGATGAAACCGGTAAGCTCATCCACTGCCCTCAGCACGCGCGCCATCAACGTCTCGGGCTCCACACCCGTGTGCTCGGCATGCGCCATGACGGCATGCAGAATCTCGTCCGGCCAGCCGAGATCGCGCAGGATGGCCACTCCGGTCGACGGATGCTCCTCCGTGGGGCTCAGGGCATCGTTGGGCCACCTCTGGTAATCGAAGTCGTGGATCAGTCCCGTCGCGCCCCACCGCTCCTCGTCCTCGCCATACTTTCGCGCGTAGGCGCGCATGGCCGATTCCACGGCGTACATGTGCTTCCGAAGACTTCGGTTGTCCGTATACTCGTGCATCAGCTCGAGGGCTTCCGCACGCGTGGGATCCGGCATCGTTCCCTCCTCTCCGGGTCCTCAGCTCTAGGTCTCCTGTGCCAGTCCTGCTACTCCAGGTCGGGATCAGGCGCGGCCCGCGTCGTCCGCACGGGGTCGCCGTCCGGCCCCGACTCCCGCCGGGATCGCCTTTCGTCCAGTACCGCCGCGCGAGTCACGGTCCCGGATCCGAAGCGCTCTGCCAGCGAGTCCACGGCCCTGGCCACGCGGGTGTCCACATTGGCCTCCGGGATGAACATATCCTGCTGTCCGCTTTCCACGCGGTCGAGCGCGGATAGAGTGACGCCTACGAGCCTCACCTTGATCCTCGGACGATCGGCCGCCCGCAACAGATCCCGAGCTACGGGCCAGATCCTCTCCACCGTATTGACCGGCTCGTCGAGGGTCCGGCGACGGGTGATCGTCTCGAAACCCTCCCATCTCAGCTTCACGGTGACTGTGGCTCCCGCGAGCCCCTTCCTGCGCAGGGATGCCGCCACATTCTCGCACAGGTTCAAGAGTCGTCGCTCGACGATCCGTCGATCCGCCACGTCCTCGCCGAACGTGCTCTCACTGCCCAGGGACTTCCTGACATGCTGCGGATGGACGGGGCGGTCGTCGAGGCCTCGGCTGAGCCGGTGAAACCGGTCTCCGAGAGACTCCCCGAACGATCGGATGAGGACGTCGCGCTCCATGCGGGCGGCATCCCCTATCGTGGCGCAGCCGAGGCGGCGATAGCGCTCCAGAGCCCGCGGCCCGGCGCCCCACAGCCGGTCGATCGGAAGCGGCTCGAGAAAAGCCGCCTCGGTGCCGGGCTTCACGACCACGAGCCCGTCCGGCTTGTCGAGGTCCGACGCGATCTTGGCCACGAACTTGGATCCCGCGCACCCGATGGACGCCGTCAGGGATTCCTCTTCACGAATCGCGTCCTTGATCCGGCGGGCGATGCTCGGCCCGTCGCCGTACAGTCGACGGCTCGCCGTCACATCCAGGAATGCCTCGTCGATGCTGATCGCCTCGATGAGATCCGTGAAACGCTCGAACACGGCCGTCACGCGCCTGGACACCTCCGTGTACAGTCGCATTCTGGGCCTGATGTACGCGGCGGTCGGGCACCGGCGCCACGCCTCGGAGATAGGCATCGCGGACCCGATGCCGTAACGGCGCGCTGCGTAGTTCGCGGTCGCAACCACGCCCCGGCCCACGCCTCCCCGTGGGTCGGAGCCCACGACAACCGGCTTCCCCCGCAGGGAAGGGTCCTCGCGCTCCTCGACCGCCGCGTAGAACGCGTCCATGTCCACATGCAGGATGCCGCGACTCACGCCTTCAGCGCCTCACTCCCGGTAGCTCAGTCCGCGCCCGCCGCCAGCCGTTCTTCCACCACCCGACGCAGCACCGCTGGAAAATCGCTGATCAGACCGTCCACGCCGATGTCCAGCAGGCGACGCATCTCCTCGGGCCGGTTTACGGTCCACACGAACACGCCCTTCTTCTGATCGTGCATCCGGCGCACGAAGCCCCGTGTGACGATCCGCACAGCCCTCTTTCGCACGGGAACCATGGCAGCCGTCAGGTCGGACGGAAGTGGACGGTTGATGCCCAGCTTGCCCCACAGGACGAAACTCAGAAGGTCCGTCTCGTAGGCGCAGCGATACCGGGCGACGGCCGCCGCGGGAGCAACTTCCTCTGCCTCGAAGCCGCCCACGATGATTCGATTCAGCTCGGGCCGACCGGGAAGCCATTCGGCGAGCCGCCGGCCGGCCGCCGCGCTCTTGACCTCCAGGATCGCCGGGATGGTGCCGATCGCCTCCATCGCCTCGTCGAGAGTCGGAATCCGGATACCCCGACCCCGGAACGGGTACGTGCGCCCTCGATCAGCGGTGAATCGGTATCCCGCGTCGAATTCCCGCAGCTCGGCGACGGTCCTCTGCTCGATGGGGCCGGTTCCGTCGGTCGTGCGATCGAGCGTCGGATCGTGGATGACGATCAGTTCGCCGTCCCTGGACGCGTGCAGGTCGATCTCGATGGCATGCGAGCCCACCTCCACGCCGTGGCGGATGGCAGGCACGGTGTTCTCCGGAGCCACGCCCCGGGCACCGCGATGGCCTATGATACGGGTGTTTCCACCGGGTCCGAACATGCCCGAACAGTAGCCTTGCGGCTGCGGCCGTGTCCACCGCCGGATAGCTTTCCGAGAGAGTCCTTTCCCCGTCCGCGATAACGGGAGACCCGGGTGCGAATCCTCGTCTGTCCCACCTCTTTCAAGGAGAGCCTGGGTGCCGGAGCCGTCACCGACGCCATGATCGCTGGCGTACGCCGTGCACGCCCCGGAGCGTCGATCCGGCGGATGCCCGTCTCGGACGGCGGTCCTGGTCTCCTCGAGGCGATCCGTGCGGTCGAAGGGGGAGTCCTCCGGGATCACGCGGTCAGCGGTCCACTCGGCGCCCCGGTACGCGGGATGTCTCTGTGGACTCCGGGGGGCGACGTGGTGCTGGAGGCCGCTGATGCATGCGGTCTGCACCTCATGGCCGGAGAGGCTCGGGATCCCCTGCATGCCACAACACAGGGGGTCGGCGAGCTCGTGGACTCGTGTCTGGGCGCGGGAGCTTCGTCTATCTTCCTCGGACTCGGAGGATCCGGATCGGTAGACGGAGGGTGCGGGCTGGCCCGCGCGCTCGGCTACGTGTTTCGGGACACGGAGGGCAAGGATCCGGGTCCGGGAGGCGGCGCGCTCGTCGATCTCGCGCGTATCGAGTGGGCCGGCGGGAAGGAACGTCCGGGCAGCGTCCCGATCACGGCGATCGCCGATGTCCGCAGCCCTCTTCTCGGTCCGGACGGCGCGGCCCGCCGGTTCGGACCGCAGAAGGGAGCCACGCCGCAGGAGGTCGAGATCCTGGAAGCCGGCCTGGTCCGACTGGCGCAGAGACTGCGGGAGGACCTTGGTCGGGACGTGGCAGATCTTACGGGCGCCGGCGCCGCCGGCGGCCTCGGCGCGGGCTGCGCCGCTTTCCTGGATGCCGAGCTGGTGCCGGGAAGCCGTTGGGTTCTGGATCGCCTGGGATTCGACGACGCGTTGCAGGAAGCCGACCTCGTCGTATCGGGAGAGGGAGCGTACGATCCGACCACGGATCTGGGGAAGATCGTGGGGGAGATCGTCCGACGGGCATCCGACGCCCGCGTGCCGGTCGCTCTCGTCTGCGGGACGTTCGAGGGACCGGTTCCGCCCGACGTCGTAGCGCTCGACGGTAAAGGCTCGTGGCTGGGGCCCTCTGACCTGGCGCTCCTGGTCGCGGAGGCCCTCGCCTGACGCTATCCTATCGGCTCCCCGGCCCGCTCCGAGTCGGTTCGAGCGCGGCCGCGACATCGACTTGGTCACGGAGGACCAGGTGAGCACCGAGACGGGCCACCCGGACAGCCTGATGGACAAGCTGGTGTCCCTGGCCAAGCGCCGCGGCTTCATTTTTCAATCGTCCGAAGTGTACGGCGGCGTGGGCGCGGTGTACGACTACGGTCCGCTGGGCGTCGAGCTGAAGCGAAATGTCCGCGAGGCATGGTGGGCCGAGATGGTCCATCGACGGGCCGACATCGAGGGGCTCGATGCCGGTATCCTGATGCACCCCGACGTGTGGGTGGCGAGCGGGCACGTGGAAGGCTTTACGGACCCCTTGATCGAGTGCCGCAACTGCCACCGCCGGTATCGGGCGGACCAGGTCGAGAACGAGCAGTGCCCCACTTGCGGTGTCACCGGTCAATTCACGGATCCCCGGAACTTCAACCTCATGTTCAAGACGTTCATGGGACCGGTGGAAGATTCGACGTCCGTCGTGTACCTGCGGCCCGAGACCGCGCAGGGCATCTACGTCAACTTCCGCAACGTTCTGGACAGTGCCCGCCAGAAGGTGCCGTTCGGCATCGCGCAGGTCGGAAAGGCATTCCGGAACGAGATCACGCCGGGCAACTTCACGTTCCGCACGCGCGAGTTCGAGCAGATGGAAATGCAGTTCTTCGTCGAGCCGGGAACGGACGAGGACTGGTACCACGTGTGGAAGGATCTTCGACTGGAGTGGGTGAAGTCGCTCGGTATCCGAGAGGAGCGCCTGCGCCTTCATCCGCACGGTCCCGACGAGCTGGCCCACTACGCGAAGGAAGCCGTCGACATCGAATACCTGTTCCCGATGGGGTGGAGAGAGTTCGAGGGCATCCACAACCGGACGGACTTCGACCTGTCACGGCACGAGGAGCACTCCGGCAAGAAGCTCGAGTACGTGGAGGCACATACGGGAAAGCGGTTCATTCCGTACGTGATCGAGACGTCGGCAGGCCTGGACCGCACGGTCCTGGTGATCCTGGCGGACGCGTATCACGAGGAAGAGGTCGAGGGCGAGATGCGCACGGTCCTGCGACTGCACCCCCGCCTCGCGCCGACGCGGGTCGCCGTGTTCCCCCTCGTGAAGAAGGAGGGCATGCCCGAAATGGCGGAGCGAATCGCGGCGGATCTGAGAGCCGACCAACCCACCTTCCACGACGTGAGCGGATCCATCGGGCGTCGTTACCGGCGGCAGGACGAAGCGGGCACTCCGTTCTGCGTCACGGTCGACGGGCAGAGCATGGAAGACGGCACGGTGACCGTGCGTGACCGCGACACGCTGGCGCAGGTCCGTGTCCCGGCGGAGGGGATCACCGCATACATCGGTGACCGCCTCGAAGGAGACCCGGGGAGCTGACGCTCCCGGTCCGCAAGCCGTGGGACTGACGACCGGAGAGATACGCGATCGCGCAGAGCGCCTGCATGCAGCGATCCACGAAGAGCTGTTTCAGGCCCGGTCCGGACGCAAGGCGTGGCCGGAGCTCGCTTCCCTCTACGAAGCCCAGTCGATCCTCGATCCGTCGGAGACCCTTCCGGTGATCGAGCGGGCCATCGCCTCGGCCGACGAAGAAGAAGAGCGTCGCCTTCGCCGCCTCCTTCGTTGGGCCGCCCGACATCATCTCGAAGCGACCAGCGCCCGCCTGGACGACGAGTTCTCCTACTGGCGCGCGACGGCCAAGGTAGAGACCGCCGACGCTGCCATTCCGGTGAGTCAGGCGTCCGCCGTCATCTACTCGATCGGGGACCGTGACGTCCGGCGCGCGCGGCAGGATGCCCGCTGTCGCACCCTGGAGGAAGCCGTCCCCCTGCAGCTCGATCGACTCTCACGGTGGCGCGAAGCGGCAACGGAGCTGGGATACGGCGGGTATCGCGAGGCCGTGGAGAGGCTGTCCGGAGTCAATCTCCCCGGATTGATCCATGAGGCTCGGCGGATCCTGACCGAGACGGACGACCTGTACCACGATCTTCTGCGAGAGGAGCTCGCGGGGCGCCTCGGAATCGGTCCAGAGGAAGCGGAGGGGCACGACGCGGGCTGGCTGGCCAGGATGGCGTGGCTGGACGGCACGTGTGTGGAGGGAGATGTGCTCGGGACCTTCCGCAAGGACTTGCGGGACATCGGTCTCCCACTCGAGGTCGGAGGTCACGTCACGGTGGAGCACGAATCGTTTCCGGGGCCCGGGATGAACGCGAGCTGTGCCCCGGTGCGGATTCCGGATCGCATTCACCTCCTGATCACACCGACGACCACCCAGGCCGCCTGCGTCGCGATGTTGGGCGCCGTCGGGCAGGCGCTGCACTACGCGTATACCGACGACCGTCTGTCGTTCGAGGATCGAGCGCTCGGCGATCTGGCGGTGGTCGAGGCGCACGGCCTGCTGTTTGCCGGACTGAGCCTGTGCGGTCCCTGGGTGCGGAGAGTGCGCGGGATGGGAGGGACAGCGCTCGAGGACTATCTGCGAATCGTATCCCTCATGGACCTGTATGCCGTGCGTAAGGCCGCAGCGCGCCTCGAATTCGAGCTGGAACTGTGTGACAGCGAGCATCCCGCGATCATGGGTCCCGACTGGGCCGACATTCTGCACTCCGGGACCGGCTTCCGGTTCGATCCACGCGCGTTTCTCGAGCGCCTGGGCCAGCGGTTCGGGGTGGGGCACTGGCTGCGTGGCCGAATGCTGGCTGCCCAGCTCGAGAGAGAGCTGCGCGACCGCTTCGATGAGGATTGGTATCGCAATCCGCAGACCGGTCCGTTCATGGGCGACTGGTTCGCGCACGGCATGCGATCGAACGCGGCGACGCTGGCGACCCGTCTGGGCGAGGACAGGTTGGGCGTCGACGCCCTCATCCAGGCCGTCCGGGAGCGCCTGGCTTGACCCGTTACTTCATCCCGCTCGGGCTCCTGATTCTGGTTATTCCGGGAGCCGTCACCGCTCAAGTGGACGAGGCCGCAGACGGCGCAGAAAGGCCGTACGATTCCGAGGCGTTTCAGACGCCAGGCTCGGAGCGAGAGTGGTTCGCTCCCACTACCCCCGGGGAAGCGGCGGCCTGGCTCGCGGAGCTGTCCGAGGCGACCGGGCTTGTCGCCCTCGATACGCTGGCGGCGGTTCGGGGAGATCCGGTCGAGGTGGACTCTACCCTTCCGGTCCTGCTCGCCACGGTAGGACACGCCGCGAGGGACGACACGGAACGGGTCCGGGTCCTGGTTCTGTCCGGTCAACGCGGCGACGAGCCGTCCGGGCTCGAGGTGAGCCTGGAGACGATCCGCGACCTGACAGTCGGTGCGACGACAGGTCTCCTCGAGGATCTCGAAGTCGCTTTCGTTCCCGCGGTCAATCCCTGGGGTCTGCTGTGGTGGGTACGCGAGGAGCCAGGCGGCGTGGATCCCTCCCGCGACCACGCCGCCCTGGAATCGGCGGCGTCGCTCGGTGTTCACGACTTCGTGGCGCGCTGGCGACCTCACCTGGTGATCGAGCTCCGCGAGATCGCCCCCACCGTGTATCGCGTCCAGGCGGGTTTTCCGACCCATCCCAACGCCGACCCGCAACTCGCCCACTACGGCCGCTTCTACCTGCTGCCCTACGTGGCGAACGAGCTGGCCAAGGCCTCGATCGCGTTTCGTGAGCACGTGGCCGTACAGCCGGAGCGCGAGGGACGTTCGCCGCTGGTAGGTGGAGCTGCTGCGCTACCTGCGGGCGCGGTCTTCACGCCCGGTCCTCTGGGTGCGAATCGGGCTCGGAACAGTCTGGCGCTCGGTGGCAGTCTGGCGGTGATGTTGGGGGTGGCCTCGCTGGAGGGCGTGGAGGGCCTGGGGAATCGAGTCGCCGTGCTGCACGTGGCGCTGAAGGCGTTTCTGGAGGTGACGGCGGGCCGGGGCGCCGGATTGCGGGAGCGGGTGGCGGAGGCGAGTGGCCCCCCGCGGTCCGCCGTGGCCAGGGACTCCGCGGGCGGACCGACGGCGCCGCCTGCTCTCTCTCTGCAAGCCCGTTTCGAGCGGGACGACCGACGCCCCGAGCTGTCGTGGCTCGTGTGGAGCGAGCGCGGGACAATAGTGCGCCAGAGCACGGATCGCTGGCGGTCCGCCGTGCGACGACTTCTGGCGCTGCCGCTGCCGGCTGGCTGGGCGGTGGAACCGGGGGCGGAAGAATGGGCGGACCTGCTGATGTCGCACGGCTTCCAAATAGAGCGCCTGCGCCAGGCTGCCCGGGTGGAGGTCGGAGCCTACCCGATCGGGCTGTCGCGCCGTCTTCCCGACGATCTCGCCAGCGATCTCCCTGTGGACGCAGCGCTGGACGCCTCTGCGCTGCTGGTGCGCGGCGAGCGAGATCTACCGCGCGGAACGTGGATCGTACGGTCCGACCAGGCTGCCGTCCGACTCCTGTTCACGCTGCTCGAGCCGTGGTCGCAGGATGCTCCCCTGACGCGGGAGTCGGAGGAGGATGTGGACGTGCCGGGACGCGTCCGGAACTTCCTTTACCCGGTCTACCGCTTGGATTCGGCCGCCTTGAGTCGGCTGAGGACAGAGCCCGTGGATCGGTCCGAAATGCCGGATCGAGCACCCGGTTGATTCCGGCGTGAGCCTGTTCCCATGGTCGGTGTGGCTCGCGGCCGTGCTGCTTGCGATCGTCTATGTCCGTTTCGTCCTGGCCAGAAACCGGCGATTGGTCCCTCCACCAGTGCTCGGGCGGGACGGGCAGCCGATTCCGGAGCACTCGCTGGACCTGTCGGACGGCGAGGCGGTGTCGTGCCTCGCCGTCGGCCCTTCCGCGCCCGCCGGGACTCTCCTGCTCATTCCGGGAGCCGACGGAATCAAGGAGACCTTCCGCTTCCAGATTCCGGTGCTCGCTGCGCGGTACCGGGTACTGTGCGCGACTCTGCGGAGTCACTTCGCGCCCGGGGACACGTTGGACCGCATGGTGGATGACGCCACGGAGCTGGCGGACCGATTTGACGCCGGGCGGCTTATCCTCGTCGGCCAGAGTCTCGGCGGCGCGATCGCCATGCGGTTCGCCGTCCGGCATCCCGAGCGAGTGCAGGCGCTGGTGCTGATCAATACACTGGCCCGGGTCGGCTACGAGCACGTAGGCCTCAATCGCACGCTCCTCGCGCCGCTAGCCATGGCGACCACGCGGTACCTGCCGACATGGCTCGGTCGCTCGCTGGCTCGTCGGTGGAGCCGGCTCGAGGTGTGGATCTTCGACGCCTCCCCCGGCAGCGAGCGGGTGATCGACTATGCCCTGTGGACGGGACCCCGCACGGTTCCGGCGTCCGTATCCTCGGCGCGGGTCGACAGGCTCGAGGCCACGGATCTCCGTCCACAGCTCGGGGCGATTCAGGCTCCCACGCTGGTCCTGAAAGGTCCGCGCGACCACTATGTGCCCCCGGTGTGGGCGCGGGAGGTTGCGTCCCTGATACCGGGAGCGCGATACGAGGAAGTGTCCGGCACGGGCCATTGCTCGCATGTATCGATGCCTGGAAGCTTCAACCGATGCCTGACGGCGTGGCTGGATGAAGTGGTGGAAGCGGCCACCGCGGCCGGAATAGAGGACGTGGAGTGAGCGAACAACAACGTTTCTCGTCCCGGTGGGGAACCATGCTCGTGATGCTGGGCATGGCGGTCGGCACGGGAAACATCTGGCGCTTCCCACGGGTGGCCGCAACCAACGGTGGCGGCGCGTTCCTGATCGCGTGGGTCGTGTTCCTGCTCCTGTGGTCAGTCCCGCTGATTCTGGTCGAGTTCGCCATGGGTCGGGAGACCCGCCATGGACCGGTTGGAGCGTTCGCCCGACTCGCCGGGAGAGGAAGCGCCTGGATGGGCGCCTGGGTCGCGTTCACGGCCACGGCGATCATGTTCTACTACTCGGTCGTCATGGGGTGGACGATCCGCTACCTGTGGGGGGCCCTCACCCGCGGCGTGCCGATGACATCGCCCGAGGCCGCGGCCGCCTTCTGGGAAGGCTACGTGGGCTCGGGGTCGGCCGTCCTGACGCATGCCATCGCCATGGGCCTCGGCGTCGCCGTGGTGGCGTTCGGCGTGCGAGGGATCGAACGAGCGGCGCGCGTCCTCATCCCCAGCCTGTTCCTTCTCGTAATAGTGCTCGCGGTCCGCGCCCTCACTCTACCGGGCGCCGAGCGTGGGCTCATCTTTCTGTTCACGCCTAACTGGTCCGATCTGCTGACCGCCCGCGTCTGGCTCGAAGCGCTCACTCAGAACGCGTGGGACACGGGGGCGGGTTGGGGCCTGGTCACGGCATATGCGGTCTACCTGCGCCACCGCGAGGACACCACGCTGAACGCCTTCGTGCTCGGTTTCGGCAACAACTCGGTGTCTCTTCTCGCGGGCATCATGGTGCTGTGCACGGCGTTCGCCATCATGCCGGAGGCCGCCGACACGATCGTAGGTGCGGGAAACGAAGGACTGACCTTCATCTGGGTCCCGCAGCTGTTTGCCCGCATGCCGGCCGGAAACCTGTTCATGGTGTTCTTCTTCCTGGCCCTCGTGTTCGCAGCGTGGAGCAGTCTGATCTCTATGATCGAGCTTGCCTCGCGCGTGCTCATGGATTTCGGTCTCGGTCGGAAGCGAGCGATCCAGATCGTCGCCGCGGCCGGTTTCCTGCTCGGCGTGCCGTCGGCCCTGTCGCTCGAGTTCTTCCGGAATCAGGATTGGGTGTGGAGCGTCGGCCTCATGTTGTCCGGGCTGTTCTTCGCGATGGGCGTGGTGCGGTTCGGCGTGGACCGTTTCCGAATGAAGCTCGTGAATCGTGCGGACAGCGACGTGAAGATCGGACGGTGGTGGAACGCGGTCATGCTGTTCGTGATCGTGGAGGCGCTTGTGCTGCTTGTGTGGTGGCTGAGCCAGGCGGTGAATCGTGACGACCTGGCCGCGAGCCTTACACCCCTGTCGAGCTTCAACGTGGGAACAGTACTCGTCCAGGGGGGAATAGTCATCGCGATCCTTTTCGCCGTGAACAGTCGATTGGCCCGACCGTTCCGAGAGCGGAACAGCGGTTGAGAGAGACGAATCGAAACCCTATGCCGGGAGGATGGATGAGACGTACAGCGTTGTTCGTGGTGGCGACGGGTCTGGTCGGGTGCGCCGGACATCAGGCTCCGGAGGGCGCGGCGCCCACGCCCGTGCCGGAATCCGTCGCCGAGGCCACGGGCGAGATCAGGGAAGTCGTCCACCTCACGACCGCGGAGCAGGCCGCGTTGCAGGTCGCACGCATCAGGGTCACCCTGAAGCCTCCAGCCATCTACGAGGGCGACACGGCCCGCGTGGAAGTCAGCTACCGCGACGCGACCGAGGCGCCGGTGCCAGGCGTGACGGGCCAGATCTTCGCGGAGAGCGAAGTGGCGTCGATCACTCCGGATGGGCGCCGGCTGATCGGCCGTCATGCGGGCGAGACGAATGTGGTCGTGATAGTGGCAGTGCCCGCGACCGGTGACGAACCCGCCCATACGATTCGGGAGCGGGCCGCGCTGCACGTACGTCCGGCCTCTGTGAGGCGAGTGGAGTTGGCTTCGCCTGCCGCGCTCCTGTTCTCCGGAGCCCGCTACACGCTGGAGCCGAGAGCGTACTCGGATCTCGGCCCGCGGGAGGGCGTCGCCCTGCGGTGGACTTCCTCGGATGAGGCGGTGGCACAGGCGTGGGGCCGCGGTACCCTCGTCGCTGGGGATCCGGGCACGGCGAGCATCGAGGTGACGGCGGAAGGGGTGAGCGCGGCGATCGAAGTGCGAGTCGTCGAGAACCCCGTGCGCCGAATCGTTCTCCAGCCGACGGAAGCCAGCGTGAGGGCCGGTGACGTGGTCCATCTTTCCGCTTCCGCGCTGGACACCAACGGGCTCGAGGTTCCGGCCGCGCCGATCGAGTGGTCCGTCAACGCGTTGGGACATCGAGCGGGCATTGCGGCCACGATCGATCGGGACGGGACGTTCGTGGCCAGCGAGCCCGGGTTGTATCGGGTGATCGCGGCCGTCGGCGGGGTATCGCACTCCGTCGAGGTGAACACCGCGGCCAGGCCACCCAGGCGTACCGTGACGCTCAAGGCACACGGCGTGGTGCCCACGGAAGCGGGCACGACGACCGACCTGTGGGTGTTCGAGGGGACCGATGGCCGTGACTACGCTTACACCGGGACCATGCAAGCCGCCACGATGTACGCGTGGGACGTGACGGATCCGACGAACCCGGTGATCACCGATTCGGTGAAGGTGGACGGCCGGCGTGCCAACGACGTGAAGATCAACGCCGACGCCACGATCGCGGTCATGACAAGCGAGCGCGCATCGAATCGGCGCAATGGGATCACCATCGTCGACATCTCCGACCCGTCTCACCCTCGCAAGATCACCCACTTCACCGAGGGTTTGACCGGAGGCGTGCACAACGTGTGGATCGAGCGAGATATCGTCTATGCAGTGCACAACGGAACGAACGCCGTCCACATCGTGGACATTTCGGATCCGGCGAACCCGAGCAACGTGGGTCGCTGGCAGGTGGATAATCCCGCGCGGTCGCTGCACGACATCATCGTGCAAGACGGGCTCGCCTACCTGAGCTACTGGGATGACGGATTGGTCATCCTGGACGTGGGCGCCGGTATTGCCGGAGGAACACCGACGGAACCGGTCGAGGTGTCCCGGTTCACGTACCGCTCCCGTTGGGGGGCGGAGACGTACGGCAATACGCATCACGCGATCCGCTACAAGAACTATGTCTTCGTAGCTGACGAGATCTTCGGGTGCTCTGAGTGCGTCAACGGACCTCGCGGCCACGTGCACGTGATCGACGTGACCGATATCGAGGAACCCCGAGAGGTGGCCAACTACAGGGTGCCCGAGGCGGGAGCCCACAACCTGTGGGTGGAGGACGACAAGCTCTATGTCGCCTATTATCAGGCCGGCCTTCGAGTGGTCGACATTTCGGGTGAGCTGCGAGGCGATCTGTACAGGCAGGGACGCGAGATCGGCTGGTACATGACGGAGGACACCAACGGTTACGTGCCCAACTCCACCGACAGCTGGGGCCCTCAGCCGTACAAGGGCAACATCTTCGTTTCCGACGCACACTCCGGTCTGTGGATCGTCGAGCTGGACGAATCCCGACCCGGGCTGGTGCCGTGATCGGTAGCGGCCCGTGAGCCCGGAGGCGCGAAACGGTGAGTCCGTCACCGCGGCTCGCTTCCGCGAGCTGCTGGGACACCTGGCGGGCGGCGTCGCCGTCGTTACGACAGTGGCCGGCGACGGCACGCCGCGCGGCCTGACCGCAACCTCTGTCTGTTCGGTGTCGCTGATTCCGCCGCTCGTGCTGGCCTGCCTCGGCGCGGACGCCAAGACTCGCGAAGCCATACGCGAGACCGGCACCTACGCACTCAACTTCCTGCACTCCGCGGGGCGCACGCTGGCCGACCGGTTCGCTTCCTCCGCTCCCGACAAGTTCGAGGATCTCCAGTGGGCGACCGGGCCCGGGGGTTCCCCCCTCCTCGACCCAATCCTCGCGTGGGTGGAGTGCGAGGTGGAGCGGGAGATCGAAGCCGGTGATCACGCGATCTTCATTGCCCGGGTGCGCGCCGGCGGCCTCGAGCATCCGGGAGGAGACCCACTGCTGCATTTCCGCGGGCGCTACTATCCGAGCCTCGGGGTCGGGGCGTGAGATACGAGGCGTTCCGCGCCCTGGCGGGCCGCATGTACGATGAGATTCCGGCTGCGTTCCGCGTAGGGATCTCCGGCGTTACCGCGGAGCGGGATGCGAAGGGCCATCCGACCCTGCCGAACATCTGGACGCTCGGCGAATGCGTCACCGAATACTGGCCCGACTCGCTGGGCGGCCTGGGCTACGCCCGATCCGAGATCGTCCTGTACCACGGGTCCTTCGAACGGCTCGCGGCCGATGATGCAGGGCTCGAGTGGAAAGCGGAGCTGTGGGAAACGATGCTGCACGAGCTCCTGCACCACCGCGAGGCCGCTGCGGACGAAGACGGATTGGATCTCTTCGACTGGGCGGCGGACCAGAACTTCCGACGCCTCGCCGGTCTCGATTTCGATCCTTTCTTCCACCGCGTGGTTCCGGCGGACCTGGACGGAGCCGTGCGACTCGAGGGCGAGACGTTCGTTGATGTGCGGCTGGAGTCTCGGACCACCGAGGCAACCTTCGTGTGGCGTGGCGGCACCTGGTCGCTGCGCGTTCCTTCGGAGATCGGCCTGTTATGGGCCCGGGTTCGGAATCTGGCCGGTGGCCGTCTGTGGGTGATCGTCGAGCGCCGTCGATCCTGGTGGCGCCGGGTCGGGGGACCACCCCGGCACGAGCTCTGGGTGCTGGACCGCCGGGCTCTGCCCGCTGCGGCCGCCTGACCCGGCCAACGGGAGGGTCGCGATGCTGATGGGGGGATTCGGCGTCGGCCGCCTGCTGGGGTTCCGCATACGGATCGACTACTCGTGGTTCATCGTCCTCGCGCTGATCACGTGGACGTTCGCCACGTGGCAGTTTCCGCACGAGCTGCCGGGTCTGTCCGGTCCGACGTATTTCGTGATGGGGTTCTCCGGGGCCCTGCTGCTATTCCTGTCCGTCTTGCTGCATGAGCTGGCTCACTCCGTGGTAGCTCGCTCACGAGGTATTCCGGTAGCCGGCATCACGCTGTTCATCTTCGGCGGCGTGGCCGAAATGGGACGGGAGCCAGAGCGTCCCCTGGACGAGTTTCTTCTCACGATCGTCGGCCCCCTCAGCAGCTTCGGCCTGGCGGCAGGCTTTCTGGCGCTCGCGCGCCTCTTTCCGGTGCTCGGGTGGCCGGCGCCCGCGATCGTGGCGGGCACGCTCGCGATGCTGAACATGGTTCTTGCGATGTTCAACATGGTCCCGGCGTTTCCTCTCGACGGAGGGCGGGTGCTCCGCTCGATCCTGTGGCGGATCACCGGTGACTCAAGCCTCGCCACGCGGTGGGCCACCTGGATCGGCCGCGCCTTCGGCTGGCTGCTCATCGCGTACGGGCTGTATCTGTTCATGCGCGGGCTGCAGTTGGCCGGAATCTGGGGAATCCTCCTGGGCTGGTTCTTGACGAGTGCCGCGACGGCCGCCGCCCGCCAGGATGCCATGCGCAGTGCCCTCCGCGGGATCACGGCGGAGATGGCGATCGCCGCACTTCCGGTGGCGGTTCCGGCCGACCTGAGCGCCGAGGACCTGGTCGAAAACTACGTCCTGCACCTGCCGGTCACGGCGTTTCCAGTGACGCGGGCCGGCCGCATCGTGGGCGTGGTGACAGTCTCGGACGTCAAGCACCTGACGCTGGATGAACGTCCCGATACTGCCGTTCGGGAGATCATGCTCCCGATCGATCGGGTCCTCGTCGTCCAGCACGACCGGCCGATGGTCGACGTCCTGCTCGCCATGCGGGGAGGCCATCACGACAGGCTGCTGGTAACGCGGGAAGGATTGATCGGGAGCGCGCTGACGTCGGAGGAGCTGATCGCCAGTGCCCAGCAGGTCCGTGAGGCCAGACGCGGCTGAGCCCGGAAAGGCGCCGAATGGTGAAGCGAAGAGTCGAATCCCTGGCGAAACGGCGGGAGCGAGCCTGCCGGCTGGGTCCCGTGCTGGCCCTGTGCTACCCGGATCTCAAGGTGAGCCTGGACTGGCAATCGCCGCTCGAGCTGTTGGTCGCGACGATCCTCTCGGCGCAGTGCACGGACGAGCGGGTCAACCGCGTGACCCCGGACCTGTTCGAACGCTACTCCACGGCGTTCGACTACGCGGGGGCGGATCGCGATGAGCTGGAAGGGCTGATCCGGTCGACCGGCTTTTACCGCAACAAGGCGAAGAACATCCAGGGCATGGGGCTAGCGTTGGTGGAAAGGCACGACGGAGAGGTTCCGGATACCATGGAACAGTTGACCGCTCTGCCGGGTGTGGCTCGCAAGACGGCGAACGTGGTCTTGAGCAACGCGTTCGGGCGTCACGAGGGCGTGGTGGTCGATACGCACGTGAAGCGCGTCGCGGCCAGGCTCGGGCTCACCGGAGAGAGCGACCCCGTCAGGGTGGAGCGCGACCTCATGGAAGTGATCCCACCGGCCGAGTGGCACCCGCTCGCCTGGCGACTGATCCTGCATGGCCGCTTCCGCTGCTCTGCCCGACGTCCGGACTGCGCCGGCTGCGAGGTGCAGGCCTTGTGCCCGAGCGCCGACGTCGGGTGACGGACCCGCAAGAGCCACCCGCAGGAGAACCTGCCGACGACCTGCGGCGTCGCCGGGAGGCGATTCGCGCGACCGGCCTGGAGCTCGGCTTCCTGCAGGTGGGATTCGCGCCCGCCGCGCGGCCTTCCCATGCGGATGTCTTCCTCGAATGGCTTCGAGAGGGACACCACGGGGAGATGGCCTGGCTGGGCAGGGAAGACTCCGTGCGCCGCCGCCTCGCACCCACGGAAGCGCTGCCCGGATGCCGCTCGCTGATCATCGCTTCCCTCGGCTACGCGCCGGGTGGTGGGGGAAGGGCGCTCGGCGATGCGCCGCCGGTGCCGGAGGCGACGACAGAAACTCCTCTGCGAGCCGTGGTCGCGCGGTACGCCGCGGGCCGGGACTACCATGGAATCTTCGAGACACGGCTGACCAAGCTCGAAGAGGCCATACGGTCGGCCTTTCCCGCGGCCCGCACCCGACAGTACGTCGACTACGGCCCCGTGCTCGAGCGCGACCATGCCCAACGAGCGGGCCTTGGATGGATCGGCAAGAACACGATGCTGATTCACCCGCACCTCGGCTCGTGGACCCTGCTGGGCGAGATTCTCACGACGGCGCGGATTCCGCCCGATGGGCCGTTCGAGCCGGATCATTGCGGGACCTGCGAGCGCTGCATAGAGGCCTGTCCCACGAACGCGATCACGCACCCGCGGCGACTCGACGCCCGGCTCTGCATCTCCTACCTGACGATCGAGCTGAGAGACCCGATCCCTGAAGCGTTGCGTCCCGCGATCGGCAGCCGGGTGTTCGGCTGCGACATCTGTCAGGAAGCGTGTCCCTGGAACGACGGAGCACCCTCGGTCGAACCGGTCGCCTTCGCCACCGGACGTCCGGCCGTGCCATCGACCATGATCAGCTGGACCGAGGAGCTCCTCGACCTGAGCCCCGACGAGTTCCGGTTCCGTTACGGCGACACGCCCTTCGCTCGCCCCGGCCGCGAGGGAATGCTGCGCAACCTGTGCGTCGGGCTCGGAAATACCGGCGAGGCGGCCGTCCTGCCCACTCTGATGCGGTGCCTCGACGAGCCGTCAGGGCTGGTCCGGGAGCACGCCGCGTGGGGCATAGGGCGGCTGGCCGAGCTGCGTGACGGCAGGCGCGGCCCGCCGACTACACCTCGATGATGCGACGGCCTTCCCGGTCTCCATCGGTGGCGCTTCCCGGCGGGGGCTCCTCGGTTCCGAGTCCACCCGGCTCGGGCGCGATGCCGGCGACGTGGAGCTGCACACGGCCCGCGAACCGCCTTCGCATGGTCCGGACCGCCGCTGCCCGGACCGGCGGAACCAGCAGAAGCAGACCGACGCCGTCGGTCAGCACGCCCGGCGTGACGAGGACGATGCCGGCGGCCAGGATCAGGAGCGCGTGCACGAGCTCATCCCCGGGAAGTCTGCCGGCGGCAAGCTCGCGGCGAACCGCTGCCCACGTTCGGAGGCCCTCGCGGCGGGCCAGCCACGCTCCGGCGATGCCGGTCGCGATCACTATTCCCAGGGTAGGGGCCAGCCCCAGCCACTCGCCGATGCGGAGCAGCAGGCTCAGCTCGACCAGGGGCAGGAGCGTGAACAGCAGAATCAGGCGAATCAATGAGACCCCCTCCGATGTGGACGGGGAAGATAGAGCGGGCCGGAAGAAAAGCGAAGGCAGGGCCACGGCCGAACGTCCCATGCGCCCCCGCCGGATCGTCCGCCCGTTTCCCCGCTTCGCATTGGGGGTGAGACGGGGCGCCCCTGCGACCGGCGGCACTGCGCCCGGACCGCTCTGGTACAGGTTCCTGTCGAGCAGGACGGCGGCCCCGCCTCCATCGCTCCGCTGTACGCAGCTACCTTACTCCCGGGGATCATCAGGCTATCAACCAGTGCCCGCCACAGGCGGGATCCGAGACTGAGGGGCCGTGGCGTCCTGATGCCAACGCGCCGAGGACCGTGTCGCGGTGTCAGAAGCCGAGCATGGCTCGCACGGTGGGATCGATCCGGTCGGGCGTCCAGAAGGGCTTCCACACCAGGCTCACATCCGCCGCCTCCACCCCATCCACTGCCTCGGCCGCCTGCTGCGCCCCCATGAGGATCTGGCCGCCAGCCGGGCAGCCCGGACTGGTCAGCGTCATGGTTACCTTAGCGCGCGCGTCTTCGACCTCGATGTCGTACACGAGGCCGAGGTCCACGATGCTCAGCCCGAGTTCCGGATCCATCACTCCTCGCAGCTCCTGCCGCACAGCCTCCTGAAGATCCGTCGCTTCCTTGTCGCTCATTCCGACTCCGTTTTCGGTGCTGGCCACGGGGGCCGGTTGTTCCTGTACCGCTCGGCCAGTTCGCCGAGCGTCTTCTCGCTACGGTCGAGGGTGTGCAGCACGTCCGCGATCGGCGGACCTGCTCGAACCAGGACTCGGGCCGGCTCCAGGTCCCCGGGCGCGTCGAGCAAGACGACAGCCGACAGTCGCCCGCCCGTGGAACCCAGAGCGAAGCAGGGTCCGGTCCCGGGATCGCCCCACACCACCGTCTCCTCCACATTTCGCGGGCGACCCACCACGTCGAGGTTCAGATCGAAAACCCGCGAGAAAAAACAGGACAGGAGCGTGTACGGTTCTTGCGCCCCTGCCATAGTACGTCCGACGAGTCGTCCGTGTTCACGGGCGTGCTCCCAGTGCTCCACTCGGGTGTGGCCGCCGAACACCGGATCCGGGAAGCGGGCCACGTCTCCGGCTGCATATACGTGCGGGTGACTGGTCTCGCCGAACGCGTCGACGAGCACCCCGTCGCCCACCGCGAGCCCGGCGTCGGACGCCAGACCATCGCACGGGTGCATTCCCACGCCGACCACGGCAAAATCGGTGGGCAGCTCCTGTCCGTCGGCCCGTACGGCCTCGACACGTCCGTCACCCAGGAAGGCCTCCACCCGCGTCCCCAGGCGGAACGAGACTCCGCGGTCCTCGAACACTCCCTGCATCCACGGGGCGAGCTCGGGGGGAAGGAGGTGCGGCCAGACCTGCGTCTCCGCCTCGAGCACGACGGAGCGCACCGCATGGGCCGTGAGGGATGCTGCGAGCTCCATCCCCACGAAACCGGCTCCCACGAGAACTGCTCGCTCGGCCGTGACGGCGGCGTTCCGGATCGCCTCCGCGTCCTCCATCGTCCGGAGACCGAAGACCCCTGGCAGATCGGCGCCCGGGACGTCCAGCCGACGAGCTCGTCCTCCCGTCGCCAGCAGGATGCGGCTCCCGCGGACCACGTCCCCCCGGGCTGTCGTCACGCTCATCGACGCCGGGTCGAGAACCAGCACTCGCTGACGCGTGCACAAGTCGATCAAGGCACGCTGGTCGTACCAGCCCTCCGGCTTGACGTAGAGCAGGGATCGTGGGGTCTCAGCGTACTGCACGTACTCCTTCGAAAGCGGCGGCCGCTGATACGGTGGCTCCGACTCCTCGGTCAGCATGACGATGGAGGCGTCGGGGTCCAGCTCGCGAATGCCGTCCACCGCGGAGACGGCGGCGAGACCCCCACCGACGACCACGTGATCGAACTCCCGGACGCGCGACATGACGCCCCTACCCTTCCGCCGGATCGGAGCGCAGGGCCAGGTCCACCAGCTCCACCGGGTGGACGACGGGCGTTCCATCGCCACTCCTCCGCAAACCGTCCGCGAGATACATGATGCACCCCGGGTTACCCGTCGCGATCCAGTCGTAACCTCCCCGCCGGATCTCGTCCAACTTTGGGGCTCGCACGTGCGCCGCAAGCTCCGGCTGCGCAATGTTGTACAGCCCGGCTCCGCCGCAGCAGCGATCGGTGGACGGCAACTTCTCGACCTCCAGGCCCTCGATCGACCGGAGAACTCTCAACGGCGCTTCGTGCACTCCCTGTGCGTGCTGCAGGTGGCATGGGGCGTCGTAAGCAACTCTTCCGGAAAGCCGGCCGCGGGCTGACCCGGCGGCTGCGAGGATTTCCGTGACGTCCCGCACCCTTCGAGCGACGGCACGCGCCCTCTCCCGCCACTCCGGGTCCTCGTCGAGCCAGGCCGGATAGTCGCGGAGCGCAGCCCCACACCCGGCCGAGTCGATCACGATGGGAGCGGTCCCGGCCCTCTCGAACGCCTGTATGTTCAGGCGAGCAAGAGGCAGTGCTTCCCCGAGCCGGCCGGCGTGAGCGTGCAACGCGCCGCAGCATACCTGATCCGGTACTGAGATCTCCCGCAGTCCCGCCACGCCCAGCACCCGCCGTGTCGCGGCGTGGATGTGGCCGAACAGGCCGTCCATCACGCACCCGGTGAGGAGGGTATACGTGTGCCCCGCGGTCGCAGTCGCCGGCTCGCTCGGGGAGGCGGCCGATGGCTCGGGTGACTGTCCGGCCAGACGCGGTCGAGTGCCGGAGAGGAGTCCGAGCGCGCGTCCCGCGCGGCCGGGAGTCAGCCTGCCCAGCGCGCCAGCCGCTCCTACATCGCGCACCATTCGTCCGAGCGCGTACATGGCTCGCGTCGTGAGGCGATGTTCGCTGGCCGTCAGCGCCCACAAAGCCCAGCGTTCCACCGCCGGCAATTTCCCGGGGATCCTCGCTCGCGCCCGCTCCAGGAGATGCCCGAACGGCACTCCCGCCGGGCACACCGTCTCGCAAGCTCTGCATCCGAGGCAGCGCCCGAGGTGCAATGTGAACGCGCCCCCGACTCCCAGGCGGCCCTCCGACTCGGCTCGCATGAGGTACAGACGGCCGCGTGGCGAGTCGTTCTCGTCGCGCAAGAGGTCCCACGTCGGGCAGACCGGTACGCAGAAGCCGCAGTGCACGCACGCGGAGAGCAGATCATCGCTCGGCCGTCCGTTCTCGTCGCGCGGAACATCGACCTGCCGGCCGTCGACAAGAGAGGGCAACTGCTAGTTCGCCGGCGGTGTCGGGGGCGGGTCGGAGGAGGAGTGGTCGTGAATGACCTTCCAGCCGGAGCCGGTTCGCCGCAGAACCAACGTGAACGGTCCGGAGGCGGTGATCTCCGAGTCGCGATACAGGATCCAACGGGCCGTGACGAGTCCGTCGATCCCCCCTAGCCAGCGTGTACGCACATCCTCGAACCGCAGGCTGTCCCTTTCGGCTTCGGGCGTGAACCGTGGGGCGTAGTGGGCGCGTATGGCGTCGTGACCCGTCAGCAGGACTCCCCCGCCGATATAGGTGATGCTTTCCGAGTGCACGTAATCGTCCATGAATTCATCGAGGTCGCCGGCATTCCAGGCGGCGGCGGACTCCTCGAGCATGCGTTCCACGTACCCCGGCAGGCTTCCCGCTTCCTCGTCCTCCACTTCTATTCTACAGCCCGCAAGCGTCCCCCCGATGAGGAAGATCGCGGCGGTCGTGGTCCGAATTCCCCGGAACCTCCGGTGCCGACACGATTCGGGTCGTGACTCCTCAGGCGACATGGTCCGAGACCTTGATCCCGTACCGCTCGGGGTCGGTCGACCGCGCGATCGTGCGTCGGTACTCTCCCGTCTCAGGATCCTGCTCGGTCAAGTCACGGATGGGCCCGTCCCCGATCCGATTACCGTCCGGCGTCGCGATGATCCGAACCAGCGGGCGATTCACGGCCTTCGGATTCGGGTTCGGGGCCACGACCACGGCCATCTCCCCGGTGTCCAGGATCACCAGCGTGGCGACCGGGAATATTCCCATCATGCTGACGAAGGCCCGGATCAGAACCGGGTCGTACGCCCCCGTCTCCGCCTCCCGCAGCTGCCGTATCGCCTCGTCCGGTGAACACGGGAGGAACTGCTTGCTGTAGTTCGAGATGGCCGCGTCGTACGCCTCCGTCAGAGCGATGATGCGGGCGAACAATCCCTGTCGCCGACGCCGGATGACGCGCGGATATCCCGACAGATCAGGCTTCATGTGGTGCTCGTACACGGCCAGCATGGCCCGGTACGGCAGGCTCTCGAAGCCCTCCACGTTGAACAGCATGAGGAGCCCGAAGTCGGGGTGCTGGCTCACCATCCTCCATTCCTCGTCGTTCAGCCATCCCCTCTTGTTCAGGACCGACGGGGGTATGAGGACCTTCCCGATGTCGTGGAACATCGCCGCGAAGCCCAGCTCGAACAGTTGCTGCCGGGTGAGGCCGAGGTAGTCTCCCAGGGCCACCGAGAGAATGGAGACGTTGACCGAGTGGACGTACGAGTGATCGTCGTACTCCCGCAGCGTCAACATCGCGATCATCGTCGACGGCTCCTGAAGGACCTGATCCACCACGGCGAGGACCGCTCTCTCGGCGCGACGCGCTCCGATGGCCTTCCCGAGGACGAGTCCCTCCATTGTGTCGCGGGCCACCTTCACGGAGCGTGCATAGATGCGCCGGGCGGCTTCCACGGTCTGCTCGCCCTCGCTTCCCGTGAACAGCGGGGAGGGAGGTCCCACCTGAACGAGCGAGATTCCGCGCTCCTCCAGGTCCGCCTGAAAGGCTTCCAGCGGCGGCTGTCCGGCAGCGGGCTCGTGCGCAAGGGCCATGAGGAATCCCTGCCAGTCGTCGCCGCTCGCCTGCCGATCCGCTTCCATGTGGCCGATGCCGTGCTTGCGGAACACCTCACGGAAAGCGGCCAGAACCGCGTAATGCGACAGATCCAGACGGACCTGGAGGTCGTTCACGAACAAGTAGTTTCCGGAAACCCAGACGTTGAGCCCCCCTTCGTGCTCGAACGTCCTGTCCGCCAGCTCGCGGACCTCCGCCAGTCCGCGCTTCACGACGTCGTTCTCCGGCGGATACAACTGCAGCGATCGCACCGCTCCGTACATGGCCGACAGGAGCGCCGTTCCCTGGGGTCGGAGGCCGCTCATTCGCCTGGCTCCGTGTCGAGTGGCTCGTCGAGATCGTACACGAGGTCCGTTCCTTCGACCTCTCCCGGCGTTCTCCGAGCGGACTCCTCCGCGTCAGCTTCGTCGATCAGAAGCTCGGCGTCGGGATCCGCATCGATCGTGCGCAACGCCACGCGTACCGCACTCTTCACGACCGCCGCACGGTCGCTGACCGCTTTCTCGAGCACGGCTCGAGCTTCGGGCGTCGCGACCACCGCCAGGGCCTGAGCGGCACACGCCCGGAGCGACGGAGCCATGCGGCCGCCCCACCACTTCCGGCCGGTCAGGAACTTGGTGAGAAGGGGGGTGGCCCTTTCGCCCGCCAGCAGCGCATAGGCCCGCAGGAACGCCAGCTGCTCCCCCTGGTCCCGCCCGGCCATTTCGCTTCGTACGATCCAGGACTCAAGCACGGATGCGGCACCGGGAGGCCGGACGGCCGCGATCGCGCCGACCGCCGCCAGGCGTATCTCTCTGCCGGGGTCGGCCAGCGCATCGGTCAGCGCATCGGCTCCGGCCCCCGAGCCCATGCGCGCGAGCGCTTCGATCGCCGCCTGCCGGGTCACTTCCTCCGGACGTCGGGCGAGCTCCACCAGCTGCGGTTCGGCCTCCTGCAGCCCGAGGCGACCCACGATACGGGCAGCTTCCGCCGCGAGCATGGGATCCTCGGCTGACAGCAGGTCGACGACCTGGTCGGGGTACCTTCCGACCAGACGCTCCAGGGCCTCCGTGAGCCTCTCACGCGTCGTGCGGTTGGGAACCGCTGGTATCGCGCGCACGAGCGTGGGAATGGCCTCCGCCTGCAGGGCGTCGAGCAGCGCGGCCATCTCCTCCTCGGCCGGCGTGTCTCCCGAGTCAAGTGGAGCGCTGATCAGCTCGGCCATCGCCTCGCTCATATCGCGCAGGAGCGCTGTGACGAGCTCCTGCGTCTCGTCCTCGCCCGTCTTGTTCGCCAGCAGCTGAAGCTCGTTCACGATCAGAGCGACACTGGCGAAGTCGCTTTCGGCCAGCAGGCGCGGGAGGAATTCCCGCAGGATGTCCACCACCTGCCGGCGGCGCTCCTGGTCCCGCATTTCGAACTGATCGAGTAGCGACAGAGTCACGTCATGCACCAGGGATCGGTTCCACTCAGCCTCCATCTGCCGCTTGAGGTACAGCAGGTCAGGCTCACCCAACGCGACGTCGGCGAATTCCGCCGTGTCCTCCTCCGTCACCGATCCCGACTCCAGTACGGCCTCGATCTCCGACATGTCCTCGAGGCTCTCGCCCGCCCCGGATCCTCGGTCCGGGCTCGGGACTTCGAGCGCCTCGTCCTCGGCCACATCCACGTATTCGATGCGCACCGAATCGAAGTCCCGGTGCCACAGCAGGGCCAGCAGGTCCTCGTCCTGGGAGCGCCTCGTGCTCGTGACCAGGTCCAGGAAGTCCGCCATCTCTTCTTGCTCCACCCCGGGGAGGAAGGCGAGGAGCCGGATGCCGTCCTTGAAGAACCGAAACGCCAGGTTGTCAGGGCCGACGGGCTTCGAGTACACCTCCTGTTCTCTCCACAGGAAACGTCCCTCGTCCACGGTGAGGGTGAGATGGGAGATCTCCTCCCACAGGGACCTGAGCCGGTCGGACAGCTCTCCCTGGAATCGCTCGATCAGAGGATTGCCGGGCACGTACGTCTGCCTGGCTCGGGCGGCCTTGAGGAGCGAGGTGATCGTTTCCTCGACGGTCCCGCCGAGCTCAGCGTCGGTCGGTGAGGCGTCGGGTCCGTCGACCGTGTCGGGTCCGGAGGTCGGGTCAGTCACGAGTCCTCGATGTCGGCTGGGGTCGGCGAGGTATCCGTCCGGTCAACTCGGCGCATGGGCGTCCACTCCGTTTCCGATCGGCCGGCCCTGTGATTGACGGCTCGCGCGAGTGTGAACAACAGATCCGAGAGCCTGTTAATATACGGTACCACTTCGATGCTCAAAGAGGGATCATCTTCCAGGAGCGAAGCCACGGCGCGCTCGGCTCTCCGACACACCGTGCGGGCCACGTGCAATTGCGCCCCGGCGAGACACCCGCCCGGCAGGATGAACGCGTCGAGCGGCGGAAGCTCCTCCTCGAGCCCGTCGATCCAAGCTTCGAGCTCACCCACCCGTCCAACCGCGAGGCCGGGGATCGTGCGACGGGTGAGCTCTCGCTCGGGCCGGGCCGCCGCCAGCCTGGAGCCGATTGCGAACAGGTCCTCCTGCACGGTACCGAGCGCGCCAATGCCGAACTCGTCGTCGCGGTCCAGGGCAAGGACCGTTCCCAGAACCGCGTTGAGCTCGTCCAGCGTTCCGTAGGCATCGACCCGCAGATCCTGCTTGGAGACTTCCACTCCACCGAACAGCTTCGTACGGCCCCCGTCTCCGGTGCGCGTGTAGATCTTCACCGCGGTGGCTCCGCCTCGGCGGGCGGGGTTGTTGAATAGAGCCTGGTCGCCGAGCGGACGTCACGGTCCGAGAGCTGAGAGTTCCGATTCCCCGGGTGCATCACGTCGGCCGGATCCTCGCTGTGCGGGAGGCCGATCGCGTGGCCGAGCTCGTGCAGCGCTACCAGGCGCAGGAAGTCGTCGCCCATCGGCAGACCGTCCTCGTGCTCGACGGCCAGAGTCACGACGACCGAGCTGAGCCACCCTGCACCGTCGGTCTCCCAATCGGTGGTTCCGGCCTGGCGCTCCTCGAAGCGTCGCACCCAGCGGAACCGCACGTCCGCCGCTTCCCGGTGGGCGGTGCGGCGAAACGTGATCGGCAGGCTTTCGACATCGTTCCATGCAGCAAGGGCCATGTCCGTCGCCAGCCAGAAGGAGGAACTTTCGACGGGTGGCGCATCGAAATGCACCCACAGCGTGCGGCCCGCAGTGGGGTCGGCGCGCCACCGGGAGTAGCGCTCGCGCTCCGGTTTGCCCTGGCCGAGGTAAGCCTCCGCTGCGGGAACGACCGCCGGGCCCGAGTACTCCGCCTGCGCGACAGCGTGGATCGGGTTTCCCACCACGAGCAAGGCACACCCGACGGTGGGCCACCCGAGAAGTCGGAGCCTCCTCACGGTAGAGCCACGACACACATGGACCTGTCGTTCATCCTCACAGGTACTCCGCTTGCCACGAGACTTCACCGCCTCCGAGAGCCTCCAGGAGGCGATCTTCCAGGTGCCGGGAGCCGGCCGGCCGAACTCGCCGCTCGGCTTCGTAGTCCGCCGGGCCACCCCGGTCGATCCGGATCGCCGGTTCGTCGAGGCGGGGGTCTCCCCGCACTTGCCCGCGGGCTTCCGTAACCTGCAGCAGCCAGGCCGGAGCGGGTCTTCGTCCGGCCGGAAGTCCGCCGGACGTCTCCACGCACAGGACGCCGCCGGCAAGATACGCCTCCAGTCGACCGGGGGTCTCGGCGCCGCTCAGCCGTTCCCGCAGGTCGTCTACACCGGCTTGAAGATAGCCACGACCGAAGGTGACGCGGTAGGAGGCGGTCGTAGGCGGGCGCGGCGGTCGAGCCACGGGCGTCGGCTCCGTCCCTCCGGGCGCCTGGCCGGCCGGCTCCACGGCCAGTTGCCGGTCGTCCGCCCAGCGCTCCAGTTCGGCGGCCCGTTGCGCCACGCTCGCGGCGCTTCCGATGAAGGTGGCTTCTGCCGTCCCGACGTCGCCGGAGACTTCTCCGCGCCACGTGAGTCCCTCGCAGCGCGGTGCGCTTGTGTCACCCAGCAGTGCGGTCAGCGCGTGCGGGCCGCTCAGCAGGACGCGGCGGGCCGCGGGTGGGCATGGCCACAGGCGGAAGGTAACGGTGATGATTACGCCCAGTCGGCCGCGACTGCCGCACGCCAGCCGGACCAGGTCGTACCCAGCAACGTTCTTCATCACGGCCCGGCCCCACCGGGTCCGCCGTCCACCTCGCGTGATGATCGTGCACGCCAGGACCTGCCGGCGCACCGGTCCCAGTGACGAGTCGAACGCTGAAGGCAGCGCCGCCGCGACGAGCCCACCTGCCGAGCGGTCGGTCCCACATTCGGCGAGAGGGAACCACAGACCCTCCTCACGCACCAGCCGGGCGAGCTCCGACACGCGCATTCCCGCTCCGACGGTGATCGTGAGATCCTGCGGTCGGAACTCCACGACGTTTCCGAGACGGTGCGTGGAGATCACGGCCTGCGGGATCGGGTCGAGCCCGGGTGGAGGCCGCTCGAGGTCGGTGCCGGTCACGGCGATGGGCACGCTCTCCGCTTCCGCTCGCTCGGTCAGCCAGCCGGCCAGCTCCGTCCCGGATGCCGGACGAAACACCTTCACCGTTCCGTCCCCGCGACACGTGGCGGGAGGAGCTTGCCCGGGTTGGCCAGACCGCGAGTGTCAATCGCTTCGCGCACTCTCCGCATGGTCTCCAGCTCGTCCGGTCCGAACACAAGTCCCATGTGCCGTACCTTGTCGCGTCCCACGCCGTGCTCGCCCGTGATCGTTCCGCCAGCCTCCACGCAGAGAGTCATGATCTCGTCCCCCGCCCTCTCGACCCGGGCTACCTGGTCCTCGCTCCGTCGGTCGAACAGCAGGTTGGGATGGACGTTCCCGTCCCCCGCGTGAAAGAAGTTGGCCAGCCTCAGGTCGTGCCGCCGACCGATTTCCGCGAATCGCGGCAGCAGCGCCGGCAACGCGGAGCGTGGAACCACTGCATCCTGCACCAGGACGTCCGGCGCCAGGCGACCGAGGGCCCCGTACGCCTTCTTCCGTGCCTGCCAGATGGCGAGGCGCTCCGTCTCGTTGCCGGCTCGCCGAACGTCCCGCGCGCCGCACGATCGAGCGGCCCGCTCGGCTTCACTCAGGTCTCCCTCTACCTGGATCGCCTCGCCCTCGCACTCCACGACCAGGGCGGCCTCTACGTCCAGCGGCAGGCCGGCGGCGTACACCGACGCTTCGACGACCGCGATGGTCTCCCGGTCGATCAGCTCGAGCGCCACGGGCACCACGCCGGCGCCGAGAATGGCGCCCACGGCCCGTCCGGCGTCCGCGACGTCGTCGAACAGCGCGAGACATGTGCCCACGTGGCTCGCGACGGGCGCCAGGTGTACCCGGATTCGGCTGACGACCCCAAGCGTTCCCTCCGAGCCCGTGAACAGACCGCACAGGTCCAGACCGCCGTCGTCGCCGCGACGTGCAATGAGCGGCGTGCCGTCGGGCAGGACCATTTCCAGCATCACCACGTGGTCCGTGGTGACCCCGTGCTTGAGGCAGTGCGGCCCTCCGGCGTTCGTCGCCACGTTGCCCCCGATCGTGCACGCCGCGGAGCTGGCCGGATCCGGTAGGTAACGCAGCCCGTGCGGGGCCGCGGCGACATTGATCTCGTCCGTCAGGACGCCCGGTTCCACGAGCGCGGTGCTTCCCTCCACGTCGATCTCGAGGATCCATCGCATGCGCGCAGTGCACACGAGGACGCCGCCGTCTGCCACAGCGCCCCCGGCGAGACCTGTGCCCGCGCCCCGGGGAATACACGGCACCCCGGCCTCGTGGAGCAGCTTTACGACACGTACGAGAGCGGACCGATCGATCGGCAGAACGACTGCGTCGGGAAGGCCCCGTGAGGTGGTGAGCGCGTCCGCCTCATAGGCCACAAGCCGGTCGGGCTCGAAGATCACGGAATCCGACCCCGCGGCGGCCCGAAGCGCGGCGAGCAAACCCGTCGGAAGAGACCGCGAATGCACCATGCAGACGACGTTAGGCATGCCTTCGGAACGCAGCAAGCGGACGCCCGTTCACCTTGACACTGAAGGGGCGTCTGGCTACCATCGTGGCCCCGATGCGGGGTGGAGCAGTCTGGTAGCTCGTCGGGCTCATAACCCGAAGGTCGCAGGTTCGAATCCTGCCCCCGCTATTGTTGAGGATCCTGCCCCGTTTCCCTGGTTTGCCAGGCGGGGCGCTTTTCTTGCGGATCCGGATGTTTGACAACGTGCTGTGTGCCCGTGAACCGTCCGCGCACGGTTGCCGGCGGTGGAACATGCTCGGCAACGCATTCCGGGGTAGCTCAGAGGCCAGAGCGGGTGGCTGTTAACCACTAGGTCGTGGGTTCGAATCCCACCCCCGGAGCTATGGTCGCGAGGTCTCTCTACGCGGTGGGACGCAAGGGGCTGGGTAGCTCAGGTGGTAGAGCACCGCGCTGAAAACGCGGGTGTCGGCGGTTCAAATCCGTCCCCAGCCATATCGGAGCCGAAGGGGCGTAGCTCAACTGGCAGAGCACCGGTCTCCAAAACCGGCGGTTGGGGGTTCGAGTCCCTCCGCCCCTGTAGGGCGGTTCCGAAGCCGATGACGGGCTCGCGTAGCTCAGTGGTAGAGCGCATCCTTGGTAAGGATGAGGTCGCGGGTTCAATCCCCGCCGCGAGCTTCCCGGGAGGTCGGCGGAAGGCCGATCCGCACCCGGCTCGTTCGACACGGCGGGCCCGGCGCCCGTAGCTCAGCTGGACAGAGCACCGGCCTTCTAAGCCGGGGGTCGCAGGTTCGAGTCCTGCCGGGCGCGTTTTGGTCGCAGGTAGTCTTCTCGCCCCTCCGGGGCTCGAATGTCGCGGCTGTGCCGCGACGCCGAGTCCTGCCGGGCGCGTTGGAACCGAAGAGGAGGGGTCAGGTACGAGAGTCTGCCCCGTCCCGGCCCCCCATCGTCTAACGGCCAGGACACCACTCTTTCAAGGTGGAGATAGGGGTTCGATTCCCCTTGGGGGGATTGAAGTTCGGCCGGCACGTCGGAGCAGGCACGCAGCAGCAGAGCGCACGGGGCCGTAGCTCAGTTGGGAGAGCGCTTGAATGGCATTCAAGAGGTCAGGGGTTCGACTCCCCTCGGCTCCACTTTCCGCCCCTCGGGGCAGAACATAGCGTCGGGAGGCCGGCGCACGCGCCGCTAGCTCAACAGGCAGAGCAACTGGCTCTTAACCAGTAGGTTCGGGGTTCGAGTCCCTGGCGGCGCATGGTTCAGTGACGTAAAGGTAGGCAGCATCCACGAAGTCAGATGCGCGCTCGTAGCTCAGCCTGGATAGAGCGTCTGCCTCCGGAGCAGAAGGTCACAGGTTCGAATCCTGTCGGGCGCATTCGTTAGGATCAAGCCGCATCGTGGTTTACGGTGCGACTTTTCCTTTGTCCTTGCGCCACTCCTTCCGCGATGTGACATTAATTGTGTCGTTTGCGCCTTGATTCCTGCTGGATGTTCCGCCACACCTACTGCGCTGCTCGCCTCCAGACTCTCGACCATGGTGCTCCGATCTCACCGACCGTCGCCACGGAGCTAGCCACGGCGGGACAAGCCTGGTTGAGCGTGTGTACGGCCATTTAGGCACCGTGCGACACCGCAGCGAAGTGGTGGAGTACAGGGTCGAGAACCACCGCGACCAGCTTGGCGAGAGGCTGGAAGCTCTAGACTGAGCCTGATCAAACTCTTTACGACAAGCGTACAGTGTCGCGTTGCACTATGCATTTCTCATCGTCTTCAAGACTGCGCTGTCCCAGAAGACCCCGTAGCCCCCC
>JBDGXC010000013.1:0-50012 GCA_039584815.1 Gemmatimonadota bacterium
ACGCTCGCCGCCGCGCTTGCCATGCCTCCGGTGATGGCTCCGCGCCGGGTGGTGGCGCTCTACGGGGCCGAGCGGCTGACGCCCACCGGATGCGCCGTGGTGGAGTCGGTGCTCGAGCGCGTCCCGCCGGACCTCACATTCGTGGTCACCGCGACGATCCCCAAGGGCTCGCGCAAGGCGTTCTATCGCCGCATGAAGGAAAGAGCGGTGGCTCTCGAATGGGCTCACCCGCCGGACAGCGAGGTGCCCGGTTGGCTGATGGAGCGGGCCGCTCAGCGCCACGGTCTCGATCTCGACATGCCCGCCGCCGAAGCACTGGCTGCAGCCATCGGCTCGGACCTCGGTCTGCTGGAAGCCGAGCTCGAGAAGCTGTCCGCGACGGATCCGGGCGGCCAGGTTACGGTGGAGCGGATCGCCGAGCTGGTTCCCAATGTACGGCCCGTGAACCGCTGGGCGTGGCTGGATGCCGTGAGCGGGCGGGAGTATGGAAAGGCACTGAGCGAATTGCCGACGCTCCTCTCGTCACCTGATGCCAGCGCCGTCGGGCTCGTCAACGCGCTGGTCGATCAGCACGTGCTCGTGGGCGTCGCCGTGGAGGGTGGATCTGGCCAGCTCGGGCGAACGCTGACCGAGGTCGGCAAGCCCTACCTCAAGTTCAAGATACGAACGTACGCGCAGCAGGCGCGGAGGTGGTCGGGCGCCGAGATCGAGGCAGCTTTGCGGTTACTGCGCCGCGCGGACGCTCGCGCCAAGACGACCGCCGGGCGCGACCGCCCGGTCCTCGAAGAGCTGCTCCTCGCTCTGCAGGGCTTGCGGGATAGGAGCACCCGATGACGGCCGGACCGTGCGGAGCCTGGCGTCGGCCTGAAGCGGGGCGCCGTCGCGGTTCGCGTCCGCCGGGTCGCATGTCCGTCGTGTGTCTCGCGGTCCTGCCGCTGGCGTTCCTATCCCCGGATCTCCGGGCCCAGGCTTCCCCGGCACTCGACGCGGTGGAGAGGGCGGCCGATGCGGGGGAGCTGGCGGCGGCTCGCCGCCTGCTGACGGATTGGTTCGGATCCGAGGAAGCGGCTGATCGCAGCGCGAATGCCGGTCGTGCCCGCTTCCTGCGGGCGAGACTGACGGAGGATCTCGATTCCGCGAGAGTCGATTATCTTTGGGTGGCCGTTCGGGGCGACGATCGATACGGTGCCTCGGCCCGGCTGCGGCTGGCCCAGCTCTATCTGGCGGAGGGCCGCCTGGACCGCGCCGCGGACGACCTGGACCGACTGCGCGCCGACTTTCCGGGCAGTCCGGAAGTCCTTTCCTCGTGGCTGTGGACGGGCAACGTTCGATTCGCGGCGGGAGACGCGACCGGTGCCTGTGCGGCCTGGGAGCGAGCCGCCTCGGGGGCCACGGGTGAGGGGAGCGGCGAAGATCGAGCCCTGGCGGTGTCCGCTCTGGAGATGTGCGGCCGACCGCCGCTCGAGGCTCTGCCGGCCACCTTCTCCGTGCAGCTCGGAGCCTTCCGGTCACGGGAGGCGGCGTCGGACCTGCGAACTCGGCTGACGGCTACCGGCGTGTCCGCCCGGCTGGTGGAACCGGAGGATCCGACCGGACTTTACCGTGTACGTTCCGGTCGCTTCGACGGTCGGGAAGAGGCGGCGCGACATGCGGTCCGTCTGACGGACGCCGGCTTCGAAGGCATCGTCGTACCGGAGGAAGATTGAGCAAGACCGCGGTCAACACGCCGCTCATCCAGCAATACCTGGACATCAAGGCCCGCTACCCGGATGCCATTCTGTTCTTCCAGGTCGGCGATTTCTACGAAATGTTCTTCGAGGACGCCGAGGAAGGAAGCAGACTTCTCGGCATCACGCTTACGGCACGCAACAACGGCGGGCAGACGAATGTGCCCCTGGCGGGAGTCCCGGCAAAGGCGATCGACGAATACGTGCCTCGCCTCGTGCGGCAGGGGCGACGCGTGGCGATCTGCGAGCAGGTGGAGGACGCCTCGGATGCGGACGGAATTGTCCGCCGTGCGGTCACGGAAGTGGTCACCCCCGGCGCGAACCTTGTGGACTCCCTGCTCAGCGCGGGGCGCAACAACTTCGTGGCTGCCATAGCAGGCGACGGGCCGGTCGGAATCGCCACCGCGGACCTGTCGACCGGCGAGATCGATGTGCGCGAGTGCGCGACCGCCTCAGTGATGGACGAGCTCGCGCGGCTCGAGCCCGCCGAGGTGATCCGCATGACGGGCTCCGACGTGTCGTCCGGCGGCGGGTGGGTGATCACGGAGCGCGAGCCGTGGCGCTTCGAGCCGGAGTTCGCGGCCGAGACGGTCAAGCGCGTGTGCGGCGTGCGGGACGTGGCGGGCTTTGGCCTGTCTCCCGTCGATGCGCCGCATATGCTGTCCGCCGTCGGGGCCGTTCTGTCGTACCTGGAGGAAGTCCGCCCGGGAGGGCTGAGCCACCTGCGGACGCCGAGGGTCGAGCGCTCCGGCCGTCACCTCCACCTGGACGAGATGACCCGACGCAACCTGGAGATCGTCGAACCTTTGCGCGACGCAGAAGGAGCCACGCTTCTCGACGTGCTGGATCGAACGCTCACCCCGATGGGCCGCCGGCTGCTGCGTCGCCGGCTCCTGGCCCCGCGAGTGGATGTCGAGGAGATCGACGCCCGTCTCGACGCCGTGGCCGAGTTGCACGGCGCGGCGGGAACGCGTCGCACGGCACGTGAGGCACTGCACCATGTGCAGGATCTCGAGCGCATGGCGGCCAAGATCTCCTCCGGTCGCGTCACGCCCCGGGAGCTGATGGGCCTCGCCCGCTCCCTCGCGGCGCTTCCCGCCGTGCGGAGCGCCCTGGGACAGCCGGCGAGTGACAGACTACGGCACCTGGTGCGGGACTTCGACGCGCTGGAAGACGTCAGGGAAGAGATCGAGGCCGCCATCGATCCGGATGCACCCGCCCAGCTGTCGGCGGGCGGCGTGATTCGGACTGGCTACTCGGAAGAGCTGGATCATCTTCGGGGCCTGCGCGACGGAGCCGTCGACTGGATCGCCGGGCTGCAGAAAGAGGAGCGGGCAAGGACGGGCATCGAGAGCCTGAAGATCGGGTACAACAAGGTGTTCGGGTACTACATCGAGGTGACTCGATCCAATCTGCATCGGGTTCCCGAGAGCTACGCGCGCCGTCAGACCCTGACCAACGCTGAGCGGTTCGTGACGCCGGAGCTCAAGGAATGGGAGGAGAAAGTCGTCGATGCGGAGGACCGGATCGCGGCTCTGGAGGCTCGCCTGTTCACCGACCTGCGCGGGTCTCTGGCCCGGGCCACCGGACGACTGCAGGACACGGCCGAGAGAACGGGAAAGATCGATGTGCACGGCGCCCTGGCGGAAGCGGCGGACCGCAACGGCTACGTGCGCCCCGAGATGACGGGAGAGTTCGGCCTGGACATCCGGGCGGGCCGACACCCGGTCGTGGAACACGTGATCGCCCGGGAGGACTTCATCCCGAACGATATCGTGCTCGATTCGGGCGCGTTCGCCATGGTCCTGACCGGACCCAACATGGCGGGCAAGTCCACCGTGCTGCGCCAGGCAGGGCTCATCGTGCTCATGGCCCAGAGCGGCTCCTTCGTACCGGCCGACGCGGCCCGCATCGGTGTGTGCGACAGGGTGTTCACGCGGGTCGGCGCATCGGACAGTCTCGCCCGTGGCCAGAGCACGTTCATGGTCGAGATGACGGAAACGGCGACGATCCTCAACGGCGCCACCGACCGGAGCCTGATCCTGCTGGACGAGATCGGGCGCGGCACGTCTACGTACGACGGCGTAGCGATCGCCTGGGCCGTCACCGAGTATATCCACGACAGGATCGGAGCGCGGACGATCTTCGCGACGCACTACCACGAGCTCGTGGAGCTGGCGGACATGCTGGACGGCGTGACCGCCTGGAACGTCGCCGTACGGGAAACCGGCGAGGACATCGTATTCTTGCGCCGGCTCGAGCCCGGTGGATGCGATCGCTCGTACGGCGTGCACGTAGCGCGGCTCGCGGGCGTGCCGCGCGAGGTGGTGAAGCGGGCCGGGGCCGTGCTTCACGAGCTCGAGGATGGTCCGGGCGGTGGCACGCGACTCAGCCACCTGGTGGAGCGCGAGCGCGGACAGCTCACCCTTTTCGAGCTGCGCCCGTCGGCCGTGCTGAAGCGGCTCGAGGAGATCGATCCGGATCACATGACTCCCGTCGACGCCCTGGTGCTGCTCGCGGAGCTGCGCCGCCTGGGACGGGAGGAGGCGACATGAAGGGCGTTCGGGACATGCGCCGCTGGTGGGCGTTGCTCGCGGCCTGGAGCCTCCCGCTCGCCGGTCTCTCCGGATGCGCGGACACCGTGAGCCCGGCGGCCGGCGGCCTCCGCATCGGCGTGCAGAACGCGCCCCTCAGGCTGCCGGTACGAACGGACTCGCTGCAGCCGTTCGAATACCCGAAGACTCCGTGGTCGTACGGAGCCAGCGGCACCACGGTCCTCAAGATCCTGATCTCGATCCAGGGTACGGTGGACTCGGCTTTCGTGCTGGAATCGAGCGGCCATCCAGCTCTGGATTCGGCTGCCGTCGCCAACGCGAAGCGCCTCGAGTGGGAGCCCGCACGCCGCGGAGGAGAGCCCATCCCGATCTGGGGGCGCCTGCCCGTCATCTATCCGCGTCCCGACACAGACCAGGACTATGAACGATAGACCCCATGGGAGGCCGTACGACAACGTCCTCCAGACCATCGGCTGGACACCGCTGATTCGCCTCAATCGGGTTCTCGATGGTGCCCGCACGCCCGTGTACCTGAAGGCCGAGTCCTTCAATCCGGGCGGATCGGTGAAGGACCGGATCGGCGTCGCTCTGATCGAGACCGCCGAGCGGGACGGGGCACTGCAGCCCGGTGGCACGGTCGTGGAGGGGACGTCCGGGAACACCGGGATCGGTCTGGCGATCGCCGCCGCGGTCAAGGGGTACCGCTGCATCTTCACGATCCCCGACAAGATGAGCCTCGAGAAGGTACGCCTTCTGCGTGCGTTCGGGGCCGAAGTGATCATCACGCCGACCGTGGAGCCGGATCATCCCGAGTACTACGGTGCCGTGGCCCGGCGGATCGCGGAGGAGACTCCCGGAGCCTTCCTCGCCGACCAGTTCTACAATCAGGCGAACCCGGAAGCGCACTACCTGACGACCGGACCCGAGATCTGGGAGCAGACCGGGGGCAGGATCACCCATTTCGTAGCGTCGCCGGGAACCGGCGGGACGATCAGCGGTGCCGCGCGGTATCTGAAGGAACGAAATCCGCAGATCCGGGTCGTGGCCGGCGACCCGATGGGGTCGGTGCTCGGCGGGTACTTCGAGACCGGCGAAGTCGGGGTGGGCGAGCCCTACAAGGTGGAGGGCATCGGCAACGACAAGCTGCCCGGGACCATGCACTTCCAGTGGATCGACGAAGTCCGGACGGTGGACGATCACACGTCGTTCCACATGGCGCGCCGCATCACGCGTGAGGAGGGACTGTTCGTCGGCGGTTCCACGGGCCTCATCGTGGACGTCGCAGCGCAACTGGCTCGTGAGACGGACGACCCCGAGGCCTGCATCGTCGCGATCCTGTGCGACACGGGGGAACGGTACCTGTCCAAGGTCTTCAACGATGAGTGGCTGGAGGCCAACGGCATGGGCGACCTGGTGGACCGGCAGCCTGCCGCTGTCGGTGGCGACGATGAGTGATCGCCTGAACATCGCCGTCGTGCTCGGGGGCACGAACGAAGAGCGCAACGTGTCTCTCGCGACGGGTCGGGCCGTCGTAGCGGCGCTGCGCGAGCGAGGCCACTCGGTCGTCGCCGTGGATCCGGCGCACGGCGCCGTGCCGCCCGAGGAGGAGGCGCGGATGCTGGGCGGTGACGTCGGTGCGGACCCACCGGGTCTGGACGAGCTGGCTCGCCTCGGGGGCTCGTCCGTCGGGGCGGCCCTCGCGGACCTCCCGGCGATCCGGAGGGCCGACGTCGTGTTCCTGGCCCTGCACGGTGAGGGAGGAGAGGACGGAACCATCCAGGGCCTGTTCGACCTGGCCGGCGTGGCATACACGGGGAGCGGGTGCCTCGGAAGCGCAGTCGCGTTCGACAAACGGGTGTCCAAGGAACTTCTGGTTCGTGCCGACGTCTTGACCCCCGAGTGGGCGCCGGCGGGTGCCACTCCTTCACACATCATCTCGACCCTCGGCCTGCCGCTGGTCGTGAAGCCGTCCTCGGGAGGGTCTACGGTCGGACTCACGGTGGTGCGCTCGGCGGTGGACATGGAGGCTGCCGTCGCCCGGGCGTTGGTCTACGATGAGGATGTCCTGTGTGAAGCGTTCATCCCGGGCCGCGAGCTCACCGTGGCGGTCCTCGGGGGCGAGGCGCTGCCGCCGGTCGAGATCATTCCGAGCCACGAAGTCTACGACTACGAGTGTAAGTACACGCCGGGCATGTCCCGCTACGAGGCGCCCGCCGACCTGTCCGTCGAGGAAACCCTCCACATCCAGGGTCTGGCGGCACTGGCCTACCGGGCTCTGCGGCAGGGTTCCTACAGCCGGATCGACTTCCGCCGGGCCGATGACGGCTCCTTCTGGTGTCTGGAGGCGAACAGCCTGCCGGGTCTCACGTCGACGAGCCTGGTGCCCAAAGCCGCGGCAGCGGCGGGCATCGATTTTCCGGAGTTGTGCGAGAGAATCGCGCTCGCCGCGATCCGTCCGCCGGATCCGCAGGGAGACGGCGCCTGATGGGACTCGCCGACCGCCGGTATGACTCGCGCCGCCCGTCGGGCTATGGGGGAGGCGGGGGCTGGGGCGGCGGAGAGCGTGGGTATGGAGGAGGAGCGGGCCTGTTCGGGTACCAGCTGACGCCGTGGGTGAAGCGCCTTCTGCTCGCCAACTTCGCGATCTTCGTGGTGGTCAACATGATGGGCCTGTTCCCGTGGCCGTGGGTGCGCGACACCTTCGGCTTCTCGGCAAGCGGCCTCCTCCGCCATCCATGGTCGCCGATCACCTACATGTTCGTGCACGGCAGCTTCCTGCACGTCTTCTTCAACATGTTGATCCTGTTCTTCTTCGGCCCGCCGCTGGAGCGTGCCTGGGGAAGCCGGGAATTCATGAAGTTCTATCTGGTGTGCGGCGTCGGAGCGGCTCTCACGTCCTTCCTGCTCATCCGCGTCGTCGGTACACCGACGGTGGTCGGAGCCTCGGGCGCCCTGTACGGCGTGATGCTGGCGTTCGCCCTGAAGTGGCCCAACGCCCCGGTCCTTCTGTGGTTCGTCCTTCCGGTGAAGGTCAAGTACCTCGTGGCGTTCATGGTCTTCATGGACTTCTGGGCCACCCTGAACGCGGGCCGAGGCGCCGGGGGCGGCGTCGCGACCTGGGCTCATCTGGGAGGCGCGGCCACGGCCTGGGTCTACCTCAGGTACGGCGACCGAATCGAGAGGCGATTGCGCCGCCTGTCTCCCCGGCGGGCAAAGCTCGACGTCCACCCGGGCAGCGCCGCCGACCGCCCGGAGTCGAGAGCCGGAAGGAAGGACCGCGAGCGGCCGGTGGACGGAGACACGTTGGACGAGATCGACCGCATTCTGGACAAGATTCGGGTGTCGGGCATCGAGTCCCTGAGCCCGAAGGAGAGGGCGTTTCTGGACGACATGAGCCGGCGGTACCGCGGCGGGAGCTGAGGCAGGACGAAGGTCGCGGCCGGGGCCGATCGGGCCTCGTCCGCGGGCCTTTGGCGCACGCCGACGAGAGCGCCAATACGCCCCTTTCCACAGCGCGACGTCCCGTCTACTATGTGGGCCCCGTTCGGCACGGCGGGCCGCCGTTCAGACGTAACCCCGACAGGAGGTGAGGTGCGATGGGTCCCGAGTACGGTTCCTCCGACATCAGAAACATCGCGGTTCTCGGTCATGGCGGCAGTGGGAAGACCACGCTGGTCGACGCCATGTGCTTCGTGGCCGGCTCCACCACCCGACGCGGGTCGGTGGAGGGAGGGACGGCTCACACCGACTTCACGCCCGAGGAACACGATCACGGGATCTCCATCAACCTCGCGGTGGCGCGCGCCGAATGGAACGATGCCAAGCTCAACTTGATCGACACGCCGGGATACCTGGACTTCTTCGGCGAGGTCGAGGCGGGGACGCGCGTGGCCGATGGCGGCCTGATCGTCATCGACTCCGCGAGCGGGGTCGAGGTGGGAACGGAGCGCGTGTGGGCCGTCTGCGCGAAGCACGGCCTGCCCCGCATGTTCTTCGTCTCGATGATGGACCGGGAGAACGCGAGCTTCGAGAAGTGCTTCAGCCAGATCCGGGACTCGCTCTCGAGCGAGGCGATTCCCGTCGAGGTGCCGATCGGCTCGGGCGAGGGGTTCAAGGGGATCGTGAACCTGTTCTCGAACAAGGCTCACATGTTCGAGGAAGGCGCGAGCAGGGGCGAGTACCGGGAGACCGAGATCCCCGGCGAACTCCTGGACACGGTGGAACCGTACCGCGAGCAGCTCATCGAGACGATCGCCGCGACGGATGATGATCTCCTGGAAGCCTATCTGGAGGGAGAAGAGCTGGACAGGACGAAGGTCCTCGCGGCCATGTCGTCCGCCATGTGGCGTGGCGAGCTGTTCCCCATTTTCTGCGGATCCGGCGATAGCGCGCGCGGCGTGCGAGCGGTCATGAACAAGCTGGCGGAGCTCATGCCGTCTCCTGTCGACCGGGGTTCCGTGACGGCCACGAACGGACGGGGAGAAACGGTCGAGCTGGAGGTGAGCGACGCAGCGCCACTGACGGCCCTCGTGTTCAAGACGACGCAGGAGCCGCGGGTCGGCGAGCTCACCTTTTTCCGCGTCTTCTCCGGCCAAGCGGGGAACGGAGTGACCGTGAGCAACCCCGGGCGGTCGGCGACGGAGCGCCTGTCCCATATCGCCATTCCCGACGGACCGAGTCGCTCGGAAGTCGAGGTCCTGCACGCCGGGGACATCGGCGTCGTCGCCAAGTTGAAGGACACCCACACGGGCGACACCCTGTGCGCGCAGGGTCAGGATGTGCGTCTCGAGGGCATCGACTGGCCGAGGCCCGACATCGCGATCGCCATCCACCCCGCTTCACGGGGCGAAGAGGACAAGCTGGCCAACGGGCTGAACAGGGTGCACGAAGAGGACCCCACCTTCGTCGCCGCCTACGAGCCGGAGCTCGGACAGACGATCGCGCGGGGCCTTGGCGAGCTGCACCTCAACGTGGCCATGGAGCGTCTCGAGCGGAAATTCGGGGTGCACGTGGGGACCGAGCAGCCGAGGATCGCATACCGGGAGACCATCACGAAGAAGGCCCAGGGCCAGGGGCGCTACAAGAAGCAGACGGGTGGTCGTGGTCAGTACGGTGATTGCTGGCTGCGCCTGGCGCCACGCCCGCGGGGCGAGGGCTTCGAATTCGTCAGCAAGATCGTCGGCGGAGTCATACCCGGCAAATTCGTCCCCGCCGTCGGCAAGGGAGTGCAGGAAGCGCTGGACCGCGGGATCCTGGCCGGGTATCCGGTCGTCGATGTGAGCGTCGAGTGCTACGACGGCTCGTACCATTCCGTAGACAGCTCCGAGCAGGCGTTCAAGGTCGCCGGCTCCATGGCCTTCCAGAAGGTCGCGCGCGAGGCGAAGCCGATCGTTCTCGAGCCGATCATGGACGTCGAAGTGCGTACGCCGGAAGAGTTCATGGGCGAAGTGATCGGAGATCTGAACCAGCGCCGGGGCCGGATCATGGGGATGGACACGGACGGCCAATGGCAGGTGGTGCGGGCCAAGGTTCCCGAAGCGGAACTGTACAGGTACTCCACGTCGCTGCGCTCCCTCACGCAGGGAAAGGGCGCTCACTCGCGCGACTTCGCGGGATACGAGCCGGCACCGCCGGACGTGACGCGGAAGATCGTCGCCGACGCCGAGGCCCGGAAGGAAGAAGAGCATCGGTGAGCAGACGGCCCGCCGGAAAAACGGCGGGACGCGAACTCGAGACGCGGTGAGGACGTTTGGCTGGACATAGCAAATGGGCCCAGATCAAGCGGCAGAAGGCGGCGAACGATCAGGCGCGCGGAAAGCGATTTTCCAAGCTGGGCCGCGAAATAGCGGTCGCCGCCCGGCAGGCGGGCGGTGATCCCAACTTCAACCCGCGTCTCCGGACCGCCATCGCAAACGCGAAGGCCGAGAACATGCCGGCCGCCAACATCGAGCGCGCCGTCAAGCGCGGCACGGGCGCCCTTCCCGGAATGATCTTCGAGGAATCCACGTACGAAGGCTATGGACCCGGCGGCGTGGCCATCTTCCTCGAGTGCGTGACCGACAACACGAACCGTACGGTGGCCGAGATCCGTCACATCATGAGCAAGCTCGGCGGCAACCTCGGTCAAAGCGGGTCGGTCGCCTGGATGTTCGAGCGCAAGGGCCAGATTTACCTGAGCGCCGACCGATATGACGAGAACGCGGGCCTGGAATCGGCCCTCGCGGCGGGTGCGGAGGATATGCGAACGGAAGACGGTGTGCACGTCCTGACGACGTCGGCAGGGGACTTCCACGCCGTGCAGGATGCCCTGCGGGAGCGGGGCATCGAGTTCGAGGAAGCGGAGCTCGCGCTGCTCCCGATGAATACGGTGAAGGTGGAGGGCCGCGAGGCGGAACGGCTCCTCAGGCTGGTCGGTGCGCTCGAAGAACAGGATGACGTCCTCAAGCTCTACGCCAACTTCGAGGTGGACGAAGAGGCGTTCGCGGCGCTCGAGGGCTGACGGCTTCCGAGCACCTCGCCGCGGGGTCGCCGGTCGGCCGGAGGCGGGTCTCGCGAGCGGACAGGGAGAGGGACGGGTGGAATGCCCGTCCCTCGTCATAGGGGCTCATCCCGGTGCGCCGCAGGCCGAGCCGGTGGAAGGACGTAAGATGCGAGTCATGGGCATCGACCCCGGGTCATGGGTGACCGGCTACGGGGTCGTCGAGGGTCGCGGAACCGACTGCAGGCTGGTCGAATGCGGTGTGATCCGGATGCCACGTGAAGGGAATCTGGCCGCGCGGCTCCTCCACATCTACCATGACCTGCAGGCGGTGATCGAGCGCGTCGCGCCCGACTGCCTGGCCGTCGAGGGCGTCTTCTACCGCGAGAATGCACGCACGGCGGTGGTCCTGGCCCACGCTCGGGGCGTTGCCCTGCTGGCGGGCGCGGAGGTGGGCCTTGCGGTGGCCGAGTATGCGCCGGCGGAAGTCAAGAAGGCGGTCGTGGGCACGGGGCGGGCGACCAAGGCACAGGTGGGATACATGGTACAGAAGCTCCTGGGTCTCGCGGACCCACCCCGTCCGGCCGACGCGGCCGACGGCTGCGCAGTCGCCCTGTGTCACATTCTTACGGGAACAGGGCCCCTGGCCCGGCGGAGTGCGTCGTGATCAGCCGCATCCGGGGAGAGCTCACCTCCGTCGGAGTCGACCGGGTCGAGGTGATGACCGTGGCCGGCGTGGGCTACGACGTCATCGTGCCGGCGCGGTTGTTCGAGCACCTTCCGGCGCCCGGCGGAGAAGTCGACCTGCACACGGCCCTCGTGGCGCGTGAGGACTCGCTCGAGCTGTTCGGGTTCCAGGATGCGACAGATCGAGAGTTGTTCCGACGCCTGCAGGGTGCGTCCGGTGTCGGACCACGGCTGGCCCTGGCCATCCTCGGCACGCTGCCGACCAGCCGGATCGTGAACGCGATCCGCGGCCGCGACCACGAGACCCTGCAGCTCGTGTCGGGCGTGGGACGCAAGACGGCCGAGCGCATGGCGCTCGAGCTGGCTGACAAGCTGGAGGACCTGGTGACCGCGGCGCCGCCCGACGAACCGGTGGCCGGGGGAGTGGCTGCCCAGGAGGCACTCCGGGCCCTCGGGTACACGCAACTGGAGAGCGAGGCGGCGCTCAGGACGGCGCGGCGCGAGCTCGACGGAGAGGCTGACACGGAGGAGATGATCCGTGTGGCTCTTCGGCACCTGTAGCGGAGGGTGGCACGGGACCCCATGTCCGAGCGCGTGGAAGTGACGACCCCCGATCGGCTCACCGGCGAGACCGGCATCGAACGGTCCCTGAGACCCGATCGGCTCGAGGAGTTCATCGGCCAGGACAAGGTCAAGGAAGGACTGGACGTCTACATCCGTGCCGCCCTGCAGCGCGGCGAGGCACTCGATCACACCCTCTTCTTCGGTCCACCGGGTCTGGGAAAGACGACCCTGGCCATCCTGATGGCGCACGAGCTCGAGGCCGACATCAAGATCACGTCGGGACCGGTGCTGGAGAGACCCGGCGACCTGGCGACGTTGCTCACGAACCTGGAACACAGGGACATCCTGTTCATCGACGAGATCCACCGTCTCCGGCCGGTGATCGAGGAGTACCTGTATCCCGCGATGGAGGACTATCGGATCGAGATTCGCCTCAGCGAGGGCGCTCGCGCACAGACGGTGTCGATGAAGATCGAGCAGTTCACGCTTGTCGGCGCGACGACCCGGTTCGGTCTTCTGACCGCCCCGATGCGGGCGCGCTTCGGAGTGATCGAGAGGCTCGACTACTATCCCCCCGAAGAGCTGCATCGGATCGTGCGCCGGTCGGCCGACATACTCGAGGTGGAGGTGAACGACGAAGGGGCAGCCGAGATCGCTCGCCGATCCCGAGGCACGCCGCGGATCGCCAACCGCCTGCTTCGGCGGGTCCGGGACTACGCGCAGGTCCGGGCCGACGGACGCATAGACGAACGCACGGCGCACGATGGGCTCGCCATGCTCAACGTGGACGAGTACGGTCTCGACGAGATGGACGCCCGGGTGTTGCGCGCCATCATCGAGAACTTCGATGGCGGTCCGGTCGGTCTGAACTCGCTGGCTGTGGCGGTGGGTGAGGACGCCTCGACCCTGGAGGAAGTGTACGAGCCCTACCTGATCCAGAACGGGTACCTGCAGCGCACCGCGCGCGGACGGATGGTCACCCCCCGCGCCCTGCGACGGTTCGGATACGTCCTTCCGGGGGACGGCGGCTCGACCGCCCAGGGGGGCTTGTTCGGAGATGGGGACTGAGGGCGCGTCCGGCCTGCACCCCGGGGACTTCGACTATGCCCTGCCTGCGGAGCTCCTGGCCGACCGACCCGCTGAGCGCCGCGACGCGAGCCGCCTGCTGGTGCTGCACCGGGCGACGGGCTCGCTGGAGGATCGCACCTTCGCCGATCTCGTGAAGTACCTGCGACCGGGCGACGCCCTGGTGATCAACGACACGCGAGTGTTCCCGGCCCGCCTGCTCGGGCGCAAGCCGACCGGGGCGCGGGCAGAAGTCCTCCTGCTGAGGCCGCTGTCCGACGAGGACGGCGGCCGTTGCTGGCAAGCTCTGGTGCGTCCCGGAGGCAAGCTGAAGCCGGGTCGCGTCTTGCAGGTGAGCGGGGACTTCCGCGTGCTCGTCGAGGATTCGTTCGAGGACGGCAGCCGGCGCGTGGTCCTGGACGGCGAGGGAGATCCCTGGACCCTGATCGAGCGCCACGGACAGGTTCCGCTTCCGCCGTACATCGACCGGCCTGGAGATGCCGAGGACCGGGAACGGTACCAGACCGTGTACGCGCGGGAGCGCGGGAGCGTCGCCGCACCCACCGCGGGGCTCCACTTCACGCCGGCGCTGCTCGAACAGGTGGAAGACGGTGGTGTCCGCGTGGTTCCTATCACGTTACACGTAGGCGTGGGGACGTTCCGGCCGGTGGCGGCCGAGCGCCTCGCGGACCACCGAATGCACCCGGAGCGCTACGCCGTATCGCGCGCCGCCGTCGACGTCCTGAACCGAGTCCGGGAGGACGGCGGCAGGATCTGGGCGGTCGGCACGACGTCCGCCCGCACGCTGGAGACCGTGACCGACGCGCGAGGTGAGTACCGTCCCGGTTCCGGCTGGACGGACCTGTTCATATATCCTCCGTATCGGTTCCGCGGGGTGGATGGACTCCTCACCAACTTCCACCTCCCGCGGTCGAGCCTGTTGATGCTGGTAGCCGCGTTCGCCGGATCGGACGTCGTGCAGGAGGCATATCGGCACGCCATCGACCGTCGGTATCGATTCTACTCGTACGGCGACGCGATGCTGGTGGTGTGAGGAGATGCCCACATGGAGGGGAATCCCGGGCGGGCGGTGCAGCGAGCCATGAGATCGAACCGCGCGCTGTTCGAGATCGAGGGAACGGACGGGCGGGCCAGGGCGGGGGAGCTACGGCTGGCGCACGGCACCGTGCCTACCCCGTGCTTCATACCGGTCGGCACCCAGGGCACCGTGAAGTCGCTCACGCCCGAAGATCTTGCGGGCATCGGGGCCCGCATCGTCCTGGCCAACACGTACCACCTCTACCTGAGGCCGGGCGTCGATGTGATGCGAGAGGTGGGCGGATTGCACCGTTTCATGCACTGGGACGCTCCCATCCTGACGGACTCCGGCGGGTTTCAGGTATTCTCGCTGGCCCGCATCAATCGGGTGACCGATGAGGGGGTCACGTTTCAGAGCCACATCGATGGGTCGCGTCACTTGCTGACGCCAGAGCGGGTGGTCGATATCCAGGCGGTGCTCGGGTCCGACATCATGATGGCGCTCGACGAGTGCCCGCCGGGGGAGGCGGACCGGTCGATCGCCCGGGAAGCCCTCGAGCGAACGCTGCTGTGGCTCGATCGGTGCCGCAGGCGGCACGCCGAGCTCCTGGAGGGCTCCCGGCCGGGAGCCCTCCTGTTCCCGATCGTGCAGGGTGCCTCCTTCGCGGACCTGCGGATCGAGTCTCTCGAGCGAACGCTTGCGGCCGGAGACTGGCCCGGCCTGGGAATCGGCGGCCTCTCGGTCGGCGAGCCGAAGGAGGTCACTCTCGATATGCTCGACGTCCTGGAACCGGCCGTGCCGCGGGAACTGCCCCGGTACCTGATGGGTGTGGGGTATCCAGAGGATCTCGTCGAGTCCGTGCGGCGGGGGGTGGACCTGTTCGATTGCGTGGCGCCGACCCGAAACGGTCGGAATGGCACGGCGTTCACCAGGTTCGGACGGCTCAACGTCAAACGGGCGGACCTGGCGCGCGATACGCGACCGCTCGACGAGGGGTGCGAGTGCGAGTGCTGCCTGTACTATGCGCGTGCGTACCTTCGCCACCTGTTCGTGGCGGATGAGCTACTCGGCCTGCGCCTGTTGTCCCTCCACAATCTGGCGTTCCTGGTGGGTCTGGCGCGGGAAGCGCGAGAGGCGATTCTGAAGGCGCGGTTCGAGGACTGGGCCGCTACCTGGCTGGAGCGATATCGCTCTGGATCGGTTACGTTATCAGGCTGAACAGAGGCGATCGAACCACGATCCGAGCCGTGCCACTGCGGGCACGGGCCAGCACGGGAGGACCATTGCTGATCTTGTGGCTACAGCAGACGCAGGCACCCACGGGACCGAACCCGTTCGGCACCGTGTTCATGTTCGGAGCGATCTTCCTGATCTTCTACTTCCTGCTCATCCGCCCGCAGCGGAAGCAGCAGAAGCAGCACGAGGAGATGGTGCGGTCGCTCAGCCGGGGGGACGAGATCGTCACGATGGGAGGCATCGTGGGCAAGATCGTGCACCTGACGGAGGATCGAGTCACCATCAAGACGCACGTCGACACCAGGCTCGAGATAGAGCGCTCCAAGGTCGGTCGCCGGATGACGACCGGAGACGAGGAAGCCTGAAGCGTCAGGCGGAGCGGACGTCGGCGGACCCGGTGAGCGTGCGCGAGATTCGGATTTTCGGCGATCCGGCCCTGCGCGAGCAATGCCGCGCCGTGGACGTGGTTGACGAGGAGATTCATGCCCTGGTGGACGATTTGACCGAGACCATGTATGCCGCCGACGGAATCGGGCTTGCGGCGCCGCAGATCGGGGTACCGTTGCGAGTGTTCGTGTACGATGTGCGCGAGGATGAGGTCGCGCCGGGGGCGCTGATCAACCCGCGCATCGTGGAGATGTCGGGCTCGCAGCGCGAGATGGAGGGGTGTCTCAGCATTCCCGGCCTGAGCGAGGTCGTCGAGCGCCACGCCCAGGTGGTAGTCGAGGGGCTGGACCGGGACGGCCGGCCCGTGCGGATCGAGGCCGAGGGTCTGCTGAGCCGCTGTCTCCAGCACGAGCAGGACCATCTCGACGGGGTGCTCTTCATCGACCGCGTGAGTCCCTTGAAGCGGCGCATGCTGCTCAAGAAGTGGTCGAAGATGGACGAGTCGGAGCGCCGGCCGCCAGCATGATCCGGCTCCCCGACCGTACCGGAGAGAAGGCATGAGGATCCTGTTCTGGGGCACGCCGGATTTCGGCGTTCCCGCGTTGCGTGCTCTCCAGGAGGAGGGACACGCGGTCGTCGCCGTGGTGACGCAACCGGATCGTCCGGCGGGGCGAGGACGCACCGTGCAGCCCGGACCCATCAAGCAGATCGCGCACGAAGAGGGGATTCCGGTGCTCCAGCCGGAGAAGCCGCGCGGAGAGGTCTTCGTGGCGCGACTGCGCGAGCTGGAGCCCGAACTGTCGGTCGTGGCGGCGTACGGCGAGATCCTCACCGAAGAGGTCCTGGAGCTTCCTGCGCGCGGGTCCGTCAACGTGCACGCGTCGCTTCTTCCTGAGCTGCGGGGCGCAGCGCCCGTGAACTGGGCGATCATACGCGGCCACGACCACTCGGGCGTGACCATCATGCGCATGGTCCGCGAGCTGGACGCGGGTCCCATCCTGTACCGCGTCGCCGTGGAGCTTGCCCCCGATATCATGGCCGGCGAGCTGTACGAGATGCTGTCGGAAATCGGGGCGTCTGCGCTGGTCGAGGCTCTGGCACAGCTCGAGGCCGGAACTCTGCGTGAGGAGCCACAGGACCACGAGTTCGCCACGTACGCCCCCAAGATGAGCCGCGACACGGCGCGGCTCGACTGGCGTCTTCCGGCGGTAGAGCTGGACCGGTGGATCCGCGGCTGTGATCCGTGGCCCGGTGCGTGGACCGAGCTCGAGGGCACTCCGTTGCACGTCTTCGGCTCGGAGCCGCTGGCGGGAAGGGACGATGGGACACCCGGCTCGGTGCTGACCGCTTCGGTCGACCAGGGTCTCATCGTGGCGACGGGATCGGGTGCCATCCGTGTACGCGAAGTGAAGCCCGCGGGGCGGGCCCGCATGGACGCGACCGCCTGGATTCACGGTCGGGGAGTGGAGAAAGGCCAGGCGTTCGAATGAATCCACCGCCCCTGCACGTCGTTGCCACGGGGGAGGTAGTCGCGAGGTCGGATTTCGAGAAGCTGGCGGTCGCGCTGCTGTTCGCTGGCGGCCCCGGCATCGCGCTCCACCTGAGGGACCGCAGACTAGACGCGCGCTCGCTGCACGGGCTGGCCTTGCGCCTCGGTGACACCGCCCGATCCGCGGGAGGGTGGTGTGTGGTCAACGACCGGGCGGACATCGCTCTCACGGCGCGGGCGCAGGCGTTACAGCTTGGCGCCGGGGCCCTTCCGGTACAGGCCGCCCGGCGGGTGCTCGGCAGCGACGTGGCTGTGGGCGCTTCGGTCCACTCGCCGGCGGAAGCCCGGTCGCGAGCGAACGCGGGAGCCGATTACCTGATCGTGGGAACGGTGTTTCCCACGCCGACGCATCCGGGCGGGCCGGTCGGTGGGACCGACCTGATCGAGGCGTGCGCCCGGATCGGACCGCCGGTCATCGGAATCGGAGGCATCGATCCGGGCAACACCATGGAGGTTCTCGCCGCAGGGGCCGCCGGTGTCGCCGTCGTCCGGGCCGTGTGGGATCATCCGTCCCCCGTCACGGCGACGGACGAGTTGTTGAGCATCCTGGCGGCGAGCGCCTCAGCCGGGTAGGGCGGACGGACCGGCCGACCAGGCCGGGTCTCGGGGTTCCACGGATCGGGAGGAGCCGGCAGACATGCGGATCGAAGTGAACGGAAAGTCCCTCCAGGTGGAGGACGGTTGTACGGTCCTGGAGCTTCTGGAAGAGCTCGAGCTGGACGGCCGGCTCGTCGTCGTAGAGCTCAACCGCCAGATCGTGCGACGCACCGAGATCGCGCATGTGACGCTTCAGGGAGGCGACCGGGTCGAGATCGTACACTTCGTGGGCGGTGGTTAGGCGACCGGATCGGTCAACGGACACGACGGGAATCGAGTGATGACGAGAGACGGCAAGCCGACGGTGGACCCCGAGCCCCTGACGATCGGCGGGAGGACGTTCGGGTCCAGGCTCATCGTGGGCACAGGCAAGTATCGGGACAGCGAGGAGACCGTCGCGGCCGTGCGCGCTTCGGGCGCGCAGATGGTCACGGTGGCCGTGCGGCGTGTGGACCTCGACGCGACGAAGGAGGAAAGCCTCCTTCACTATCTGGATCCGGAGGAGTTCTTCGTGCTCCCCAACACGGCGGGCTGCTATACCGCCGCCGAGGCGGTTCGCTACGCGCGACTGGGCCGAGAGGCCGGTCTGAGCGACTGGGTGAAGCTGGAGGTGATCGGGGACCAGGAGACCCTGCTGCCCGACACGGAGGGGCTTCTGGAGGCCACACGCACCCTCGTCGCCGAGGGGTTCACCGTTCTGCCGTACACCAACGACGACCTGATCACGGCGCTCCGACTGCAGGATGAGGGCGCGGCCGCCGTAATGCCGCTGGCATCTCCGATCGGAAGCGGTCTCGGTCTGTTGAATCCTCTCAACATCCGACTGCTCAAGAGCCGGCTCGGCGTTCCGGTCATCGTGGACGCCGGCGTCGGGACCGCGTCGGACGCCTGTGCCACGATGGAACAGGGCGTCGATGGCGTGTTGATGAACACGGCGCTCGCGGCGGCCGGACAACCGGTTCTGATGGCGCGCGCGATGCGGCTGGCGGTCGAAGCAGGCCGTGCCGCGTGGCTGGCAGGCCGGATGCCGAGGCGTGAGTGGGCGGTCCCGTCCAGTCCATCGACCGGCCTGCTGGACTAGGGCACTCGGGAGGCGCGTTGGAGGCTGATCCGCGCCTCGCGGCCTATCGCGTTCTGTCGGACGTCGGCGCCGGCGCGTTCGCCAATCGGGCGGCGAATCGTCAGCTGGCGTCGCTCTCGCGGGCCGACCGCGCGTTGGCGCAGGAGCTGGCCTACGGCACGATTCGGCTCAGGGCTCGGCTGGACGCAGAGCTCGGGATCCTGGTGGATCGGGCCTTGGATCGCCTGGATTCGCGTGTCCTGGACTGGCTGCGCCTCGGGCTCTACCAGCTGCGGGAGACGAGGATTCCGGACCATGCGGCCGTGGACGAGACCGTCCGTGCCGTCAAGCGACGCGTGGGTCCGGGCGCGGCAGGTCTGGCCAACGCGGTTCTCCGACGGGCGGCCCGCGACGGGCGGTCCGCAGAGGCCTTCCCCGATCCGGACGCCGATCCGGCAGGTCACCTGGCGACCTGGGGCTCCCACCCCCTGTGGCTGGTGCGACGCTGGCTGGCGAGGTGGCCGCTTGCCTCGGTCCGGCGACTGGTGGAGAATGATAATCTGGCGCCTCCCGTCACGGTCCGCTGGCTGGGCAGCGACGTGTCTTCCGGTGATCTCCGGTCGCCGGTCCGGGGGGTCAGGCTCACGCGCCTCGAGGGCTGGCGAGGCATGTACCGAGTGGAGGCGGGTGAGCCGGAGGAGGTGATTCGGGGTCTCCCGGTCGTGATCCAGGATCCCGCGGCCTCCGCCGTGGTAGACTACGTGGGAGGGGACGGCGAGGGTGCGACGGTCGACCTGTGTGCCGCTCCGGGTGGCAAGACCCTGGGTCTGGCGACTCTGGCGCGCCGGGCCCGACCCTTCGTGGCCACGGACGTGAACGGGGAGCGTCTGGCCCGCCTGAGGGCTCCGCTGCGGCGGCTGCAGTTGCCGGTGCATCTGGTCCGGATGGACGGCCGGACCCCTGCCCTGCGTGCCGCGAACGCCGTGCTGCTGGACGTGCCGTGCACCGGCACCGGGGTGTTGCGGCGACGGCCCGACGCGCGCTGGCGGGTCACTCCGGAGCGGCTCGCGTCGCTCGTGCGGCTCCAGAGAGATCTTCTGGATTCCGCGGCGGAGCTGGTGGCTGCCGGAGGGGTGCTCGTATACGCGACGTGCTCGCTGGAGCCGGAAGAGAATGAAGAACAGGTGGAGCGGTTTCTGGCTCGTCATTCCGGTTTTCGGCGGGAGCAACCGGAGCCGGCGGCAGTGGGCGCAGACCTCGTGGACGACGACGGTGACCTTCGTGTACGGCCGTGGCTGTCGAATACGGACGGGGCGTACGCGAGCCGGCTGCGACGGTGCGCCGATGCCGATGAGGGGGAGAGCCGAGGATGAGCTACAAGAGACGACGAGGCATGGGAGGCGGGCGCAGCGGCAAGACGGGTCCGCCCGACACAGATAGCTCCGGAGCCACTCCCGCCGACGCGGCCCCGCCCCGCACTCCGACGCTCTCCGAGCTGTTCGCCGTCGATGCGTCAGACTCGGACGACGGGAGCGGCGGTCGCCGGCCCGGCCGATGGCTCGTATCGATCATCGTGGCGGCCGTGTTCCTGGGGGTCGGCTATGTGGCGGCTGTCCAGTGGGTCCTTCCGGCGGGCGGCGCGACGGAAGATCCGTCGCTGGTGCGCGTTCCCGAGCTCGTCGGGCTCACGGAGGAGGAGGCGCAGGGACGTCTCGAGCACGTGGGGCTCGAGTACACGGTGCGCTCCGGAGTGACCCATCATCTTGCGCCCGAGGGGGCTGTACTGGCCCAGAATCCTCTTCCGGGGCAGTACTCGCGTCCCGGAGCCCCGGTGTACGTGTCGCTGAGTCGCGGTCCGGAGCTCCACGCGCTACCCGACGTCGCGGGCCTCTCCGAGCGCCAGGCGGTGATTGTCCTCGAGCGTCTGGGATACAGCGTGGTCGTCGAGCGGCGGACGCACACTCTGGAGCAGGGGAGGGCTATCGAGACCGACCCCGCGGCCGGCACCGAGCTCGCCGTCCCGGAGGAGATCCGATTGGTCGTGAGCGAAGGCCGACCCGTGGTTCAGGTTCCCGACCTCGTCGGCCGACACGTCGACGATGCCGCCGGCGATCTGGCACGTGCCGGCCTCGAGCTCGGCGCCATTACGTACGATTCGCAGGCCCTGGAGGCACCCGGTCGCATCGTGGGCCAACACCCGCCGCCCGGGTACAGCGCGCGGGAGGGCGAACGCGTCGAAGTGCGAGTTGCAGGGGATGTGGAGCGCGTCAATCCGACGAGAGACTGGTTTGAACGCGAGCATCCGACCGGATGAACATGGTGGAGGAGCTGTGACCTGGCGATCCTTCTTGAGGGATAACTGGCTGTTCAAGCTGGCGGCCCTGTTCATCGTGTTCCTCCTGTGGCTGGATCTCACCGCGGGAGAGCGTCAGTCACAGGAGGTGGCGACGCGCGTGGTGGTCGAGGTGGGGGACAGCTCCTGGGTGCTGGTGGATGCGCCGGAGGAGGTGGCGACCACGTTCCAGGGGCGGAACCGGGACCTGTTGGCGCTGATCGGCGAGATGCCGGAGATCAGGATCGGAATTCGCGAGGTGACGGGCCCCAGCATGCGCGTACCGCTCGATGCCGATCTCGTGCTCTACGATCCGGAGCTCGGCGTGCGGGCCACACTGGTCGTGCCGACCTCGCTGGAGCTCCAGTTCGAGAGGCTTACGGAGCGGCGCGTTCCGGTGGTCGCCGATGTGGTCACCGTGCCAGCGCTGGGATTCACGGTCGTCCGCCCCCTCCTTCTGGAGCCGGACAGTGTGGCGGTCCGGGGCGCCGCGTCCCAGGTCGAACGGGTCGAGCGAGTGATGACGCGCCGGGTGACGCTCGACGAGCTCGAGCATCCGGTGATGCGTGACGTTCCTCTCGTCCTGCCGGCCGGCGTGCGCGTGGCCGAACTGGATCCGCCGTCCGTTCTCGTGACGGTTCAGGTGGATTCACTGGTCGTGCACGAGGTCCGCCTTCCCGTGCGGGTCACCGGCAACGCCGCTAGCCGTGTGGTCGTCGAACCCGATTCCGTGGACGCCGTAGTGCGTGGAGCATGGGCCGCCGTCAGGCGCCAGCTCGACTCCGTCTCGTGGGCCACGGTCCAGGTCGACACACCGCCATCCTCTCCACGGGCGGCGAGGGTCGAAATCGAGCTGGCCTCCGGGGGTTTTGTTTCCGTCACGGCCCGTCCGAGCGAGGTCACGGTCCGCGCCCGGGGTCCGTGATCGGTGACTTTCGGAGGCGGGCCCGTACTCGGAGTCGAGACCTCATGCGACGAGACGTCCGCGGCAGTGGTCGCGGACGGCCGCATACTGGGGCACGTGATCCTCTCGCAGGACGCGCACGCCGTGTTCGGAGGGGTCGTTCCCGAGATCGCGGCACGCCAGCACATGATCCACATCGACGGCGTCGTGCGCCGTGCGCTCGAGGAGGCACGCCTGCACCCCGGCGATCTGGCGGGCGTCGGCGTGACGGTGGGACCGGGCCTGGTGGGCGCGCTGCTTGTCGGTCTCAACTGGGCGAAGGGATTCGGCTTCGCGCTCGAGCTGCCTGTCATCGGCGTGCACCACATGGAGGCACACCTGTTCGCCAACTCGCTCGACTCCCCGGAGGCCGAGCCGCCGTTCGTCGCTCTGCTCGTTTCCGGCGGACACACCATGCTCCTGTACGCTGCCGAGTGGGGACGGTACGATCTTCTTGGCGGCACGCGCGACGACGCGGTCGGAGAGGCTTTCGACAAGGTGGCCCGGCGGTTCGGGCTCGGTTTCCCCGGAGGACCGGAGATCGAAAAGCGGGCCTTGCAGGGGCGGCCGGGGCGCTTTCGCCTGCCCCGACCCATGCTGTCTTCCCGAGACACGCCGGACGATCCGGCGTACTTTGAATTCTCGTTCAGTGGTCTCAAGACGGCAGCCTCGCTCCTGATGGCCGAAGTTGAAGCGGAGGGAGACGAAGCCGCGGCCGGGGCCGTGCCGGACCTGGCGGCCGAATTTCAGGAGGCGGCGATCGACGTGCTGGTCGCCAAGACGCGGCGCGCGACCGAGGCGACGGGATGTCGCCGGGTGCTCCTCGGCGGAGGGGTCGCTCGCAACTCTTTGTTGCGGACTCGCCTCGCCGCGAGCCTGGAACCGGATGGCAGGCTGTTCGCCCCGCCGCCCCGCCTGTCCACCGACAACGCGGCGATGGTCGCGCGGCTGGCCGAGTTCCGGCTGTCACGCGGAGAGACCAGTGGCCTGGAGCTGAATGCGGACCCGGGGCTGCCGTTTCCGGGTCTGACAGTGAACGGTCCGGGGCGAGGCGCGGCGCCCGCGGAAACGGGCGACCGATCGGAGCGCGAGACGGAGCAGGGGCCGACGCAGACGGTCAACCAGTGAACCATAGCGAAAGGGATTCATGTTCCCCGACCTCGTAACGCTCAATCTGCCCATCTTCGGCGAGGTCACCATCACCTCGTTCGGCGTCCTGATGGCCATCGCGTTTCTGGCCGGCTATCAGGTCATACGGGTGGAACTGCGCCGTCGTGGCCAGGATGAGCAGCTGGCGGGCGACATCCTGCTCGGCGCTCTCTTGGGGGGAATCCTCGGCGCGAAGATCTACTACGTGCTCCTGAACTGGCCGCTGACCGTGCGAGACCCGATCGGCATGCTGACGAGCCGATCCGGCCTCGTGTGGTACGGCGGTTTCGTCGGCGGGTCGCTCGGAGTGATCTGGATGCTGCGCCGCCGCGGCGTGCGCATTGCCGGAACGGCCGACGTCGTGGCGCCGGCGCTCGCCCTGTCGTACGCGATCGGGCGTATCGGGTGCTTTCTGGTCGGAGACGACTACGGGCGGCCCACCGACAGCTGGATCGGTGTCGCGTTTCCGAAGGGATCACCCCCCTCGACGGCCGGCAACCTGCGCCGGGGGTTTGGGGTGGAGATTCCGGCCGGCGTTCCGGACGATCAGATTCTGTCGGTGTATCCGACGCAGGTGTTCGAGACGGCCGTCTCCGTCCTGATCTTCTTCGTTCTGTGGAGGCTGCGCTTCCGAGACCGACCAGCCGGGTGGCTGTTTTCCCTTTGGCTCGTGCTTGCCGGGACGGAGCGGTTCCTCATCGAGTTCTTCAGGGCCAAGGACGACCGCTTCTTCGGCGTCCTGTCGCTCGCCCAGGTCCTCAGCCTCGCGCTGATCGCGCTCGGGGTGTGGCTCATGCGACGGCTCGGTGGTCGACCGGTGGCGCGGGCGTAAGAGCCCGCCGTCCGGAGCTGGGAGGACCCGGCCCGCGACGGGGGGGTCGACCCGTTCCGTGAGTCCGTCGCTATGGATCCGACTTGCGATCCTGGCTTCTCTGACGGCGGGCGCGCCGAATCCGGCCCGCGGACAGACGATACCGGATCCAGAGGTCGTGGAGGTCACGTTCGCTGGGAACACGGCGTTCAGTGACGGCGACCTGCAACATGCCATCCTCACGCGACCGACCCACTGCCGGACGTTTCTGTTCAAGTTCCCTCTTCCGCTGTGCCCGCTGACCGACTGGGGTGTGGCTCACATCCGGGAGTACCTCGACGAGGGGGAGCTTCCCCTGGATCTGCTGCGTCTCCGCCTGTTCTACCGCCAGCGCGGCTTTCGGCAGGCACGTGTGGATTCGACGGTGGTACGAGAGAACGGGAAAGTCAGGATCCAATTCGACGTGGGGGAAGGAGACCCGACCCGGATTACGTTCCTGGCGATCACCGGCGTGGAGTCGCTCCTCGACTCCCTGGACACCTACGAAGACGCAGGCGTGAGGGTCGGCGATCCTCTCGACCTTGTGGCACTGGGAGAAGGAGAGCGGCGGATCGTGGAGCGCCTGCGCAAGGACGGATACGTCCATGCACTGGTGCTGCGGGAGTACTTCATTCCCAGCGAGACACTGGAGGCGAGCGTTACGCTGCGGGTCGAATCCGGACCTCGCGTGCGCGTGGGCGACGTGCGCATCGAGGGATCCGGCGAAGTGGGCGACAAGGTGATCTTCGAGCTTCTGCGCTTCGATACGGGAGATTGGTTCCGCGAGGACGACATTCTCGAGAGCCAGCGCAGCCTGTACAACCTCGAAGCCCTGCGCTGGGCCAACATCACCTCGGAGCGGCGCGCCGACACGGACACTCTGATCGACCTCCTGGTCGCGGTGGCGCCTGCCCCGAAGCGGTCCCTCCAGACGGGGCTCGGTCTCCAGACCGACGAGTGCGTCCAGGCGCAGGCCACGCTCATGTACCGCAACTTTCTCGGGGACGCGCGCATCCTCCGGCTCAACGCTCGGGTGTCCAACGTGCTCGCCAGGGAGCTGCAGGGGCAGTTTCCATGCACCGATGTGAGCGAGCGCGAGGTGTACCAGGATCTCAACTTTCTGCTGCAGCTCGGGTTCGAGCAGCCCGTGTTCTCCGACGGGCGTAATACCTTCCGAGCCAGCGTGTTTGGTGAACGGGAGACCGTGCCCGACCTGTTCGTGAGGACGGCGGTGGGCGGGCAGGTCGCGTTCAGCCGCCGACTGAAGCGGACGATGCAGCTCACGCTGGGCTACCAGCCGGCTCTCACTTCCTTCGCCGAGGAATCGGCCGACATCTACTTCTGTGTGAACTTCGGGGTGTGCGATCCGGAGGATATCGCGGTTCTTACCGAGGCCAACTGGTTGTCGCCGATCAGCGCCCTGTGGACGTACGATCGCACGGACAACCCCTTCGCGGCGACGCGCGGGTACAAGCTGGCGGTAGAGCTCGAGCGGGCGGGTCCGCTGACTCTGTCAGATTACCAGTACAGCCGCGGTACCGTCGACGGGGCGCTGTTCGCGCAGGCGGGGGAGACAGTGGTCATCGGAGGGCACCTGAGAACCGGAGTTGTCGTGCCGCAACAGGGGGACGTGTTCGAGGGCGACGTCACGACCGATGCCGTCGTTCACCCCCAGAAACGCTTTTTCGCCGGAGGTCCGCAGAGCGTCCGCGGGTTCGGTCTGAACCTGCTGGGGCCGACAGTGCTCGTCCTCACGGAGGACGATTGCACGGTCTTCGAAGGAGACTTCGACACGTGCGCCCAGACTGTTCCTCCGACGGCATTCGACGAGCGGCCGCTGGGAGGTAACGCCGCGTTCGAGGGAAGCGTGGAAGGGCGATTCCGGGCCGGAGAGCGCTGGACGGTGGCTGTTTTCATGGATTTCGGGCAGGTATGGAAGTCGATCGACGAACGGATGCCCATCGTGGTGACGCCGGGTGCCGGCGTGCGCTTCCGCAGTCCGGTGGGTCCGCTGCGTCTTGACGTGGGATTCAACCCCACTGGGACCACCTCGAAGCCGGCCGTCGCGGTGCTGGACGACGGGTCGATCGTGGAGATCGAGGAATCCGTCCTGTACGATCCCTTCACCTACGACGACCCGACCGCACTCACCGAATTGTGGCGCCGTCTGCGTCTCCAGTTTTCGATCGGCGAGGCTTTCTGATGCGGAGACGGGGATGAGCCGCCGGGATGCTCGGGGCGGGACCCGAGGATTGAAGCGGATCGGACGATTCCGGATGCCGGAGCCCGCGTGGCGCGCCCTCGAGGTGATCGGGCGCTCGGCGGCCGTACTGGTTGGTCTCGCGTCTCTGACGGCGGCCGGAGCCGTGTTCCTGCTGAGCCAGACCGTGGTCGGCCGAACCCTCGTGGCGTCGGCCGTCGAGCAGGCCCTGGCGGATGTCGTCAACGGCGAGGTCCGGGTCGGTCCGATTCTGGGAGGCAACATGCTGTCCCGAGCCCACCTCGCGCACTTCGAGATCGCGGGGGCCGACGGCACGCCTTTCGTGGAGCTGGACAGCGTCCGTCTCTCATACAACCCCCTCGGGTTTCTGGTCGGCACGTACCGATTCGCCGATGTAACAGTCGAGCGAGCACGCATTTCCCTGATTCAGAGCGGCGACGGCCACTGGAACTTCGACCGGCTGTTGGGAGACGATCCGACGGGTGTCGTCGAAGCGGAATCGCCCGACTCCGGAGGCGCTGTCGCTGACACCCGTGTGCTGCTGGCGAACCTCGCCATCCGCCGGGGGGATCTCACCGTAATCACCCCGTGGGCTGGCGATCTGGCTGGAGCCGATCGTGACTCGGCGATCGCCCAGGGACTGCGGGGGGAACGTCTGTGGCGCGTGCGCCGCTCCGGTCCCGACCGATACGTCCGCGAGATTCGTCTCGATTCGCTGACTGGAGAATTCCCGCTCGTCCGACTCGTGGATCCGGCGCGTCCCATGCGGATCGAGGCGAGCGGGGTAGTGGCGTCGGCGGCCGTCGTCACCCAGACACTCGAAGTGGCCCGGTTCGACGGGGCCGCCACGTTCCGGGACACCATCGCCATCGACGTCGACCGTCTCGAAACCGCGGCGTCTTCCCTGGAGGGAGATGGCTGGGTCGTTCCAACCGCGATCGAGCAGTTTCGCTTCGATCTCCGGGCCGAGCCGCTCGGGTTCGCTGATCTGCAGTGGCTCCCGATTCCGAAGCCCCGCTCGGGTGGAGGACCGGCCCGTCTCGACGTGTGGACGCGCGGCGAAGTGATCGTGGTGGGCGTCTCGGGCGGCGATGTGCACGTGGGCGAATCCCGGGTCCGTGGCTCGTTCACGATCGCGCTCGAGGACATGCCGCGCTTCGAAGGACTTGAGCTGCTTTTCCAGCCTCTCAGACTGGCACTGGTGGACGAGCTCCTGGCGCGTGAGACACGGATCGACGGCCATGTCAGCGGCGCGGTGACCGGCAACGGCCCGATGGACCTCATGCAGCTGCAGGGGAACCTCACGCTCGCGGACCTGGAGGCTCGCGGACCGCCTTCCTTCATCACGGTGGACGGTGGTCTGGCGATCGTCGAGCCGCGCGAGATGCGTGACCTCGAGCTCACGTTCGTGGATTTCGAACCGCGCTGGACCTCGATCGTGGGCATCGAGACGGAGCTCGACGGGAGGCTGGAAGGGTTCACGCGGCTCACCGGGCTCGTGGGGGAGTGGTTCGACTTCGACATGGAGCTTTTGCACCGCAAGGAATCGGGTGTGGCCTCGCACGTCTCCGGTTCAGGGAGTGTCGTCCTGGGGGAAGAACCGGGAGTTACGGTCGAGTTTGTGGCCGACTCGCTGGCCCTGTCCGCCCTGCAGCCGTACGCACCTTCCGGTGTGGAGCTCGTGGGGGATGTGAGAGGGCCGCTATCGGCGCGCGGACTGTTCTCGGACCTTCGGATCATCGCCGACCTGCGAACGCCGCGTGGTCTGGTCAACTTCGACGGTCGCTTCGATCTGCTGTCGGACGAGAAGGCGTATGACGCGCGACTGACGGCGCGTGACATACAGCTCCGCCAGTGGGTCGAACGCGGACCGGCCACGCTCCTGGCCGTCCAGGGAAGGGTGCAGGGAGTGGGGACGGATCCGGCGACCCTCGAGGCGACCTTTGACCTGACCGTGCTGCGATCGCTGTTCGAAGGTGCCCGGGTCGACTCGAGCCTCCTGAGGTTCACCGTGGCGGATGGCCTGGCCACCGCCGACACGTTCGCCATCCGGACCGACGCCGGTCGGATCGACGGGCGCGGAAGCTTCGGTCTGGCGAAGCAGACCAGTGGCTCCCTCATCCTCGACGTCGACGCGCGTGACCTGTCTTCCTGGAACCGGTGGCTGGTGCCGGGTCGCAATCCTGCCCGTCAGGACACGAGCCTGGAGGCCCTGTTCGCCACGTTTCCCGAGGATGAGGAGGCGGACACCCCTCGGGCGGAGCCTTCTGCGGCGGAGCCGGACACACTGGCCGGAGCGGTGAAGGGGCTCGGGGTGGTGTACGGAAACCTGCACGACTTCTCGTTCGGGGGACGCCTGTGGGGCAGCCGTGTCTCGTACGGCCCGGTTCGGGCCGACTCCGTGCTCCTCACGGTTGACGTGTACGAACCGCGGACCCTCGAGGATCTGACCGCCAGCGCCACCATGTGGGCAGTGAGAGGGTACGGGGCGACGCTCGACTCGGCGGAAATCCGATGGGACCGGCCTGACATGACGGTGAGCGAGCTCGACCTGTACGCACGGCGTGACACGACGATCGAGCTCGACACGCATGCGGTGATCGTGTGGACGGACGAACGGAAACGTCTGGTCGCGGACCGCCTGGCTCTCTCCGTCGGAACGCAACGCTTCGCGCTCCGCCACCGAGCCGAGGTCGAGTACGGATTCGGCCGTTTCGTGGCCCGCGGACTGGACCTCGGCGGCGCCGGCGGGATCGGATTCCGCCTGGACGGATTCGTTCCAGACAGCGGGGCGGCGGATCTCGCGTTCGAGGCCCGCGGAATAGAGCTGGCCGACCTGTTCCGGATTTCGGATGAGCGCCGCCCGTACGGTGGTCTCCTGGACGCCGACGCACGGCTGCAGGGAACCGCCGGCGAGCCACGGTGGAGCGTCTCGTTCACGATCGCCGATCCGGAATTGCGGGGGTTGGAGTACGGTCGACTGGACGGCGAGCTGCGATACGGCGACCGCCGACTGAACGTCGACCTGGGCCTGCACGAAGACGATATGGTGCTCGGGCGCCTGGATGGTTACGTGCTGACCGATCTTTCCTTGCGCAACCGCGAGCGGCGTCTGGCGGACGACCCGATCCATCTCGTGTTGCGTGCCGACAGCCTGCCTCTGGAACCGCTTGAGCTGGCGTTCCGGTCGCTGGAAGACGTGACCGGTCATGGACGAGGTCAGATCGAGTTCTCGGGAACGCCGGACGATCTCCGTCTGAACGGAGGCGCCACGGTGGCAGCCGCCGGCGCCACCGTGCCGTACCTCGGCGTGCGGCTGCGCGACGTGGCGGCGGAGATGTTCTTCGCCGGTACCGAGGCGACGGTCGAGTCGGCCCGCTTCGCGTCGTCGGCCGGGGGCACGGGGTCCATCCGCGGCACCCTGAGCACGCGCGAGCCGACGGATCTCGGCTTGGACCTGACGATCGTAATGCGGCGGTTGCGGGCGATGGACCGGCGCATGGCGAGCTTCCTGCTGGACGGCGAGGGGCGCCTGTCGGGATCCTACCGCTCGCCGGAGCTGACCGGCGCGTTTCGGGTTTCGGAAGGCCAGGTGCGCGCGGAGCGCTTCATGCGCGTCAGGCAGGCGGTCGATCTTACCGACCCCACCGTCACCGCGCTCATCGATACGACGCTGGTCATGGAAAGGCGCCTGTTCGAGCGGGCGCAGAACCCGTTCATGCAGAATCTGCGGATGGATGCCGACTTCACGCTGGGTCCCAATTTCTGGCTCCGGTCCCAGGCTCTCGAGGTCGAGCTGGCTGGAACGCTCAACGTCCGGATGGACCGTGCGCAGGAGGACCTCACGGCGTTCGGGACCCTCAGCCTCCCACGCGGTAAGTACCGCTACGTGTCCGGCACAGGGAGCGACATCTCGAGTCTATATTCGCGCCAGCTTCAGATCGCTCAGGGATCGATCACGTTCGTCGGTACGCCGGGCATGGATCCGAACCTCGACATCCAGGCCGAGTACGAGACCCGGTCCGATCTCGGACCTGTCACCATCACCGTGGATATCGGCGGCACGGCGACGTCGCCCACGCTCGAGACGTCCAGCGATCCGCCCCTGCCCACGGCGGACGAAGTGTGCTTCCTGCTGTTTTCCACGGCCTGTCTGGGAGCGGGAACGGAGGGCGGCGAATTCGCGGCTTCTCTCGTTCGGGAGGGCCTGCTCGGCACGGTGAGCAACCAGTTCTCGCAGGTGCTGGTCAGCGGCGTCGGCATCGTGGATTACTTCGACATCCGATCCACGGGTCAGGCCGGTACCTTGAACTCCGGCTCGACGCAGAGCCTGCTGTACGGAACCGAGGTGGAGATCGGACGGTATCTTACTCCCGACCTGTTCGTGCGGGCTACGCAGCCCATTGGCGGACAGCTTCCCGGGTTCGGGCTGGAGTGGACGTTCGCTTCGCGCTGGCGACTCGAGTTCGTGACGGAAGACCGTTTCAAGCGATATGCCTCGTACGGCTACTCGTTCAGCTCGTTCAGCCTTCGGACCTGGGGGATGATGCTCTTCCGGGACTGGAACTTCTGAGACTACATTCCGGGCCGTGGAGGTCCTGATGAACTATGTGAAGACGTTCGGCCTGATGGCGCTCATGACGGCGCTCCTGGTCGCGGTCGCCGGCTGGTTCGGCGGCCGGTCCGCCATGCTTCTCGCGTTCGCATTCGCGGCGATGTTCAATTTCGGAGCGTACTGGTTTTCGGACCGGGCGGTGCTCCGCATGTATCGGGCACGCTCTCTGGAACGGCACGAAGCGCCCGGGCTGTACGACATGGTCGATTCGCTGCGTCAGCGCGCCGGTCTGCCCATGCCGGCGGTGGCGATCGCGCCATCTCCCCAGCCCAACGCGTTCGCGACGGGACGCGACCCGGAGCACGCCGTGGTGTGCGTAACGGAGGGCATGCTGCAGGTGGCGGATGGCGATGAGCTGGCTGGCGTGATCGGACACGAGCTGGCGCATATCAAGAACCGCGACATGTTGATCGGAACAGTAGCCGCGACGCTCTCGGCGGCCATCGTCATGCTGGCGCGATTCGGCTTCTGGTTCGGCGGAGATGACAACCGCGGTGGCGTCGTCGGGGGCCTGTTGATGCTGATTCTGGCACCCGTAGCGGCCTTGCTGATCCAGATGGCGATCAGTCGGGCGGGTGAGTACCGGGCCGATCGGGTCGGAGCGGAGATCAGCGGCCGGCCGCAGGCCCTGGCATCGGCCCTGGGCAAGCTAGAATCCGTAGCACGCCGGCGGCCGATGGAGGTCAACCCGAGCGCCGCACACCTATGCATCGTGAACCCGCTGCGTGCCGGGGGACTGGCCGGGCTCTTCCGCACCCACCCACCGACGGACGAGCGAGTGAGACGATTGAAGGAGCTCGCGACGCGTGGCGTCTAGCTTCCCGATTCCCGATTCCGAGCGGTACCTGGTTCTGCTCAACCCGAACGCGGCGGGCGGACAGCCTGAGGTGCTGCGGCGCAGGATCGCCGGTGCCCTCGCGTCGCATCGGGTGCCGTTCGACATCGTCGAGTCGACCAGTCCAGAAGACGGCCTGGAGGTCGTGCGCGCGGCGGCCACCGTCGGGTGCCGGGCGGTGATCGCGGCAGGAGGCGACGGGACGATCGCCCTCGCGCTCCGGGGGACCGCGGGCTCCGACGTGCCGGTAGCCCTGCTCCCGTTCGGGACAGGCAATCAGCTGGCGCTCAACTTCGGGGTTCCGGATTCGCTTGAAGACAGCGTCCGGGTGGCGGTGGAAGGAGTCGAAGAGCGTATCGACCTTGGACGCATCGACGACGAGTACTTCGCCCTGATCGCCGGGGCCGGGCTGGACGCCGAGATGATGGCCAGCGCGACGTCGGAATTGAAGAACCGGCTGGGTGTCCTGGCTTACTTCTACAGCGGCCTGAAGCATGTAATCACACCCCGGCGCACGATGTACCGGATCGTGGCTGACGACGAGGAGCTGGAGATCGAGGCCGCCATGGTCCTGCTGGCCAACGCCGGCATGATCGGGGCGGGCGGGCTTCCGGTGGAGCTCAAGCTGGCTCCCAAGACGTCCTTCCAGGATGGTCTGTTGGACGTGGCCATCTTCGCCCCCCGACACCTTCCAGACATGGCCGCCATGTTGACACGGGTGGCACTGCACCGGTACTCGGGCGACGATCGAATGATCTTTCTCCAGGCTCGCCGGGTCAGCGTGGAGTCCGACCCGCCCGTCGCCGCCCAGATCGATGGAGAGCCGCGGGGCGAAACCCCGATCGTGGCGGAAATCGATCCCCTCGCCGCGCGAATCCTCGTTCCCCGATGACCGGTCGGATTCCGGCCGAGAACGCCCCATCGAGCACCGAGGCCTGATGCGGACGGCCAGGACATTGCATCGCGTCACGCCAGATCTGATGCGCCGCATCGCTCATGAAGTGGGCACGCCCACGTACGTGTACGATGGCGATCTTCTGGACGCGGCCGTGCGGCGCTGGATCGATGCCGTCGGCGACGCGGGGCGCATCAGCTATGCAGTGAAGGCCAACTACAATCTGGCCGTGCTCGCGCGGCTGGCCCGACACGGGATCGGCTTTGAGACCGCCACGGTGGGCGAGATGTGCAGGGTCCTGCAGGCCGGCATCCCCGCTTCACGGATCATCCTCGGCGGAGTGCCGAAGACGGCCGAAGCCGTTGCAGAGGGGATGCGGCGGGGCGTCGCCATGGTCGTCGTGCAGGCGGCGCACGAACTGGACGCGGCGATCGCGGTTAGCAGGGAAGCTGTCAGTGAACGCCCTGCCCGCGTGGGTATCCGCGTGCGACCGGGCATCCGGGCCGGGGCCCACCCGTCGCTGGAGACTGGCCGGGCGGACGCCAAGTTCGGGTTTCACCCGACGGATGTCCCGGACGCGTGGTCGGCGCTGGCGTCGGCTCCCGGCGTCGAGCCCACGACTTTGGCCGTGCACCTGGGATCGGGACTCGAAGAGCTGGATCCGTACGCGCGAGCCATCGACGTTTTGCTGCCCCTGGTCCAACGGGTCGCCGCCGGTCCATGTCCGGTGCGGGAACTGGATCTCGGTGGCGGGCTGGGCGTCGCGTACGACGACGTCGCCGATGACCTGGAACCGAGCCATGTCGTGCGAATCGTCGACCGGCGGCTCGCCGGTCTCGAGATCTCCGTGCGCTACGAGCCTGGTCGCTCGATCGCTGCCCGCGCCGGCACCCTGATCACGCGGGTGCTGGATCGGATAGAGCGCGAGGGAACTCCCGCCCTCGTGTGCGACGGAGGCTTCACCGATTTCGGACGGTATTCGCTGTACGGGGCACAGCACCGGATCGAGCCGCTGGACGGGGAGACCGAAGGCCCGCCGACGGTCGACGTGCTCGGACCCACCTGTGAGTCGGGCGACAGGCTCGGCACCGATCGACCGCTGCACGGAGTACGACCGGGCGACCTGCTCGTCGTGCGCGATGTGGGGGCGTACGGTTTCGTGATGGCTTCGAACTACAATGCTCGCCCCCGTCCTGCGGAGGTCATGATCGACGAATCCGGGTGGAGGATCGTCCGAGCACGCGAGACGCTCGAGGACCTGTGGCGGGGGGAGGTCGTCGGGTGACGCGCGACGATGCCGGCTTCCTGGTCGTCCGAGGCGCCCGCGAGCACAACCTGCGGGACATCGACGTCGAGATCCCCCGCAACCGCCTGACCGTCGTGACGGGCCTGTCCGGATCCGGCAAATCATCCCTCGCGTTCGACACCATCTATGCCGAGGGCCAGCGCCGCTACGTGGAGTCGCTCTCGGCATACGCCCGGCAGTTCCTCGGCGTGATGGAGAAGCCCGACGTCGACCAGATCGAAGGGTTGTCACCGGCGATCGCGATCGAACAGCGCACCGCGGCGCGCAATCCGCGCAGCACGGTGGGCACCGTCACGGAGATCTACGACTACTTCCGGCTTCTGTGGGCCCGAGTCGGAACGCCCCACTGTCCAAGCTGCGGCCGGCCGGTGCGCCGGCAGTCTGTCACGCAGATCGCGGAGCGAGTCTCCGCGTGGCCCGAGGGAACGCGGATCGAGATCCTGGCTCCGCTGATCCGTGGACGCAAGGGAGAGTTTCGGGACCTGTTCGAGGAGGCCCTGCGGGAAGGCTTCGTGCGAGCGCGGGTCGACGGCGAGCTGATCGATCTGTCGGAGCCTCCACGGCTCAACCGGAAGCTCAATCACGACATCGCGGTCGTGGTGGACCGGCTCGTTCTGCGTCCGTCCGAGCGCGCACGGGTCTCCGACTCCATCGAGACGGCCCTCCGCATGGCCTCGGGCACCGTCGAAGTCCGCCAATACGCGGACACGGAAACGGCCGCCGAGCGGGACGATTCCGGGGACGCGGATCTTCACATGTTCAGCGAGCACTATGCGTGCCCCACCTGCGACATCAGCATTCCGGAGCTCGAGCCACGCCAGTTCTCGTTCAACTCTCCGTACGGCGCCTGCCCGGCCTGTGACGGCCTCGGCGTGCGGCTGGAGCCCAACGCCGATCTGGCCCTGGGGGACGACCGCATCTCGATCCTGGAGGGCGTGATCCTGCCATGGGGTGTGCCGACGGGTCGGTGGGCGGGCCGCACGCTGCCCCCGCTGGCGGAGAAGCACGGATTCGACCTCAACCAACCGTGGGGAGAGCTGAGTGAGGATCAGCGGGCCGCCGTGCTGCATGGCGACCCGGACCTGGAATGGGAGGGCGCGCTGGAGTCGATCCGGCGTCAGTACCACGAGACCGACAGCGATATGGTCCGGAAGAACCTGCACGAGTACATGACGGCGCGCGTGTGCGCGGTGTGCTCCGGAGGCCGGCTGCGGGCCGAGAGCAGCGCCGTCACGGTGGACGGACATCGGCTCACCGAGGTCGTGGAGCTTCCCGTGGAGGAGGCACTCGTCCTGTTCGAAAGGATGCGCGCCGGAGACGTGAGCGAACCGATCGAGGAAGAGATCGCCGGCCCCATCCTCAAGGAAGTGGTCGAGCGCCTGACCTTCATGACCCAGGTGGGCCTCGGCTACCTGACGCTGGGACGATCGGCGGACTCCCTGGCCGGCGGCGAGGCGCAGCGAATCCGGCTCGCGACGCAGATCGGGAGCCGCCTCGTTGGTGTGCTGTACGTGCTGGACGAGCCCAGCATCGGACTCCACCCGCGGGACAATCGACGCCTCCTGGACACTCTCGAGCAGTTACGGAACCTGGGCAACACGGTTCTCGTGGTCGAGCACGACGAGCTGACCATGCGGTCCGCGGATCACGTCGTGGACATGGGACCGGGAGCCGGAAGGCACGGAGGCCAGGTTCTCGTGTCGGGACCGCTGGATGAGCTGCTGGCGTCGAGGGAGTCGCTGACCGCCGCGTACCTGCGCGGCGATCGCTCGATCGAGGTGCCGGCGCAACGGCGCGAGGGGCGCGAGGGCGAGAGTCTCGTCGTGTGCGGCGCGAGGGAGCACAATCTGCGCAACATCGACGTCGCCTTCCCGCTCGGCCGGTTCATCGCCGTAACGGGGGTTTCCGGCTCCGGCAAGTCGACGTTGGTTGAGGAGGTACTCTACCGGCGGGTGGCCCGCGAGCTGCACCGGGCCCGCCTCGTGCCCGGCGAGCACGACGCGGTGGAAGGCCTCGACCTGGTGGACAAAGTGATCGACGTTGACCAGAGTCCGATCGGCCGCACGCCCCGCTCCAATCCGGCCACGTACACCGGCCTGTTCACGCCCATCCGACAACTGTACGCGCTGCTTCCGGAAGCCCGCATCCGGGGCTACGGACCCGGCCGGTTCAGCTTCAATGTGAAAGGCGGAAGATGCGAGGCCTGCCGGGGGGACGGTCTCGTCAAGATCGAGATGCATTTCCTGCCCGACGTCTACGTCTCGTGCGATGTGTGCCGGGGTCGGCGCTACAACCGCGAGACACTCGAGGTGCTGTACAAGGGCAAGAGCATCGCGGACGTTCTGGACATGACGGTGGATGAGGCCCTCGAGTTCTTCGATCCGGTCCCCAAAGTGAAGCGGCGATTGGCGACGCTGTCGGACGTCGGGCTCGGATACATCCACCTCGGACAGTCCGCCACCACCCTGTCGGGGGGCGAGGCGCAACGCGTGAAGCTGGCTTCGGAACTGTCCCGACGCGGTACGGGTCGCACGCTGTACATTCTCGACGAGCCGACGACGGGGCTCCACCTCGAGGACGTGCGCATCCTGCTGGACGTGCTTCATCGACTCGTCGACCTCGGAAACACGGTGCTGGTGATCGAGCATCACCTCGATGTCATCAAGACGGCGGACTGGATGATCGATCTCGGTCCGGAAGGAGGGTCCGGGGGTGGCGAGGTGGTGGCGGCCGGGACGCCCGAGGACGTGGCTGCCGTCCCGGACAGCTACACCGGCCGGTATCTGAAGGACCTTCTCCTCGTTGATCGCGCGAGCGGGCCGGGTTAACGTAAGCACCGGATCAGACCATCCCCGGCCCCGAGCGAAACCGGCGCCGGGCTCGTTCCGTAGTGCAGATGCCGAACCGGTCGTAGGAGAGCGCGGGCCGCCGTGAGTACTTTCGTCGCGATCATCCTGCTGTTCTTCGTCGCCGTGCCCATTGGGCAAGCGCTGGCGAAACTGATCGAGGCAAGAGCCGCGAAGCCGCCGCTCTCCGGGGAGCCGGAACAGGCGGGCCGGCTCGACGAGATCGAGAAGCGGGTCCGGTACCTGACGGAGCAGGTCGAGGGACTCCAGGAGAATCACGAGTTCCTGACGAGTCTGCTCGAGAGCAGGTCATCGAGCGCCCTGCCCGCCCACAGCGAGGAATAAAGACCATGATCAGCCGCGAAGACCTGGAGAGCTTTCTCATCCAAACGGAGATGGACCACCGGGAGATCGGCGAGGCGATGTGGCTCGTGGACCCGGTAAGGGACGCCGAGAAGGACCACCCGGCGGTGGTGGTGAACCTCTCCGCCCCCCTGGTGATCTTCCGGGCGAGCATCGGGACGGCTCCCGAGGGAGCCGACGCGCGTCTCCGCCTGTACCAGACGCTGCTGGAGCTGAACGCCACAGAAATGGTGCACGGCGCCTACGGGCTGGAGGGAGACGAGATCATCCTGACGGATGCCCTGGAAATCCAGGACCTGGACTATTCGGAGTTTTTGGCGTCCCTGGAGAGCCTGTCGCTCGCCGTGACGTCCCATGCTGAGCAACTCGGACTGGATTGACGCAATCATGGGTATCTTCGATAGACTCTCCCGCCTCATTCGGTCGAACCTCAACGACCTGATCGCCCGGGCCGAGAACCCGGAGAAGATGCTGGTCCAGGTCATCGAGGATATGCGCAAGCAGCTTGCGCAGGCCAAGCAGGAAGTGGCGGTCGCGATCGCGGATGAGCGGAAGCTGCGCGCACAGGCGGAGGAGGAGCGCAAGCAGGCTCAGGAGTGGGAGCGCCGCGCCCGCCTCGCGATCCGTGAGGGCCGTGACGACCTCGCGAAGCAGGCCCTCATGCGGGGTCAGGAGCACGCCAACAACGCCGCCGAGCTCGAGGAGCAGTGGCAGAAGCACCGTGAGGAGACCGAACGCCTCAAGGACTCCCTGCGCCAGCTCAATTCGAAGATCGAGGAGGCGAAGCGGAAGAAGAACCTGCTCATCGCCAAGCAGAAGCGGGCCCAGGCGCAACAGCGGATCCACGAGACGATGGCCGGGATGCAGAACAAGAGCGCGTTCCGCGCCTTCGACCAGATGGTCGAGAAGGTCGAGGAGACCGAGCGCAAGGCGCTCGCGGCGGCGGAAGTGACGGAGGACCTCGCGGGCGATGACCTGTCGAGGGAATTCGCCCTGCTCGAGTCCAGTGGCGAGGACGGGGACGTCGACGACAAGCTGCTCGCCCTGAAGCGAGACATGGGGCTCCTGGGACCGGCCTCAGCCGGCGAGAAGCCGAAGGCGCTGGGCTTCGGTGGCGAGGTTCCGGTGGCAGAAGCCGAGATCCTGGAGGAAGACGAGGAGGGCGCCGCTGACGAGGGAGATCCCGCCCCGGCGGGCGAGCCTGACCAGCCGCCGGGATAGCGACACGCGCCGTTCGGCCGACGCGGACGCGGGAATCCGGCCGCACCGGACTCCCGCAGGGTGTGGATAGGAGGCCATGGCTGACACGTACGCCCGTGGCTGGTTCCGCATCATTCTGGGAGCCGTCGCCGTTCTGCTCCTGCTGGTCTTTGCCTGGCGATCTTCCGAGCTGCTCCTCCTCTTCTTCATCGCCGTCCTCCTGGCCGTCTATCTGAGCGCGCTCACCGATTGGTTCCAGAAGCGGCTCCGCGTCCCGCGACCGCTCGGGATAGCCGCCGGGGTGCTGCTGACCGTCGTGTTCATCTGGGGAGTGGGAATGCTTCTCGTTCCTCCGCTGACCGCACAGGCGGGGGAGCTGCTGGCCGTCCTCCCACAACGCCTGATCGTGTGGGAGGCCGACCTGGTACGCCTGGCCGATCGGTATCCGGTCGTGCGGGACCTCCTGGGTCCCGTTCAGGAGGGTGGCAGCTATTTCGGCTCGATCTTCGGCGAGATCGGAAGCTGGTTCTCGGACGCGGTCCCGTACGTGTTCAGCGGTTTGTGGTTCTTCATTCACGCGTTCAGCGTGCTGGCCATGGCCATCTACTTGACCATCAAGCCGGGGCTCTACCGGGCCGAGCTCCTGCAGCTCGTGCCCCCGCGCAACCGGGCGCTCGCGGCGGACATCATGCGGGAGCTCAACCTGACCCTGCGGGCGTGGCTCGGAGGGCAGCTCATGGCCATGGCGGTCCTCGGGGTGTTCACGTGGATCGGCCTCGAGCTTCTGCGCGTGCCTTACGCCCTGGCGTTCGGGGTCTTCACAGGCCTCGTCGTTCTCATCCCGTTCTTCGGCAGCCTGTTCTCGACCCTCCTGCCGGCGCTGTACGTGCTGCCCTTCGGAGGAATTCTGTACGCGCTCGCCGTTGTCGCGCTGGGGGTGGTCGTGCACGTCTTCGAGGCCAACCTCGTGGCCCCCAAAGTGTTCGAACGACAGGTTCGGCTACCGCCCGTGTGGACCCTGCTCTCGGTGCTCATCGCTCTCAAGCTGCTGGGGCCGATCGGGATGGTGGTGGCGGTGCCGATCCTCGCCGTGGGTCGTGTGCTCGTACGGCGCCTGTATGTGGAGCGCGTGCTGGAAGGAGCCGGATTCCACCCGATCCTCAGCGACGAGCCGATCGTGGTCCTCGTGCCTGAAGGCATGGGGCTCCACCTGGCTGCGAGCGGTCAGCGATCGGTTCCGGAGCTGCTGGAGCGCCAGGAAACCTGAGCCGGCTTCCGGTCTGCTTCAGTCGATTCCGATGTACTTGTGGGTCTGCAGACTGAGGTGCCACTGCGGGTGTTCGAGGCAGTACTTCACCGCCAGCTTCGTATTCTCCTCGCGACGCGAGCCGTCCAGCGGCTGTAGATAGAAGTGGTCGAAGTCGAGGTCGGCGAATTCCTCCGGCCGTGCTTCCGCCTGCGGATATACCAACTTCAGCTCGTCACCTCGTGTCAACGTGAGCGGCGCGCCCGCCTTCGGGCTCACACATATCCAGTCCACACCGGCCGGTGCTTCCAGAGTACCGTTGGTCTCGACGGCCACCTCGAAGCCCGACTCGTGCAGGGCGTCAACGGATGCTTCGTCGAGCTGAAGCAGCGGCTCGCCGCCGGTGCATACGACGAAGGGTCTCTCGCGGGAAGGTCTCCTGTCATCACCGCCCGGCCAGGCGTCAGCGATCGCCCGGGCCAGGTCCTTCGCCGTCGGGAACGTCCCGCCACCGGGACCGTCCGTCCCCAGGAAGTCGGTGTCACAGAACGGGCAGATCGCGATCTCACGGTCCTTCTCGTGACCCGACCACAGGTTGCACCCGGCGAAGCGGCATAACACGGCGGGTCGGCCTGTGTGGGCCCCCTCCCCCTGCAGGGTGAAATAGATCTCCTTCACTGAGTACGCCATGCGGCTCCTTGCCTGTGAAGCGCTATCTGGGGAGCACTCCCCGCACAAGATTCCGAAACTCGCCCGCCAGGCGGTCGTTCGCTCCCACAAAAGCTCCGGGTCCCAGTCCTTCGGGCGCCCCATCGTTCGAATCGGTCCCCTCACCAGCGTTTCCCAGCCCCGGCACGGCGAGCTCTTCGAACCATCCGCCCGCCTCCCGTACGATCAGCGCTCCAGCGGCCACGTCCCACGGCATCAGCCAGTACTCCCAGAAGGCGTCCAGTCGTCCGCACGCCAGGTTGCACAGGTCCAGCGCGGCCGATCCGCCCCGCCGAATCCCTGCCGTGGAGCGGAGTATCCGGGCGAAGGTCTCCAGGTAGGCTGGCAGGACATGGAGCTTCTTGAAGGGGAAGCCCGTGCCCACGAGGGCTACATGGAGGTCGTCCAGCTTCGACACGGCAATCGGCTCTCCCGCCCGCCGGCTGCCGCTTCCGCGCGTGGCCTCGAACAGCTCCCCCGTCGCCGAGTTGAGGACCACCGCGGCCCGCAGCCCGTGCGCGTCCTCGGCGGCGATCGACACCGCGTACTCAGGGTAGTCGTGCAGCCAGTTCGTCGTCCCGTCCAGCGGGTCAATGATCCACCGAACGGGCGCCCCATGGCCGACCGTGGTGCCATCCGTTCCCTCTTCGGCCAGGACCTGGTGGCCGGGAAATCGATCGAGAAGGGTCGAGACGATGGTGCGCTCCGATTCGAGGTCCACCTCGGTGACGAAGTCGGCGCGTCCTTTCTCGCTCCACCGGGACGGATCCTGGCGGCCGCGCGCTTCCTCGTGTATGCGGGCCGCCCGGCGGGCAGCCCGCCGGGCCCCGTCCAGGAGCGACGCGTCGTCCGGTGCTCCCTCGTCCGGCGGTGTCCCGCTGCCGATGGCTGTCTGGCTCACTCGTTCGCTCGCTTGCTCGGGTCATCGGGCCCGGCTACGTTCCGGCGTCGCTCCGGACGGCGCGAAAATCCGCATCATCCGGCCGCATTCACACGAATCAGACACTCCTTCATGGCCCAAGGCAAGAGTCGCGTCTTCAGCGGGGTGCAGCCGTCCGGCGACCTCCACCTGGGCAACTACCTCGGGGCGATCCAGAACTGGGTGGCCCTGACGGAAACATACGACTGCATCTACTGCATCGTGGACCTCCACGCCGTGACGATTCCGTATCAGCCGGAACAGCTGCCCGACAGGATCTTCGAGGTGGCCGTGGGCCTGCTGGCCTCCGGCCTGGAACCGAATCGGTGCACGCTGTTCGTCCAGTCGGCGGTCCCGGAACACGCGGAGCTCGCGTGGCTCCTGAACACGGTGACGCCGCTGGGTGAGTTGTCCCGCATGACACAGTTCAAGGACAAGTCGGATCGCGTGGACACCGTGAACGCAGGTCTGCTGAACTACCCGATCCTCCAGGCAGCCGACATCCTCCTGTACCACGCCGATGCTGTCCCGGTGGGAGAGGATCAGCGACAGCACCTCGAGCTGACGCGCGAGATCGCGCGGCGGTGGAACGCCCGGTTCGGGGAGTATTTCCCGGAGCCGCAGCCCCTGATCGGGGAGGGCAAGCGGATCGTCGGGCTGGACGGCGCTTCGAAGATGTCAAAGTCCCAGGACAACGTGATCCCGCTACTCGCGGACGAAGAGGAGCTGTGGGCGACGATCCGGACGGCGGTCACGGATCCGGCCCGCGTGCGCCGGAACGACCCGGGCGACCCCGACGTGTGCAACGTGTTCAGCCTGCACGGCTTCTTCAGCCCGAAGGAAGAGCGCGCGGAGATCGACTCTCTGTGCCGGACGGCGGGGATCGGGTGCGTCGATTGCAAGCGCCGCCTTACCGCGAACGTCGCGGCCGAGCTGGCTCCGATCCAGGAGCGAGCACTGGAGCTGCGGGCGAGCCCTGATCAAGTGTGGGAGATCCTCGCCGCAGGGGCCGAGCGGGCCCGCTCGATCGCATCCGTGACCCTGTCGGAAGCGTACGAGCGGATGGGCCTCGGCCGGCGCGACGGCTGAGCCTGGCCGGCAACACCCAACCACTCGAATTGGGAGAGATGACGGAGACCCCACGGCGGCTCGTCGTCTGGATGTGCTCGGACCGGTTCCCCACCTGGTCGATGCCCGATTCCACCGTCGAGGCGATCGAGGCCGCTCTCGGGCCGGGTTGGGAGGTGGACGCGGTGCCGGAGCCCACCTTCGCAGGCGGTGACGGAAGCAGGACCATTCCACCCGCCGTGCTCGACTCAGTGGCCGACGCCGAGATCTACTTCGGGTGGGGGATCACGCGCGAGCTGTTCCTTGCGGCCGGGTGCCTGCGGTGGGTGCATTCCGGCGCGGCCGGGGCGCGGGCTTCCCTGTTTGCGGAGATGCTCGACAGCGAGGTCATCCTCACGAACTCGGCCGGCGTCTATGCCGAACCGCTGGCCGAGTGGGCAGTCGCGGCGATGTCGTACTTCTCGCGCGGGCTGGATATCGCCATGGCGGGTCGAGCGGGTCGGGGCTGGCCGTACGAAGAGATGGCGGCATTCGGACACCCCCTGCGCGAGATGGCGGGAAGTACGGTCGTGGTGATCGGGTACGGCGGTATCGGGCGCGCGATCGGCCGCCGGGCCAGGGCGCTCGGGATGCGGGTTGTCGCCGGGCGGTCGCGGCCCGGTCAACCCGTTCCGGAAGGTGCGGAAGCGACCTTCGGGCCCGAGGAGCTCCACACTGCCCTCGCCGAGGCTCATTACGTGGTCCTCAGCCTGCCCGAGACGCCCGGGACGACCGGTCTCATCGGGCGCGAGGAGCTCGCCCGGATGCGCCCGGAGGGCGTCTTGTTGAACCTGTCCCGAGGTGGCATCGTTGACGAGGACGCGCTCGTCGATGCGCTACGCTCGAGAGGCATCCGCGGAGCCGCCCTCGACGTGTTTCGAGAGGAGCCGCTCCCGGACGACAGTCCTCTGTGGGCTCTCGACAACGTGCTCCTGACCCCCCACGCGGGGGCGATCTCTCCCGGCTTCTGGGGACGGGAGACCGACCTGATGGTGCGCAACATAGGGCATTACCTGTGCGGCGGGAGCATGGAGAACGTGGTAGACAAGCGACGGGGCTACTAGGTGCAGAGACTCATCCAGGCGGCAGTGGATCGCGGGGCCAGCGTCATTCACATCAAGGCGGGTGACGTCCTTCGCGCCCGCATCGACAGCAAGGTCGTCAAGCTGTCCAACCAGGTGTTCACCGAGGAAGAGACACGCAAGATCGCGCTCCGCCTGATCGCCAGCGAGCGCGACCGCGAGCGGTTCGACGAGCTTCGTGATTACGACACGTCGTGGGAGCTGCAGGGCGTCGGCCGCTTCCGGATCAATATCCTCCGGCAACGTGGGACGGTGATGGTCGTGATGCGGGTCATCCCGCTGAGCGTTCCCACGCTCGAGGAGTTGTACCTGCCGGCAGTCCTGGGCGACATCGCGGAGCTCGATCACGGGCTCGTTCTCATCACGGGAGGTGTGGGGAGCGGAAAGAGCACTACCCAGGCCGCGATGATCCAGTGGGTCAATGCGCGCCTGAAGAAGCACATCATCACGCTCGAGGACCCGATCGAGTATCTGCACGCGGACGACGCGAGCACGGTCACGCAGCGCGAGATAGGGGTCGACACGGAGTCCTTCCACACCGGGTTGCGGGCCGCCCTGCGCCAGGATCCGGACGTGGTCCTGATCGGCGAGATGCGGGACCGGGAGACGATGGGCACGGCCCTGCGGGCAGCGGAGCTGGGGCAGCTCGTGATCTCGACCCTGCACACGCCCACGGCGGTGGGGGCGCTGACCTACCTTCTGACGGCGTTCCCCGAAGAGGAGCGCGAGCTGGCCCGCCTGCGTCTCGCCGACGCCCTGCGGGCCGTCGTCGCACAGCGGCTGCTGCCCCGCCGCGACATGGATCGGCAGATACCCGCGGTGGAGATCGTCCGGGTCACAGGGGCGGTTCGGGACTGCATCCTCCTCGGCAAGCCGGGAGACGAGATCATGGAACTGGTGGAGAGCGGCCGCGAGGCCTATGGAATGCAGTCCTTCCAACAGCATCTTCAGGAGCTCGTCCACACGGACATGGTCGACTACGATGTGGCCAAGTCGGCGGCTCCCAGCCCGAGCGACTTCGAGCTGTTCATGCAGACTCTGGGGGGCGAGGCCACGGGTGCCGAGAGTCGCGAGGATTTTCTGCTGTGAACCTGGAAGGCGTCTTCCTTCCCGTCACCAGCCCATTCGACGGTGCCTCGGGCGAGCTCGACCGGCAGGCCTTCACCGCCAACATCCGCGCGTGGTGCGAGCATCCGATCGCCGGGGTGTTGGTGGGCGGCTCGACGGGCGAGGCCGCCCTGCTCGAGGAGACGGAGCTGCTGGAGCTCGTGGGTGGAGCGGCGCGAGCCCGACCGGACGGGGTCGCAGTGATCGCCGGCACGGGTCTCGAGTCCACACGGGCCACCATCCGACTCTCGAGGCTCACGGCGGCGGAAGGCGCCGACGCGGTGCTCGTGAAGCCTCCTGCCTACTATCGGGGCCGCATGACCCCCGAGGCCTTACGTACGCATTTCCTGGCCATCGCAGAGGCGTCGCCGGTACCGGTGATCCTGTATCACGTTCCGAAATTCGTACCCGTGGACCTGGTGCCCGACCTGGTCGGGGAGCTGGTTCGGCATGACAACATCGCCGGGATCAAGGATTCCTCGGCCGATATCCACAACCTCGGTTCGCTGTGCGATGCGTGCGGGGACATCGGTTCGGTTCTCGTGGGGGCGGGCACGCACCTGTACTCGGGGCTCGAGATCGGAGCGTGCGGCGGAATCATCGCGGTGGGGCTCCTCGCCACGGAGGCGGCGTGCGAACTCCACCGGTCGTGGAGGGCAGGCCGCTCGGCCGAGGCGGGCCGACTCCAGGAACGTATCGGCCCGCTCCACAAGAAGGTGGTCGCCGGAACCGGCGTGCCCGGCGTGAAGCACGGCCTCGACCTCCTGGGGCTCGCGGGTGGCCCTCCCCGCCCGCCGCTACTTCCGCCGAGCGGGCCGGAGCAAGCAGCGATCGCGACAGCCCTCGAACGGGCGGGCGTCGCTCGGGCCGCGCCGCTCGGCTGCTGACCGTCCGCCGCCTCACGACAGGAGTCACCGACTTGTTCAACGATACAACCCGGTGCGTGGTGATCGTCGGCGTCCAATGGGGCGACGAGGGGAAGGGGAAGATCACCGACGTGCTCGCGGAGCAGGCCACGCTCGTAGCGCGATACCAGGGCGGCGCCAATGCGGGCCACACCGTCCGGGTGGGGGAGCAGGAGTTCATCCTCCATCTGATACCGTCGGGAGCCCTGTACCCGGAGGTGCGGTGCTTGCTCGGCAACGGCGTCGTGGTGGACCCCTGGACGCTGGTCGAGGAGATCGAGATGCTGGCGGCGCGGGGCGTCGAGATCGAGAGCCGACTCGGCGTATCGCGCAGGGCGCATCTGGTGCTGCCGCATCACAAGCAGCTCGACGGAGCCCGTGAGGCGAGCCGCGGAGCGTCCCGCATCGGGACGACCCGGCGGGGCATCGGTCCCGCGTATCGTGACAAGGTGGCGCGTGCCGGTCTACGCCTGTGCGACCTGGAGGATCGGGACTATTGCTGGGAGGTGGTACGCACGGCCGCCGCGTCCGCCAACGAGCTGCTCGAGCGACTCGGTGGCGACGAGAGGACGGACGCGGACGCCGTCATGTCGGCGCTGCAGTCCGTGTCCGAGCGCCTCCTGGCACTGGGTACCGACACGGGCGCCGAGATTCACACCGAGCTCAAGGCCGGTGGGCGGGTGCTTCTCGAGGGAGCGCAGGGCTCGCTGCTCGACGTGGATCACGGGACCTATCCGTTCGTGACGTCCTCGACGACCACGGCGGGCGGCGCCGCCGCCGGCGTCGGGATCGGCCCCACGCTCGTCGACGCGGTGCTCGGTGTGGTGAAAGCCTACACGACGCGGGTCGGAGCGGGACCCCTGCCGACGGAGCTGGATGGAACCAAGGCCGATCACCTGCGCCGTCTGGGGGCCGAGTTCGGTGCCACGACCGGCCGGCCGCGCCGGCCCGGCTGGTTCGACGGCGTGGTCGTGCGCCACGCCGCCCGGGTAAACGGACTCACCGGGCTGGCCGTCACGAAGCTGGATGTCCTCGACTCGTTCGAGGCCCTTCAGCTGGCCGTGGGCTATGAGCTCGACGGAGAGCTGACGTCGGGATTTCCGGATCGGGCCGCCGATCTGGAGCGACTCCAGCCGGTGTACGAGACGCTGCCCGGCTGGAGAGCCGATACGGGCGACTGCCGCTCGTGGAGCGACCTTCCGGAGGCGGCCCGCGCCTACCTGGCGAGGATCCACGCCGTTTCCGACGTGCCAATCCGTCTCGTGTCGGTCGGCTCGACCCGTAGCCAGATCGTTCGGGTCGTCTGAGCCGCAACCGGGGGGCGCGGCGCGGAAGGTCGCGCCCATCGCTGTTTCCCCTCGCCGCGCTGGCGCTCGGGCGCGCCGCCGGAGGCGACCCGAGCAGGATCAGCCGACGCCGATGAGAAGGGTCAGAGACCAGGCCCGGTTCTTGACGTCGAGTGTCTCTGAGTTCGCCACGTCGGTCAGGCCGTGCACGTAGGCCAGGTCGAGACCGAACATGAAGACCTGGACGCCGAGTCCCGCCTTGAGTCCGAAGTCGAACGAATTGGTTTCGTCGCACAGCCCGGTCAGGGCCACGTCGCCCGTGACGGAAGAATCGCAACTCGTCTCGAATCCCCCGTTTACCCCGCCGTACAGGCGCGGGCCGATCGTACGGCCGATGGCCGGAAGCCGTACTACGGCCATCACGGGCACCTCGATGTAGCTCAGCTTCACGCGCTCCGAGTTGTCCTTCACGTTGAAGCCCTTTTCGGAGTAGTAGCCGCCGAGGATCACGCCGAGGGTCCCGCCCGTCGCATAGGAGACGCCGACCTGAAATCCGGTACGGCTTTCGGTGTCGATGTCCGTTCCCGAGACGCTGGCGTCGGAGTAGATTCCACCGCCGGCGACCCCGATCTGGGCCACCGCGGGAGGCGCGATCAGGATCACGAGGGCGAGCAGAAGCGTCGGAGCACGAAGGTGCATGGAGCGTTCTCCTGTGGTTCGTCGATTCGGCCCGTCGCGGGCTGATTGCGCTCCCAAGGTACAGGCGAAGCGAGATCCGGACACCCCGGCCGCCGCAGCGCTGTATGGTCACCCGGTGGATTGCCCGTCGTCGCCGCTCTCGCTATACTTTGGGGCTCTTGAATTCGGGCTCGCCCGCACGGACCGGGCCCGAGAGACGCGAACCCGATTCACGGCGTCGCGTCTTTCTTATTGCGTAGGCCCCGGGGAGCCCGGCGCGGCGGAGGCGGGGCAGGTACCGGGGAGCGATGTTCGAGCAGCTCGGCGACCGACTCGATGGCGTGTTTCGCCGCCTCAGGGGGCGGGGCGTCATCACGCAACCCATGCTGCGCGAGGGGCTTCGTGAAGTACGGCGCGCGCTGCTCGAGGCCGACGTCAATTACCAGGTCGCTCGCGACTTCCTGAAGCGGGTGGAGGGGCGGGCCCTGGGCGAGAACGTGCTGGAGTCGGTCCGTCCGGCCGACCAGGTCGTCAAGATCGTGCACGACGAGCTGGTCGAGGTGCTGGGTGGAGCGGAGGCCGGGCACGGACTGACCGAGGCGACGGTGCCGCCGTCAGTCATCATGCTCGTCGGTCTTCAGGGGTCGGGCAAGACCACGACCGCGGGCAAGCTCGCGCGCCGACTGAAGCGCCTGAACCGGCGGCCCACCCTGGTGGCCTGCGATCCGTACCGGCCGGCCGCTGGCGAGCAGCTCGCCACGCTCGCGGAGTCGATCGAGGTTCCGGTCGTATACGAGCCGGCTCGACAGGACGTGGTCGCGCTCGCCGAGGAGGCGGTGGACGCGTCGCGTCGCGCCGGCTCGACGCACGTGGTACTGGACACGGCAGGACGCCTGCAGGCGGACGCCGAGCTGATGGACGAGCTGAAACGCCTCAAGGCGGCAATCGCCCCGCACGAGGTGCTGTTCGTCGCCGACGGCATGACGGGACAGGAGGCCGTGCGCATTGCGGAGGGCTTCCACGAGGCCGTGGGCATCACGGGCGTGATCCTGACGAAGATGGACGGCGATGCCCGTGGCGGAGCGGCTCTGTCGATCCACGGTGTGCTGGGAGTGCCGCTGAAGTTCGTGGGCGTCGGCGAGCGACCGGAGGACCTGACGGCTTTCGAGCCGGTGCGGATGGCCGGCCGCATCCTCCAGATGGGCGACATCGTCGGCCTGGTGGAGAAGGCGCAGCAGACCTTCGACCTCGAAGCCGGAAGGCAGATGGAGGAGAAGGTGCTGGGCCGGGGCGAGTTCGACCTGGAGGACTTTCTCCGGGCGATCACGCAGATACAGAAGATGGGCCCCCTCGAGGGCCTGCTGAAGATGATCCCGGGCGTGAAGCCGAAGATGCTCGAGGGAGTAGACGTGGACTCCCGGCGCATCCGACACATGGAGGCGATCGTGCTGTCCATGACGCCCGAGGAGCGGCGCCGACCGAGCATCATGAACGGATCGCGTCGGTCCAGGGTGGCGAGGGGATCGGGCCGGCCGGTGCAGGAGGTGAACCGGCTGCTCAAGCAGTTCCAGGAGATGCGAAAGATGATGAAGCAGATGGGAAAGCTGGCCCCGCGCCTCGCGGCCGGCGGCAAGCTGGATTCTCTGCTTCAGTGACGGGCCGGCGGGCCGATTCTCGGGCCGCGGCCTCCGGATGACCGGAAGTAAGGAAGAGGACACAGAGTGGCGACTACCATTCGACTGCAGCGCACGGGCCGCAAGAGGCAGGCATCGTTCCGTATCGTCGTTACGGATGTGAACGAGCAGCGGGACGGCCCGGCGATCGAGACGCTGGGGATCTACAATCCACGGACGCAGCCGTCCGTCGTGCGACTTGACGCGGCCGCGGCCCTGAACTGGCTGTACGAGGGAGCGCAGCCCACCGACACGGTGGTCTCGATCTTCCGCAAGACCGGCGTGTGGCAGAAGTTCCAGGCCGGGGAGCGGGCCGACTCGCTGGCCGAGCCCGTCGTGACGATCGGACCGCCGCCGGGCGAGCGAAAGACGTCCCTGCGAGCGGCCATCGCGGCTGAAGCCCAGAAGCAGCGTGCCGCCGAAGTGGCGGTAGAGCGCCAGGCCGCGGAGGCGGCGGCCGCCAAAGATGCCGCACGCGCCGAGAAAGAGGCGGAGGCTGCCGCTGTCGTGTCGGAAGAGCCCGTCGAGGCCGAAGCGACGGCCGAAGAGGCGGAAGAGGCAGCAGCTGCCGAGGAGCCGGTTGCGGAGGCCCCCGAGGCGGAGGAGCCCGTCGAGGCCGAAGCGATGGCCGAGAAGGCGGAAGAGCCGGTTGCGGAGGCGACGGAGAAATCGGCGGCCGAGGCAGAGGCGTCCCCCGCCGATTCGGAGGAGGAGCCGTCGGACGCCACCGAGGAAGAGACCGAAGAGAAGAGCTGAGCGATCGGAGGGTCGCGGACCCGGAGCTACTCCGATTCGGACGACG
>JBDGXC010000014.1:0-87771 GCA_039584815.1 Gemmatimonadota bacterium
CGCCCCCGTCGGATCTCCTCCACACCGAACGAGCGGAGCTGGAATCCTTCGTTGACCATGTCGTCCCCGTACAGCATGGCCGTGCCGTCGAGGATGAACTCCCGATACAACAGCAGCGTGAGAAGGCCAGCCGCCGCGGCGAACAGCCAGACCGCGTTCGATGCGACACTTCGGCCCCGCCTCACGACCCGGTCGCTTCCACCGGTATAGAGGACTCGACTCCGGGCCAGGCGGGGCGCTCCAGAAGGAAGAACCACTGAGGCGACCACGTCCGCAAAAGCGACCTTCTGGCCTGATCCGGAGTGCGACGCAGCCCCCTCCAGAGGCGGCTCCAACCGCGCCCCCAAGCTTGTGCGATCAGGTCGTCGATGGCTCGCTCCGTAATATCATGCACGAAGAACCCCGCACTCCGCATGAGCTTCGCCAGCGGGCGATAGGTGAGAAACTGAATGTCGTCGTACGCCGTCCCCCGTCGTGTCCACCGAAGGTAGGCCGAGGCCGCATCGTTCGGAAGCCAGCTGAGGAACGGTAGCCGGTAATGCGGTTCCACGATCGCCAGGCGACTGCCCGCCGCGACGTACGCCACACCGCCCGGTCTCAGCACCCGGTACGTCTCCTCGAACAGGACAGCCGGGTTCGGGACATGCTCGTACAGATGGTTCAGGATGGCGACGTCCACACATTGGTCCGCGAGGGGGAGACACAGCACATCGGCCTGCGTCATCCGCTCGCGTTCCACGATGAACGATGCATCTATTTCCATTCCAAAAATAGGGTTACCAGTTGTCATCTCGAGTGCTTTGCGAATGATTCCGGTGCCAGCTCCGAGATCTATGACTCGCGCATCACCCGTGAGGTAGGGACCGCAGAGGTGAGCGATGACGGTCGCCTTCCGCAGACGTCCGGATCGGTACGCGTCCGAGGCCGTGAACCGCTCGTATCGATCACCCACGGCGCTCACGGAGCGTCTCCAGGGCCTCGCGGTACACCCGCTCGGTCTCGGCCAGGATCCGGGCCCACGAGAACCGGGTCCGAGCGTGCTCCCTTCCCTGCTCCGCCACCCGTCGCGCCATCTCCGGCTGTCCCGCCACCTCGAGAAGACGGCGAGCGAGCGCTTCCGGGTCTCCAGGGGGCACGAGCCAGCCCGTACGGCCGTGTTGTACGATGTCCGGAATCCCCCCGGCGTTCGAAGCGATCACCGGCCGCGCGTGGAGCATCGCTTCGAGCAGGACGACCCCGAGCCCCTCCGTATCGCCTCGCGCGTCCACCACCGCCGGCAGTACGAACACGTCGCACGCGGCATACTCTCGCACGAGGCGTTCCTCGCTCACGAATCCCGCCATGTGAACCGCGTCGGATACGGCCGCTTCCTTCGCCGTCCTTCGAATGCTGGTCTCCCGCTCTCCCGCTCCGATCACCAGGAGTTCGGCCTCTCGGCTCTCCCGCACGCGCGCGAGCGCTCGAACGAGCACGTCTACTCCCTTGCGCTCGACCAGTCGGCCTACGAACAGGATCCTCAATGGCGAATCCGGATCGGACAGGGGAGGTCTGGAGGGACCGCCGGCCCCCTCCGGCAGAGCGGCGGCGTATGGGATCACCGCCACCGGGCGTTCGACCAGCTCCTGCACGGCCCGTGCGGTCGACGTCGAGATCGCCGTCACCGCGTCCGCCGTACGAGCCGTCCACCTGAGGGCGCCGCGCAACCAGGGCATGCGACGCAGCACCCAGTTGATCTCGACACTGTAATAGCTGCACACCACGGCCGTGTGTCCTCCAGAGCCCCAGCGCATCGCTGCCCCGAAGACGGCATGCGGCATCGGCCAGTGGACGTGCGCCACTTCCGGACGCTCTCGTCCGAGCGACAACGCGGCCGCCACCCCACCGGCCAGATATCCCGGCAGGAGTGCGGCGTATGCCGGACGGCCCCGGATCCTGTCCGGCGCCGCTTGATCGTGCGTCAGCGTCTCCAGGGAGGCCGGCGCGTACCGAAAGCGACGGACCGGGACAGGCGAAGGCTCCGTGTCAGGGCCACCCCTGAAGGCCGGCGCGAGCACTGTGGCCTGGAACCCCGCCGCACGCTGCCGCCGCACGAGCTCCACCAGCCAGGGCGTGATCGGGTCACCCTCATGCCGTGGGAATGCGGTGACCACATGGACGATCCTCACGGATCGGCCGGCTGGATCGCCGTACGCGGCGCGGGCAACAGACGGAGAAGGCTGGTCCCCTGATCGTTACCGACCGTGTGCACGAGCTCGAACCGATCCCGGTGCTCCCGGATGGCCGGAAGGAGGTAGATGAGCGTAGTGGCGCTCAGCCGATCCACGACGACGTAGTCGGCCCCCATGTCCTCCAGACTCCACAGCACCGCATCCGGGTCCCTGGAGTACTCGTACAGGTTCCCTTGTCGCCTCGAATACAGAAAGAACGTCGCCGGGCTCCGGTTGGCGATCACCGCCGTACTCGGCGTGTTGAGAGCCACCCACCGCGCCATGGCATAGAACTCCGCGTACTGCGGGCGTTCACACGGCTGACCGGCCCGGTAGGACGCCACACAGGCCAACCTGTCCGGCACGCGGCGACCCGACGAGATGAGCGCCGTCCCCACGAGTCCAGCGACCACGACTCCGGCCAGAGCCGGTCCGACACGTGAGCCGACCCGATCAGCCAGGGTGCGCACTCCCAGTGCTCCCCAGATCAGGAGCAGGGGAAGCACCGGCAGGAGGAACCGCCGGTCCGTCCAAATGGGCGGCCAAAGCAGGATCAGCCCGAAGTAGAAGGCCGTGACCAGATGGGCCAGCGTAAGTCTGCGTGTAGCGGATTCCAGCCAGCCGCCAAGCACGAACGCACCGAGCACTACTCCGGTGACCGCCGTCGCCGGAACGGCCGTGCCCCCGACCGTCGGCAGTCCGAGCGAGCCCGGAAGCTCGGACGACACGTATCGCCAGAGATTGCGCGCCGCACGAGCCGGAACGTCGGCCAGCCCGATGGTCCCCAAGCTCGGGTCGTACGGGTTCAGCAGCACCAGCTGCTGCAGATAGCCTGGCTGGGCGGGCTGGACGAGCCGCTGGTACGCCGCCCAGCCCGCGACACACGCCACGGCGACGATGAGCGCCATGCCCGCCTCGCGCCGCTTCCGTGTGAGAAGCGGATGGACGACCAGGCTCAGCAGGATGGCCAGACCCGCCGTGCGAGTGAAGAACGCTGCAGCGGCAGCCGCCAGCACAGCCACACTCCACCGGTCCTCTTTCCGCGCCGCAGCCAGGACGAGGAGCAGACAGAAAGTGAACGTCGCTTCTGAAAGGACCCGGTGCGAGAAATCGAGCAGCACGGGCGACATCGCGAACAATGCACCGACGAGGAGGGACCCCGTCCTTCCGAGAATCGGTCGCCCGACTCGAACCGTGAGCCACACGGCGCCCGCGGTGAACGCCAGCGAAGCGGCCTTGAGCACCTGCAAGCCGCCGAACCACCCCGCGACGGCCAGCACCATCGGATAACCCGGCGGATACTTCGCGTGCAGCGGAGCTCCAGGCAGATGGATGTCGCGGAAGCCGAGAGCGTCGCGCAGGGCTTGCCCGAGTACCATGTAATGGCCCGCGTCGGCTCCATGGAAGAGCGTCGCCTCGAATACCAGAAGTGCGAGCACGACGTGCAGGCCGATTACCGCCAGCAACCACCGATTCTCGACCAGCGTCCCCACGGACGGCGACGACGGGCCCGGTCCCCGGTTCGTTGCATCGACCGGATGTGATGACGGCCGTCGGATCACTTCCGTAGCTCCCGTCGCAGATCCTCAACTTCGGCCCGGAGCCCGGCGATCAATTCCGAGACGAGACCTGCCACGAACAGCAGGCCTCCGAGCAGCACGAGGAACACGACGAGAGTCAGAAGAGGACGGAATCCGGCGCCCTGCACGAATCTCAGGTAGAGGGCCACGAGGCCAATGACGGCCCCGACACCCGCCACAAGCAGACCGCTGAGACCGAAGAACAGCATGGGCTTGCGGCTGAACACAAGCTGAAACCACACGGAGACCAGGTCGAGCAGGCCCACGAAGATCCTCGCACGACCGCCGTATTTCGACTTCCCGTGGCGCCGCGCGTGCAACTGAATGTCGATTTCCCCGATGCGGAAGCCGCGGTCGTGGGCCAGCACGACGAGGTACCTGTGCCAATCCTCCCGCAGGTGGACCTCCTCCAGAACCTCTCGGCGGAACGCCTTCATGGAGTTAAGATCTCTTGTTGGAACGCCGAATATGAGCCTAGACAGGCCGTTGTAGATCCGCGACACGAAACGCTTGGAGTAGTCCCCGACCTTGTGGCCGGTGACCAGGTCGTACTCGGATTCCAGCATCTCGAGGAAGCGCGGTACCTCATCCGTCGCGTGCTGCAGGTCCGCGTCGAACAGCACGAGCACGTCTGCCTGGCTGGCTCGCGCTCCGCTCAGCACGGCCGCGGTCTTCCCCCGATTCGTCCTATGCTGCACGAAGATCGCGGCATCCTCCAGACCGGCGGCGCGGGCCGCGGCCCGTGCCGCCTCGAGCGTCCCGTCCGATGAGCCGTCGTCGACCAGGACGATCTCCCCGGCGCGTCCGGAGTCCCGAAACGTCTCGGCCATCTCCAGGAACAGGTCCCGCATGTTCTCCGCCTCGTCGAGGGCGGGGACGATGACGGCAAAGGTTCGAGGAGCCAGCGATGGCGAAGCGGCGGAGGGAAGATCGGGTTCGCTCATACGCGCTTGCGCATGCGGGCCGAGAGAATGCCCAGCTGGTCGCGGTACTTGGCCACTGTCCGGCGCGCGATCTGGACCCCTTCCCTCTTCAACAGATCCACGATCGTTTGATCCGTGAGCGGCTTTTTGGGATCCTCGTCCGATACCAGCTTCTGGATTCGGGCCCGGATCCCCCTGGCCGACACGTCCTCTCCGTAGTCGGTCGACAGGCCGCTCGAGAAGAAGAACTTGAGAGGCAGCACTCCGCGCGGTGTCTGCACGTACTTCTCGTTCGTGACGCGAGACACGGTCGACTCGTGCATGTCGATGTGCTCCGCCACCTCGCGCAGCGTCAGGGGTCGGAGGTGCTCCACGCCCTTCTCGAAGAAGTCCCGCTGCCGGTCGACGATGAAGCCCATCACCTTGAGCATCGTCTGCCGCCGTTGCTCGATGGCTTGAATCATCCACTGGGCGCTGTTGAGCTTCTTCGAGATGAAGGCCTTGTTGTCTCCTTTGAACTGGTTGCGATCCTGTGCGACTTCCCGGTACGACCGCGACAGCTTCAGTCGTGGAAGCGACGAATCGTTGTGGAACACGAAGTACTCATCGTCCACCTTCTCGACCACGAGATCCGGAGTGACGTAGTTGTCACTCATGTCCGCGTACTTGAGGCCGGGCTTCGGATCCAGCTTCGCGATCTCATCGGCGGCACTCTGGACATCGATCGGAGAGATGCCGTGCTCTTTGGACAACTCGCTCCAGCGGTGGTTGACGAGCTGTTCGAAGTGATCGCGCACAATGCGATACGCCAGGGATTCCTCCTCGGCCCGATCCCTGAGCTGGATGAGGAGAGTCTCACGCAGATTCCGGGCTCCCACGCCGGACGGATAGAAGCCCTGAACGATCGTCAGCACTGCCTCGGCTTCCTCCAGCGTCAGGGGCTCGATCTCCTCCCACAGTTCCGGCTCGCTCGCCGCGAGCCACGTGTTGGTCGACTCGAGAACCTCTTCCAGGCTGCAGGCCAGGAAGCCCTCGCGGTCTATGTTGCCGATGATCTCCTCGCCCAGGAGGAACTTTCGCGGATCCAGCTTCAGCAGGTTGAGTTGCTCGCGCAGGTGCTCCCACAGGTCGGGCGGAGCCGACGGTGTGGGCATATAGTGCTCACGGCTCTCATACTCCGCTCTCCGTCCGCCCGCGTCGAAGCCGTTGAGGAGAATCTCTTCCCAATCGACCTCGTCCTCATCTTCGTCATCTTCCGCCGCCTCTTCCTCGAGCTCCTCTTCGGCCGGTTCCGTGAACTCGAGGAACGGATTGATCAGTACTTCCTGCTTCAAGTGGGCCTGGAGATCGAGCAGCGGCATGTAGAGAAGATCCATCGCCTGATACAGGCGCGGGTTGATCTTCAGTTCCTGCCGCATTCCCAGGCTCTGTGTGAGCCCGCGACGGAAATTCGCCATAGGGTGGTCGTGCGCTCCGTTCAGTTCGGTTTCGCCGGCTCGTCAGTCGATTCGGCCGTGAAGTCGGAATAAAGATAGCAATACGTGTACCAGCGGCACACCCCTTGCATCAGGGAACGCCCTTCCGTCCGTCGACGAAGATGGCTAGAGTTCGAAGTCGAGTCCCAGATACATCTTGCGGGCTTCGGGATCCTCGACGAGTCTCTGGGCAGGTCCCTCGATATGGATCCGCCCGTTGAACATGAGGTAGGCACGGTCGGTGATTGCGAGAGTTTCTCGCACGTTGTGGTCCGTGATCAAGACGCCCAGACCTCGCTGCCTGAGCTCCGCAACGATGCGCTGGATGTCGTCCACCGCGATCGGATCCACGCCGGCAAACGGTTCATCCAGGAGCATGAACTTCGGCCGCGTGACCAGCGCTCGCGTGATCTCGAGACGACGGCGCTCACCCCCCGAGAGCGAATACGCCATGTTCTTGCGAAGATGCCCCATGGAGAGCTCCCCCAGAAGCTCGTCGAGGCGCTGTTGCCGCTTCGCTCGCGTCAGGTCGAGGGTTTGGAGTATGGCCAGCACGTTCTGCTCCACCGTCAGACGGCGGAAGATCGACGGTTCCTGCGACAGGTACCCGATCCCAGCACGCGCCCTGCGGTACATCGGAATCTTCGTGAGCTCCATGTCGTCCAGATAGACACGGCCTGCATTCGCCCCGAGAAGGCCCACGATCATGTAGAACGTGGTCGTCTTACCTGCTCCGTTCGGTCCCAGCAGGCCTACGATCTCGCCCTGTCGGACCTCCAGGTCCACTCCGTCCACTACTCGCCGCTTCCCGAAGGTCTTCACCAGACCTTCCGCCCGCAGGACGCTTCCCTCGCTCAACGAGTCCCTCCTTCCGCGTTCGGCTCGAGGTAGATGCCGATCGCGTCCAGCGCGATGACCTCCGACGGCTCCCCGTTCTCGAACAGCACCTCGATCTGTCTGCCGAGCAGATAGTTGCGCGAGGGAGCCTCCGAACGGGTCGAGTCCCTCACCATCGCGTAGAACGAACGGGCCTCCCCTACAGCCGTCAGGCGCTCCGGCTCCGGGTTCGACTCTCCCTCCGCCGCCACGGCCTCGGGAGTCGGTGGAGCGAAGAAGGCCCGTATGGTGTCGCCCGTGAGCCAGTTGTCCCCGGAGTCAAGCTCCAGGTCAGCTTCCTCGAGCGCCGTACCGGTTTCGCGCGGAGGCATCTCGAGCGACGTGGCCTCTCCCACGGCGGCGATCGAGTCCAGCTGCCCGACGGTGAAGGCGAAGTCCAGCGAATCTCCCGCCAGCTGAAAGCTTCCCGAAGCGGCAAGGGAGCGTCCCGGACCGAAGGCCCACAACCGCTCCACCTCGTCCGCCACGATGCGGGCGACGACCCGCTCGGAATGCAATTCGAATGACTCGCCCAGGCCCACCGCTCCGCCGAACGCGTGAACGTCTCGCAGCTCCTCCTCCGCGAGACCGGCAAGCACGCTGTCCCCTGTCAGCTCGAAGGCCTCGCCCGCGGCCGCCGCATCGCCGAAGGCCCACACTTCGCGCAGCTCGTCGCCCGCGAACCGTGTCACTACGCTATCTCCCGTCAGCTCGAATCCTCGGCCCCTGATCACCGGCCGACCATACAGAACCCCGGACCCTTCCGATTCGAACCGGGCGCTGTCGGCCGTCGCGTCCATATCCGAACGATGAATCACCACGTTGCCCCGGGCGAACGCCTGCTGGTCCCCGATGAACTCCGCTACGTCCGAGTCCACGAGGAACGGCTCGCTGCCCGCGCTTCCCGATGGCAGAGTCATGTGAGGGCGGCCCGTGGCGATCGTTCGACTGCCCCGCGCCGGTGTCCGGTAGAACTCGACTCGAGGCCCCTCGAGCGTGGCACCCGACCGCAGCCTCTCCAAGCGGACGTTCGTCTGCGCGATCACCTGATCGACCAGCCCGAGATAGGTCACGCGCTCCGCATCCAGGGTGCGCGTCGAATCCCGGTAGCTGACGGTCCCGATCATGCGAGCTTCGGCGATATGTTCCCGGTGCACGGCGCTGTCACCCGTCATCGTGGCGTCCCCGCAACTCCCCGTCACCAGGCCACCCCCGAGGTGCATTTCGTACGTGCCGGGCGCCGCCGGAATCGCCAGCATGCTGCTGCGCGGCATCGCGTCAGATCCGGCTCGCGCTACCACGTCCACCTGCAAACGGCAGGTGGCGACCCGCTGTGCCGGGAGCGGCGCGGCCGTCGCGAGGACCAGGAAGACGGCGAGAATCCGTCCCACACCCCAGGCACCGGACTCGACCGAAGAAGAGATTGCCATCACCGGGGATTCTCTCGCACCGCGGGGGACGGCCCGTCGGACACGATGCTGGGGTTCATGCTCTCCACGTTCTCGAGCTCGGCATCGCTCATGAAACTGTCGCCGTGCATCTCGAGCCCCGGGCGATACAGTACGAACGTCGTGTCTCCATACAGCGAATCGGGCAGCGCCTCGTAGCGCAGACGATGGGTGACCAGGCGCTTGCTCCCGGTGCTCTCCACCACCTCCACGTCACCATCCACCCGCACGTCGCCCGTTTCGAACCAGTACTCCCCTTCGAGGCCTCGCAGGGCGCCCTGTTCCGCCCCCGTCTCGTTGAAGAACGTGATGCGGAGGTTGCGAAGCATGAGTCGGCCTTCGTCCTGGAAGCTGAAGGCCGTGTCCGCGACAAGAAGCCCACGTCGCACGCCGGCGCGCGTGAGGGTCATCTCGACGTCCACAAGCACCTGGTCAGCCTCCAACCCCAGAAGCGTCTCGGAGGCGAGTGGCCGTTCTCCCTCGTCGCTGCACCCGGCCATCAACAGGGCCGACAGGAGAGCCACCAGTCGGCATTCGCCGCGCGACGACCTCACCCTGAGAGCCTCGCGCTCAGAAGATCGTGCAAGTGGACCATCCCGAGCAGGCGGCCGTCCTCGTTCACGACGGGCATGGCCATGATCCCGTGCTCCTGCATGCGTCGAACCGCTTCGGTCGCCATCACATCGGGGGCGATCGTCCTGGGAGAGTGATTCATCGCACGCTCGACCGGGTGCTCGAGAAAATCCCGATGCTCGTCGGCGTAACGCGTCAGGTCGCCGGCCGTGATCACTCCGGTCACCCGGCCATCCGAATCAACGATCGGCACCGTTCCCTGCCGGTACGCGATCTCGTGCATCGCCGCCGCCAGGTCCCGATCCGGACTCAAGCTCGGAACGCGCTCGGCACTCGTCAGCATGACGTCGCGGACCTGCCACGTGAGGCGGCGACCCAGATCTCCACCCGGATGAAGGCGGGCGAAGTCCTCCGGCCCGAAACCGCCGACCTCGGACAGCGCCACGGCCAGAGCATCGCCCATGGCCAGAGCCGCCGTGCTGCTCGATGTGGGCGCCAGATCGTGCGGACACGCTTCCACCTCAACGCTCACATCGAGGACGACGCTGGCCCTGCGCGCCAGATGGGAAGAAGGCTCCGACGTGACGGCGACCACCGGGACGCCGAGACGGGAGATGGCCGGGAGCAGCCTCTCGAGCTCCCCCGACTCGCCGCTCTTGGAGATGGCGAGAACTACATCGCCCGGGACGAGCATTCCGAAGTCGCCGTGCGCCGCCTCCACCGGATGTAGGAACATCGCCGGGGTCCCTGTCGATGACAGCGTCGAGGCCAACTTCCGGCCCACGATTCCCGACTTCCCGATACCGGTAACCACTACCCGACCCGACGAGGCGTCGATGAGGCGCACGGCCTCGGCGAATCGCTCGTCGAGGCGCTCGGCGAGGGAGGCCACGCTCTCGGCTTCTATGCGCAACACTTCCCTGCCCCTTTGTATGACCGGATCGACTTTCTCCGCCGACGCAGTCACGGACACCGAGCTCTTCGCCGCGCGCTGGTCCGGGTCACTCACCAGAGGTCTCCCATTCGCGAACACACTGCGTCACGTAGTCCTCGACCAGATCGTCCCATTCTCCCCGGGCTCGGAGCAACGCTTCGGCGAACTCCCGGACGGCTCCATCTCCACCGGTCGCCTCCCCGCACCACACGGCTGCCTCCTTCACCTCCGGAACGGCGTTCGCCACCGCGGCCGGAAAGCCGACCTTGCGAAGCACCGGCAGATCCGCCAGGTCGTCCCCGAGATACGCCGCGCCCGCCCAGTCCAATCCCTCGCGTCGCAGAATACCCTCCACGGCCGCCAGCTTTCCATACGGGCTCACCTGGTGGACTTCGTCGATTCCGAGAGCGGCGGCCCGGTTCCGAACGGGAGCGGAGATCTTGCCGGAGACAATGCCTACCGGGATGCCCGCGCGGCGCAGCATGTGAACGGCGATGCCATCGTGAACGTGAAAGCGGCGCGCCTCGGACACCTTCCCTTCCGCTCCCGCAGACATGTAGATCCCGCCGTCCGTCATCACGCCATCGGCGTCGAGAAGAACCGCCCGTACGCGGCGCGCTGTGTCCTGCGGAATGCCGGTCACGCTGTGTCCCCCGCCGCCTCGCGTGCCGCGTGGATGGCTACACAGTCACGAACCACTCTCTCCAGGCGGTCCAACGGAAGCATGTTGGCTCCGTCGGACGGAGCGTCCGCCGGACGCGGGTGTGTCTCGATGAACAGGCCGTCCGCTCCGGCAGCCACGGCCGCTCGGGCGAGCGTACCGACAAGCTCCGGCTCTCCGCCGCTTCCGCTCCCTCCGGCAGCTCCCCCGGGGAGCTGCACCGAGTGGGTCGCGTCGAACAGTGTCGGGCATCCGCACGCTCCTCCCATCAGGCGAAAGCTCCGCATATCGACCACCCAGCGTCCGTACCCGAACGCCGTTCCCCTCTCGGTCACGATGATCGGACCGGCCCCTGCCGAGCGGAGCTTCTCCACAGGATGGCACATGTCCTCGGGGGCCATCCACTGGCCCTTCTTTACGTTGACGGGGAGACCCGTCTCCGCTGCGGCCACCAGGAGATCCGTCTGTCGGCACAGAAACGCCGGAATCTGGATTGCATCGACGATTCCGGCGACCGGCTCGGCCTGCGCCGGCTCGTGGATGTCCGTGAGCACGGGGAGCCCGACTTCCCCCCGGACGGCCCCCAGCCTCGCCAGACCCTCGTGCAACCCCGGACCACGGGGGGACGACAGACTCGTGCGATTCGCCTTATCGAAGGACGCCTTGAAGATCGCGGACACGCCGCATCGAACGGCTACCTCCCGCACGTGCGAAGCGATGCTCACGTTGAGCTCGTGATCCTCGAGCAAACATGGGCCCGCGATCAGCAGCAGGCCTCTACCACCGTCGAACAGATTCACTGAAGTCCGGCCGGCTCCCGACGGAGCCGCTCACCGGTGGCCGGTCGCTCCTCACGCGCTGCGTCACGCCGATTCTGCGCCGCCGCGATGAAGGATGCGAACAACGGATGAGCTCGGGTAGGTCGGGACTTGAGCTCCGGGTGGAACTGGGTGGCCACGAAGAAGGGGTGGTCGGAAAGCTCGATGATCTCCACCAGCCCCCCGTCAGGGGAAAGGCCGCTGAACGCCATCCCTTCCGCCGCGAGCGGCTCGCGATACTCGTTGTTGACTTCATAGCGGTGACGATGACGCTCCGAGATCTCGTCCGTCCCGTAGATCTCGCGCACCCGGCTCCCCAGTACGAGATGCGCGGGATAGGCCCCGAGGCGCATGGTTCCCCCCATCATCGTGATCTTGCGCTGTGAGTCGAGCAAAGAGATGACGGGGTGGCGTGTTTCCGGCTCGAACTCCGCAGAGTCGGCTCCGGTGAGTCCGCACGGGTTGCGCGCGAACTCGATGATCGCGCACTGGAGGCCGAGACAGATCCCCAAGAACGGCACACCGCTCTCCCGCGCATAGCGCACCGTGTCTATCATTCCTTCGACGCCCCGCTGACCGAACCCGCCCGGGATCAGGACCGCATCATAGGGGCGAAGCGCCTCGATCCCCCGTTCGTCGATCGCCTCCGAGGACAGCCACTCGGTCTGCACCCCCGTGTCGTTCGCGATCCCACCGTGGATCAGGGCTTCCTGAATCGACTTATACGAGTCGACGAGAGATGTATATTTGCCGACCACACCCACCCGCACGGTCTCTCCTCGCGGGTGCTTGACCCGTTCTACCATTGCCTCCCAATCCGTAAGATCCGGCTCGGGCGTCTCGAGGTTCAGATGCTCCACGATGCGTTCGTCCAGACGCTGCTCTCGGAAACGGAGCGGGACCTCATAGATCGTGTCCATGTCCCGACTCTCGATGACGTCGCGCATGTCGACGTTGCAGAACCGAGCGACCTTGCGACGCACGTCCTCGGTCAGCGGCCATTCGGTGCGGCAGACGAGGATGTCGGGTTGCAGGCCGATTTCCATCAGCTCACGAACCGAGTGCTGCGTCGGCTTCGTCTTGAGCTCGCCGGCGGCCGCGATGTACGGCACAAGCGTCAGGTGAAGCAGGACGGTGTTCTTCCAGCCGATGTCCTGGCGAAACTGGCGGATGGCTTCGAGAAACGGCAGGGACTCGATGTCTCCCACCGTGCCGCCCACCTCTGTGATGACGACATCGTGGCCGGGGGCCAGTCGCTGAACGTAGGATTTGATCTCGTCGGTCACGTGCGGAATCACCTGGACCGTGGCTCCGAGAAAGTCTCCGCGCCTCTCCTTCGTGATGATGTTCTGGTAGATGCGTCCCGTAGTAACGTTGTTGGCCTGGGACAGAGATTCGTTGATGAATCGCTCGTAGTGGCCCAGGTCGAGATCGGTTTCGGCCCCATCATCCGTCACATAGACCTCGCCGTGCTGGAACGGCGACATCGTTCCCGGGTCTACGTTGATGTACGGATCAAACTTCTGGATGGTGACCGCCAATCCGCGCTCGACCAGCAGCCGGCCGATGGAGGCCGCAGCGATCCCCTTACCGAGAGAGGAAACGACCCCTCCTGTGATGAAGATGTATCTAGTGTCTGCCGCCGGCTTGTCGGGCATGTGCGCTCGCTTTCGCTTCACTGACGCGAACCAGGGAGTCGAGAGACCACGGTCCGTGCCCGCAAGCCCTGCTCTGCTCCAAATCTCCCTCTCGCTCCAGGCCATACGAATGCGCGCGGGCTCCCGGCGCGACGCGTCGGGACGGTACTGTTGGGGCTGCTGAAGCGAGCGGAAGGAAGGCGCCGCCTGGCGGACCTGGCTGCGGGAGCGCCGGCGACCGTCATCGGCTGCGTGCTCGGGTGCGTGACGTCCGGTAATTCACGCTCCGTAAGGTAATCCCGGCCCGAGCCCGGTGTCAAAGGATCGAGGCCGGCTTCACAGGTCGCCCGGGAAGCGGAAGACCGCGTAGCCCGTGACATCGCCTCCATCAGTCTCCGGATCGAGAGCCATCGCTACCTCTACGACCCAGAAGCGTAGTCCCGCCGTGAGGTTGGTGCGAAAGTCCGCGGATTGTCCATCGTCCCACGCGGCGCCCGTGGCGGCTCGCACGAACACACCGGGAGCGCCCAGCTCCCCGGCGCGTAACACCTCAATCGGGATCTCGTACCCCAAATGGCCGTACACCACGCGAGCACCTCGGAATCCCATCACGGGAATCGTCGGAAGCGTGGCACGGCCTCCAAAGCCGGTCCAGCGCTGGCCCGGCAACGCGCCCGAGAGGTCTCCGTGGCCGAGCACGAAAATGTCGACCTCGTGCCGTCCGAATCCCGGCGTCCTCCAGCGTGCTCGGAGGTCGCCCAATACGTACGAGAATTCCCCGGCCACCGTCGAGTCTGCAGCCTCGAGCACGACGCTTCCCGTCAAGCGGCCCCGTCTCCCCGTCGCACGGTCCACCTCGACTCCCAGCGCCGCGCTCCAGGTCTCACCATCGTCGATGTCCGGGTTCGACCGGACATCGTCGGAACCGAACAGGGTGAAATGATCTCCCGCCCTCCGACTGGCTGCCTTCTCCCATTCGATTCGAAGGGCGGGCGTCCACCACGCCCCATCGCCACCGCGCACGACGAACGCCGCTCTATCCGCCGTGTAGTAGTCCCGAAAGTCATCGCCCGTGAAGAGATAGGCGAGAGAGTTGGACACGTCACCACGAATCCAGCTCTCATTGGATCGCGTGACCTTTTCCGCTTCCAGTCCGAATTCCACGGGACCGGGATGCCAGTACTGTCGGACGGTGCCCTCGAAGTCTCCCTGGCCGCTGCGGTATCGGCCCACCATCTCCAGCGACGGCCTCCACGCCCAGGTCGGGATCTGGAAGGTGAGCCCCCACGACACCGTGAGGGCATCGACCCGTTGATACGTCGGCGCCTTGAAGCCGTACAGGCCGTGCAGCGTCACCGGGTCGGGCAAGTCCACGACCGGGTGAATCTCGATGCCTCCGTCCGCGGGCATCACCGAGTAGCGCTCGGCCGGTCGCCACGTGATACGGCCGTCGACGCGAGCCATTCCGGAGCCGTAGTATCCGCCTCCCAGGACTACGATGTCACCCCCAACCTCGGCTCCGGGACGCAGAAACAGGTCTCCGTCCACCACGTAGACGTCCCCTTCCACGTGTCCCGCCACGCGCGCCACCGCTTCGAGGATCAGGACGTCCCCTGCCACCGCTCCGTCCCTCGATATGACTGTGTCGCGCGTCCACACGTCTGCCGACCCACGCTCCAGGAACTCCGCCAGCCCCCTGTCCAGCGGGTGAGACTTGCGCGGCTGGAAGCGTATGTCGCGGATGTCCTGGCCGGCGGACTCGGACCACGCGCCCGTGCCAAGCGATGCGGCCGCGACCAGAAGCGCGATACGCAACGTGCCGGCCGCGCGGGATCGGATGGGATGGCTCATGACCCGACCGTCGAGCCGTCCCAGCTGTCCCACGCGACGACATCCCGTTCGTGCCTTCGATCGGGAAGCCGGACGAATCCGTCCGGGTAGCCCACCGCCAGAAGGGTCATGACCGGAACGTCCGGTGGCACGCCGAGCACCTCTCGGATCTTGGACTCTCGGAAGCCCGTGATCCAGGCCGTGGCCAGGCTCATGTCGGCGGCCGCAAGAGCCATGAGGGCCGTCGCCGCCGCGAGGTCGCTCGGATGGCTTGGGCGACCGCTCCCCGCGATGTTGCTGTAGACACGAGCGCAACCCACGATGAGGACGGGAGCCGAGCGGACGAGCTCGCCCTGGAACACACCCGCGGCGATGCGATGGCGGGTCATGGCGTCCTGCACGACGATGAATCGCCACGGCTGGTGTTCCCGTGCCGACGGTGCCTGCAGTCCGCATTCCACGATCCGCGAAAGGACGTTCGGCGGAACTCGCCGGTCCGCGAAGCGCCGCACCGCCTGTCGGTTGCGGGAGAGATTGAGAACGCGCGAAACGGCACTCACCGCGCCTCACGCTCTGGGGTGATGCTGACGGTGCTCCTCCTGCAGGTACTGACGATCCACATGCGTGTAGACCTGCGTAGTCGAGATGTCCGCATGGCCCAGCAACTCCTGAACGGTCACCAGGTCGGCACCCCGCTCCAGGAGATGCGTAGCGAAGCTGTGCCGGAACGTATGCGGGGTAACCCGCTTGCGGATGCCGGCGTCGCGCACCTGCTGCCGAACGATCTTCCAGGCACCCACGCGGCTCAACGGCCGGCCGTGCTGGTTGAGAAACACGGCCCCGGTAGACCGGCCGCGATCCAGCTCCGGCCTTCGTTCCCGAAGGTATCGCTGCAGGACTCGGATCGCACGGCCTCCCAGCGGAACGATTCGTCGCTTGTCGCCCTTGCCCTGCACCGTCACCAGGCTGTCCTCGAGGAGCAGATCCCGCAGCCTGAGACCGGTCAGCTCGGAGACCCGCAGGCCGGCACCGTACAGGACCTCGAGCATCGCCGCATCTCTGCGGGCATTCGGTCGCTCATCGGGCGGCGCGGCCCCGACCGAGTCCAGGATCGTGGCGATCTCCCCGTAGCTGAGCGTGTCCGGAAGGGTACGGGCGCTTCGCGGCGCCTCCAGACGCTCGGACGGATCCTCGGCCAGATGACCGTCCTCCACCAGGAATCCGAAATACGTCCGCAGCGCGGAACGACGTCGCGCTGCGGTACGGGCCGCCAGGCCCCGCTCGCCGATGTCATGGATGTAATCCCGAAGCAGGCCATAGTCGACGTTCCCCGGATCTTCGACTCCGCGGCTTCCGGCGTACCGGATGAAGGCGCGGCAGTCGGCCAGGTAGGCCCCGACGGTTCGATCGGCCAGACCACGCTCGAACCGCAGGTAATCCACGAACGGCTCGAGGTGAAACGCGCGCCGGCGGCGTACCTCGTCGCTCCTCAGCTCGGCTCCCCGTCCGTTCACTGCCTCACGGCTCCTGCGCGTCATCTCCCGGACGGGAGCGCCACCACAGCCACACCAGAACCGCCGTGATCGCCAAGGCAAGCAGGACGGCTGTCGTGTTGATCGCGTTGAGGGCGGAGAGGATGCGGGGTACGTTGCGCGAAGCCAGGACTCCCGTCAGGACAAGGGCGGCGTACCACAGCGCCGAGGCCAGGGCGAGGGGAATTGACGTGCGCCAGAACCCGAGGCGGCTGATTCCCGCGAAGGCCGGTACGAGCACGCGGAACACCGGGAAGAAGCGGCTGACCAGAATCGTGAGCGCTCCGTAGTCGTCATAGAACAGGGCCATCCGCTGGAGTTGCGCCGGCCGGAGAAGCCAGCGGCCCCAGCGTGTCGAAAAGAGTCCTCCTCCGAAGCGCAGGGCCGCGAGATAGACGACCAGGGCGAGAACCAGATTGCTGGTCCAGGCTACGAGGAACACGAGCCTCGCGTCGAGTATCCCCCGGTCGGCCAGCACACCGCCGCCGACTACCGCCACGTCCGAGGGTATCGGAGGAAACAGGTTCTCGATCGCCGCGCCCAAACCAACCAGAAGGTAGACGGTCTCGACCGGGATCTGTCCGACGAGGTGGAGGAACGCCTCGAGCTGCTCCTGCATGGCGCTGACTATCCCCCGGTGCGAATCGAGGCGTGCAGCGCGTCGATGTCGCCAATCTGATCGACCAGGGCGACCGCAATCACAGCAACGCCCTGGCCGGTACCGATCCAACCCATCCCTTCGTTGGTCTTTCCCTTGACCGACACGGAGGCGTCGGAGATAGAGAGTCGCTCGGCGAGCTCCGCGGCCATCGCGAGGGCCCACGGAGCGATGCGGGGCGTTTCGGAGATGATCGTGATGTCCACGTTGACGACCTGGTAGTTCCGCTCCTCGATCAGGCGGACGGCCGCCATGAGGAGATCCATAGAGACAGCCCCTTCCCAGCGGGCATCCGTGTTCGGAAAGTGTCGTCCGATGTCCCCCAGCGCTGTCGCACCGAGAAGCGCATCGATGACGGCGTGCGCGACCGCGTCACCGTCGGAATGACCACCCAGGCCGGGATGGTCAGGAATCGTGACACCGCCCAGGACAAGGAGACGATCCGAGTCGAAACGGTGGGAATCGTATCCGATGCCGACTCGCACGATTCCTCCTCCCGGCCGTAGCGGACTCAGGCCCCGCGAGCGGCGGAACGCAGGAGTCGCAGGGCCAGGTGCGCGGCGTTGCGCGCGTTGTCGATGCCGACAGTCGCCACGGGCACGCCGGGCGGCATCTGAGCTATCGCCAGGAGCGCGTCGAATCCGCCGAGCGTCCCGGCGGAAATCGGAACGCCGATCACCGGCAGTTCCGTGTGCGCAGCGACGACTCCTGGAAGAGCTGCCGAGAGGCCTGCGCCGCAGATGATCGCTAAGAAACCTCGTGCCTGCGCCCCGCTGGCGATCTCTGCCGTGCGGACAGGATCGCGGTGCGCGCTGCTCACGACGACTTCGACGTCGACACCGGCCTCACTCAGGACGTCCACTCCCTTCTGCATCACGGGTCGATCCGATTCCGACCCCAGCATGACGAGCACCTTTCCCGCCGCCATTACCCGCCCCTTCGTTCCAGACACACACCGCAGCCGCAATACCATTCCAGGTCGGGCCGCACCGCACTGTAGTCCTGGTACCGTTCGACCGCCTTGAAGCCCGCGTCGAGAATGAAGCGCACGAGATCCGACTTGGGCATGATGAAATCCGTTCCCGCTGCCGATACGACGTTCTCCTCCATCATCAGGGACCCGAAGTCGTTGCACCCGAAGTGCAGGGCGATCTGCGCGATCTTCGGTCCCTGGGTGACGTAGCTCACCTGGAGATTCGGCACGTTGTCGATGACGATGCGGGAGACAGCCACCGTCTTCAGGTACTCACACGCGGAAACCTCGGGAGTCCCCGCCATGTCCGTGCCCTCGGCCTGCAAGGTCCACGGAATGAAGGCCGTGAATCCGCCCGTCTCGGATTGCAGATCGCGCACCCGGATCATGTGCTCGATGCGCTCTTCCCTGCTCTCGCCCGCACCGAACATCATGGTGGCCGAGCTGAGGAGTCCCTGATCGTGCACGGCGCGGTGGATATCCAGCCAGCGGGCGGTCCCGATCTTCTTCTTCGCGATACGATCGCGAACGCCGTCCACCAGGATTTCGGCGCCGGCGCCCGGCACGGAATCCAATCCCGCCTCCTTCAGCTCGGCGATCACCTGCGCGACGTCCACCCTGTGCACGCGAGAGATGATGTCGAGCTCCGAGGCCGAAAAGCCGTGCACGTGTATCGGGTGATGGGTCTTGATGTAGTCCAGCAGTCCCGTGTAGTAGTCCAGCTTGAGATACGGATTGTGCCCACCCTGCATCAGGATCTGGACAGCACCAATGGCACGGGCCTCGTCGATCTTCGCGCCGATTTGTTCGTTCGACAGGACATAGCCCTCCTCGTGGCCCGGCCGACGGTAGAAGGCACAGAAAGCACAGTCCGTGACACAGATGTTCGTATAATTGATGTTGCGATCGACGATGTAGCTCACCTCGCCGCCGCCCACCGATTGCCGGGCCCGTTCCTTCGCCAGAGATCCGAGCTCCAGCAACGGGAGTTGGTACAGAGCCGTCAGCTCGGCTACTTCGGCTCGGTCGACCGGAGCCAGGGATGACGTCCGGGCGCACGTCGTCATGCCGCTGCGGTTTCCCCCACCGTGTTGTACAGGGAATCCCTCTCGACCGGGACCTTCCCCGCGTCGCGAATCAGCGAGACGATCGCATCGATGTCGAGGCCGATCGGAGTGTCAGCTCCCGCGGTGTGAGTGATCTTCTCGAGCACAACCGTGCCTTCCAGGTCGTCGACGCCGAAAGACAGGGCGATCTGGGACACGCGCGTGGTCACCATGATCCAGTGCGTCTTGACGTGCGGGATGTTGTCCAGGAGGATTCGTCCGACCGCGAGGACCTTCAGGTCGTCCACGCCGCCCGTTCGCGTGCCCTCTCGTCCCAGTTCCCGGCCCAGGGCCGTGTTGTCCGGGTGCCACGCCAGCGGGATGAACGCGCTGAACCCTTTCGTCTCGTCCTGCAGGTCGCGCAGCAGCAGCATGTGGTCCACCCGGTCGGCATGCGACTCGACGTGCCCGTACAGGAGCGTACAATTCGTGGGGATGCCCATTCGATGCGCGGCCCGATGTACCTGCAGCCATTCCTCGGCCGCCAGCTTCCGGTCGGCGATCGTCGAGCGCACCGCCGGACTGAACACCTCGGCACCGCCGCCAGGCATCGCGTCGAGGCCCGCGGTCACCAGCTCGCGCAGGACATCTTCGGTGTCCATACGCTCGATGCGAGCCAGGTGCGCGACCTCCACCGCGGTGAGCGCCTTCACGTGAGTCTCGGGATGGCGCTCCTTGAGGCCGCGAATCATGTCGGTGTAGTATGACAGTCGCAGTTTCGGGTGCAGCCCGCCGACGATGTGAAACTCTCGGGTGGGGGACCGCTTGGCCGCCTCCGCCTCCCTGAACACTTCGTCGAGCGTCATTGTGTAGGCGTCCGGGGCGAGCGGCCGCACTCCGTACGAGCAGAACACGCACACCTTGTTCAAGACGCACACGTTCGTCGGGTTGAGGTGCTGATTGGCGACGTAGAACACCCGGTTCCCGTTGAGCTTCCGATTGACGAGATCGGCCATGGCTCCCACGGCAAGCAGATCGTCGGACTCGAACAGGGCGATCCCCTCGGCGCCCGAGATCCGTTCTCCGGCCTCGACCTTCTCCACGATCGGGAAGAGTCGCGGGTCCTGCGGCCGAATCCGCAGCTGAGCACCCGGGGCGATCACCGGCCCTCCCAACGGCGGAAGACCAGCGACACGTTGTGTCCTCCGAAGCCGAACGAATTCGTCAGGCCTGCCCGCACGGGTTGCTTGACCGCACCGTCGGTCCCGTAGTTCAGATCACACTCCGGATCCGGTGTCCGGTAGTTGATCGTCGGAGGGATTACTCCGCGTTCGCAGACGAGCGCCGTGACCGCAGCTTCGATCGCGCCGGCGGCCCCCAGCGTATGGCCCGTCATCGACTTGGTGGATCCCACCACGATGTCACCGGAATGATCGCCGAACACGAACTTGATTGCCGCCGTTTCGGTAGAGTCGTTGGCCGGCGTGGACGTGCCGTGAGCGTTGATGTACCCGATGTCCTCTGCGTGCAGTCCTGAGTCCTGCAACGCGAGGCGCATCGCGATCTGCGCCCCGGCGCCCTCCGGAGCCGGCGACGTCATGTGATACGCGTCCGCGCTCTGCCCGAATCCGGTGAGCTCGGCCAGGACGGTGGCTCCACGAGCCAGCGCATGCTCCTCCGATTCGAGCACGAGCATTCCCGCTCCCTCGCCGAGGACGAATCCGTCACGTGTGGCATCGAAGGGCCTGGAGGCAGTCTCCGGAGATTCGTTGCGCTCGGACAGCGCCTTCATGGACGCGAACCCGGCGACACACAGCGGAGTCACGGTCGCCTCTGTTCCCCCGGTGATCATGACATCGGTCTCGCCGGTGCGAATCGAACGAAACGCCGCGCCGACCGCGTGGCCGCTGGAGGCGCACGCGGAGACCGTGGCGTAGTTCGGCCCGCGGGCCACATAGCGCATGGAGATCATACCCGCCGCCATGTCACCGATGAACATGGGGATGAAGAAGGGAGACACCCGATCCGGTCCCCGGTCGAGCATCCGGCTGTGCTGCGTCTCCAGGGTACCCAGTCCTCCGATTCCGCTGCCCACGATGACCCCGAATCGCTCGGCGTCCACGTCCGCGACGCTCTCAGGCAACCCGGCCTGCTCCGCCGCCTGCTGAGCCGCCCCGATGGCGAGCTGAAGAAACCGATCGGCCCGGCGAACCTCCTTCCGGTCCATGTACACCTCGGGATCGAATCCCTTCACTTCGCACGCGAACCGGACGGCATGCCCGGAAGCGTCGAAGCGTGTGATGGGAGCCGCGCCCGAGACCCCGGCTACAAGCGAGTCCCAGGTTTCGGTGACATCTAGGCCGACCGGCGTGATGAGCCCGAGGCCCGTGATGACCACGCGCCGCTTGTCGGACATCCCGTTCTCCTCTCGACCGGGTGGGAGAGCTACTCCTTGCCCTCGAGATAGCGGATGGCGTGGCCGACTGTCTGCATCTGCTCCGCGTCCTCGTCCGGGATCTCCACTCCGAATTCCTCCTCGAAGGCCATCACCAGCTCCACCGTGTCCAGCGAGTCGGCTCCGAGGTCTTCCACGAACGAAGCTTCGTCCGTCACCTTCTCCAGCTCGACTCCCAGCTCGTTGGCGATGATCTCCCGGACCCTGTCGGCAGCATCAGACATGATTCGAATCCTCGTTTTCTCGTTTCCTCATCTTCCGGCAGCCCGCAGGCGCCGGTCTACATCACCATGCCACCGTCCACCACCAGCACCTGTCCGGTGATGTACGCGGCGGCCGGACCGGCAAGAAACCGCACGGCTCCGGCAACATCCGCAGGCGTCCCGAAGCGACCCAGCGGGATGCGCTCGAACAGCGCCTCACGCGCCTCATCCGGAAGCGCGGCCGTCATGTCGGTCGCGATGAAACCCGGCGCCACCACGTTGGCGAGGATGCCCCGTGCGGCGAGCTCCTGTGCCACCGACTTCGTGAAGCCCACGAGACCGGCCTTGGACGCCGCATAGTTGGCCTGACCACGGTTTCCCGTCAAGCCTACAACGCTGGCGATATTGACGATGCGACCGCTGCGTCGCTTCATCATTCCGCGCACAACCGCCCGTGTCGTGTGAAACGCGCCCCTCAGATTGGTATCGAGCACCGCGTCCCAGTCTTCGTCCCGCAGGCGAACCAGTAGGTTGTCACGGGTGATCCCGGCGTTGTTCACCAGGATGTCGACCGGCCCGAGGCGCTCCTCCACCGCCCCGACCAGATCACGGCAGGCCTGCGCGTCCGACACATCACACGCGAACCCGGCACACCCGTCGAGGCTTCCCGCGGCGCGTTCGGCACCGTCCTCAGATCGGGCCACGAGCGCGACGGCCGCCCCGGCGCGATTCAGTTCCTCCGCGATGCCCCGGCCGATTCCGCGGGAAGCGCCGGTCACGATGGCGACCGTTCCGTCGAGCTCACGCATCTCCCCACTCCTCCGTGAAGGCGGCCAGACCGTCCGAATCTTCGATGGCCCGTACGTGTTGCTTCCGATCGATTCTGCGCATCAGCCCGCTGAGGATCTTTCCGGGTCCAACCTCGAGCCACAGGTCGGGGCCCGTGTCGCGCATCGCCTCGACGCATTCTACCCAGCGAACCGGAGACGTCAACTGGGAGATGAGCAACTCCCGCGCGGTACCTCCCGAGGCAACAGGGACGCTCGACGCATTCGCCACCACGGGAAAAGCGGGGTCCTTGAATTCCACGCTCCCCAGGGCCTCGGCGAGCCCCTCCCTGGCTTCCTCCACGAGGGTTGAGTGGAAGGCGCCGCTTACATTCAGCGGCATGGCTCGCCTGGCTCCCGCCGCCTCGGCCGCGCCGCACGCCGCGGCGACCGCGGGCACATCTCCCGAGATCACGATCTGCCTCGGCGCATTGATGTTCGCCGGGACCACGGTTCCCTTCACGGAGCCGCACACCTCGCGCACAGCCTCGAGATCCAGTCCGATGATGGCAGCCATCGTTCCGGGACGCACCTTCCCGGCACGCCCCATGAGCTCGCCGCGGGTCCGCACCAGCCTGAGGGCGTCCTCGAAACTGAACGTCCCGCCGGCGAGATACGCGGTGAACTCGCCCAGAGAATGGCCCGCTGCGACACAGATCCGTGAGCGGATGTGATCCGGGAGGCATGTCCACACAGCATAACTGTGCAGCAGGATGGCCGGTTGAGCGTTCTCGGTCCGCGTCAGCGCTTCTTCGGTTCCCTCCCAGCATACCTGTCTCAGACCGTAGCCGAGTAGCTCATCGGCCGCCTCGTACAGGTCGCGAACGTGCTCGTGCCTCGCGGCGAGGTCCCTGCCCATGCCCACATGCTGCGAGCCTTGTCCCGGCATCAAAAGAGCTATGTTCCGGTCCGCCATTCCCGTTTCCTCCCTGCGTCCGACAGGCCGCTCAGCGTCGACGAATGCGGCGCCACACCCGGGCGGTGCGGCTCATCGATCCGAGGTCGGCCGCCATGTCCTCTACCATGCCCGACTCCACGCATGATCCTGCGACCCGGATCGCGTTCTTGATCGCGTTTGGCGGCGACGCCCCGTGACAGACGACCGAGACCCCGTTCACCCCCAGAAGCGGTGCGCCGCCGTGCTCGGTGTAATCAAGGGCTCGGTGCACCTCACGCAGTCCGTCGCCACACGCTTCCGGGTTCAGCTTCTCTTCCAGGAGACCGGTCACGAACCCCGCGATCGATTCGTAGAATTTGAGCAGGACGTTGCCGGCGAAACCGTCGCACACGAGAACGTCGCACGCGCCCTCGATGATGCGATGTCCTTCTACGTTTCCGATGAAGTTGATTTCGGTGTCCGCACGCAGCAGGCGATGCGTCGCGACGGCTCGCTCGTCCCCCTTGCCCGGCTCCTCGCCGACGTTGAGCAAGCCGACCCTGGGGCGCTCCAGATCCGCCACATCCCGCATGTAGACCGTTCCAAGGTGAGCGAATTGCAGGAGTTGAGAAGGTCGCGAATCCACGTTGGCACCGGCGTCGAGCACGAGGGTCGGCGCTCCGGCCGTAGGAAACACCGTGCCCACGGTGGGTCGCTCCACTCCAGGCAGCATCCCGAGCATGAATCGTGAGGCCGCCATAACGGCACCAGTGGAACCAGCCGAGATGAAAGCGTCGGCCTGCCCGTTGCGCAGCAGTCGAAGTCCGACCACGATCGAGCTGTCACGCTTCCTACGAACGGCCCGGACCGGAGCCTCGTGCATTTCCACGACCTGCGAGGCCGGGACGACGTCGATCGCATTTCGAACTTCGGACGGGAGCTCGGCGTTCACCTGGTCGGCCACGCCCACCAGGGAGATGCGGTAGCGGTCCGGCCACTCCTCGAGAGCGGACAGCGCGCCTTCGACGAGCACGCGGGGGGCGCCGTCCCCTCCCATCGCGTCCAGCGCGATGCGCACCACGATCTGGCTGGCCTCCCGCGATCCGGTCAGAACTCTTCGGTGCGGACGACCTCCCGGTCCCCGTAATGCCCACAGGTTGGACACACCCGATGGGGGCGCCTCGGATCACCGCATCGGGGGCACGCCTGGTGAGCGGGAGCGGAGGCCGCGTGGTGGGTACGGCGCTTCCGCTTGCGCTGCTTCGAGGTCCGTTTTTTCGGTACCGCCATGATCCAGAACCTATCCTTCCTCGCCGTCTCTCTCTCTATCCGGCTCCGCAGCGCGCGGCTGACCGTCCGGTACCAGGTCCCTCAGCACGTTCCAGCGCGGATCCGCATCCTCGCGGGCGCAATCGCAGCTCATCTCGTTCCGATCGATGCCGCACATCGGACACAGGCCACGACAACCGGCCCGGCACTCCGGGTATTCCGGAAGCGCCAGAATGAGCTCCTCTCGGAGCGGGTTCAACAGGCTGATACTTCCGGCATGTTGATCGAGCCCGAATACACCTCCGGCCGATTCCGACGGCCGCATGGAAGGATCGAATCGATAATCGAATTCGATCCCCACTTCCCGGACCACCTCCCGGAGGCAGCGCCGGCACTCGAGCCCGAGCTCGATCTCCAGACGGCCGTGCACACGGACCCGATCACCGCTCCCCACCTCGGCCTGGTACGACAGACGCGGATCGCTCTCCAACCTCAGATCCGGGACGTCCCAGATCTCCGGATCGGCCGCGACGTCACCCGACCACGTAAGCGGGCCCGAGCGCAGTGCATCCAGATCGATCCGGCCTACTGGAAAGCCTCTATTCATAGCGCTGGATACGGTTCCTGTCAACGTTGACGGCGGGTCAGTCGCGCAACCGATCCACCCCGGCAAAGAAGAAGGCAATCTCGCTCTCCGCGGACTCAGGCGAATCGGAGGCATGGATGGCATTGCGCTCCTTGCTCTCGGCGAACAGCGCGCGCACAGTGCCTTCCTCCGCTTCGGATGGATCCGTCGCACCGATCACGGCTCGCAGCCCCTCGATCGCGTCTTCCCTCCGCAGCAAGAGCGGCATGCACGGGCCCGACGTCATGAATGCGACGAGGGACTCGAAGAAGGGTCGCCCCCGGTGGACGGCATAGAACGCTTCGGCCTGGAGGCGATCCAGACGGGCGATGCGGGCCGCGACGAGTCGGAATCCGTGGTCCTCGAGATGTGCCAGTACTCTTCCGGTCTTACCCGTGCCGAACGCGTCAGGCTTGATGATCGCGAGGGTCTCAGTCCAATTCATGACAGCTCGACCTTCCTCCCTTCACAAGTGTGTCTCGATGAGCCCGACCACGTCGGCCGGACGTTCGGCGACTGCTATCCCGCATTCCCGAAACGCTTTCATCTTGTCGGCTGCCGTGCCTTCCGCACCCGATATGATGGCGCCGGCGTGACCCATGCGCCGCCCGGGAGGAGCCGTCTGCCCGGCGATGAACCCGACCACCGGCTTGCTCATATGATCGCGCACGAATCCGGCGGCCATCTGCTCATCGGTTCCTCCGATCTCGCCGATCATGGCGACCGCCCGGGTGTCGGAATCCTCTTCGAAGGCCTGCAGACAGTCCACGAAGTCCGTACCGATCAACGGATCGCCACCGATCCCGACACAGGCCGACTGCCCGATTCCGTGCCGCGTGAGCTGGAAAATCACTTCGTACGTGAGGGTGCCGGAGCGACTGACGACGCCCACCGGACCCGGCGACACGATCTGCCCGGGCAGGATCCCGATCTTGCCGATCCCGGGCGCGATGAGGCCCGGACAATTGGGACCTATCAGACGGGCGCCCTTCTCCCTGACGTACGGCAGGATCCGCATCATGTCGGCGACCGGGACGCCCTCTGTAATGCAGACGATGAGACCGATTCCGGCATCCGCCGCTTCGTAGATGGCGCTCGAGGCGAAAGCCGCCGGAACGTAGATCACGCTCGCGTTCGCTTCTGTGTGCTCGACGGCTTCGGCCACGGTGTCGAATACGGGCACTCGATCGTCGAAGACCTGACCGCCCTTCCCCGGCGTTACCCCGGCTACCACTCTCGTGCCGTACTCGATCATCTGGCGCGCGTGAAACGAGCCGTCGCGGCCCGTGATGCCCTGTACGACCAGGCGTGTGTCACGGTCTATGAATATGCTCATGCTCGATGTTCCTCTTCCATTCCATGTCCCCAGCCCACTCGGTCACGCGGCGTCCGCCGCCAGCTCCACGGCCCGCTTCACCACCTCGTCCATGTCGGTCATGGCCTCGAGACCGTGCTCCGTGAGGATATCGACCGCCAGGTCCTCGTTCGTGCCGGTGAGTCGGATGGCGATGGGCAAGCCGATATCGATCCGGCGTGTCGCCTCCACGATTCCATTCGCCACATCGTCACATCGCGTGATACCGCCGAAGATGTTGAAAAGAATCGACTTCACGTTGGTGTCAGCCGTGATGATCTCCAGGGCGGTCACCACCTTGTCCGGATTGGACGACCCGCCGATATCGAGGAAGTTGGCGGGCTCGCCCCCGTAGTGCTTCACGAGATCCATCGTCGCCATCGCGAGGCCCGCGCCGTTCACGCAACATCCCACGTCGCCGTCCAGCTTGATATAGCTGAGCCCGGCTTCCCGAGCTTTCCTTTCCGCCGGATCCTCGGCGGCCTCGTCCCGCATGCCTTCAACGTGCGGAAGACGGAACAGGGCATTGTCGTCGATGTTCATCTTGGCGTCGATCGCCTTGACCTCGCCGTCGACCGTCGAGATCAGAGGATTGATCTCCGCCAGCGTGCACCCCGCCGCTCGATAGGCCTCGTACAACTGGGTTATGATCTTCGCGGCCCTCCGAACGAGGCGCAGGTCATCGTACAGCTTGAAGGCGAGCGATGTGGCCTGGTGGGGCAACAGGCCGTACCGGGCATCGACGGCGCACTTGTGAATGGCCTCGGGCTTGGTGGCGGCCACCTCCTCGATGTCGATCCCGCCCTCGGCCGAGACCATGATGACGTCGCTCTGGGAACCACGGTCCATGACGATGCCGACGTACGCCTCCGAGGCAACATCCTCGGCCGGCGTGACCAGCACCTTCTCCACGGTCAGGCCTTTGATGTTCATCCCGAGAATGGTCTCCGCTCTCGTGCGGGCGTCCGCCGGCCCGTCCGCCAGCTTCACGCCCCCGGCCTTCCCTCTTCCACCGGCGTGAACCTGGGCCTTCACGACGACCATGCTGCCGTATTCCCGGGCAATGCGCTCGGCCTCCTCAGGTGTCGTCGCCACCTCGCCCGGTGGGACCGGGATACCATGGGACCGGAGAATCTCCTTCGCCTGATATTCGTGAATATTCATGACAGCCCTTGTCGTCTCACGTCACCTCCCGTTCGCCGGACGGTCTCGCGTCCGGCGTGATGACCGTTCCCGCCTCCCCTGCGAGTCCCGCCGGACCGTCGTCGAGTCCGGCGATGATCGCGAGCTCGCCGCCGTCTTCAACGAAGTGGACGGCCGCCTCCACCTTCGGCCCCATGCTTCCGGCACCCAGCTTTCCGGCGTTCAGCATGGCCCGGGCTTCCGAGGCCGTCATCTTCGGCACCCGCCGCGCATTCGCAAGGCCCCAACCGTCATACACTGCGTCTACATCGGTGAGGATCAGGAGGATCGAGGCGCCGATCTCCCGGGCCAGCAGTGCCGCCGCCCGGTCCTTGTCGACCACGGCGTCGACCCCGTCCAACGCGTGCCGGGAGTCGAGGCACACCGGGATCCCACCTCCGCCGGCCGCGATCACGATGTCGCCTCGCGCAACCAGCTCCGCGACCATCCCGGACTCCAGGATCTCGATGGGGACGGGACTCGGAACCCAACGGCGCAGATTGCCCCGTGAGTCGCTCTCGATCTGGATTCCCTCTGAGCGCAGCTCTTCGGCGACTCCGGGACGTATCGCCCGCCCGATGAACTTGGTCGGCTCACTCGCCGACGGATGATCCGGGTCCACCAGCGACTGGGTGATCAGGGTCACGACCCGCCGGTCGCTCCCCGCCGCCCGCAGAGCATTCTGCAACGACTGCTGGATCATATACCCTATCCAGCCGGCGGTGGCCGCCACGAGCACGCCCAGTGGAAGCTGTTCCACCTTGACCCTGGCTGCCTCGTTGCGCTGGAGCTCGTCCCCGACCTGCGGCCCATTCCCATGCACGATGGCGATGCGCCAGCCATGCACAGCGAGGTCGACGATCGATCGCAGGCTCTGCCGCGTATGCCGGAACTGGTTGCTGACCGTGGAGGACTCGCCGGACGGGGAGAGAGCGTTTCCCCCGATGGCGACGACTACCGAGCCTGGCTCCGGGACTCTCACGCGTGCGACCCGCCGTCGGAGCGAAGTTCGGGGACGGCGACTCCAAGTTCCCCCAGGTACGCAGCGACGTCGTTCCGGACCTCGCGCAGTCCCGCGACGGTATCCGCCTCGAAGCGTAACACGATGATCGGTTGCGTGTTGCTCGCGCGGATGAGGGCCCAGCCGTCCTCGAACTCGATGCGAGCCCCGTCGATGTCGTTCACCGGCCGGTGCGAACGGTAGTGTTCCACGGCACGCGCCACGACATCGAACTTGCTCTCCTCCGGACAATCCACGCGCAACTCCGGTGTCGAGGGATATGCCGGAATGGCCGCCGCCAACTCGGAAAAGGGCTTGCCGCTCCGCTGTACGAGGCCGGCCAGACGGGCCGCCGCGTAGATCGCATCGTCAAATCCGAAATATTTGTCAGCAAAACATATATGGCCACTCATCTCACCTGCTACGGGAGATCCGGACGCTTTCATGCGCTCCTTGATGAGGGAGTGGCCCGTCTTCCACATCACCGGAATGCCTCCTGCCAGGGCAATCAGCTCGGGCAGGGCCTTCGAGCACTTCACGTCGAAGACCACTTCCGCGCCCGGGTGCTCCGGAAGCACATCCAGCGCGTACAACAGCAGAAGGTGGTCGCCGCGCACGATGTCCCCCCTCTCCGTCACCGCTCCGATGCGGTCTGCGTCCCCGTCCAGACCGACACCCAGGGCCGCACCGGAGTCCTTCACCCTGCGGATGAGATCCACCACGTTCTCATCGACGGTGGGATCGGGGTGGTGGTTGGGAAACGTGCCGTCGGACTCGCAATACAGGCACTCGACATCGATCCCGGCCTCCTCGAGCGCACGGGGCGCGACGACCGAACCGGTACCGTTACCGCAATCCAGGACCATGTGAACCGTCCCCCGGACGTCCGCTCGTCGTGCGATCTCCGATGCGTAACGATCCAGAATCTGGATCTCCCGGCGATCTCCGCGGCCATGGTCGTACGCTCCGGCTTCGATGAGCTCGCGGATCGCCTGGATTTCGTTTCCGTACACGGACCGATCCCCGACGATCATCTTGATCCCGTTGTACTCTGGCGGGTTATGGGACCCCGTGATCTGGATCCCTCCGTCGGTTTCCAGCACGCGGGCCCCGTAGTACAGGGCCGGAGTGGGGACCGTGCCCAGCAGCCGCACGTTCGCGCCCACACCGCGCAGTCCCGTGCTCAGAGCATCCGCCAGGTCGGGCGAGCTGGGGCGGTTGTCGTATCCCACGGCCACACACGGACTTTCCTTTTTCGCCGACCGCCGGAGCCGTGAACCGTACGCCCTGCCTACTGCCTCGGCCACGTCCGCCGTGAGGTCATCTCCAACGATCCCACGGATGTCGTATTCCCGGAAGATGGTTCTCGATACATTCATGAAGGCCCACGTCGTGATGAGGGAACCGTGCGCTGCGCCGACGAGAGGTGACCGTCGATCGGTTTCAGTCCGTAGTCGTCTCGATGGCTCTTGGGGGCGTCACGGGTTGCGAGAGCGGAGCCACCTGGCGGGGCGAGAGATCTTCGCCTACCGCCTCCGCGGTGCTGATCACGAGGCCAGGAAATATTCCCGCAGCCACGATCGCCGCCGCCGAGACGACGGCGGCGAGCCGAAAAGCAGCTCCCGGCACGACCGGGACGGGCACGTCTTCCGGCGCCTCCTCGAAGTACATTTTCCACACGACACGAAGATAGTAGTAGTAGGACACGAAGCTCGTCAGCACGAGAATGACGGCCAGGTCGACGTGGCCGGACTCCACGGCCGCCATCAGCAGGTACAACTTGCCGATGAAGCCACCGGTCGGCGGGAACCCGGCCAGCGAGAGCAGGAAGACGACAAGCACCGCGCCGAGAAGCGGCCGGCGCCATCCAAGGCCCCGATAGTCCGCGAGCGTGCCCCGAGCGTCTCCCCTCCCGGCCACCACGTACACGACCCCGAATGCGCCCAGCGTCATCATGGCGTAGATGGCCAGGTACAGCAGCGAGGCAGCCCGGCCGAGGGAGCTCGCCGCCACCACTCCAACCAGCAGGTAGCCGGCATGCGCGATGGACGAGTAGGCCAGCATGCGCTTCACGTTGTCCTGCGCCAGAGCGATGAAGTTGGGCACGATCATCGTGAGGACCGCCAGCCACCACAGGACGGCACCCCACACCGAGACGGCCGGCGCGAGCTCAATGGTCACGATACGAAGGAGCGCGGCGACGCCCGCGGCTTTCACTCCCGCCGCCATGTACCCCGTGACCGGCGTGGGCGCCCCTTCATACGCGTCGGGCGTCCACATGTGGAATGGCACGGCCGACACCTTGAAGGAGAAGCCGACGACCAGGAGGACGACTCCTGCCAGCAGGAGAAAATCTCCGCTCGCGGTAGCCCGCGAAATCTCCGCCGTCACAAGGGCGAGATTGGTGCTTCCGGAGGCTCCGAAGATGAGGGCTATGCCATACAGGAGAAAGCCGCTGGCAAACGCGCCCATGAGGAAGTACTTGAGCGCCCCTTCCGCCGATCTCGGATCGTTGCGATTGAATCCGGTGAGCACGTACACGGAGAGAGACATGAGCTCGAGGGCCACGAACACGACAATCAGGTCGCGTGACCCGGCGAGCAGCATCATTCCGACCGTCGCCATGAGGACCAGGAAGTAGAACTCGCCGACGTCCAGACCTTCCCGTCGGAGGTAGTCGACCGCGAACAGAAGGCCAAACAGGGTCGTTCCAAGGAAGATGAAGTTCGTGGCGATCCGGAAGGCATCCATCGCGATCATGCCGGTGCGCACCGGCGCGTCGAATCCGATCAGGAGCCCGTTGGCGAGCGCCGCGAGGAGAACGCCGACCATCGCCACCCACGGAACCCATGGTCCGCTCGGCTCCTGTCTGCTGCCACGCTGGAACACGTCGAGCAGCAGCACCAGCAGTCCGGTGGCAGCCAGGACGGCCTCCGGAAGAAGCGCCCACAAGTAGTGGATCGGAAGGCTGAAGTCCAGGGTCACCTATCGTTCCTCTCGATCGAGCTCGTCAATTCCGAGAATGGGCATGCGATCGTAGCGCCGGTCGGCCGCTCCCGTCAGCAGCGGCGTGCTCAGCGCTCGCGTCTCGACCTGATCGATCAGCGAATCGACCGACGCGGCTGTGCGCGCGAGGAAGGGCTGCGGAAACACTCCGATGAGGACGATCATGACCAGAGCCGGGGCGAGCACCAGGCGCTCGCGCATTCCGATGTCCGCCAGAGCCCGGTTCTCTTCCCGCTCGATCTCGCCGTACAGGATGCGCTGCACCATGGGCAACATGTAGGCGGCGGCAAAGATTACGCCGGTCGCGGCGATGAACGCGGCCACGGGATACTTCCGGAAGGTCCCGAGCAGAATCAGGAACTCGCCCACGAAACCGTTGGTGCCGGGGAGACCGATGGAGCTCAGGGCAACCAGCAGGAAGGATGCGGCGAACACGGGCATGACCTTCGCGATACCGCCGAAATCAGCGATCAGCCGCGTGTGCCTCCTCTCGTAGAGCATGCCGACCAGAAGGAAGAGAGCTCCCGTCGAGATTCCGTGGTTCACCATCTGGAGAATGCCGCCCTGCAGGCCCTGCGACGTGAGGGCGAACAGGCCCAGCATGACGAAGCCGAGATGCGCGATCGACGTGTAGGCCACCAGCTTCTTCGCATCCGGCTGTACCGCTGCGACCCAGGCGCCGTAGACGATTCCGATCAGGCTTAGCACGATGATCGTGTTCACCACCAGCGGGCTGGTGGCGGCGTGCGAGAAGAACGGCAGCGCAAACCGGAGGAACCCGTACGTGCCCATCTTCAGGAGCACGCCGGCCAGGATCACAGACCCGGCAGTGGGAGCTTCCACGTGTGCATCCGGGAGCCACGTATGCATCGGGAACAGGGGCACTTTGATCGCGAAGGCCAGAGCGAATGCGCCGAACAGCGGAAGTTGCAGGCCTCGGGTGAGCGGCAGCTGCACCAGATCGTTGTAGGCAAAGGTCACGACGCCGAACTGGCGATGATACAGGTAGACCATCACCACGATGGCCACCAGCATGAGAAGAGATCCGATCGCTGTGAACAGGAAGAACTTGACGGCGGCGTAGATTCGCCGCTTGCCTCCCCACACCCCGATGAGGAAGTACATCGGGATCAGCATGATCTCCCAGAACAGGAAGAACAGGAACATGTCGAGCGCGATGAAGACACCGATCATCGCCGCCAGCAGCACGAGCATCATCGCGTAGTACGCGCGCTGCTTCTGCTGGATGTAGCTGTACGATCCCAGGATGGCGAGCGGAGTGACGAACGTGGTCAACAGCACCATCAGGAGCGAGATTCCGTCCATTCCGATCGTGTAACCGATCCCCCAGGCCTCGATCCACGGAATCGAAACGTAGTTCTGGATCGCGGGCGTACCCGGGCGGAACGTCCAGAACAGGGGAAGCGAGGCCACGAAAGTGAGCACGCTGGTGAGAAGGGCCACGTGCCGGGATCGATCCTCGCGCACGAGGAGACACCCTGCCGCTCCCACGGCCGGGATGATCAGCAGCAGGCTCAGAATCCAGTGGCTCTCGAAGAATGTGCTCAACGCTCTAATCGCTTGCGTGAATCGTCACAGTAGCAACAGGGCGAGGATCAGTATCACGCCCGTGAGAAACCAGAGCATGTACCCCGCGACGCGGCCCGTCTGGAACAGGCTTCCGACCCAGCCGACCATGCGGGTGCCGGACGCCATGGCGTTCAACGTTCCGTCGATCAGGCCGACATCGACGATGCGCCAGCAGCCGCGCCACAGGGCCAGCAGGGGCCGCACGAGCAACCGGTCGTACAGCTCATCCACGTACCACTTGTGGTACAGCAGGCCCGCCAGTCCCGTGGGCATGTCACTCTCCGCAGCCGATCGATAGCGTCGCTGGACGAGGGCACGGAAGGTGAGGAGCACGATCAGGAGCGCCGCACCCGTGGAGACGAGGGCCCACACCGCCTCACCCCCCCCGGGGGGGGCCCCGTGCGCCTGCCGGAAGCCGTGCTCCGTCATCACGTGGCGCGCGGGCTCCATGACGGGCTCGAGCCAGTGGTGCAGGGCTCCGACCGCCGGCAGGACGGGCAGCGCCTCCGGAATGTTGACCCACCCGCCGACGATGGATAGCGCCGCCAGAATCGCCAGTGGCACCCACATCACGGCCGGCACCTCCCGCAGGTGCGGACGCGCGTCGGCTCCGCTTCGGTTCTCGCCGTGGAAGGTCATGACCATGAGCCGCGTCATGTAGGCCGCCGTCAGAAAGGCCGCCAGAACCGACACGACCCACAGGACGACGTATCCGTAGCTTCCCGCGCTCCAGATGATCTCGTCCTTGGAGAAGAACCCCGCAAAGGGGAAGATCCCGGCGATGGCGAGCGTGCCGATCCACATGGTGCCCCATGTGATCGGCATGACGTTCTTCAGTCCTCCATGATTGCGCATGTCATTCGGGTCGTCATCGCGATGTACGACGTGCAGCGCGTGGTGCATCGCGTGGATCACGGCACCCGATCCGAGAAACAGCAGAGCCTTGAAGAAGGCGTGCGTCATGAGGTGGAAGATGCCGGCCGTGAAGGCGCCGACACCAACGGCCAGGAACATGTACCCGAGCTGCGACACGGTGCTGTACGCCAGCACCTTTTTGATGTCGTACTGTTGCGTCGCGATCGTCGCCGCGAACAGGGCGGTTCCCGCGCCTACAGCCGCCACGACGGCCTGCGAGACCGGTGAGAGAGCGAACAGCACGCCGGCCCGCGCCACCAGGTAGACGCCGGCGGTCACCATCGTGGCCGCGTGGATCAGAGCCGACACTGGGGTGGGACCCGCCATGGCGTCCGGCAGCCAGACGTAGAGCGGAATCTGCGCCGACTTGCCTGCGCAGCCGAGGAACAGGAACAACGTGATGAGCGTGGCCACGCCCCCGCCGTACACGAGGCGCTCGGGCGCCGCGCCGAACACCTCCACGAACCCGAGAGATCCGAACTGAACGAAGATCAGGAACATGGCGACAAGGAAGCCGAAGTCCCCGATCCGGTTGACTATGAAGGCCTTCATCCCCGCCGAGGCGAAGTCGCGATTCTCATACCAGAAGCCGATCAGGAGATACGAGCACAGACCGACCCCCTCCCAACCCACGAACATGATCGGGAAGTTCGCGCCCATCACGAGGACCAGCATGAAGAACACGAACAGGTTGAGATACGAGAAGTATCGGCTGTAGCCGGGATCGTCCCGCATGTACCCGACGCTGTACACATGGATGACGGCAGAGACGCCTGTCACGATCAGCATCATGAGAAGCGAGAGCTGATCGAACTGCAGGTCCACTCCGACAGACAGGTCACCCACGGCCATCCACGTCCACAGGGAAACGACGGCCGGCTCGTGGGGCATCGCTCCCTTCATGGCGAAGAAGTTGGCCAGGACGATTCCGAACGCGCCGATGATCGCCAGCGGTCCGACGAGGCTCGGCACCGACCTGTTCCCCCGCCACACGAACGCGCCGAGCCCGTTGATCACGAACCCGGCCAACGGCAAGACGAGTATCAGGCCGGGGAGGATCGGTTGGTACGCGCCCTCCGCGTGCTGCAGCAGTCCCGGGACCGACCCTAGCAGATTCACCATTTCAGGAGATTGAACCGGTCGACGTCCACGACTTCATAGTGGCGGAAGATGGCGAGGATGATGGCCAGACCGACCGCCGCCTCCGCCGCGGCCACGGCCATCGAGAAGAACACCAGCACCTGCGCCTCGACCCCGAGCGATCTTGAGAACACGACGAGCGTCAAGTTCACGGCGTTCAGCATCAGCTCGACGCACATGAATATGATGATGGCGTTCCTCCGAAGGAGGACGCCCGCGGTCCCGACCGCGAACAGGAAGGCACTGAGGAGCAGCGAATAGGTTTCGATATCCATGACCGACTCAGGGTGCCTTACGCCGGGACAGCACGATGGCTCCGACGATGGCCACCAGAAGAAGAAGCGACGTGATCTCGAACGGAACCAGGTAACTTCGGAACATGGGCTCCGCCACGACGCCCACGGCGCCGCGCGACCTGAGCAGGGCGTCCACGGCTTCCCGGCCCACTCCTCCCGCCATGTTCGTCTGTTCACCACCTCTCAGCAGGACTACCAGGAGACCGAACACGGCTCCGGCCACGAGAATGCCCAGGATCCGAGACAGAGGGCCGCGGAGATCGGTCTTACGGGAGCGGCCCAGGTTCAACAGCATGATCACGAACAGGAACAGTACCAGGATCGCCCCGGCATACACGATGACGTTGACCGCGGCGATGAAATGCGCGTCCAGGAGCACGAAGATCCCCGACATGGCAAAGAACGACATCACGAGGTACAACAGGCTCGCCACCGGATTGCGGCTCACCACCATGGCCACCGCGCCGGTCGCGGCCATGACGGCGAATAGGACAAAGAAGAAGTCAACCATCATTCGGAGGCGCGGTCGGCGGGGTCCCACAGCGCCGTGACCGGATGGTCCAGCTCGCACAGCCGTTCCAGGTCGTACACCCAGCGCTCACGACTGTACTCGGCGTTCTCGTAGTGGACTCCCAGGTGAATCGCCTCGACGGGGCACACCTCCTGACAGTACCCGCAGAAGATGCACCGAAACTCATCGATCTCGTAGACCGCTGCGTACCGTTCCCCGTTCTCGTCTTCCGCCGGTACAAGCTTGATGCAGTTGACCGGACATACCGTGGGGCACAGCCCGCAGCCGACGCACTTGGCGCGCCCGTCCTCGTGCACCGCCATCCGATGGGTACCGCGCATGCGAGGGGCCAGCTCCCATTTCTCGTCGGGATACTGCTGCGTGAGCTTGTCCGGGCGCATGAAGTGCTTGAGCGTGACGCCGAGCCCCTTCGTGATCGCGCGGACGTACGAGGCCTCGGCCTCCGGACGGTGCATCACCTTCACTTCACCCGGCATACTCATCTCCTTCGAGCGCTCGGGCCGCCTGGCCCACCACCACACGAGTGCGGGCCGTGGCTCCCCTCACGAGACGGCCCCGGTCGAGCACGTACAGGAGCAGGAGCAGGAGAATCAGGTTGAGTCCGAACAGGGCGGCGGCGTAACCGACGCCCAGGGGCACACCCGCCACGTCGAGGGAGTACACCGCGACCGCGATGATCATGATGTACGCCATCAAGGACGGGAGAAACACCTTCCAGCCCAGGTCCATCAGCTGGTCGTAGCGGAACCGCGGAATCGTCCAGCGGATCCACATGAAGAAGAACACGAGGAACGATGTCTTCGCCACGAAGGCCGCGAAGGTCAGCAGCGTCTTCCACCATGCCGGATCCCCGATCACCGTCCCGTCGGCCAGCACCCGGATATTATCGCCATTCCAGAACGGGATGTCCCACCCGCCCAGGAAGAACACGGAAATCAGGGCGCCGGTCGTGATCAAGTGGGCGTACTCGCCGAGGAAGAACATGCCAAACTTCATCGAGGAGTACTCGGTGTGATACCCTCCCACCAGCTCGCCCTCCGCCTCCGGAAGGTCGAACGGAACCCGGTTGGTCTCGGCCAATCCGGAGACCAGCAGGAAGAACGCCGACAGGAGAAGGGGAATCACGAACCACGCGCCGTAGGTGGCTGGGCCCTCCGAGTAGCTCTGCTGCATCGCCACGAGCACCGGCATCTCTACGTTGCCAGCCAGCATCAGCACTGGCACGAGGCTCATCGCAAGTCCGATCTCGTAGCTGATCATTTGGGCCGAGCCGCGCAGCCCGCCGAGGAACGAGTACTTGCTGTTCGACGACCACCCGGCCATGACGATGCCGTAGACCCCGAGGGAAGCGATCGCCAGGACATACAGGAATCCGATCGGTACGTCCGCCACGATCATGTCGATCCGTCCCCAAGGGGTCGGGAGAGGCGACCCGAGCGGTATGACGCCGAACAGCACGGTGGCCGGGAAGAGCGACAGCACGGGCGCGAGGAGGAAGAACTTTCGGTGAGCCGCCCCCGGCTCCACCTCTTCCTTGAGAATGAACTTGAGACCGTCAGCCACCACCTGGAGAAGGCCCAGTGGAACATACGTGGAGAGCGCCACTCCGATCAGCAGCATGAGGAAGAAGACGACCGCCTTCAGGGCCGTAGCGACGACGAACGCGGTGCCGCTGATCGCCTCCATCATTCCTCCCGATCCGCCACGAGTGCCGGCTCGCCGGCTTCACTCAGCGATCGGCCCCTGAGACCGAGATCGTCCCACGACAGCTCATCCAATCCGCGGGTTACCGCCGCCATCGAGGAGAACGCCGCCCGAATGTCGAGCGCACCTTTGCCGGCGCCGCGGTGCTCGAGGAGCCGGCTCAACGACATCCAGGCCGGACGGGCCACTCCGGGGGCACGCAGGGCCCGGTGGAATCTCTGCACCCGGCCTTCGTAGTTGATGAGCGTGCCTTCCATTTCAGGGGGAAGGGCTGCCGGGAAGATGGCCGTCGCGTTGGCGGTGGCTGGGACCAGGTGCGATCCCGCGTACAGGAAGAAGCCCGCGTTCACCCCGTAGTCGCTCGGCGCGTCCCACAGGGAGTCCCCGAGAGCCACCAGAGTGGCGCCGTCCGACACGCTCGGGAGCTCCTCCGCGGTGTTGAAGCCCACGAGTCGAGCTCCCGCCACGTTGGGAGCTCTCTCCGCTCGCAGCTTCAGTTTCGGGAAGCCGGGCAGCGTCGCCTCGTCGCCGCTTCCAACCCGGAACGTGCCGCCGGCAATCCCCAGGTCTTTCAGCAGGAGACGGAGGTAGAACAGGCTCTCGCACGACTCGCCGGCAGATACAAGGGCGGTTCCCGGTCCGGCCTTCAGCCGTTCGGCCGTCCACTCCAGCGCCTCGTTCCAGCTCGCGGGCTCGAGTTCCTCGTCGACGCGGATCAGGGGCGCCTCGGCCCGTACTGCGCGGTTCGACACCACCGGGAGCCGGCGTCCATGATCACACATCCAGTACGAGTTCACGTCCGGATTGTAACGCGGCTTGACCCGGACGATCTGATTCTCCGTCACATTGATGTCGATGTTGCAGCCGGTCGAGCAACCGGGGCAGATGCCCGGCGCCGAGTCCATGTCCCAGGCGCGCGCTTTGAACACGAAATCCTCGTGCACCAGCGCACCGACCGGGCACACGTCGACGATGTTTCCTCGGAACGCGTGGTCGAGGTCGCGTCCCGGAAACGTGTCGATGTACGCCTTGTGGCCCCGCTGAGCCACGACAAGGGCGTTGTCGCCCGCCAGGTCTTCCATGAATCGCACGCAGCGCGTGCAGATGATGCAGCGATCGCCGAAGTACAGGATGTCGTCGGCTATGCGATCTCTCCCGAGGACGACCTTCGCCTCGGCGTATCGACTCTTCAGCTGCCCGGTCTCGAAAGCGTAGTCCTGCAGCATGCACTGGCCAGCGGCATCGCAGATCGGACAGTCCAGGGGGTGATTGAGTAGAAGGAACTCGATCACGGATTGCCGGGCCTTCCGGGCATCCTCGCTCTCGGTGTGCACGACCATGCCGTCCTGGGCCGGGAACACGCAAGAAGGCTGGAGCTTCGGCTGACCCTCGATCTCGACCAGGCACATGCGGCACTGGGCCGGTCGGCTGGGGATTCCGGGGTGGTAGCAATAGTGAGGCACCACGATCCCGGCCCGCTCCGCCGCCTGCAGCACGGTCGTGCCCGCCTCGACCGTCACCTCGGCCTCGTCTATCGTCAGCGTGATATCCTTCGGCGCGTCGCTCATCCCCTGGCGGTCCCTTGCATCGACTTCTGGCTAGCGGCTGATCAACGATTCGTATTCGCCGCGGAACTTGTCCAGCGACGAGCGAAGCGGAAACACGACGCTATCCGCGAGCGGACAGATCGTCCGTCCCGTCAGCTGGTCACACAGATGGTACAGGGTATCGAGGTCCGCCATGGTGCCATCTCCCTCGTCGATCCGTTGGAGGATCTTGGCGACCCACGCCGTCCCTTCGCGGCACTGCACGCACTGTCCGCAGGACTCGTGTGCATAGAACTGGGCGATGCGGAGCATCGCGCGAACCATGTCGGTGTCCTCGTCCATAACGATCGGCGACGCGGTCCCCAGAGAGCTCCCGGCCTCCGCCATGCCCTCGTAGGTCGTCTCGCAATCGAGTTCGTCCCCGGTCAGCATTGCGGTCGACGATCCGCCCGGGATCACGGCCTTGATCCGTCTCCCGTTCGGCGCCCCTCCGCATACCTCGTGGATCACGTTCCGGAGCGGCATCCCGAGCGGGAGTTCGTACGTGCCGGGCCGCACGAGGTGACCCGAACAGCACCAGAGCTTCGTGCCCGGACTCCGTTCGGTGCCCCACTGGCGATACCAGGCAGATCCCTCGGAGAGGATCATGGGCACCGCGGCAAGGGTCTCGACGTTGTTCACCGTCGTCGGGCGACCAAACGCTCCCGACTGGGCTGGGAACGGAGGCTTGATCCACGGCTCGGCCCGTCCGCCCATGAGCGAGCTCATCAGCCCGGTCTCTTCACCCGCGATGTAGGCACCCGCGCCGATGTGCACCGTCACGTCGCACGTCCAACCGCTGTCGAGAATGTTCTCTCCCGCGAGGCCTGCCTCGTAGGCCTCCACGACCGCCTCGGCGAGTATGCGGCTGTAGGGGAAGTACTCGCCCCGCACGTAGACGTACACGTGTGCTGCCCGGATCGCCCGCGCCGCGATCAGGCAGCCTTCGATGAGAAGGTGCGGCACCCAGCGGAGAATCTCGCGGTCCTTGAAGGCGCCCGGCTCGCTCTCGTCGGCATTGCAGCACAGATAGTGCGGACCGTCCGGCTCCTGCGGCATGAAGCTCCACTTGACACCGGTCGGGAAACCCGCTCCTCCTCTGCCGCGCAGGCCCGATTCCTTTACCACGTCCGTGATCTCGGACGGCTCCATCTCCAGCGCCGTCGGCAAGGCCGCATAGCCGCCCAGCGACTTCCAGCCCTCCAGAGTGCGGGCCTTTTCCTCGCCGAAGTGGCGGGACATCTGGGTAGTCGTCTCGAGGTCGTGGCTATAGGGAAAGCCCATGAGTCGCCGGTCGCCTAATCCAGTTCTTCCAGGATCGCCGGCACGTCGCCCGGCGATACATTCTCGAAATACCGGTCGTTCACCTGAACCGCCGTCGCGAAACCGCAGGCGCCCAGGCACTCGGCCTCGATCACTGTGAAGCGACCGTCGTCCGACACCTCGCCGGCTCGTGTCCCCGTCTCGCCGAGAAACTTCTCGAACACTTCGTCCGCCTCGTGCAGGTGACACGAGATGCACGTGCAGACCTGGATCAGGTGACGACCCACCGGATGCTCGTTGTACATCGTGTAGAACGTGACGACGGACCGAACGTAGGCCGGTGTCAGCTCGAGAGCCTGCGCGATCTCTTCCATGGCGGCGGCCGAGACCCAGCCGTTCCGCTCCTGCGCGTACCCCAGCATCGGAAGCAAGGCTGCGCGCTTCTCCGGATAGCGGCTGAGGGCTTTCTGCAGTCGGTCCGCGCCATCCTCGTCGTCGAACAAACGATCCGTTGGACGAAGGTCCGCGACCTGAAAGGCCTGCGCGCTCACGGCGGCCGGGTGTATCGGCTTGTTCACGGGCTCTCCGCGTTCATCAGCGGTCGATCTCGCCCAACACGATGTCCAGGCTCGCGTTGACCGAGATCACGTCCGCCACCAGGCCACCCTCCACGAGATACGGGAGTGCAGCGATGTTCACGAACGAGGGCCCCCGGAAGCGACATCGCACGGGTTTCGAGCCGCCGTCGGAGATCAGGCCGAAGCCCAGCTCGCCCTTCGACGCCTCGATCGAGTACCACACCTCCCCCGGAGGCACTTGCAGGCCCTCCATCACCAGCTTGAAGTGGGCGATCATCGCGTCGATCGAGGACATCGATTCGCTCTTCGGAGGCAGAATGACGGCCGGGTTCTCGACGTTGATCATACCCCCGGGAAGACGATCCAGGGCCTGCTGAATGATCCGGACGCTCTGGCGCATTTCCTCGAGCCGGACCAGGTATCGGTCGTACGTGTCCCCGACCTCTCCGACCGGTATGTCGAAATCGTACTCGTCGTACCCGAGGTACGGTCGCGCTTTCCGCACGTCGTACGCTAGGCCGCTGGCGCGCAGGTTCGGACCCGTCAGACCGAGGTCCACCGCCGTTTCCGCATCGATAAGGCCGACGTCGACCGTCCGTCCCTGCCAGATCGAATTCCTGGTGAGCAGCCGCTCGCTCTCGTCCAGAGTCGCCGGAAAACCGGCCACGAAATCGCGGCACGCCTCTACCCAGCCGGCCGGCAGGTCCGCGAGCATCCCTCCGATGCGGGTGACGGATGTCGTGATACGTCCGCCGCAGTAGGCCTCGTGGAGGTTGTAGATCCGCTCCCGCTCCTGGAACGTGTAGAGAAAGACCGTCATGGCTCCGAGGTCGATCGCGGTGGTGCCCAGCCACAACAGGTGACCGAGAATCCGGTTAAGCTCGCTCAGGATCACCCGGACGACGCGGCAGCGCGGCGTAATCTCGAGTCCGAGGAGACTCTCCACCGCCAGAGCGTAGCCGATGTTGTACAGCATCGGCGCCAGGTAGTCCATGCGGTCCGTATACGGGATGACCTGGTTCCACTCGCGGTACTCGCATGTCTTCTCGAACCCGGTGTGCAGGTAGCCGATGTGTGGAATGCAGCGAACGACGGTCTCGCCATCGAGCTGCAGCACGAGACGCAGCACCCCGTGCGTCGCCGGGTGTTGCGGTCCCATATTGATGACCATCATTCCGCCTTCGAGATGGTCGGTCTTCCCGGCGGCGGGCTCCGTGTCCTCGTGCTCCGTCTCGAGGACTCCAGCGAGGGCGAGCTCCTCCCGCGCGTACACGTCCTCGGTCGCCCGCCCGAGCGCTCTCCGAACCTGTTCGGAGCGCGTGAATCGGCCACGCAACGGAAAGTCCTTGCGGAGCGGAAAGCCTTCGTCGTAGTTCTCGGGCATCAGGATCCGTCGCATGTCCGGATGCCCCTCGAAGTGAACGCCGAACATGTCGTACACTTCGCGCTCCAGCCAATCGGCCGTCTTCCATAACGGGACAACGCTGCGCAGCGATAGCGCCGCCCTCGGGAGTGGCGCCACGACCCGAAGGGACCGTCCGTGTCGCATGGACCACAGCTGATACCAGACCTGGATGCGGCGCCCTCCCCCCGGGTCCGCTCCCATCACGTCGGCCAGGAAGTCGTACGCCTGATCCCCGTCGGTCCTCAGGAATGCGAGGGCGTCGTAGGCCCGCGTGGGATCGACCGTCACCGTCGGCGTCCCCACGGCATCGTTCTCCACGCCTCGCACGGCGTCGCCGAATCTCTCCCGCAGTGCCGCTACCGACGGATGAAGGTCCAGGGCGTCCACCGGCGGAGCGCCGGTGACGAGCTCGAGAGACCGGTGCGCAGCGACAGTGGAGGACATGGTCAGTCCTGGTGCTCCAGGAGGCGCTCACGCCGATCGCGCGGGCGTTGCGTGGCCGATGTAGGCTCGGCGCCGCTCACCCGGTTCTGCCGCGTCGAGTTCCCGAACGGCTGCGCGACCAGCTCGATCGTCTCCGGCGGCAGGTTGGGTCGGCCGACCGCGTCTGGGCTCTCGGCACGATGCACCGGGTTACGGATCGACTCGCCTTTGATCTTTTCCTGGACCATCATCAGCCCGTACAGCAAGCTCTCCGGCCGCGGCGGGCACCCGGGCACGTACACGTCGACCGGCACGATCTGATCGATGCCCTGCACGATCGTGTAGTTGTCGAACATGCCCCCCGAGCTGGCACACGCGCCCATGGAAACGCACCACTTGGGCTGCGGCATCTGGTCCCAGATGCGCCTGAGGATCGGTGCCATCTTGTACGACACCCGACCGGCCACGATCATCAGGTCCGCCTGCCGGGGGCTGAACGACATGCGCTCCATGCCGAATCGTGCAATATCGTACTTGGAGCCGGCGGCGGCCATCATCTCGATGGCACAGCAAGCGGTGCCGAGGGGCATCGGCCAGAGGGAGTTGCGGCGCGACCAGTTCACCACGGCATCCACCTTCGTGGTCAGCCACGAGACCGGAATGCCCGTGTCGACGTCTCCGCCGGAGGGATTCAGCGTCGGGAGCTTCTTGCGCTCATCGGCCATTCGTCAGTCCCACTCCAGCGCACCCTTCTTCCACGCGTACGCCAGGCCGGCCGCGAGGACGAAGACGAAGATGAACATCTCGACGAGTCCGAACAGGCCCAGATCGCGGTAGATCGCCGCCCACGGCAGGAAGAAGATCGTTTCGATGTCGAACACGATGAACAGCATCGCGATGATGTAGAACTTGACCGAGAAGCGCTCCCGCGTGTCCCCCAGTGGGTCGATGCCCGACTCGTACGGCATGGCCTTGATCGACGTCGGGCGGTAGGCGCTCGCAAGGTGGGACAGGACGAGGAAGAGGGCGGCGTTGAGCAACCCGACTACGAACAGAATGGCGACGCCGACGTATGCCTGCTTCATCGTCTGTCCGGATAGCTTGTGAAAATGTTCACGAATTTCGCCGATAATAGCGTTCGTCTCACGACACCGTCAAGGAAACGAGCGCGTCCTCCGGGTTCACTGTATTCTGCTGTTATTTCAAGCTTTTCGGGCCGTTCGGCGAGCAATCGCGAGATCGCGTGACACAAGAGAGCATGGTGAGCGTTCCGGGACAAGAGGCCTTATGGTTCGACACGCCGGACGGTCGCATGGCGGTGGAGGTGCACGGGAGCGGCGCCGGGCATCCGGTGGTTGTGTGTCTGCACGGCCTGAGCGCCAACCGGACGATGTGGCGGCCAACCGCCGAGCGCCTCGGAGGTCACATGCGGCTGCTGTTGGTGGATCTTCTCGGACGGGGAGACTCCGATCCGGCGCCGGGGGTCGCCTTCGACCTCGCGACCGAAGCGGATCGAGTGGCGACGGCGCTCGCGGGGGCCGGAGTGTCCGGATCGATTCTCGCCGGCCACTCGCATGGGGCGGCCATCGCGGTCGCCATCGCGGAACGAACCAGTGCCCGAGGGCTGTTCCTGGTGAATCCGGTGACACCGGACGTTAGGCGTCCGCCCGCTCTGGCCGCGCTCCGGGTGCCAGCCGTGCGCAGGGGTCTGGCCCCGCTCCTGCGTCTCTTCCGCCGACCGCTCACGCGCTATATGCTCGAGCGGCGTGTGTTCGCGGATCGCACGCTGATCCCGACAGACGCAGTGCAGCGGTTTGCCGAGCCCTGGCGGGACCCGGCTCGGGCGCTCGGACTGACCCGGATCCTGGCGGACTGGGACCCGGAACACCTGCTCCGGTGGGCTCGACCGGCCGACCGACCTGTTCTCGTGCTTACGGGCGCGGCCGACCGACGCATCGCTCCGGAGCAGGCCCGAACGTGGGCCGAGGTCCTCGGCGGATCGTTCCGGGCACTGCCGGGGCGTGCTCATGCGGTTCCCGAGGAGGCACCGGACGAGACCGCCGCGGACTTGCTGGACTTCGTGAGCGCGATCCACGATTCCCGAAGCGAGGGCGACCGAGGATGATAAAGAGTGACCGCTGGATCCGCCGTATGGCAAGAGAACATGGAATGATTGAACCGTTCACCGAGAACCAGGTGCGGAACGGGAGCATATCCTACGGACTTTCGAGTTACGGCTACGACATGCGAGTGTCGGACGAGTTCCGGATCTTCCACAATGCCCTGTCTCCCGTGGTCGATCCCAAGTCGTTCGATGACCGTTCTTTCATCGCGTTCCAGGGAGACATATGTATCGTGCCGCCGAACTCCTTCGCGCTGGCACGTTCGATCGAGTACTTCCGGATTCCGCGCAACGTCCTGACGATCTGCGTGGGCAAGAGCACGTATGCGCGGTGTGGGATCATCACGAACGTCACGCCCTTCGAGCCGGAGTGGGAGGGCCATGTCACGCTCGAGATCAGCAACACTACGCCTCTGCCGGCGCGCATCTACGCGAACGAGGGCATCGCCCAGGTCCTGTTCTTTGAGTCGGATGAGGATTGCGAGACCAGTTACGCCGACAAGAAGGGAAAGTACCAGGGCCAGACGGGGGTCACACCTCCGCGTCTGTGAGCGATGCCCGGCCGCATTCAGCGGCTTGCCCTAGGTTCGGGAGCGGACGGATGCCGCGGCCGCCAGTCCCCACCCCGCGAGCAGGCAGAGGCCCCCGAGTGGGGTCACCACCCCGGGCCACCTGAGCCCGGTCAGGGCAAGGACATACAGACTTCCAGAGAACAGGACTGTCCCTATGACGAACAGCCACCCCGCTCGCTCCCAGCCCACGCCAGGCCAGCGTTCGGCAGCCATGCCGATCACGAGAAGGCCCAGCGCGTGCATCAGTTCGTAACGCACGCCCGTCTCGTATACCGCAAGCAGATCGGTGCTGATGCGAGACTCGAGGGCGTGGGCTCCGAATGCGCCTGCAGCCACACCGATTGCGGCGGAGGCGGCCCCTAAAAACAAGAATCTCACGTGCATGCGATAGTATGCATCGGCGGACGACGCGACGCGAGCCTGGAACTTGCACACGAGTGCGTCGGAGACGAGAGGCGAGTGGGTACGAATCACGCCGAGGACCGTGCGACAAGAATGGAAGCGTCGGAAGAGATGGAACACCCGGACGAGCCCTCCCTGATCGTTTTCATCGGCGATGGGGACATCGGCGATGACTTGAGGAACGCTCTCGCGGCGTTTCCGGGGCGGGTCGAGACGGTCGGGAGCGTGGCGGAGGCCGCGCGCGCAGCCGAGCGCGGCGGCCTGATACTGATGGCACCCGACGCTTCCCTGCTCCGAAAGCTCGCCCGCGGGCTTGACGCCCACGGATCGTCCGACGGCGTTTCTCGGAGTGACGTGCGGGCGCGTGTCCCTCAACCATTCACGCCACACCAGCTGTACGAAGAGGCCCGAGGTTACGTCGCGGCCACCCTGACGGCGGTTCGAGACGAAGCGGAACCGGACATCGACCAGGGACGGCTGATCGCCGAGCGCATGCACACCGACCTGCTGCGCGACAACGGTCTGGTCAATCGCAGCCTGGAACCACACGATGTGTACGACCTGGCCAGTCACAGCGTGAACGTCGCCGTGCTCAGCGGTAAGATCGCTCTCGGCATGGTCTCAGGGGTGGAAGACGCCGTCGACGTCATTCACGCGGGCCTTCTGCACGACATCGGGATGGCGATTCTGCCCGAGACGCTCCTGCGCACGCACGGTGCGTGGTCCGATCGGGAGAGGGAGACCCTGCGCCAGCACCCGGTCCGCGGAGCTGAAGTTCTGGAGCGCTTCGCCCCCCGCCTCGAGTGGTTGCGGCGTGCCGTCCTCCAGGAACACGAGCGAGCGCAGGGCCAGGGCTACCCGTTCGGTCTGCAGGGTCATCAGGTCGACCCGATCGCTCGGATTCTGGGCGTGGCCGACGTGTTCGAAGCCCTGTCTCACCCGCGCACGTATCGGTCCCCGTATACGGCACTCGAGGCGCTGGAAATGATCGTGGGCATGCAGGAAGCCTACTTCTCGCCCCGCGTGGTCGCCGCGCTGGTGAACGAGATCTCGGCGTTTCCGCTCGACAGCTACGTGCAGCTCAGCACGGGCGAGATCGCTCGGGTGGTGGCCACCAACCCCAGCAACATGCTCCGTCCCACGGTGGAGCTCGTGTGGGACGCTGACTGGAAGCCGGTGGACTCGCCCTTCACCGTGGAGCTCGCGGAGCGACCCGAAGTGACCGTGGCACGCGCCCTCCTCGAAGCCGAGCTCCCGATCTCCTGACCCTATTGCTCGTCGCGCCGGGGATGGATGTGACGAGGGGCGGCGCATCGCGCCGCCCCTCTCTCTCCGCGGGACCTTCCGGCCCGGTATCGCCTCCGGTGGGATCCTAGACCCCGTCGTCCGGGATCAACACGGCCGACGTAACCGCGGAGTGCCACAGAAGACTCACCCCGCGCCACTGCCAGGCGTCGATGGCCTGAGCCCCCTTCTCCTTCAAGCGGATCGCCCTATTGAGCAGCGCCCGTTGCGCATCCGTCGGATCGGGTCCGATCGCCTGTTCCGCGGCGAGGATCATCTCCTCCGCCAGGGCCAGCAGCCGCAAGGCCTCCTCGCCCGTGGGTCGTTCGCCGTTCAGCACGGCGTACAAGGACAGCTGCTCAGCGTGTCGGGCCTGCACGATCGCCCTCCGGTACCAGCCCTGGTCCAGTGCAAACTCTGCGCGCCGCTGGTGCTCCGTCGCCCGGAACAGGACCACTTCCTGGGTCGGGGTCGGCACGTCGATCAGGCGATCGGCGAGCCGCAGGGACTCGGCGCCCCGTGCTATGGCGAGACGGACGTGCACCTGAGGATCCCGGACGAAGTCCCGGTGCCGATGGCGCATCCGGTCTGCCATCTGAAGGGCGAGCACCAGTCGCTCCCCCGCTCCCACCGGGTCTCCCGCATCCCGTAGCGCGTACGCTTCATCCAACAGCGCTTGCAGCCTGTCCCCGAGCTCGCCGAGCCGGGCGAACTCATCGTCGGCCTCCGAGATCCGTTCCACGAGGGTCTCCACGCGAGCGAACAGCTCGTCGATCGCCTGCTCTCCGTGCGTCTCGAGGGCGATCTGGACCATCATCCTCCGGCACTCCCGAGCTTGCGCCCGAGCCGCTTCGGTGTCCCCGTCCCGCAGCAGCCGGCGGGCCTCCCGGAAGCACTCCCTTCCCGCACCGAACGGTGCACCGTCTGCCTGCTGATTCGTATGCAGTGCCATGCCATCGACCAGGAGCACGGCCAGATCCGAATCGCCCACCACCTGAAGCTCCATGTCGGCAGCGACATCGAGATCCGTCGATCCCTCGCCCGCCCCGGGACCTGTCGCGCTTTCATCGCAGGCGAGCGTTCCACCCGCGATCAGGGCGGCGAGCATGAGCGTCGGCCATCGCTTCGTCATCTTGAACCTCCGCTGGTTTCCGTCGTGCCGGTCGTCTTCACTTGTCGAGGCAGTTCGATCCTAAGACGACGCACGGCGTCCGCAGGTCACACGGTACCGGCGTCCCGCCTCCTCACGGCTCGACGCGGCAGCGGGATGGCCAGGTAGGATTCGGCCCTCTCATCGAACGAGCCGAGACGTACGTGTCGCCCGAACCCGATCTCCGAGCCCGCCGTGTGTATGTGGACGATATTGAGAACGCCGTCCGTGTCCTGCCATTGCGCGCGTCCGGATCCGGGCTCCGGACCGGCGTCTCGCGACACCACGCGAGCCTCCACGCCCTCGTAACCGGGTCGGTTGAAGCACACCGCCGTGATCGGCCGAAAAAACCGGTCACGCACGAGCGCCAGTGTTCGGCCGCCGAGCACCCCAACTGCGGCAGCGACGACGACTACCAGGGGAAACCGGGGAGCCGGGGAGCCGCCACCCAGATCGTGGATCGCACCGTTCCACGTGAGACCGGTCACCGCGGCCACCAGCAGGCCTGCTGGGAGGGCGAGCGAGCTCCTCCCACGCAGGCGGTTCCCCGCCGCGACGACGAGCGCCAGGGCGCCCGCCGCCAGGAAGACGAGATTATACCACTCCGCCAGGAAGTCGAGGTAGCTCATACCCGGAGACCGGGAGCCGCACGTCCGGCCCGATCCGGCCGGGCCGGACCGGGTCCGCGGCCTCCCGATCCACTCGCTCCCCGGGTCAGAGTCGCACCAGCTCCATGGTGCTTCGCACAGCGTCCGCGGACACCGCGAGAGCTGCGCGCTCGGCGTCGGAGAGATCTACCTCGATCACGGCCTCCAACCCGCCGCGGCCCAGCTTGCACGGCGCGCCCAGGAACAGCCCCTCGTGGCCGTACTCGCCCTCGAGCCACGCGGCGCACGGCAGCACGCGCTTCTTGTCCCGGGAGATGGACTCGACCATCTGAACGGCCCCGGCCGACGGGGCGTAGTACGCCGAACCCGTTCCGAGGAGCTTGACGATCTCGCCGCCACCCTTGCGCGTCCGCTGCACGAGGGCTTCGATCTTCTCCGCGTCCATCAGCTGAGAGAGTGGAATGCCTCCGACGCTCACCGTGCTGACGATCGGCACCATGCTGTCCCCGTGCCCGCCGAGGACGAGAGCCTGAATATCTTCCACGCTCACGTCCAGCTCCATCGCGATGAAGCTCCGGAAGCGGGCCGTGTCGAGGATGCCCGCCATGCCGATCACCCGTTCCTTCGGGAACCCGGTGACTTCCTTGGCGACGTACGCCATCGCATCCAGCGGATTCGTGACCATCACGATGATGGCGTCGGGACTATAACGGGCGATCTGTTCCGAGACGCTCTTGATGATCTCGGTGTTCTTCGTCACGAGGTCGTCTCGACTCATGCCCGGCTTGCGCGCCAGACCGGCCGTGACCACGTAGATCCCCGACCCGCTGCTCTGCTCGTAGCTCTGAGCGCCCGTGACCATCGTGTCAAATCCTTCGACCGGCGCCGATTCCCACTGATCGAGCGCCTTGCCCTGCGGCACGCCCTCGAGGATGTCGATGAGAACGACTTCCCGCGCAAGCTCACGCTCCGCTATTCGTTGCGCCGCGGTCGCTCCCACGTGCCCCGCTCCCACAACCGTAATCTTTTCCACGGTACCCGTCCTTGAATCGATAGGATGGACTGAGGATTCTGCCGGCTGGAAGCGCGCAGTGGGGGGATATCGCGCACTCCCCCGGCCAACCTACTTCACGTACGTCGGGGCGCAACCGCTGCTCGCGGCCCTAGCCTCCGACCTGGCTGAGGGCGCGCAGTCCTCCGCTTCCGCCGGCCGAACCCAACTGCAGAAAATGCCTCGCGGGCTTGCCCGCCAGGGCCCGACGCAGGGCCGCACCGATATCGCCGGTCGCCCGCAACGGAGCCCTGAGATCGACTTCGTGCGTGCCGAACAGGCAGGTGCGGAGCTTGCCGTCCGCCGTCAAGCGCATGCGATTGCACCGGTCGCAGTAGTTGTGGGACAGCGGAGTGATGACGCCCACGGTGCCCGGGGCTCCGTCGAACCGGAAGTAGGTGGCAGGTCCGTTGCCGGGGGGGCCGGCCGCCGGCTGGAGATTTCCGATTCGCTCCAGGCGCTGCAGCACCTCATCGGCGGGGAGGAAACGCTCCGTGAGGTGCAGGTTGTCCCCCGTGGGCATCAATTCGATGAACCGTACATGCCAGGGGCGCTCGCGCGTGATCGCCGCGAAGTCCTCGAGCTCGCCTTCGTTGAGCCCACGCATCAGCACCGTGTTGATCTTGAGGGGAGCGAACCCGAGCTGCTCGGCCTCCGCGATCCCCTCCAGCGTGGCGTCGAAGAACCGTTCCGGCCGGCGCGCCACGTCGCGGAACCGATCTCGCCGCAGGGTGTCCAGACTCACGTTGATCCGGCTGATGCCCGCGTCGTGCAGCTCCCGACCGTACTGCGGCAGGAGGATGGCGTTCGTCGAGAGGGCGACGTCCTCGATACCCGGGATCTCGCTGAGAAGCCGAACGAGGTCCGCCAGATCGCGGCGCACGAGAGGCTCTCCTCCGGTGAGTCGCAGGCGCCGCAGTCCGGCAGCGGCCATCTGACGGACGATGGCCGCGATCTCCTCGTATGTCAGGAATTCCGCGCGATCGATCCAGTCGAGCCCTTCGACCGGCATGCAGTAGGTGCAGCGGAGATTACACTTGTCGGTGACCGAGATTCGCAGGTAGTCGATCCGGCGTCCGTATCCGTCGCGCATTCCTCCCCTCCCCTGGGACGATGGCCCGATCACCGCGCGTCCTCCTCTGAGGGCCCCGAAACGGCGGCCGGCGCCGACTCCAGCCACTGACCGGAGCCATCGTCGTACTCTTCCTTCTTCCAAACGGGGAGGCGGCGCTTGAGCTCGTTGATCACGTGGAGCGAGGCGCCGTACGCGGCGGCGCGATGCCGGGACGCCACGACCACGACCAGGCTGACCGTTCGTGGCTTCAGGCTCCCGACCCGATGCCGCACCCCGACCGCCGTGACCGCGAAGCGTTCGAGGGCCTCTCCGGCGATGTCAGCCAGAACCGCATCGGCCATCTCCCGGTACGCCTCGTAGTGCAGAGCGGAGACCCGCCGTCCCGCATTGTGGTCGCGCACCCTTCCTTCGAAGGCCAGCACGGCTCCGTCCGCCGCCGATCCCATGTCACGCAGCAGGTCGGTTGCCTCGATCCGGGCGACGGTGACCTCCGCCACCACCACGCCGGCCGTAGCGGTCTCAGGGACCCCTCGCTCTGCCATCAGCCGCCCGCCACGGGAGGGATCAGAGCCACCTCATCCCCCTCCGAGACCGGTTCCGACTCGCTGACGTACGCCCTGTTGACGGCCACAGCCGCGCCTACGAGAGAGGGCTGGATGGCCGGGTGAGCGGAAAGAGCGGACCTCAGATCCCGCACCGTCGAGCCGGCGGCCAGTTCGACGCGCACGGTCGGCGAGCCCGCGCTCTCGCGGTGTCTGCCGAACAGGCGGACCTGAATGGAAAAACGCTGGCTCACTCCGTCGCGCCCTCCGACTCGAGCCACGAGAGGAATTTCCCGACCGCGTCGTGTCGGCGGAGAGTGCTGACACGCACCCTGGTGCCGGTCCCCTCGGGCTCCCGCCAGGCTGAGATGGCCAGGCGGCTTCGAAACGTGGCCAGCGTGACGTGTCGGTCGCTCTCGTCCACGATCGTGGCCGCGGACAAGGCGTCCTCCTCCGTGAAGAAGCGGCGCGCCTCAGCGAGAACCCGGTGGGGAGCGAGCTCCGTCGTCGTTTCCGTGATCATGTCAGGCCGTGTCCATCGCTTCTTGACTCCGTCGTCACGAATCCGGTAACATCCGGTCGTACGCGGGACTTCGCGACCCGCGACCCGGGCCGGGCGGCACGGATTCGGGAAAGTAGTCGTCGCGCGTACCTCCGACAATCACCCCGTACCCGGGAGTTCCCCTTGCGGTTCTCCAACAACGTAGCTTCCCTGGTTCCTTCGGCGACCCTGGCTATCAGCGCGCGAGCCAAGGGATTGCGAGCACAGGGACTCTCCATCGTCGACCTGTCCGCGGGCGAGCCATCGTTCCCCACCCCGGAGGTCGCCATCGCAGCCGGAACCGAGTACGTGGCATCGGGAAAGGCCGGCTACCCGCCGACTCCAGGCACGCCCGAGCTGCGGGCAGCCGTCGCGGCATACGTGAACGAAACCACGGCGCATGGGAACGCCACGCCCTCCCGCGTAATCGTCAGCGCGGGTGTGAAACAGGCGCTGTTCAACATCTCGTTCTGCCTGTTTCAGGCAGGGGACGAGATTCTCGTTCCGGTCCCCTACTGGCCGACCTACCTGGCGATCGCCGAGCTGTCCGGCGCGACTCCCGTGGTCGCTCCCACCGCGTGGGAAAAAGGGTTCCAGATCGACGTGGATGCGCTGGACCGGTGCAGGACGAGCAACACGCGCGCCCTGTTCATCAATTCACCGGGCAACCCCAGCGGCTGCGTGTACGGTCTGGATCGGTTGCGGAGCGTATGTGCGTGGGCCGAACAGCACGACATCTGGGTGATCTCGGACGAGATCTACCGGCGACTGTATTACGAGGGCGGCTCGGCCCCCTCCGTGCTCGATCTCGAGCAGCAGCCCGCCAATCTCGTCCACCTCGACGGTGTCTCCAAGGCCTTCTCCATGCCGGGCTGGCGGATCGGCTACGCGGTGGCGCCGGAAGAGCTCGTGGCCAAGGCGACGGCCCTGCAGAGCCAGACGACCTCCGGCGCCGCCGGCCCATCGCAGAAAGCAGCGGCCGCCATCCTGGCGTCGCGCGAGCGGGAGACGATCGTATCGGATTTCCGAAGCAAGCTGGATCGGCGCCGCCTCGCCGCGGTCGAAGCGTTGCGCGGGCTTCCCGGCCTGGACGTAACGGCACCGGCGGGATCCATCTATTTATTCGTTCGACTGGCCGATACCGAGGATTCGGTCTCGGTCGCCGAGGCGTTGCTCGAGGAGGCAGGCGTGGCGTGCATCCCGGGGGAGCCTTTCGGCACGCCGGGGTTCCTCCGGCTGAACTACGCCGTCGACGACGAAGAGCTGACCGAAGGTCTGGCTCGCCTCACCAGTTTCTTCTCCTGAGGCCCTCGCTCGGGGCCGCCGGAACACCGGCCGGCGGCCTCGGGCATGTCGAGAGGGGGGCTTCAGGAAGCGTCTTCTACCTGCCGTTTGAACAGGCGCGACGGTTTGAACACGGGCACCGCCCGCGCCGGCACCGCCACCGAATCGCCGGTTCGCGGATTCCGGGCAATCCGCGGCCTGCGATTCCGCACCTTGAACGTGCCGAAGCCGCGAATCTCGATATGGTCGCCATTGGCGATCGCCTGCTTCACGGCATTCAGAAAGGCGTCGATCACGGCCGCGCAGTCCTTCTTGGTCACGCCAGGCCCGATGGCCTCGTGTACCTGTTCGACGAGGTCTGCCTTTGTCATGTCATCTCCCCCTTCGCCGGTGGATGTGTTTCCGGCTCAACGAACGCCGGTTACGTCACGGCCACTGATAACGGACTCTCGGGCCTATCAGCGCGCGATCGAGCGCGCCACCGACCAGAGAGCGCAACCTGGTCTCCTCGATTCCCCGGAGCAGGTCCCACAGGCCCAATCGCCGCTCGGCCGGCCGGACCACCCGCGGATCATCACCCAATCCCGCCATGCGTCCTGCGACGGCCACCGCCTCTCGCAGGGTCGCCGTCCGATCGACCAGACCGACCTCGACGGCGCGCGCCCCGGACAGGACGCGCCCGTCGGCAAGCTCCAGAATGCGCGGTCGCGTGAGGTCACGGTTGTCGTGAACGGCCGAGACGAACTGCTCGTGAACGTCATCCACGAGCTCCTGCAGGACTCGTCTCTCCTCTTCGGTCGGATCCCGGACGGGCGATCCCATGTCCTTGAATTCGCCGCTCTTCACGACTTCGAGACCGATCCCGACCTTGCGCAGCAGTTCCTCCGTGTTCGGAAACTCGATGATCACCCCGATCGAGCCGGTAATCGAACCCGGAAGCGCGAGGATGCTGTCGGCCGCCAGCGCCACGTAGTAGCCACCCGAGGCACCGACGTCTCCGATCCAGGCGATGACCGGTCGGTCGTCCTCGTCCCGCACCCGCCGGAGCTCGGCGTACATGCTCTGGGCGGCCCCCGCCACCCCACCCGGTGATCTGATCTCGATCACGAACCCCTCGACGGTCTCGTCGTCACGGAACTTCGCCAGTTGCCTCTGGAAGAACGCGTCCGATTCGATGATGCCCGTGACCGGGATTACGGCTACCCGGCCCGACGAAACGAGGGGCACCTGTCCCCCCAGGAGAAGCCGGCCGACGATTGCGGCGCCCATCGCGAAGAACGCGAGCAGCAATGCGATACTGAGAACCGTCGTGCGACGATGCACGGTAACTGGCTCCCGTGTAACGAGATAGCCCTCTGTGGCGAAGGCATCAGCGGGGTGAGCGGATCGGCCGCCGGGCGCGATGCCTCCAGACTGGAGTAAAGTATCGCCGGCGTGGAAACGGTGTCAACCGGTTGGGACAGTGGGAGTTGCGTCCATCGCATCTACGAAGCGCCGGAACAGGTGTCGACTGTCGTGCGGACCGGGAGCCGCCTCCGGGTGGTATTGCACGGCGAACACGGGCCGGCCGACGTGCGCGAGCCCTTCGACGGTACCGTCGTTGAGGTTGCGGTGCGTGACCTTCAGGTCCGGGACTCCGGCCGCCGTCCCGCCCTCCTCCACGATCGCGAATCCATGGTTCTGAGACGTGATCTCCACCGCTCCGGTCTCGAGGTCGCGCACGGGGTGGTTTCCACCCCGGTGACCATACGGAAGCTTGAACGTCGTGCCGCCGAAGGCCCGCGCGATCAGCTGGCACCCGAGGCAGATCCCGAACACGGGCACTCCCGCGTCGCTCACGGCACGCAAGGTCTCGGCTGCCCCCCGTACGGCGGCCGGATCGCCGGGACCGTTGGACGCGAACAGACCATCGGGTGCGAGACTCAGGATCGCCTCGGGCGGCGTGCCGGCCGGAACCACCTCCACGTGGTAGCCCTCGCGGGCGATCAGATCCAGGCTGCGTCGCTTCACTCCGAGATCCAGGCACACGACCAGACCCTTCGCCGTGCCCGTCGCCTTCACCCGGTACGGTCTGGCCGTGGATACGCCCGACGCCAGGTCGAGTCCCTCCATCGCGGGGTGCGCGGACAGGAGCTCGAGGGAATCCGCCTGCGGTAGAGACATCGGAGCGATGAGCCCGCGCATGGCTCCTCGCTCCCGGATATGGCGGGTGACGGAGCGCGTATCGACTTCGACCAGAACGGTGACGCCGCGATCCGCCAGGTACTCGTATAGCCCGCCCACGGATCGCCAACCGGATGGACGCCGGCACAGCTCCCTGACGACGAAGCCGGCCACCTGTGGCTCGGCCGACTGTTCATCCTCGGGAATGACGCCGTAGTTCCCGATCATCGGGGCCGTCATGACCACGATTTGTCCCGCGAACGATGGATCGGTCAGCACCTCCTGGTATCCCGTCATGTTCGTGGTGAACACGAGCTCGCCGATAGCCCTCGATTCGTGCGCCGCGATGCGCCCGGTCCACGTCCGACCGTCCTCCAGGATCAGATACCCGTCCATGTCTTGCGTAAGACTCACCGGTCCCGTCCAATTGAGAGTCGTCGTCACCGTTCCGCAGTGGAGCAACCATGCCAGCCGATCGCGTCTATATCTACGCGGACGAAAGCTGCCTCGGCAACCAGCGGCAGGACGTGCCCCGCCCGGGGGCCGCCGCGGGTCTTCTCGAGCGCTTCGACTCACACAAGGGATGGTACCGCCGAGACTTTGCCTCATTCGAGCCGGACACGACGAACAACCGCATGGCGTTGCTCTCGGGAATCATCGGTCTGGGCGCTCTGCGGCGACCGTGTGACGTGGTGTTCACCTCCGACAGTCAGTACCTCGTGAAAGGGATGAAGGAGTGGGTGTGCGGGTGGGCGCGTAGCGGGTGGCGACGCAAGGGAGGGCCGATCGAAAACCTCGAGATGTGGCAGCGCCTCGTCTCGGAGGCGGCGCGCCACCACGTGGAGTGGCGCTGGGTGCGCGGGCATGGGGACGATCCGAAGAACGAGTACGCGGACGTCCTGGCGGTTCAAACGGCGCGGACGGGGAAGGCTCCGGGCGGCCTCGTGCCGTCCGGATTCGACGGTTGGCTGCGCGAGCAGATCGATCGCGGTCGGTTCGTCGAATACCTGGACGTTCCTCCCACACGACCCTTTCGACCGGACCCCCTGCCGTCGATCGAGCCCTGAAGCGACGGCGGCCTCAGTTCTCTTCCGGCTCTCCCGCTGCTTCCGTGTCCGCCCCTCCTTGCGGGGGCGTCTCGACCGGTACCGGCTGCACGACTCCATCCCGAGCTTCGGTGTCCAGCACCGAGGTAGGCGCAGCCGCAGGGGAACCGAACTCGGTCCGAAGAATCGACTCCGGCGCTGCCGACTGTCGGGCCGACAGGACGGCCAACGCGAGCGCCAGAACGAGGAACAACCCACCACCGATCCACGAGGCACGTGTCAGAAAGCTCGCCGCCTGGCGCCCCCCCATGAAGGAATCCGTGGAGGACGAGGCCCCTCCGAACTCGGCGGCGAGGCCGCCTCCCTTCCCCGACTGAAGAAGGATGATGAGGATGAGCAGCAACGCCACGATGCTGATCAGAACGATGAGTAAAGCGAACATTCGACCTCTTCCAGCCTGTGGACAAAAAAGGTGCGGGCCGCCGGGGGCCCGCACGCATGCATAAGTCTAGACTTCAGGCCCGTCCGAGTCAACGGCGGGTCGCCCGCCGGTCAGGCGCCAGCCGCGCAGATGGCGGTGAACGACTCCGGGTCGAGGCTGGCTCCCCCGACGAGTACGCCGTCCACCCCCGGCGCCGAGAGCAGGCTCTCGATGTTCGACGGCTTGACGCTCCCGCCGTACAGGATCGAGGCGCCGTCATCTCCTCCGCATCGGTCGATCTCTTTTCGCAGCATGTCGTGCGCTCCCGCCACGTCTTCGGGGGACGCCGTCCGGCCGGTTCCGATGGCCCACACCGGCTCGTACGCGTACGTGAGCTCGACGCCACCGCTCTCCCGGAGAACGGCACCCACCTGCAGCGCCAGTACCTGCCGGAGCTCCCCGCGCTCCCGCTGTTCCAGCGTCTCGCCAACACACAGGATCGGTCGCATTTCGGCCTCGAGGATGCGAGCGACCTTGGCTGCCACGCGGGTGACGTCGTCGCCGAACTCGCGCCGGCGCTCGCTGTGACCGGCCAGGGCCCAGGTGGCGCCCGCTTCCCGGGCCATGCGAGCCGCCGTCGCTCCCGTATGAGCCCCAGCCGGCTCCTCGTGTACATCCTGAATGCCGATCTCGATGTCGGGGCGTGCCGCGGCCGCCTCTCGAAATGCGGTCACGCTGATGGCGGGTGGGAAGAAGACGAGGCACGCGTCCGGTCGCGGGACGTGCCGCCCGGCGAAGTCCGCCACGAATTCGGCTGCCTCTCGCGGTCCCTTGTGCATCTTCCAGTTCGCCGCGAAGAACGGCCTTCGGTTGTCTGGCATGGCGTTGCCCTCAGGCCGGGTCGAGAGCCTCGACGCCCGGCAGCGTACCGTCCACAAGATACTCGAGCGCCGCACCGCCACCCGTGGAAACGTGGGACACGGCGTCCGCGAGACCCGCCTGGTGCATCGCGCTGGCCGAGTCGCCCCCTCCCACGACGACGAAGCCGCCCGCGGCGGTACAGTCCGCGGCGGCCCCGGCGAGCGCGACTGTCCCCTCCTCGAAGCCCGGTCGCTCGAACAGGCCCATCGGTCCGTTCCAGAACAGCGTCTCCGCCCGGCGGATGACGCCTCCGAAGGCGACCCGTGCGGCGGGCCCGATGTCGAGAGCCGCCAGATCGGTCGGCACCGCATCCGCCGGAACAACCCTGGCCTCATCGGCGCTCGGGGCGGCTGGATCTGCGACGATGAGGTCACTCGGAAGGAGCAGGCGGTCGCCGCCCGAACGGAGAAAGTTCCGGGCCGCCGGGATGCCCTCGGCCTCCACCAGGGATCGTCCCGTTTCGAGACCTCGGGCGGCCAAAAATGTGTTGGCCATCGCGCCCCCGATCACCACCGTGTCGGCGCGCTCGAGAAACGTCTCGAGCAGGCCGATCTTGTCGCCGATCTTGGCGCCGCCGAGAACGACGACGAAGGGACGCCGACGGACGTGGCGCAGTTTTCCCAGCGCTTCGAGCTCTCGCTGTACCAGAAAACCGGCGACCGCGGGCCGCAGATGGTCGGCCACCCCGGTCACGGACGCGTGCGCCCGGTGCATGCTTCCGAACGCGTCGTTGACGAAGAGATCCCCGAGCCGCGCCAGGCGGGCGCTAAGGTCGGGATCGTTCGTCGTCTCGCCGGACAGGAATCGAGTGTTCTCGAGAAGAAGCACAGAATTGCGGTCGAGATCTTCACTGGCCCGGAACGCCTCCTCGGTATCGGTCGCCCCGACGAACCGGACCGGCAAGCCGAGATGTGTCTGGAGCGTCGGCGCCACCGGCGCGAGGGAAAGACGCGAAGCGACCCGGCCCTTCGGCCGTCCCAGGTGTGACAGAAGTACGGGCCGCGCTCCGCGCTCGATCAGGAAGCGAAGCGTGGGCACAGTCGCGCGAATCCGCGTGTCGTCCCGCACCTCGCCGCTATCCGTCATCGGCACGTTGTAGTCCACCCGGACGAGCGCACGTCGCCCGGCCAGATCCGCCACCGTCAGATCCTCCAGGCACCTTCGCCGCATGATCGACGCTGGCTCAGAGGAGGCGTCCGACATGCCGGGCCAGATCGACGCAGCGGACCGAATACGCCCACTCGTTGTCGTACCAGGAGATGACCTTCACGAGCCGTCCGTCTATGACGGACGTGGAGGGGCCGTCGATGATCGAACTGTGCGGGTTTCCGACGTAGTCGACGGACACGAGCGGCGTGTCCTCGTAGGCGAGGATCCCTCGTAGTTCTCCCGCGGCGGCCACGCGGTAGGCCTCGTTCACCTCCTCTGCGCTCGTGTCGCGCCCGACCCGGGCAACGAGATCCACAATCGAGACGTTGGGTGTCGGCACGCGCATGGCCATGCCATCGATCTTACCCTTCACTGCCGGAATGACGAGCCCCGTGGCTTTCGCCGCCCCCGTGCTGGTAGGAATGATCGAGACGGCCGCAGCCCGGGCACGCCGCAGGTCCTTGTGCGGCAGATCGAGGATTCTCTGGTCGTTGGTGTAGCTGTGGACCGTGGTCATCAGTCCGCTCTCGAAGCCGAATCTATCCACAAGCACTTTGACGGCCGGCGCCACGCAGTTCGTCGTGCAGCTGGCGTTCGATATGATGTGATGATTCGCGGAGTCGTACTCTTCCGAGTTGACGCCCAGCACCATCGTGATGTCCGGATCCGTGGCTGGTGCCGTGATCACGACCTTCCGCGCGCCCGCCTCAAGGTGTCGAGACGCGTCGGGACGCTTGCGAAACAGGCCGGTGGCCTCGAAGACGATGTCCACCCCGAGGTCGGACCACGGCAGCTCGCGCGGCTCGCGCACTGACAACACCTCGAAGCGCTCGCCGTCCACGACCAGGGCGTTGCCGTCCACCGCGACGTCACCACCGTAGATCCCGTGCACCGAGTCGTACTTGAAGAGATGGCCCAGAGTCGCCGCATCCGTCAGGTCATTGATGGCAACGAGGTCCAGCTCGCCCATGCCCTGCTGGAGCGCCGAGCGGAGGATGTTGCGACCGATCCGCCCAAAGCCGTTGATCGCGATCTTGACCGCCATATCGAGACTCCCGTCTGAAGGATTCCGCAGCAGAGGGCTCTTAGCTTGCACGCCTGCACCGTCTGGCACAAGCCCCGTCAGACCCCCTTCGGAGCTTTTACAGAGAGGCCGCCGTTCTCGCGAAGCTGACCGCGCCAAGACAGTGGATACCGGACCTCTCCAGCGCCGCTGCGCACGCACCGGCCGTGGCCCCGGTAGTGATCACATCGTCCACGAGCAATGCCCGATCCCGCAGCGGCGGGGCAGCCGCTTCACGCCGGGACGTGTCCGTCACGATGTACGATCGGGCGGCCAGCCTGCTCCGCTCCCGACGGCCAACGCGAGCGAGAGCCGGGCCGCCAGTCGGCCGGACAAGGAGCCGGACCACCGGCCAACCGGTGGTAGCGGCCAGTGCTTCCGCCAGGAGCTCGGCCTGGTTGAAGCCTCTCTCTCGCCGGCGAGATGCGGCCAGCGGTACGGGAACGAGCGCCGCGGGCCGCGCTTCGGCCAGCCGCCGAGCGTCATCTGCCATGCAACGGCCCATGAACGGGGCGAGCGCTGTCCATCCCCTGTACTTGAGCCCGCGGACACACTCGGCCGCGATCCCCTGGTGCAGGAACGGTGAGGCGGCGCGGCGCAGGTGAACGGGCCAGCCGACACACTCGGAGCACGTCGCGGCATCTCCCAGGCGCAACAGCCGCGTGAAGCCGCAGCGATCGCACAGAGGGCGCGGGATCGCACGGAGGCGACTCCGACATAGTCCGCACAGCGGTGGAAGAGGCTCCGGAACGGCCACTCCGCACCCGGCACACCCGCAGGGCACGAGGGCGTCGAGCGATCGGGCGACCGAGCGCAACACGCGAGTGGCGACCCCGTGGCTCGCGTCGCACGCGCTCATCCGGAGGGTCCGGTGTTCCGACGCGCGCCGACCGCCCCGAGCATCCGTTCCTTCAGTCCCACGGGCAGCGCCTCCGCATCCAACCACAGCTCCAGGCTGAGAAGCCCCTGGTGCACGAGCATGGTCAGTCCGTCGAGAGCGGGGATTCCCTCGTCCCCGGCGTGACGAGTCCACGCAGTCCCATCGCGGCTGTAGACCAGATCGAACGCGAACCGGATCCGCAGCCCCGGCAGCGCGATAGGAAGAGGGTCCCTCCGCGTCAGGCCGACCCGCGTCGCGTTCACGACTAGATCGTAACGTCCGCCGGGTGAAGCCGTCGGCAGCGACACGCGCGCCACGGAGGCCAGTTCGAGATCGGCGATCAGGCGCTCGGCCCGGCCCGGAGTACGGTTGCGCACCTCGATCTCAGCCGCACCGGCCTCGGCGCATGCCACCGCGACGGCGCGGGCGCCCCCGCCGGCCCCCAGCAGGAGCACACGAGCCCCGGACAGGCTCAGCCCGTCGATCTCCCGCACGGCCGCGAGGAAACCCCCGACATCGGTGTTGTCCCCCACGATCCGATCATTCGCGTCCTTCCAGAAGCAGTTGCAGGCACCGGTTCGCTCCGCGGCCGGGAGCAGTCTGTCGGCGAGCCGGGCTGCCTCCTCCTTGTGCGGAACGGTGACGTTTCCGCCTCCCGTCGAGGCCAGCTCGCGCATGGCTCTCCCGAGTCGCTCGGTGTCTCCCGCCGGCACGCGGACGGCTTCGTACGCAGCCCGCACACCCATGTGGTCGAAGGCGGCCCGGTACATCACGGGTGACAGGGAATGCGCCACGGGATCGCCAAGGAGTCCGAACCTCCTCACGACGTCCCGCCCGCTTCCTGAATGTGGTCCACGAGGGCTGAGACGCATTCCCGGATGAGATCCGCCGCCTTCTCGTACACCTGCTCATCCCCTCCGAACGGATCCGATACCGGAGCTCCCTGTTCCGGGTGACCCGGAGCCAGCCAATCGGTCGCCAGAGCCGTCGTCAGATCCGCTCCACCCAGATGTCTGACCAGCTCGAGTTGCCCTTCCGTCATCGCCACGACGAGGTCCGCCGTTGCGATGACCTCGGGCGTGAGGCGGCGAGACAAATGCCCGGAGAGATCCGCTCCGCGCGCCGCGGCGGCCCGTAGCGCCAGCGCCGATGCCGGAGCTCCGGGCGCGGCGAACGTGCCTGCGGACTCCGCTCGCACGTCCAACCCGCGCCGACGTGCCTCCACTCGCAGGAGACCTTCCGCGAGCGGGCTGCGGCACGTGTTGCCCGAGCACACGAAGAGTACGGCGGTCACTCCGACGACTCTCCGTCCAGGCACGCCAGGATTCTTTCCGCCGGCACGATTCCCTCGCGCTGGATCCGCACCTCGCGACCGAGCAACGACACGAGAGACGAGGGAGGCGCACCCGGCAGGTCACCGGCGGACAGGAACAGGATCGGGGCGTCGACTTCCGGCATTCCTGCCAGAGCTCGGCGGGCTTCACGGGCCGTTGCCGCGGGATGAGCACCGGCCGCATTGAGACTGGTGGAGCTGATAGGCTCGCCCAGCTCGCGGAGCAACCGTCGCAGCGTCGGCTGGCCTTCGACGCGGACGGCGACGCCCCGGGGTGTGTCATCAGGAAGGATGAGAGTGACCGGACCCGGCCAGAACGCCGCGGCGATTCTCTCTGCTCGATCGTCCCACCGGACGCCCGGGAGAGCCCGGCGAAGCGTCTCGACGTCAGCCGCGACCCGAATGAGGGGAAAGTCCCGAGCGGGGCGACCCTTTAACCGGGCAACGCTCTCCTCGACCCCCGTGCCCAGGATTCCGCCGAGGCCGTACACCGTGCTGGTCGGATGGGCGAGGACCCCTCCGCGGGTCAGGAACTCGGCGAGCCCGGCCAGTTCGCCGCGTCCGACCACACGGCCCGCCACATCCAGTTCCTCAAACGGAGGCATCCGGTTCCCGTTCGCTGTCCGGCGCACGCGCGCGGCCCGAGGTGATGAGCCATTCCGCCAGCTCCAGGTCCGCCGGCGTCGTGATCTTGAGATTCCAGCGATCTCCGGCCACGGCGGCGACGGCGTGCCCGCGCAGCTCGCACAGGGCGGCGTCATCCGACGCGTCAGTCTCGTAGCTGGCAGCCCACGCGTGAGCCTCGCGGATCATCTCTGCTCGGAAGCCCTGCGGCGTCTGAGCTCGGCCGAGCTCGGACCGATCGACCGTACCGACCACGTCGCCCGTCCGCACCCGCTTGATCGTGTCCGTGATCTCCAGCACGGGGAGTGCAGCACCCTTCTCCGCTACGGCCTGCAGCACCCGGTCGATCGTGTGTGAGGAAACGAGCGGCCGGGCCCCGTCGTGTACCAGGATGACGTCCGCCGCGGGCGCAGCGGCAATTCCCCGTCCGACGCTGTCACGACGGGTCGGCCCACCTGAGCACCACCGTACGCCCGATCCGCTCAGCCAGTCCGGCGGCTCTCCCGCGATCTCGGGCGGCAGGACCACGACCACATCGTGGATCGCCGGATGATTCGTGAACGCACGACAGCTCCACAACAGCAGGGGCACTCCCCCGAGCGGAACGAACAGCTTCGGGCCGCCGAATCGCTCGCCTCGACCAGCTGCCACGATCACGGTCGCGACCGTCATCGAGCCTCGCCGGTCCGGAGGAAACCCGGCACGTCGCGCACGTGCTCGATGAATCGTACTCGATCGTCGGCCGCAATGTGTCCACGCAGGCCGGCCGGCGCGACGACGGTCGGGACGTCCGCCGCGAGGCAGATTCCGACGCGTGCCTCCCCGCCCGACACGGCGCGTATTTCTCCACCCAGTCCTACCTCACCCACGAAGGCCGTAGTCGTCCGAAACGGCCGATCCGCTCCGGCCGAGCACAGTGCGGCTACTACAGCCAGATCTACGGCCGGATCCGACGTGCGGAATCCGCCGACCACATTGAGGAACACGTCCCGATCGCCCACGGCGATTCCGGCCCGCTGTTCGAGCACGGCGAGCAGGATCGCCAACCGGCGCGGCGGAAAACTCGTACTGACGCGCTGCGGGGAGGCGAACCGCGCCCGTGCCACCAGTGCCTGGACCTCCGCGAGCAATGGTCGGCTTCCGTGAAGGGGAGCTGCCAGGGCACAACCGCTCGCTTCTAGGGGGCCGTCCGAGAGAAACAGGCGGGAGGGATCGGGTACGGGAATGAGGCCACTGGCACCCATGCGAAAGGCCGCCATCTCATCGACCGCGCCGAATCGGTTCTTGGACCCCCGGAGTAGCCGGTGCTCACCGGACCGCTGACCCTCGAAGTGCAGCACGACATCGACCAGGTGCTCCAGCGTGCGCGGTCCCGCCAGTGCGCCACCCTTGGTCACGTGTCCGACCAGCAGGGTCACCACCCCGCAGGCCTTGGCCGCCTGCTGCAGGGCGCCCGCCGACTCCCGCACCTGCGTGACTCCTCCGGACGCCGAGCCCAGGGCCCGCGAGCTCACGGTCTGGATCGAGTCGACACACAGCACGGCCGGTTGCATCGTGTCCAGGGCCGAGAGGATCTCATCGAGGTCGCCCGACGCCAGGAAATCGATGTTTGCTCCCGTACCCATTCGCTCAGCGCGCAACGCCACCTGTTCAGCCGATTCCTCTCCCGATACGTAGAGCACCGGAAGCTCCTGATCGCGAAGGCGTCCGGCAAGCTGCAGCAGCAAAGTCGACTTCCCGATCCCGGGCGGGCCGCCGAGCAGGACCACCGAACCGCGCACCAGGCCGTCCCCCAGTACGCGGTCGACGTCGCCGAAGCGAGTAGTCAGCCGCTGCACTGCCTGTCCCGTCGCCGCTTCGAGCGGCCCTGCTCGCCCGACCGCGAGCGAGCGAGGGTGCCCGGGCGCCTGCTTTCGACCCGCGGAGGGCGAAGCGCTCTCCTCGAGTGCGTTCCACTCTCCGCACGTGGGACAGCGACCCTCCCAGCGCGGTGTGTCCGCGCCGCATTCCCGGCACACGAAAATGGTTCTCAGGCGGCTCATGGTCCTCGGGGCGACGAAGAAGATCGTCTCCTCACGATTCCTGTATGGAAGCCGTAGATCATCGCCGTGTGAACCCGATCGATCAGCGCTTGTCCGGCTGGCGGGCCACCGACTCGAACAGCGTGTAGCTCTTGTGGAAGTAGAGGTCGACTCTCCCGGTGGGACCGTTTCGCTGCTTTCCGATGATCAGCTCGACCTTCCCCTCGATCGACTCGCCGCTCTCGTCGACCAGATCGTCCGCTTTCCGGTAGGCTTCTTCGCGGTACACGAACAGTACCAGGTCGGCGTCCTGCTCGATCGCTCCGGATTCGCGCAGATCCGCGAGCAGCGGACGCTTGTCGGTTCGCTGTTCCGGGGCGCGCGACAGCTGTGACAGGGCTACGACCGGGACGTTGAGCTCCTTCGAGACCGCCTTGATCGAGCGGGAGATGGCACTGATCTCCTGCTGCCGATTCTCGGCTTTGCGAGGTCCTGTCATGAGCTGGAGGTAGTCGACGACGATCAGTCCGAGATCGACCTCCGCCGCCAGTCGCCGCGCCTTCGCCCGGAGCTCGAGAGCCGTGATGGCCGGACTGTCGTCGATCCAGATGGGCGCCGTGTTCAGATGGCCGGCAGCGGTGGCCAGCCGGGCGTACTCGTCGTCCTGCAGCCTTCCGCGACGCAACCGACCGGAGTCGACACGCCCCTCGGCGCACAGCAGGCGCTGGACGAGAGCTTCCTTCGACATCTCTAGCGAGAACACGGCCACCGGCACTTCCTTGTCGATGGCCGCGTGTTGGACAATGTTCATCGCCAGCGCCGTCTTCCCCATCGACGGACGACCCGCCACGATGATCAGGTCTCCCTTCTGAAACCCGGCCGTCAAGTTGTCCAGATCCGGAAAGCCGCTGGGCACGCCCGTAACCGATCCGGGCCTGCTCTGCAACTCCTCGATCCGCTCGAAGGTGGGCCACAGGATCTCCTTGATCCACACGAAACCCTGGCGTTGCGAGGCCTGAGCGATCTGGAAAATGCGCTGCTCCGCGCGGTCCAGAGTGTCGTCCACTTCTCCGGCCGGCGCGTCATACGCTTCGCGCACGATATCGGTGGCAGAATCGATCAGCTTCCGCAGCACCGATTTGTCACGCAGAATGCGGCAGTGATACTCGATGTTTGCCGAGGTCGGAACCGCGTCGACGAGTCGCGCGAGATATGCCATGCCGCCGGCACCTTCGAGCTCACCCGCGGACTTCAGCTCGTCCGACAGGGTGACCACGTCGATCACCTCGCCGCGCGAGTACAGACGGACCATGGCTCGATACACCCGTCGGTTGGCCTCCCGGTAGAAGGCCGAGTCATCGACCGTCTCGATGGCTCGCGCCACCGCATCACCATCGATCAACATGGCGGAGAGAACAGAGAGCTCCGCTTCCTCCGACCATGGTACCTGGCGTCCCGCGTGAACGCTCTCGGCGGGGATCACCGAAGGTTCAGCCACCGCTACCTCCGAGCGTCAACTGGTCCGGCGAGCGACCGGTCGGAGTCGCGGGGGCAGCCGCTCCTTCCGGCTTGGAGTCCGGCGCCTCCGGCTGCGCCTCGCCATCCACGATCCGCCGTACGAGCTGCAGGTCCTCCCACGTCGGGAGGGTCCAGCCCGGATTCCGAAGCAGAGCAGCCGGATGATAGGTCACGACCAGCGGGTACCCCTGGAACAGATGCGTGCGCCCGCGAAGGCGACGCAGTGATTCGCGGGTGCCGAGGAGAGTATGGGCAGCGAACGTCCCCAGAGCGACGATCACGGCGGGGCGCACGAGCTCGACCTGCCGCAGCATGAACGGCGAGCACGATTCGATCTCTTCCGGGAGCGGATTGCGGTTCCCCGGCGGCCGACACTTGAGGACGTTGCACACGAATACGTCAGCCCGTGGAAAGCCGACGCTCACGAGCAGACGATCCAGAAGCTGGCCCGCCCGTCCGACGAACGGCTGTCCGGTGGCGTCCTCGTTCGCCCCCGGCGCTTCCCCTACGCACAGTACCCGGGCGTTTTCCGAGCCGTTCGCGAACACGACATGCGTTCGCGTCCCGTGCAGCTCGCAGCGCACGCAGCTCTCGGCGATCGCGCGCAGCGATGCCAGATCCGGAATGGCCAGGAGTTCCTCCGGCGTCGCGGACCGTGAGAGTCGGTCCGATTCCGAGCTCGGCACGGCGGCGACGGCTGCGCCGGTCGTGACTCCCCGGACCAGGTCCAGAAGGCGATTCCGCTCTCCGCTCGAGACGAAGATCTCGGGATCCCCCAGAGCCTTCCGTCCGCGCAGATACTCCCGCACGCCCTCGCGTGGCTCGATCACGGAATCCGTTCCTCCACGACGTCCAGCAACTTCTCCGCGATGTCCCGCTTGCTCGACAGAGGCAACTCCTCCACGAGTCCCGCCGGATCCAGCAGCGTGATCCGATTGGTGTCGACGTCGAATGCCGTATCCGGACCCGGCTGGTTCACGGCGATCAGATCCAGACCCTTCGATTCGAGCTTACGTCGGGCGTTATCCAGCGCGTCTTCCGTCTCGAGGGCAAAGCCGACGCTGAAGACCCCACTGGCTGCCCGGCGGTCGATCGTCTCCACCAGCAGATCGGGACCCGGCTCCAGGTGCACGTCCAGGCCGCTCGAGCCGGCTCGTTTGATCTTCCTATCCGCCACCGGCGTCGCCATGAAGTCGGACACAGCGGCCGCCATGAGCAGAAGCGACGCCCCCTCCAGCTCGCGTTCGAGCGCCGCCAGCATCTCGACGCTCGTCTCTTCCCGCACCAGTCGGGGACCATGGGGCATGGGCGCCGACGTGGGACCCGCGATGAGCACGACGTCGGCCCCCCGACGCCAGGCCGCCCCGGCCAGGGCGAATCCCATGCGCCCGGAAGACCGGTTTCCCACGTAACGCACCGGATCGATCGGAGCCCGGGTCGGCCCCGCCGTCACCAGGACCTTACGGTCCGCCAGGCGGGAGGTCGCGCGCCCGAGCAGCCGCTGAGCCACTTCCGACACGATCTCGGGCTCCACCATGCGGCCGGCACCCACCTCTGCCTCGGCGAGCTCTCCTTCATCAGGCCCCAGGACTTCCACGCCTCGCTCGCGCAGCATGTCGACGTTGTGCCTCGTGGCCTCGTTCTCCCACATCCGGACATTCATGGCCGGACAGACGAGCACCGGGCAGTTCGCCGCCAGCAGAGTCGACGTGGCCATGTCGTCCGCCATTCCGTGTGCCATGCGGGCGAGAATGTGGGCCGTGGCAGGCGCGACGATCGCCAGGTCCGCCTCGCGTCCGAGTGCGATGTGAGCCAGCGGCTCGGTCCACAGGTCCGCGTGCACGGGCCGGCCCGACAGCGCGTGGAACGTGGCGGTGCCGACCATTCGCACGGCCGATGTCGTCATCACCACATCGACCGTGGCTCCGGCCTGGCGCAAGCGCCGGACGAGGATCGCGCTCTTATAGGCGGCGATCCCGCCCGAAACGACCAGCAGGACGCGCGGCCCGTCCGCCATCGGCTATTCCTCTGGCGCGCCGCGCTTGCGGACCAGGCGATACTCCAGCTGTCCGGAGGAGAGGGCCGCCAGGGCCATCGTGGTTAGCTTGTCCGCCCCGTACGGCGACCGTTCCAGCGGCAGCGCGTTGAGCTCGCGTGCGTACTTCGCCGCGACGAGGACGCCCAGGTACTTGTCCGAGGCGGCCGGTACCAGATGATCGGGTGTGAATACCTTCATCCTTGCTTCGCTTCCTCCCCTGGGGTTGTGTCAAGCATCTCGATCAACGACTCGCTGAGCTCCCGGATCCGTCGGCGTGTGTCAGGACCCAGCCTGTTCACCCTGTGCTGCTCGGCCGAGATGATCGCGTCGATCTGATCCACGGCCGCCTGTACAGTATCGTTCACCACCGCGTAGTCGAACTGTTCCACTTCGGCCAACTCGGCGAGCGTGGTGCGCATGCGCCGGCGCAGTGTCGTCTCGTCCTCGCTGCCGCGCCCGCGCAGTCGCTGCTCCAGGCGGCCGTAGTCCGGTGGCAGAAGAAACACGGTCACCGCGTCCGGCTGAATCACGCGCAACTGCCCTGCTCCCTGCACGTCGATATCCAGCAGCAGGTGGCATCCCTCAGCGCGCGCACGTGTCACGTTCTCCCGCGGCGTCCCGTACAACTCTCCGTGTACCTCTGCCCACTCCAGGAGGTCCTTCCGTTCCGCGAGGCCGAGGAACGCGGCGCGCTCCATGAACCGGTAGTCGAGTCCGTCCTCTTCCCCCGGCCGGGGCCTCCTCGTCGTGGCCGACACGGAGAATCGCAAGTCGGAGCGTCGCCCCAGGAGCGCCTTGCGCACCGTCGTCTTCCCACCTCCGGAGGGACCCGCGAGGACGACCGGAAACAGGTGCGATCCCTCGTGCATCACGTGCGACGTCTCACTCCACGTTCTCGTTCTGCTCCCTGAGCGACTCCAGCTCGTTCTTCATGTCGACCACCAGTCGGCCAATGCCCGCGTCATTGGCCTTCGACCCTATCGTGTTCACCTCCCTGAGCAGTTCCTGTCCCAGGAATCCGAGTCTCTTCCCGACCGGCTCCTCCGAGGGCTCGTCCAGGAGCTCGCGAGTCGCATCCAGGTGAGCGCGGGCCCGCACGATTTCCTCTGCGATATCCCATTTGTCGGCGATGAACGCGATCTCCCGTGCCAGACGATCCGGGTCCACCTCGACGTCACCGGCCAGTTCCTGCACCGAACGACGGAGTCGGAGCGTCTCCCGCTCGAATCGCTCCGGTGCCAGCCGCTCGACTTCGGAGAGCCCCGACTCCAGAGCCTGCAAGCGGCGGAGCAGGTCCTCCGCGAGCCGCTCACCCTCACGGTGTCGCATCTCGACCAGTTGCGACGCTGCCTCGGCCGCCAGCGCGCATATCGTCTCGTCTTCCACCAGGTCGGTGTGATTCACGGTGCTTTCGACCAGAAGTCGATCGCAGCGCGCGACCAGTTCGATGTCGATCTCCCCCGGCAGTCCCCACCGATCCTTGGCCTGGCGCAGCGCGTCCAGGTAGGCCGCGACGCGTACCTCGTCGAGCCGATGCCCGGCCTCGCCCGACGCCATCGCCGTGTCGGCCGATCCGGCACGCAACGTAACGTCGACGTGTCCGCGCCGGAGGTGGCGACCGACCTCGACGCGCAGGATCTCTTCCCAGCGCTCGGCTCCCGACGGCAGGCGGAAATGGAACTTGAGATGGCGCGAATTCACCGACCGGAGCTCGAGGTTCAGCGAAACCCCGTCGACGGTCGTGGACGCCGACCCGAAGCCCGTCATGCTGCGTATCATAGGAACCCCGGAGTATAGCGCCCCGGCCTCAATTCAGGAACTCCCATTTCACGCCGAACACGGATCGACGCAGCGGAAACGGCAGGCCGGGAAAATCAGCCGCGCCTTGCTGAAGGGTGAGATTCTCGAGCCGCCAGTAGACTCGGACATCGAGAATCCGGATCATCAGATTCCAGTCGACGAACGTGTACCCCGAGATCGCCACCGGGTCGCTGCCGGCCGCCGGAGACGATGGCGTCAGCATCGATCCGCGTCGGTTGAGTCCGAAGGCACCCTGGATCTCCAGCTCGTCCCCGAAGAACGAGTCGTGCCAGAACAGTTCTCCGCGAGCCAGCTGAAGTGGAAGGTACAGCACGCCCGTGCCCTCGATGATCTCCGTCGTACGCCAGAAGCCTCGCACTCGGATCGGGGACACCTCGTTCAGGACCAGCCCCAGGGGCACGAGCGGAACGTCCAGCCCCACCTCACCGATTCCCAGCTCGACAGGACCTCCGGCCGTTTGCTCGCGGTCGAACGCTGCGCCGAACGGGAGCTGGCGGTTCAGCTTCTGGTACTCTCCGCGACCCGACAGAGTGAACGGACCGAGTCGGAGGGCCAGTCCCGCGGCCCCCACGTCGAACGACACCGAATCGGTTCGTTCCAGGGTCGGGTAGCTCACGCCACGGCGGCCCGTGGCTCCGTCGGCCGTGATCGTCAGGCCGAGCGGCCGGATCTCGGCGGCCAGTCCCGCCCGCGCTTCCGAGGTGTCGAACTCGTCCCACGTCCCCATGCGGCCACCGGCGGACAGCGTCAGCCACGACAGCACCCGGTACCCGAGCTCCAGATCGGCGTCGAGGATCGGGAAGATGGGGTCGTTCCACAGCCGGAATCCGGTGCGAAACCACGCCCTGTCACCACCACCCGACAGCCGGAAGCCACCGTTGCTGAAATCCCGTACGCTCTCTCCGCCCTCGCTCAGTCCGCTACGCCCGACGAACGCTTCGGCCTGCACGTGCTCGCCCAGATTGCCTCTCCCCCGCAGGAAGATCTCCCGGCGATTGAACTCTGCCGGCTGATACACGTCGCGCTCGACGCTCTCCGACATCCAGTGGAACTCGAGCCCGGCGTCTCCGTCTCCCGGCAGCCACTCGACGCGACCCCAGAAGTTGAAGTTGCTCGACGCGTTGTCTCCTTCCGCGTCCAGCAGGTCGATGGATGTCCCCAGGTTGAAATGCTTCCCGATCCCGTTGCCGAACACCAGGCGAAGACGGCTGAGGCCGGGCTCACCGGTTCCACCCGTGATGCGGGAATAGGCCGTCCGCTTGCTCCGGCGCAGCGACGTGAGCTCGGCGACCCAACCGTCGGCACGCCTTCGGACCCGCACGCTCTCCACCTCGGCGAGCGCGATACGCGTCAGATCAACCTGACCGGCATCCACGGATGTCAGCTCGCGACCGTCCAACGAGACCGTAACGAAGCCCGCTCCGAGCGCACCGACGGCCGCTTGATGCGGACCTCCGAACCATGTGGCGCGAAGTGCGGTGAAACCCGGCACCGCCTCCGACAGGAGATCCAGCAACGTCATGGCGTTGGATCGGAGGATGGCCTGGCGGTCCCATTCGTGCGTCGCCCAGGACCATCCCTCCGACGGCGGTCGGAGCTCTCCCGCGATGTGTGGGAATCTCTCGTCGGCCGTCGAGTCCGCGAGGGTGCCGGTGAGCTCTCCCTCAAGCTCGCCCACAACGCTGTCGGCAGGGGCCGGCGTCGGGCGATCCGGCTCCTGCCCCGGCGCACCCGCCGGGAAGCTCACGCACAACAGAAGCGTCAACCCGATCCCGCAGGATGTCCGTGGGCCGATGAGTTCCTCCGCGAATCCTGAGAGCGGACGCGGCGTCAGCCACCGTCCGCGGTCCGGACGGGCTCAGACCGCCCGCATGTTGTCGATGATTCGATCGCCGAACTGGGACGTCTTGGCCAGGGTGGCACCTTCCATCTGACGCTCGAGGTCGTACGTGACATACTTCTGCCCCACCGTGCGCTCGATTCCGTCGAGGATCGCCCGGGCCGCCTCATCCCACTTCATGTACTCGAACATCATCACGCCCGACAGGATCAGCGACGTCGGATTCACCTTATCGAGTCCCGCGTATTTCGGTGCCGTCCCGTGTGTGGCTTCGAACAGCGCCACCCTGTCCCCGATATTCGCTCCCGGCGCCATTCCGAGACCGCCGACCTGAGCCGCACAGGCGTCAGACAGATAATCGCCGTTCAGGTTGGGAAGCGCGATGAAATCGTATTCCGCCGGCCGCAGGAGAATCTGCTGGAACATCGCGTCGGCGATCCGGTCCTTGACGACGACCTTGCCCTCGGGCTGCCTGCCGTCGTGCGCGCTCCACAGCTCGGTCTCCGTGATCGTCCGGTCGGCAAACTCCTCACGGGCCACTTCGTAGCCCCATTCACGGAACGCCCCCTCCGTGAACTTCATGATGTTCCCCTTGTGCACCAGCGTGACCGATCTTCGATCGGCACGGATCGCCTCCCGGATGCACATGCGCACGAGCCGCTTGGTGCCGAATTCCGAGATAGGCTTGACCCCGATGCCGCTGTGCTCGCGCACCGAGCACCCCATTTCCCGGTTCAGGAAACCCCGGACCTTCTCCGCGTCCGCGCTACCCGCTTCCCACTCGATTCCCGAGTACACGTCTTCCGTGTTCTCGCGGTAGATCACGACATCCAGCTTCTCCGGCTCACGTACCGGCGACGGCGTGCCGGGAATCCATCGGTTGGGCCGCACGCAGGAGTACAGGTCCAGCTTCTGACGCAGCGTCACGTTGAGCGAGCGAATGCCTCCGCCGACTGGCGTCGTCAGCGGACCCTTGATGGCGACCGAAAACTCCCGCATCGCGTCGAGTGTCTCCTCGGGAAGCCACTCGCCGGACAGATGCTGGGCTTTCTCTCCCGCGTACACTTCCATCCACTGAATGCGGCGCTCGTCCCCGTACGCCTCCTGAACCGCAGAATCGAAAACCCGTACGGCCGCAGCCCAGATGTCGGGACCCATCCCGTCCCCCTCGATGAACGGCAGGATGGGTCGGTCGGGCACCTGCGGACCGGATTCCGTGACGACGATTTGGCCCCCTTCGTCCGGGACTCTCGCGTAGCGATATTGTGAAGCCATGACCCTCTCCGGGATACCGTGTGATCAGCGATGTTCCATGGGCACCCATGGCCGGTCGAGCTCGCCCGTGTACTCCGCTCGCGGCCGTATCAGTCGGTTGTTCGCGTGCTGTTCCATCACGTGTGCCGCCCAGCCGCCCAGCCGCCCGATGGCGAAGAGGGGGGTGTACAGATCGATCGGCAGGCCCAGGGAGTAGTATACCGTCGCGCAATGGAAGTCCACATTGCAGTGGAGGCCTTTCCGCTCCAACATCGACTCCTCGACGCGGCGCGATAGCTCGAACCAGCGGTCCTTGCCAGCATCGCGGCTCAGGGCCTCCGACATGCGTCGCAGGTGTGTTGCCCGCGGGTCCTCGGTCCGATACACGCGGTGCCCGAAACCCATCAGCTTGCGCTTCTCCGCCAGCGCCCGGTCCACGTAGCCGTCCACCTCGTCGGGCTCTCCGATCTCGAGAAGCATCTCCATGGCCTTTGCGTTCGCACCGCCGTGCAGAGAGCCCTTGAGCGCGGAGATGGCTGCCGTGACCGCCGAGTGCAGGTCCGACAGGGTGGAGGCTACGACGCGTGCCGTAAACGTGGAGGCATTGAGCCCGTGCTCCAGGTACAGCAGCAGCGAGGTGTCGAGGGCGCGAGCGGCGGTCTCGGATGGCCTGTCGCCGTGGAGCATGTAGAGAAAGTTGGCCGCATGGTCGAGGTCCGGATCCGGTTCCACGGGCTCTATCCCTCGTCGTAGCCGGTCGAACGCGGCGACGACCGTCGGCATGACCGCCAGTAGCCGGCCGGCTTTCCGCAGATCCGCATCACGCGAGTTGTCATCTGCCTCGGGGTCGAGCTGACCCGCCACCGACACGGCGGTCCGCAGCGTCGCCATCGGCGACGAATCGGCAGGCAGCACCCGCAGGAGACGGCCGAGTTTCACCGGAAGAGCTCGTTGGCCGGCCAGCGTCCCGGCAAACGCGGCAAGTTCCGGAGCCGAGGGCAACGCGTCGTACCATAGAAGGAAGACGGCCTCCAGGAACGAGGCATGCGTGGCCAGGACGTGAATGTCGAACCCCCGGTACGACAGCCGCCCGGCCTGCCCATCGATGAAGCTCAGGGCCGACTCGGCCGCCACGATGCCGGCCAGTCCTTTGTTCGGGTTCGCCTTCGTCATCTGTTCCTCTCGATCGGCTTCGGAGGGGCTACGGAAAAGGGGCGCAACGCCCGGCCGGAACCGGTGTCACGCCCCTTGCTCGTGCCGCTCCGAGCGCCCGGTGATCCTACCGAATCGCCGGATCCGGCTCCGCAGCCAGAAACCGGCTCTGCAGGTCCTTCATGCTCAGGGTCTCGAACGAACCGACGGGAAGACGGATACGACGCTGTGGCTGCGCCGGATCGGAGAAGCAGACGAAGATCACCGATTCCTTGTTCTCCGTGGACGTTCTGGTGTCGGGGTCCGGCCAGAACACGTCGCGCGACGCAAGCCACGCCTTCCACCGTCTCCCGCTCTCGTCCCGGAAATTCTTGGTCATGGACACCTCGAAGTTGCGTAAGTCGCTCGTTGGAACGTCAGACCAGCAAATATACAGGTCCCGGGTCCTCGTGTCCACCGACCCTCCAGATACCAGAATTCACATTATATAGCAACATGTTATTTCTTTGTATATAACATTTTAACCAGCTCTGGTCGTAGATTCGGGGACACCGGCATTCGGCACCCGGTTCCGTGAGCCGTCGAAGAGGCTTAGACTTGCATCCGAGACGCGACTCGATCCATCCCCGGTCCCCAGCGCGGAGATACCACGATGAGCGTTCAGACGCGCACCCTCCTCCCGGCCGTCGCCGCGGCGGTCCTTCTCTTGCCGGTCGGGCTTCCAGCTCAGGTTCGCCCGGGTCCTGTCCGGCCGGTTCACACCTATTCGATCGTCGCGCGCGACGCCGCGACCGGTCAGCTCGGCGTGGCCGTGCAGTCGCACTGGTTCTCGGTCGGCTCATCCGTGGTGTGGGCGAGGAGCGGAGTGGGCGCCGTGGCCACGCAGTCGTTCGTCGATCCGTCGTACGGCGCCAACGGACTCGTGTTGATGGCCGTCGGCAAGACGGCCGCCGAGGCGCTGGCGGGGCTTGTGGCAGCCGACGCAAATCCCGAAGTCCGACAGGTCGGAATGGTCGATGCCACGGGAGGCACCAGCGTGCACACAGGATCGCTCGCCATTCAGGAGGCGTGCGACCACGAGGGAGCCGGCTTCACCGTGCAGGCAAACCTGATGCATCGACCGACCGTGTGCAGAGCCATGGTGCGGGCGTTCACGACGAGCGACGGAGACCTTGCCGAGCGGTTGCTCCATGCACTGGAGGCCGCCGAGGCCGAGGGAGGTGACATCCGGGGCCGACAGTCGGCGGCCTTGCTGGTTGTGGCCGGCAAGCCTTCCGGGAGACCGTGGCAGGACCGCCTGTTCGATCTTCGCGTCGAGGACCACAGCGAGCCCCTGGTGGAGCTTCGTCGGCTGCTCCGCGTGGCGCGCGCCTATCGGCACATGAACGAGGGGGACGAACTGGTCACGCAAGGCGACATCGATGCCGCTGTGGAGGAATACCGCCGGGCCGAGGAGCTTCTGCCCGGTGAGTCCGAGCCCGTGTTCTGGCACGCAGTCACCCTGGCCGGTGCAGGCCGTCTGTCCGAAGCCCTTCCCCTGTTCGCGGAGGCGTACCGGCTGCGACCGGCCTGGAGGGAGCTCGTTCCGCGACTCGTACCGGCCAGACTCCTCCCCGACGACCGGAAGATGATCGAGAGGATCGTCAGCGCCGGTCGCTGAGCACCTCTTCGTCCAGCTCCGGGAGCCGGCAGAAGAAGGCGAACGAGGCGCCGAAGCCGGCTATGAGAACAGTGAGAATCGCCGTGACCGCAAAGTACATTGTCCCTCGCCCGAACGAGATCTGGCACCGGTGACCCGCCTCGCGCGGGCTCGGCTGCCGAACCTGCGGTTTCACGTCGATCGTGTCCAGTCCATGGAGGGGCCCCGGGCGCCGTTGCCCCCGTAGCGCGGACCGGGTAAGGTGCTCGTCGATACTCCGGAGCCGTCGGTCCCGGGAGACGAATCCACCCGGGTCCGCGGACGGTTCCGACCGCGAGCCGACTTCTCCCGGAAGGACCCGATGCACAGGACGCAGTCGTTCATACTGGAAGCGGAGCGCTGGAGCGCTCACAACTATGCTCCGCTTCCCGTAGTGATAGAGCGCGGGGACGGATGCTGGGTGTGGGACGTGGAGGGCAGGCGGTACCTCGACATGCTCAGCGCGTACTCGGCGCTGAACCAGGGGCACAGGCACCCGGCCGTCGTCGAAGCCCTGAAGAGCCAGCTCGACCGCCTCACCCTGACGTCGCGCGCGTTTCACAACGATCAGATGGGGAGCTTTCTGCGCCAGCTCGCCGAGGCCACCGGCTTCGCCCGGGCCCTGCCGATGAATACGGGCGCGGAGGCCGTGGAGACGGCCATCAAGGCTGCGCGCAAATGGGGCTACACCGTCAAGGGAGTGCCCCCCGGCCGCGCCGAGATCATCGTCTGCGAGAACAATTTCCACGGACGGACGACGACCATCGTCGGGTTCTCGTCGGAGGAGCAGTACCGCGCCGGCTTCGGTCCGTTCGCCCCCGGCTTCCGCCTCATCCCGCACGGCGATGTCGCGGCGCTCGAGACCGCCATCAACGAAGACACGGTGGCGTTCCTCGTGGAGCCCATCCAGGGAGAGGGAGGCATTGCGGTGCCGCCACCCGGATACATGGGACAGGCCCACGAGATCTGCCGCGCCAATCGTGTCCTTTTGCTCAACGACGAGATCCAGACGGGGCTGGGACGGACGGGACAGCTGTTCTGTGGCGACTGGGACGACACGCGCGGAGACATCCTGATCGTCGGCAAGGCGCTCGGCGGAGGCGTTTATCCGGTATCGGCCATCCTGGCCGACGAGGAGATCATGGACGTCTTCCACCCGGGCGATCACGGCTCCACGTTCGGCGGCAACCCGCTGGGCGCGGCGGTTGGGCGGGCGGCTCTCAGGGTCGTGCTCGAGGACGAACTGCCGGAGCGTGCGCGAGACCTCGGTGAGTGGTTCATGCGGCGCCTGAGTGAAATCGACTCACCGCACGTGAAGGAGGTCCGAGGCCGCGGGCTGTTGATCGGAATCGAAATCCGGTCTGAGAGCGGGCTGGCGAGGCCGTTCTGCGACGCCCTGAAGGACCGGGGCGTGCTGTGCAACGACACGCATCATCACACGATTCGGATCGCGCCTCCGCTCGTGATCGATCGCGCCACGCTGGAGGATGCGCTCGAGGTCTTCGAGGAGGTCCTTCGGCCCGGCGTCGTGGCCACCTGAGCCGGGCACGGAGAGACCGCAGAAGTGGCCGAGGGCGCCGGGGGCGATCGCCTCCGGCGTGAGCCCCGGCATCAGGGATCGACGAGCGACGCTCGCGTGATGGTGACCGTCTCCGTGGGCACGTCCTGCATCATGCCCTGGACTCCTGTCTCAACCGAAGCGATCGCGTCTACCGCGTCGAGGCCCTCGAGCACGCGGCCGAACACCGCGTACCCCCATTGATCCGGACCCCCGGCCCCGTAATCGAGTGCCGGGTTGTCCACGTGACTGATGAAGAACTGGGCCTGCGCGCTGTGTGGATCTCCCGTCCGGGCCATCGCGATCGTGCCACGGAGGTTGCTCAGGCCGTTGTCGGATTCGTTGTGCAATGGGTCCCGCGTTCGCTCCCGCATGACGAGGTCCACCTCGTGCCCTCCGCTCTGGATCATGAAGTCCGGTATCACCCGGTGGAAGATCAGCCCGTCGTAGTAGCCGGACTCGACGTAGGCCAGGAAGTTCTCGACGGTCAGAGGCGCCTCGTCCGGATAGAGACCGATGAGGATGTTCCCCTGGCTCGTCTCGAGCAGCACCCGCGGTCCCTTCACTTCCGGCTGTCGCATCGCGTCCGCCTCCGTTTGTCCGATCTCTCCGCTGGCTCCGGCCGACCCGCCGCACCCGACGGCCGCCATGACCGCGACGGCCACCCACCTCGGGACGCTCCACTTCCTCGTTCTCTCGCTCAACGGTTCTCCTCTTCGCGGTTCAGGATCCGATGGAACTCCTCGCGATCGATCTCGCCCGCCTGCAGACGGCGCAGCCCTGCGAGCTGAGCCCGCAGCACTTCGACGACCATGTCGACGATCTCCTGCGCCGTCTCCTTGGAACGGGGGCGACCCACATACTCCGAATAGTCGATCGGACGTCCGTACGCCAGCCACACCCGTTTGAACAGCCGCGGCAACCTGCGTCCCACGGGAAGCACCTTGTACAGACCGTCCACGGTCACCGGGACGACGTGCGGAAAGTTGGCCAGGATGACCAGGCCGGCCCCCGGCCGCCCGGACCGGATCTCCCCGCTCCTCGACCGCGTGCCTTCGGGGAACAGGATCATGGTGCCACCCTTGAGCGCCCGAATCATGCGGTGCAGCGCCTTGATGTCGCGCCGTCCCTCCCGAACCGGAATGCACTTCCAGTTGTCGGCCCACCAGGCCCAGAACGGGTTCTTGAAGAAGTTCTCCTGGGCCGCCGGATTCCACGGAACCAGGTACGGCTTCAGCAGCGCGGGGCCGAAGTACGCGGCGGTGCCGACAAGAAAGCTGTCGATCATCGTCTGGTGATTGGAGAGGAGCAGAGTGTTTCTCTTCCGGGGAACGTGCCGGCGGCCGATGACGGTCGTGCGGTTGAACACGTAGAACAAGATCCCCAGCAGAAGTACTGAAACGTGCACGATCACGTACCGAGTCAGCGGCCAGAAGAAGTGGAACACAGGCCCCCTGTGTTCAGCTCGGTACGGTTCTACCATCCGCCTCTCGCGCCTGAGGAACCCGCATCGTCGCGGCAGGCTCAATATCCGATGCAGCCGTTCCGGGTGCCAGACCGTGTATCCGACCCGACTCGACGGCCACCGAACGTCGTCACATATTGCGCAGCGCCAGCGCGTCCTCCCCCGGGCGCGAGCAGACACTGGTCCAGAAACGCGGTCCCATGGCCGCCCCCACAGTGGAGAACTTTCGCATGATGCCGCACGCCAACTCGAGTCACGACTCTTTCGGAGCCCGACGCCGGATCCAGCTGGGGGATGGGACCGGAACGGACATCTTTGATATCCGGGCGCTGGCGCGAGAGGGAATCGGCGCGGTCGACCGCCTGCCTTACTCCATTCGGATCCTCATCGAGAACCTGCTGCGACACGAAGACGGGACGAGTGTGACGCCCGACGACATCGAGGCGCTGGCCCGGTGGGATCCGTCCGTGGAGCGGGAGATCGCGTTCCGGCCGGCGAGAGTCATCCTCCAGGACTTCACGGGAGTACCAGCCGTCGTGGATCTCGCCGCCATGCGTGACGCCATGGAGGATCTCGGCGGAGATCCCGCGCTCATCAACCCTCTCATGCCGTCCGAGCTGGTGATCGATCACTCCGTGCAGGTCGACTCCTTCGGAATGCTCAACTCGCTCCTGATCAACGCGGAGAAGGAATTCCAGCGAAACAGGGAGCGCTACGCGTTTCTCCGCTGGGGCCAGGGTGCGTTCGACAACTTCCAGGTCGTCCCACCCTCCACCGGGATCGTGCACCAGGTGAACCTCGAGTATCTGGCTCGTGTCGTGTTCGACGCGCAGGCCGGGGAGGAGCGGATCGCGTATCCGGACACCCTTGTCGGGACGGACAGCCACACGACCATGATCAACGGCCTGGGGATCCTGGGCTGGGGCGTCGGCGGAATCGAAGCCGAGGCGGCCATGCTAGGCCAGCCGATCTCGTTCCTCGTCCCCGAAGTCGTCGGATTCAGGCTGCAAGGGAGCCTGCCGGAAGGAGCCACGGCGACCGACCTGGTTCTCCGGGTCACGGAAATGCTCCGCGCCCGCGGCGTGGTCGGCCGATTCGTCGAGTTCTTCGGCGAGGGCCTGGCCACCCTGTCACTCGCCGATCGAGCCACCCTGGGCAACATGTCGCCCGAGTTCGGCTCCACGTGCGCTATCTTCCCCATCGATGAGGAGACGCTCTCCTACCTTCGGTTCACGGGCCGGAGTGCCGGTCACGTGGAGCTGGTAGAGACGTACGCGAAGGAAACGGGCCTGTTCCACACCTGCGATTCTCCGGTCGCCGAGTACACGTCCTGGCTCGATCTGGACCTGGGTACGGTCGAGCCGAGCCTCGCGGGGCCCAAGCTGCCGCAGCAGCGCATTCCCCTGTCTGAGTCCAGTGCCTCGTTCAGCGGCTGGCTGACCGACTTCCGAGCAAATGAAGCGACGGACGCCGAGCGCGGCCGTGGCGGCACGGTTGTGGCGAGAGCCCCGACGGTCCGGTGCACGTCGGTACAGTCGGAGACGCTCGACGGACGACCTATCCGCTTCGAACTGTGCGATGGTGCCGTGGTGATAGCGGCGATCACGAGCTGCACCAACACGAGCAACCCCAGTGTAATGGTCGGCGCGGGACTCCTCGCTCGAAACGCCGTCGAGCGAGGAGTCGAGCGTCAGCCCTGGGTGAAGACGAGTCTGGCGCCAGGATCCAAGGTGGTCACCGAGTACCTGCGGGAAGCGGGTCTGCTTCCGGCGCTCGAGCGACTCGGCTTCGCGGTCGTCGGGTACGGGTGCACGACGTGCATCGGCAACAGCGGCCCGTTGCCCCAACCGATCGCCGAGGCAATCCGGTCCGAAGACCTCGCCGTGTGCGCCGTCCTGTCGGGCAACCGGAACTTCGAGGGTCGAATCAACCCGGATACGCGAGCCAGCTACCTCGCGTCTCCTCCGCTCGTCGTGGCGTACGCGCTGGCCGGTCGAATGGACATCGACCTGTTTCGCGATCCGCTCGGGCACGGTTCAGACGGCAAGGCAGTGTACCTGAGGGACATCTGGCCGTCGCAGGAGGAAATCAGGCAAGCCGTGCGCACCTCCGTGCGAACCGAGCATTTCATCGACGAGTACGCCGCCGTGTACGACGGTGACGAAGCGTGGCGCTCCCTCCCGACACCGATCGGAGACCGGTACGAGTGGGATACGGAGTCCACGTACGTGCGACGCCCGCCGTTCTTCGAGGCGATGGGACTCGATCCGGAGCCCGTCGAGGACATCCGGGGAGCACGGGTGCTCGTGATGGTCGGTGATTCCGTCACCACAGACCATATCTCGCCCGCCGGAGCCATCGCCGTGGATTCGCCGGCCGGACGGTACCTGCTGGAGCGAGGAGTCCCGGCTTCCGAGTTCAATTCCTACGGATCACGTCGCGGCAACCACGAGGTGATGATGCGAGGCACGTTCGCGAACGTGCGCCTGCGCAATCGATTGGTCCCCGGCGTCGAAGGGGGGCACACGCGGCATGTGCCATCGGACGAGCAGATGTCGATCTACAACGCCGCCATGCGCTACGCGGCGGAAGCCGTGCCGTTGATCGTCCTCGCCGGACGGGAATATGGCACCGGCTCGTCCCGCGACTGGGCGGCCAAGGGCCCGCGCCTGCTGGGAATCCGGGCCGTCATCGCGGAGGGATATGAGCGGATCCACCGCAGCAACCTCATCGGGATGGGTGTGCTGCCGCTGCAGTTCGTCCCCGGGGACTCGGCGGACGCGCTCGGGCTGGACGGCACCGAGTCGTTCGACATCACGGGAATCGCGGACAGTCTGTCTCCGGGCTCGCGCGCATCCGTGCGAGCCGAACGGGCCGACGGATCGGCGGTCGAGTTTGCTACATCCGTGCGACTCGACACGGAAATGGAACTCTCCTACTACATGGAGGGAGGCATTCTCCAGAGTGTGCTGCGACAGCTGACCAGGGAGTGATCCCGCAGGCCCGACCCTTGCATCTCCGTCGACGGACATCTTCGGTCCCGGCACTCTACATGCGGAGCGAGTCATGACCATATCCCGAGTCCGACAACTGGGCCTGCTGGCCGCCGCGCTCGGCGCCGTCGCCTGCTCATCGTCGCCCCCTCCCGAAACGGCGCCGGCCCCCGGGGAGCAGGCGGCGATGCTCGAAGTTCCCGCTTCCGTCCACGGCGCGGCGCAGGCCGTCGAGCTGACCGGCACGGAGATGGGAACGATGTGGACGTTCGAGAATCCTCCACTGGACTACTGGGAAGAGACATACGGATTCCGCCCCGATTCGGACTGGCTGGACCACGTGCGGCTGGCCTCCGTGCGCTTCGGTCGCGGCTGCTCGTCTTCCTTCGTATCGGCCAACGGACTGGTCATTACGAACAACCATTGCGCGCGTGGATGTATCGACGCGGTTTCGACGGACGCGGACGACTATCTGACCGACGGTTTCTACGCGGCGTCGCCTGGCGACGAGCTCACGTGCCCTGGTCTCTTCCTGGACCAGCTCATCGAGATCGAGGACATCACGGATCGCGTTCGTGAGACAGCCCGTCCCGGGATGAGCGACGCCGACGTCGATCGAGACCGCACGGCGCGCGAACAGGAGCTGGACGCGGCATGTGAAGCGGCATCCGGCCTCGAGTGCCAGGTCGTGTCGCTATTTCACGGCGGGCAGTACATGCTGTACAAATTCCGTCGGTATTCCAACGTCAAGCTCGTCTTCACTCCGGAGTTGCAGACAGCCTTCTTCGGCGGTGATCCCGACAACTTCACGTACCCGCGCTACGACCTCGACATTACGTTCGTGCGCGCGTACGAGGATGATGGGATCACGCCGGCGAGCACTCCGCATTACTTCGAATGGGACGCCGAGGGGGCCGTCGAGGGCGAGCTCGTGTTCGTGACCGGAAACCCCGGCTCGACCTCCCGACAGATCACCGTGTCCCAATACCTGTACGAGATGGAGGTCCGTCACCCGGTCCGGCTGGATTTCTTCGATCAGCGCCTCGAGGTCATGCACGCCGTTCAGCGGGCGGACCCGGAGCGCGGGCGCGCGATGCAGAACACCGTCTTCGGCTACGAGAACGCGCAGAAACTGTATCGCGGTGAGCTGAAGGGCCTGCGGGACACGCTGCTCATGGCCAGGAAGGTGCGGTGGGAAAAGGAGTTCCGTGCTGCCGTAGAGGCCGATCCGGTTCTGGCGAGCGCGTACGGTGACGTGTGGTCGCGCATCGCCGAGCTGCAGGAACGCAAGGCGCGACTGTACGCCTCCACCCTGCTCTTCAACCCCTCCTCCTTCCGTGGTTCCGCACACCTACGACAGGCCGCCGACCTCGTCTCGTTCGTGAAGCAAGTCGCCCTTCCCGAGGAAGAGCGAGAGGACGCGTATCGGGGCGCGCGCCTGGCCCGACTCGACGAGACTCTTCGGGCGCCGGGACCGTTCGAGCTCGATATGTCCGTGGGGATGTTGGCGGGTCGCCTGGCCCTTGCTCTCGAGTGGCTGCCCTCCGATGCAGCGTTGGCGCAAGTCGTCCGGCCCGGCGAGTCACCGCTGCAAGCGGCGGAACGGCTCATCGAATCGTCGGCCGTGAGCGACGCCGGCTTCTGCGACGTCTTCATGGGCTATACGCCCGATGATCTGCGGGCGGTCGACGATCCGCTGATCCGGCTCGCGCTCGACATGCAGGCCGAGATGGACGAGGTCATGGCGCTGTGGGACGCCACGATGGCCTCAGAGAGCGTTCAGAACGAGCGCCTCGCCGCCGCCCTGTTCGCCGTCTACGGAACGGATCTGCCGCCGGACGCCACGTTCACGCTGCGTATCACGGACGGCGTCGTGCAGCGCTATGCGTACAACGGAACCTATGCCCCCGCGCAGACCACGCTGTACGGCCTGTACGCGCGTGCCGCGGAGTTCGGGAACGAACAGCCATGGCAGCTGGCTCCGGCTTTCGACAGATCTCGAGACAAGGTGGACATGAGTGTCCCGATGAACTTCGTGTCCACGAACGACATCACGGGCGGCAACAGCGGCAGCCCGGTCATCGACCGCGAGGCACGCTGGGTCGGCATCGCCTTCGATGGAAACATCGAGGCGTTCCCGAACAAGTTCCTGTTCGCGTCGGAGAACGGGCGAACGGTCTCCGTTCACTCGGCCGGAATCACCGAAGCCTTGCGCAGCGTGTACGGGGCGGACGAGCTGCTCGAGGAATTGCTGAAGGCAGCCGAATAGCACAACGGGATCGCTCGGGTCGGACCGAGACACCCCGGACCGCCGGGCACGTCTCCTCGTCGGGACAGCCTGACTCGGCCCATTGAGTCAGGCTGTCCCGATTCAGGCATGCCATTCGGCCTCCCTTGCGCGATCCGGCCCTGGCGGGGGCGACTACATTCGCTTGTAGGCGGGACCGCTCCCTCCCTCCCGGGGCGTCCAGCGCGGGCCAAGAACGTCGGTCGCCTTGCAGTCGATGCAGTTCGGAGCGTTGACCACCAAGCCGTCCGCGCCCGGCTCGTACACGCCGGCCGGACACATGTGATGATAGAAGGCCGCGAGGTCGGACGGAACGTGCTCCGGCGGCACCAGATGCGAGGGGATGTCGTCCCGCGTCATGTTTCCCGACCGAAACACGGCATCCGCCTTGCTGAACGTGTGCAACCCGTCGGGCGAGAACGCCAGCGACGCCACGACCTCTCGTGGCTCGGCGGCATCCTCTTTCACCTGGACGCGGCCCCGGGGCATCCTCCCGGCGGTGAGGATCGAGAGAGCCGACTGAAGGCCGCCGCGGTAGAAGCCCGACTTGAAGACCGTCCGCATGTTCCGCCTGCGAAACAGATCCCGCGCGATCACGCTGTCCCGCACCATCGCGTCGAATGATGAAAGCGATTCCGCTCCCCCGTCTCCCCCCTTGAGGGCGCTGAAAGCGGCCCGCGCCGCGAACATCCCCGAATACATCGCGTAGTGAATGCCCTTCAGGCTGGGCACATCCACCAGCCCCGCCGCGTCACCCGCGATGAGCAATCCGTCACCGTGCAGTCGCCGTGGCACGGCATACCAGCCGCCCTCCGGAATGGTGCGAGCACCCCACTCCAACATTTCGCCGTCACCAAGGATGTCCCGCACCAGCGGATGAGCTTTCAGCCGCTGCAGCAGCTCGTGCACGTCCAGTGTCGTCTGCCGGTAATCGAGCCCGACGACGAGGCCCAGGGACACAAGATTCTCGCCCATCGGGTACATCCAGCTGCCCCCGAAGGCGTCCCGCGGCAGCGGCCAGCCCAGAGTGTGAATGACGTCGTCCGGCGGCCGCTTCACCTGCCACAGCTCCTTGACGCCGAGGGCGTAGATCTGGGGGTTGTCTGACCCGACGCCCTGATCGGCCATCCACGCCTGGGAGAGGGGTCCCCGTGCCCCCTCCGCGAGCACGGTCACCCGGGCGGCCACGTCCATCGCCGGAACGTATCCGCTCCCGGGCTCTCCCGTCCGGTCCAGACCGGCTGGGGTCGTCCGGGCGCCAACCACTCGTCGGCCATCCATCAGCAGGGCGTCGGCAGGAAAACCTGTGAAAATGTTGACCCCGGCCTCTTCGGCGCGCGCACCCAGCCACTGGACGATCTCGCAGATCGAGGCCACGTGGTTGCCGTGGTTACGCATCGGCGGCGGCGTGGGCAGTCGAATCTTCCCCGAACCGGTGAGGAGATACACTCGATCGCCGTGGACCTCTCCCCGGAACGGGAGATCGGACACCTCGAGTCCGGGAAACAGATCTCGAAACGGGTCCGGGTTCACGACGGCTCCCGAGAGACAGTGCTCCCCCAAGGAGGCCGCCTTTTCGAGCACGCCGATCTCCAGTTCTCCCAACGTTCCGCCGCCATCGGCATCTTGCCGCGCGAGACGCGCCAGCTCCAGGGCTCCCGCCAAACCGGCCGGCCCCCCACCGACGAACAGGACGTCCAGCGGGACCGCTTCGTCGTTCGGCGACTGGCGCAGGATGAAGCGGTTGCGCGGAAGTGCGGGCTGTGAATCGGCCGGCACGAGCATGCGCCGGTCACCTTCGGTGGTAGACATGCTGGGTCGTCCCTGGCTTGCGGTGGTCCGTGACGGTCGAGCAAAATGGGGGCTCACGTCTGGAGAGTCCAGCGCCCGGAGCGGCTCGCTCCGGGCGTAGAATGAACCGCCAAGGAAGCGGTCCCGGACTCTCGAACGGGGGAAACTCTCATGGTCGTCGTTCGATCTCGCGACATGGCATCACGGGCGTTCCAGCGCTTCATCAGACTCGAGTCGGCGGGCGGAATCGTCATGCTCTCCGCGGCGGCCCTTGCCCTGTTCGTCGCCAACTCGCCGCTCCGCTCGGGCTACGACGATCTGTGGCACACGTACGCCGGGCTCGTGCTGGGCGACTGGTCGCTCGAAATGTCCCTGCTCCACTGGGTCAACGATGGACTGATGGCGGTGTTCTTCTTTCTGGTGGGGATGGAGATCAAGCGCGAGATTCTGTTCGGCGAGCTCGCGTCCGTGCGCAGGGCTGCCCTCCCCGTGGTGGCGGCGGCGGGGGGCGCGGTGGTGCCCGCCGGATTGTTCCTGATCTTCAATCAGGGGGGAGATTTTGCGAGCGGATGGGGCATCCCGATGGCAACGGACATCGCGTTCGCCGTGGCCATACTGGCGCTTCTCGGGACCCGGGCTCCGCTGTGGCTGAAGACGTTCGTAACGGCGCTCGCCATCGCCGACGACCTCATGGCGGTCCTGGTGATCGCGCTCTTCTACTCG
>JBDGXC010000015.1:0-48298 GCA_039584815.1 Gemmatimonadota bacterium
CATGGACGTGGAGCTGATCGCCCCGATCGCGATGGATAAAGAGCTGCGGTTCGCGATCCGCGAAGGCGGTCGGACGGTCGGCGCCGGCGTCGTCACCGAAATCGTCGAGTAACGAGCAGGGCCTGGTGACGCAGTGCGCGGCCCCGGACCGGGTCGCGCCCGCGCGACAGCGGCAAGGGAGAGACGGGAGAACACATGGCGGAGAAAATTCGTATTCGACTACGCGCCTTCGATCCGGCGGTGATCGACCAGACGGCGGCGGACATCGTGCGCACGGCGCAGAAGACGGGGGCCTCCGTGAAGGGGCCGATTCCGCTACCCACGCGGCGTCAGCTGTTCACCGTGCTCAAGAGCCCGCACAAGGACAAGAAGTCGCGCGAGCAGTTCGAGCTGAAGACGCACAAGCGACTCATCGACATCTACGACACGCGCCCGCAGACGGTCGACGCGTTGACCAAGCTCGATCTGGCGGCCGGAGTGGACGTCGAGATCAAGGTACAGTAGGGAATGCCCGTGCCCGCGCGACTCGTTGACATTCGGTCGTAGCCGATAAGGGACTGGAAGGGAAGATGCCTGGATTGATCGGAAAGAAGCTGGGGATGACCCAGATCTTCACGGAAAACGGGAACGCCGTGGGTTGCACCGTCCTCGAGGTCGGACCGTGTCCGGTAGTGCAGGTAAAGACGGTCGAGAGCGACGGCTACGAAGCGATTCAGCTCGGGTTCGGCGAGCGATCGAAGCGGCGGGTCACCCGCCCCGCGGCCGGCCACGCGGCGCGGGCTGGTCTGGGGCACGCACCCGAAGTGCTGGCCGAGTTCGAGACCGAGTCTGGCCAGGAGTACGAGGCCGGCCAGAGCCTGACTGTCGACCTGTTCGAGGTGGGACAGCGCGTGAAAATCGTGGGCACGACCAAGGGTCGGGGGTTCCAGGGTACCGTGAAGCGGCACAACTTCGGTGGCTCGCGAGCCTCGCACGGCGGGAGTGCGACCCTGCGCAAGCCGGGCTCGATCGGACCGGGAACGGACCCGTCGCGGGTCATCAAGGGACGCAAGATGTCCGGACAGATGGGTGGAACACAGCGTACGGCCCTGAACCGGCGCATCGAGCGCATAGACCCGGAGAAGAACCTGATGGTAGTGCGCGGATCGGTTCCGGGTGCGCGCAACAACCTGGTACTGATTCGCTCGGTTTGAGCGCGAGGGAGGCACGGGCGCAGCCGCCCGGGTTGAGAGAGCGAGAATGAAGGCGAGAGCATACACGACGACGGGCAAGGCACGAGCGGCCGATTTCGAGCTGCCGGGCGAGGTGTTCGACGGCACGGTCAACGAGAGCGTCCTGCACCAGGTCATCACCGCGCACCGGGCGAATCAGCGCCAGGGAACGCACGCCACCAAGACCCGGAACACGGTTCGTGGCAGCGGGCGGAAGCCGTGGCGGCAGAAGGGAACCGGTCGGTCCCGACAGGGCTCCGTCCGGTCCGCCCAGTGGCGAGGCGGGTCCATCGTGTTTGGCCCTCAACCGCGGAGCTATCGCACGCGTGTTCCGAAGCAGGTGCGTCGTCTGGCGATCCATTCGGCGCTCAACGCCCGGGCCAACGAAGGCTCCCTGCTGGTCGTCGAGCCGTTCGCCCTCGACGCGCCGCGGACGAGGTCGCTCATCGAGCTGTTCGAAGCGCTGGAGCTCGAGTCGGGCAACGTGTTGATCCTGACCGGCGGCGTGAAACGGAACGTGCACGTCTCGGCCCGCAACATCCCGGGCGTGGAGGTTCGACCCTGGAGCGACGTATCGGCCTACGACGTTCTGTGGTCGGACGTCGTGATCGTGGAGGAATCGGCATTCGACGGCGAGCTCGACGACGCCGGGGAGAACGAGTCATGAGCCGCGCGCCACGGGACATCCTGATTCGTCCGCTCATCACGGAGGAGTCGTCGCGGCTGCAGTTCAATCCGGGCCGCATCCGGACGCGACACCAGGACAAGGCAGGGGACATCCAGCCCCAGTTCGTGTTCGAAGTCGCACGCGACGCGACCAAGATCGAGATCAGGAAGGCCGTGGAGAAGATGTTCGAGGTCCACGTGAGCTCGGTCAACACGATGAACATCCAGGGCAAGGACCGCCGCGTGGGTCGATTCGTAGGCAAGCGCTCCGACTGGAAGAAGGCCGTCGTCACGCTCGCCGAGGGCGAGGTGATCGACGTGTTTGAGGGAGTCTGACATGGCGCTCAAGCGATTCCGACCCGTTACGGCGAGTTCCCGGTTCCGCTCGGTCTCGGCTTTCGATGAGGTCACGCGGAGCGAGCCGGAGAAATCACTGACCGAGGGTTTGCCCAGGAAGTCCGGACGGAATCACCACGGCCACATCACGAGTCGGCGCCGGGGGGGCGGGCACAAGCGCCGCTACCGTCGAATCGACTTCCGGCGTGACAAGTTCGGCGTTCCGGGCACGGTGGCGGAGATCGAGTACGACCCGAACCGTTCGGCGCGCGTCGCGCTAATCCACTACGCCGACGGTGAGAAGCGGTACATACTGCACCCGCGAGGGCTGCAGCAGGGAGACATCATCGTCTCGGGCCCGGGATCGGAGCCGCGGCTGGGCAACTGCCTTCCCCTCCGCGAGGTACCGCTGGGGACCGTGGTCCACGCCGTGGAGCTCAAGCCCGGCAAGGGAGCCCAGATGGCACGCTCCGCCGGCGCCTCCGTCCAGGTGATCGCCAGGGAGGGTAACGCCGTCACGCTCCGTCTGCCGAGCACGGAGGTGCGGATGGTACGGGCCGAGTGCATGGCCACGGTGGGCCAGGTTGGCAACGTGGACCACGAGCTGATCCGGTCCGGCAAGGCGGGCCGCTCCCGGTGGCTCGGTCGCCGGCCCAAGGTGCGTGGCGTAGCGATGAATCCGGTCGACCACCCGCTGGGCGGAGGAGAGGGTCGCGCTTCGGGTGGCCGCCCGCCCGTTTCGCCGTGGGGCAAGGCCGAGGGTCGAAAGACACGCAAGCGCAAGAAGGCCAGCAACCGGTATATCGTCCGCGGGCGCAAGCGCGGCAAGGCCACCAAGTAGCGAGCGCAGGGAGAACAGAATGGCGCGGAGCATCAAGAAGGGGCCGTTCATCGACGAGCGACTGATGAAGCGGATCGATTCGATGAACCGGTCAGGCGAGAAGCGGGTCATCAAGACATGGTCCCGGGCGTGCACGATCAGCCCGGAGTTCGTGGGACATACGCTGGCGGTGCACAACGGCAACAAGTTCATCCCGGTGTACATCACCGAGAACATGGTGGGGCACAAGCTCGGCGAGTTCGCGCCCACGCGCCTGTTCCGAGGTCACGGCGGCAAGCTCGCCGACAAGCGGGCCCGGCTGTAGACCCCGATACCGGGAGGCAGGGGATAGCGAGATGGAAGCGCGAGCGATCTCGAAGGACATTCGAATGTCGGCCAGGAAGATGCGCCTGGTGATCGACCAGATTCGGAATGCGGACGTCAACGACGCCTATTCGATCCTTCAGTTCTCGAAGAAGGGAGCGGCGGAGCCGATCGACAAGGCGCTTCGGTCAGCCGTAGCCAACGCCGTATACAGGGCGGATCAGCAAGGCGAGGTGCTGGACGTTGACGATCTGTACATCAAGAAAGCCTACGTGGACGAGGGTCCGACCCTGCGACGGTTTCGGGCCGCCGGAATGGGCCGCGTATCGCCGCTGCGTAAGCGCACGAGTCACGTCACCGTTGTGGTGGACACAAAGGAGTAGTCGTGGGGCAGAAGACACACCCGTACGGCTTCAGGCTGGGCCTGGTCAAGCCGTGGAAGTCACGCTGGTACGCCCGGGGTCTCGATTTTCCGGCCTTGCTGGCCGAAGACGAGAAGCTGCGAAAGTATCTCCACGCACGGCTTGACCACGCCGCCGTGGCCGGGATCGAGATCGAGCGCAAGCCGACGAAGATCGTCGTGACGATCCATACCGGGCGCCCCGGCGTCGTGATTGGGAAGAGGGGCGCGGAGGTGGACAAGCTCCGGGATGAGCTGGCGCTGCTCACCGACTCCGAAGTCTCGATCAACGTGGAAGAGATCAAGCGGCCGGAGCTCAGTGCCCAGCTGGTGGCCGACAGCATTGCGCACCAGCTGCAGCAGCGGATCGGCTTCCGCCGTGCGATGAAGCGGGCGCTCCAGTCGGCCGTGCGTGCCGGAGCCGAAGGAGTGAAGGTGCAGTGCGGCGGGCGCCTCGGAGGGGCAGAGATCGCGCGGACCGAAGGCTATCACGAGGGCAGAGTTCCTCTTCACACGATGCGGGCCGACATCGACTACGCTGAGAAGATGGCCAAGACGACGTACGGGACCATCGGCGTGAAGGTCTGGATCTATCGGGGTGAGGTGGTTGACGATCGGCGCGGCCAGACGTACACGGCCGGCGGCGGCAAGTAGGGCGACGGCAGATAGAGGGCCGGGGAACAGCGATGCTTCAGCCAAAGCGTGTCAAGTACAGGAAGCAGCAGAAGGGCAAGATCCGGGGCAACGCCACGCGCGGTAACACGGTGGCGTTCGGTGACTACGGACTGCAGACGCTCGAGGCCGGGTGGATCTCGAATCGTCAGATCGAAGCCGCTCGTGTCGCTATGACTCGCCACATCAAGCGTGGTGGCAAGGTCTGGATTCGCATCTTTCCGGACAAGGCGATCACGGCCAAGCCGGCCGAGACACGGATGGGCAAGGGAAAGGGCAATCCGGAAGCCTGGGTCGCCCCGGTCAAGCCCGGCCGCGTCATGTTCGAGCTCGAGGGTGTGGACGAGTCCATCGCGCGGCGCGCGATGCAGCTGGCCTCGGCGAAGCTTCCCGTCAAGACCAGATTTCTGGTCCGTGAGGAATAGGGCATGGAAGCGAAGGACATTCGGGAATTGACCAAGGACGAGATCGATCTCGAGATCGACCGCGCGCAGGACGAGCTGTTCAAGCTCCGGTTCCGCGCCGCGTACGAGGAGCTCGAGAATCCGTCCCTGATGAAGGAGTTGCGTCGAGACATCGCGCGGCTCAAGACCATCCGGCACGAGCGTGCGCCGGAAGTCGTGGGAGAGGGAGATGCTTGAGGATTCGGCCACGCAGACGGCGGGCAGCCGCAAGGTCAGACAGGGAACGGTCGTGAGTGACGCGATGGAAAAGACCGTGGTGGTCTCCGTCGAGCGTCAGTTCGCCCATCCCCTGTACGGGAAGCGGGTGACGCGGCGGAAGAAGTACCACGCGCACGACGAGCAGAACGAGTTCCGAACGGGCGATGTGGTGGTGATAGAGGAGACACGACCCCTCTCCAAGCGAAAGCGCTGGCGGGCGGTGAGCCTGGTCGAGCGGCCGGAGCAGGGGGGCTGAGGAGATGATCCAGCAGGAGACGGATCTCCGCATCGCGGACAACTCAGGGGCCCGGCGGGCGCGGTGCATACGGGTCCTCGGGGGATCCTCTCGCCGGTACGCCGGGTTGGGAGACGTCGTGGTCGTCACCATCAAGGACGCGATCCCGGGCGGCACGGTGAAGAAGGGTGATGTGGCGAAGGCAGTGGTCGTACGCGTCGCCAAGGAGTGTCGCCGCAAGGACGGGACGTACATTCGGTTCGATGAGAATGCGGCGGTGATCATCAACGACGCGGGAGAGCCACGCGCCACCCGGATCTTCGGACCGGTGGCGAGAGAGCTGCGCGAGAAGCGGTTCATGAAGATCGTCTCGCTTGCCCCAGAAGTGATCTGAGGAGCCGGAGACATGAAGCGGAACAAACGGAACAGGCTGCACGTCCGGCGGGGCGACCACGTTCAGGTAATCGCCGGCAACTACAAGGGCGCCCGCGGACAAGTGCTGAGAGCGATTCCTTCGAAGAGCCAGGTGGTGGTCGAGGGCGTCAACAAGCGCAAGCGCCACCAGGCTCCCACGCAAGCGAATCCCGAGGGCGGGATCATCACGTTCGAGGCACCGATCCACGCGTCCAACGTGATGCTCATCGATCCGTCGAACGACGAACCGACGCGCTATCGCAACCGGATCGACGCCGACGGCACGAAGGAGCGGATCTCGACCAAGAGCGGAAACCCGATCCCGAGGCCGTGACGCGGCCACCGGGACGCAGGCTAGAGTGATGTTGGAATGAGACAACAGCCCAGGCTGAGAGAGCACTACGAAGCCCACGTGATTCCGAAGCTGCGGGAAGTCTTCGAGTTCCGGAACTCGATGCAGGTTCCGCGGCTCGAGAAGATCGTCATCAACTGCGGTCTCGGGGACGCGAAGGACAATCAGAAGCTCCTGGAGTCGGTGGTGGCCGAGCTGGCGACGATCAGCGGTCAGCGACCGGTGATCACGCGGGCCCGGCAATCGATCTCCAATTTCAGCCTCCGCGAGGGGATGCCGGTGGGTGTGAAAGTGACGCTGCGGGCGCCGCGCATGTACGAGTTCCTGGATCGTTTCATCAGTGCGGCAGTGCCGCGAATTCGTGACTTCCGGGGCTTCAACAGTCGCGCCTTCGACGGGCGCGGCAACTACACGGTCGGAATCCGTGAGCAGATGGTGTTCCCGGAGATCGACTACGACGACATCGTCCGCGTCCACGGAATGGACATCACGTTCGTGACGACGACGGACCGGGATGACGAGGCGCTGGTGCTGCTGCGGGAGCTGGGTATGCCGTTCCGCGGCGAGACACCGGTGGTCGTGTAAGGACATCGATCGGAGCAGAAATGGCCAAGAAGTCTCTGATAGCGAAGGCTGGACGGAAGCCCAAGTACAGTGCGCGCACGGTACGTCGCTGCCAGCGGTGCGGGCGCGCCCGAGCCTACATGCGCAAGTTTGGCCTGTGCAGGATCTGCTTCCGGCAACAGGCGCTACGGGGCGAGATCCCGGGTGTCCGAAAGGCGAGCTGGTAGACATGAGCATGAGTGACCCGATCGCCGACATGCTGACGCGCATCCGGAATGGCAACCGGGCGGGCCACCGCCGCGTCGACATGCCGGTGTCCAAGTTCAAGATCGAGATCGCGCGCATCCTGACGGAGAACCACTTCGTGCACGGATACAAGGTCCTCGACGACGGCCGGCACGGGGTCCTGCGCGTGTACCTGAAGTACACAGAGGACGATCGCCCGGTGATTCATGCATTGCGGCGAGTGTCCCGACCCGGCCTGCGCCGGTACGTGGGAGCCGAGGGCATGCCCAAGGTTCGCTCGGGCATGGGGATCGCCATCCTGTCCACGTCCAAGGGCGTAATGACGGATCGCGACGCCCGCCGCGAGTGCATCGGTGGAGAGGTGATCGCGACGGTCTACTAGACCAGCGATGAGCACGGCGGCCCCGTCCGGGAGGGGACGCCCACAAGTCGAACGCGAGAGAGATTGATGTCGAGAGTCGGTAGGCAGCCGATCGTCGTGCCCGACGGAGTGGAGGTATCCGTCGCGGGCGCCAGTGTCAGCGTGAAGGGTCCCAAGGGGTCGCTCAGCGCGCGCTTCGATGCGGATCTGGACGTCGAGCTGGCGGGCGGAGAGGTGCGCGTTTCGCGGCCGACCAATCAGCCGCGGCACCGGTCGCTCCACGGGCTGACGCGGAGCCTGATCGCCAACATGGTGCAGGGTGTTCACGCGGGCTTCGAGCGGTCGCTGGAGATCCACGGCATCGGATACCGTGCCCAGCAGAAGGGCAGCAGCGTCGAACTCGCGGTCGGATACAGCAATCCGGTGGTCTTCGAGGCTCCGGAAGGAGTGGAGTTGGTCGTGGAGACGCCGACCCTCGTGCACGTGCGCGGGATCGACAAGCAGCTCGTGGGAGAGGTGGCCGCGCGGATCAGGCGAATTCGACCGCCGGAGCCCTACAAGGGCAAGGGAATCCGCTACCGGGGCGAGCACGTGCGGCGCAAGGCCGGCAAGGCTGCCGCCGTGAGCGGCTGATACGGAACGAGATCCGGGTCACGCCCGCCGCATGCGGCGGGAGCCCGAAGGAGAAGGTATGGCGCGCAGCAAGTCGGCGGAGCGGCGAATTCGTCGCGCCACGCGGCACCGGAGAGTGCTCAAGAAGGTACGGGGCACGGCGGAGCGTCCCCGCCTCGTCATGTTCCGGAGCCTGAGAAATATCGAGGGTCAGCTGGTCGATGACGATCGGGGTGCCACCATCCTGGGCGTATCGACCCTGGCGGTGGAACCGTCCACCGTCGAGGTAGAAGACATGAGCGGGAAGGTCGCGGCGAGCTACACAGCCGGACGCATCCTGGCGGAGAGAGCCCGCAAGGTGGGTATCGACCGCATCGTGTTCGATCGCGGCGGATACCGTTTTCATGGCCGGGTCAGGGCATTCGCGGAGGGCGCACGCGCCGGCGGGCTGGTGTTCTAGGTAGACCAACGTGATGGGATCCGGGCCGCGATGGCGCGGCAAGGGACCGTCGACATCGGAAAGCGCGAGGAATGGCGAAGAAGCAGAGTCGCAGACGGGATGAGGGCGACAGCCTCAAGGAGAACGTGATCCATATCAACCGGGTCTCGAAGGTGGTCAAGGGTGGACGCCGATTCTCCTTCACCGCGCTCGTGGCCGTGGGCGACGGACAGGGTCGTGTGGGCACGGCGCTCGGCAAGGCGAACGAAGTGGCCGAAGCCATCCGCAAGGGGTTGGAGAAGGCCCGGAAGTCGATGGTCGAGGTGCCGATCATCGGCGGCACGATCCCGCACGAGATGATGGGGCGACACGGCGCCGGCCGCGTGCTTCTGAAGCCCGCGTCTCCCGGAACCGGAGTGATCGCGGGGGGACCGGTTCGCGCGGTGCTGGACTGCGCCGGCGTTCAGGACATCCTGACCAAGAGCCTCGGGTCGAACAACCCGCTCAACGTCGTCGAAGCCACGATGCGGGGCCTTCAGGGCCTGATGACGCCGGAGAAGGTGGCTCGCGAGAGGGGAGTGGACGTCGAAGTGATCCGGGAGGCGATGCGTGGCTAAGACAATACGGGTGAGACAGGTGCGCAGCGGATGCAACGCGATGAAGAGGCAGAAAGCCACCCTGCGGGCGTTGGGACTCCGTCATCACCAGGCGGAGGTCATCAAGGAGGACAACCCGGCCATTCGCGGGATGATCAGGGCGGTATCCCACCTCGTGGAAATCGAGGAGGTCGACTGACCCATGGCAGACAGCAAGCGAATTGGCCTGGACAACCTGCGCCCCCCCTCCGGCTCCCGCGGCGAGCGGAAGCGTGTCGGGCGAGGCCACGGCTCAGGCCGGGGCAAGACCTCGGGCCGGGGACACAAGGGTCAAAAATCACGGTCCGGCGCGTCGATTCCGGCCTGGTTCGAGGGCGGGCAGATGCCGCTGTATCGCCGGGTTCCCAAGCGGGGTTTCAAGCCGCTGAACAGGCGCGAATACCAGGTCGTCAACCTCTCGGCGATCGCCGATTTGGAGGACACCGAGATCGGCCCCGACGAGCTCCGGTCCCACGGGCTCGTGTCGTCGACTCGAAAACCGATCAAGATCCTGGGAGTCGGCACTCCGGGACGGGCCGTCACGGTGCGGGCGCACGCGTTCAGCGCCACGGCGAAGACCAAGATCGAGGCCGAGGGCGGCCGTGCGGAACTGATAGACTGACATGGCGAACGAACGCACGCAAGCGCTCCAGGCCGCCCAGAATCTGTTCAAGATCCCGGAGCTGAAGAGCAAGATCCTCTTCACGCTCCTGTGTCTCGCCATATACCGTCTCGGATCGCACATTCCGACGGCCGGCGTCAACGTCCTGGCCCTTCAGCAGCTGGCGGGCCAGTTCCAGGGCACCCTGTTCGGGATCTACGACCTGTTCACGGGCGGCGCGCTTCAGCGGGCGACGATCTTCGCGCTCGGCATCATGCCGTACATCTCGGCGAGCATCATCTTCCAGGTGCTGGGCTCGACGTTTCCCACGATCGAGAAGCTGCAGAAAGAGGGCGAGGACGGGCGCCGCAAGCTGACACAGTGGACCCGCTATTCGACGGTCTTCCTCTGCATCATGCAGGCGTACGGCTACTCGATCTTCCTCGAGTCGCAGCCCGGTGTCGTGGTGCAGCCCGGTTGGGGCTTCCGCATCGAGACGGTGCTCCTACTGACGGCCGGCGGTGTCTTCGTGATGTGGCTCGGAGAGCAGATCACGGAGCGCGGGATCGGCAACGGGATGTCGCTGCTGATCTTCTTCTCCATCGTGCAGGGATTTCCGGGTGCCGTGTTCAACACGCTGGAGCTGCTGCGGGCCGGCGGCATTTCGCTGTTCAAGCTCATCGCCCTTGTGGCGGTTCTCATTCTCATCACCGCCGCGGTCGTGGCGCTGACCATGGCGGCACGTCGGATCCCGGTTCAGATCCCGCGGAAGGTTGTCGGGCGGGGGCGGGTGCGCGAGGGTCAGAAGTCCTTCATCCCGATCCGCGTCAACAGCGCGGGCGTGATGCCGATCATCTTCGCGCAGGCCATCATCATCGTGCCCGGTACCCTGTATTCGTTCACCGGCGGCCAGGCAGGAGCGGCCGCGGGTGGAGTGGGAGGCTTCCTGTACGACCTGAGCCAGCTCTTCCAGCCGGGATCGATGTGGTACTACGTGACGTACGCCGCCCTGATCATCGTGTTCACCTACGTGTACACGGCCATCATCTTCAATCCGGTGGATCTCGCCGAGAACCTGAAGAAGCAGGGAGGCTTCATCCCCGGAGTCAAGCCGGGAGCCCAGACGGCGGAGTACATCGACCGGGTCCTCACCCGAGTGACTCTCCCGGGGGCCATTTTCCTCGCGGTAATCGCGATTCTGCCGTTCTGGATCTTCGCGGCCTTCGACATCCAGACCTTCTTCTTCGGTGGAACGTCGCTCCTGATCGTCGTGGGCGTCGCCCTGGACACCGTGCAGCAGATGCAGCAACACCTCCTGCTGCGCCAGTACGAGGGGTTCATGAAGAAAGGCCGGGTCAGGTACAGGGGTCGCCAGAGGTACATGTGACGTGAGGCTGGTGATCATGGGCCCCCCGGGGGCCGGCAAGGGCACGCAGGGCGATCTGCTGGCGCGTTCACTGGGAGTCCCGCGGTACTCCACGGGGGACATCCTGCGTAAGGCGCAGGAAGAAGGAACACCGCTGGGTCGCGAGGCCTTGCGATACATGGACGCGGGCGAGCTGGTTCCCGACGACGTGATTCTGGGAATCGTCGGAGAGGTCGTCAGCCGTCCCGAGGCCCAGCGCGGATTCGTGCTCGACGGCTTCCCGCGCACCGTCGTGCAGGCCCGTGGCCTCGCGGGGTTGCTGGAGCGAAGAGGCGAGCGTCTCGATGCAGTGGTCGACCTGTTGGTCGAGGCGGATGAAATTCGCGCGAGACTTGAAGCACGCGGCCGGTCGGACGATACGGACGACACGATTCGACGCCGCCTCGAGGTGTACCGTGCGCGGACGAAGCCGGTGCTCGAGTGGTACGACGACAGCGACGTGGAGGTTGTCTCGATCGACGGCGTCGGATTGATCCAGGAGATCCAGCAGCGAATCGCGGAACGTCTGGGTCGGGGATGCAGCTGAAATCGGCTTCCGAGATCGAGGCCATAGCGAGGGCCGGTAAGATCGTCGCTGGCGTGTTGGCCGTCGTGGCCGAGCACGCCAGCCCCGGGGTGAGCACCGCGGAGCTAGACGGACTGGCGGAGAGCTTCATCCGTGACCACGAGGGAGCGGCCCCCGCGTTCAAGGGGCTGTACGGTTTCCCGGCCACCTTGTGTACGAGCTTGAACGAAGAGGTGGTGCACGGGATCCCGTCTTCCAGGCGGACCCTGGTCGAGGGGGACCTGCTGGGCGTCGATGTGGGCGTTGTGCTGGACCGCATGTATGCGGATGCGGCATTCACCGTGCCCGTCGGCGAGCCCTCGACGGATGCGCGACGGCTTCTCGGGGTGACCCGGCAGGCGCTCGAAGCAGGCGTGCGCGAGACCAGACCGGGGGCCACGCTGGGGGACGTAGGCGCGGCGGTGCAGGAAGTCGTGGAAGGCGCGGGCTTCAGCGTGATCCGCGAACTCGTCGGCCACGGAGTCGGGTTCGCTGCGCACGAGGAGCCGCAGGTACCGAACTACGGGCACCGCGGTCAGGGAGTGGAGCTGGAGGAGGGCCTGGTGATCGCCATCGAACCGATGGTCAACGCGGGGCGGCGCCATATCCGGACGCTGAATGACGGTTGGACAGTGGTGACCGCCGACGGAAGCCTGTCGGCGCACTTCGAGCATACGGTAGCAGTGACACCGCACGGGCCGAAGGTACTTACCGGGTTTCCGGACGCCTGAAGGCTGAGGAGGCAGGCTTGGCGAAAGAAGAACCGATTCAGATGGCGGGAGAGGTCATCGAGGCTCTGCCGAACGCGATGTTCCGCGTCCGACTGGAGAACGAGCACGAGATCACGTGCCACGTCTCGGGCAAGATCCGGATGAACTACATCCGGATTCTGCCGGGCGATAAAGTTACGGTCGAGATGTCGCCCTACGACCTGACGAAGGGCCGGATTACCTACCGGTTCAAATAGACCTTGACGTTGATTCGAAAGCGGACAGCGATTACTTTGTACAGCTGTCTCGCGAACGAACGAAATGAACGGAAGTCGTCATGAAAGTGCGTTCCAGCGTGAAACGGATTTGCGAACACTGCAAGATCATCAGGCGCCGCGGCGTCGTGCGTGTGATCTGTAGTCGTAATCCGAAGCACAAGCAGCGACAGGGATAAAAGGCGCTCGGCCGGAACGGGCGTCCGGCAGCGGACGCGGGCCGACAAAGCGAACGGGTGGTACATGGCGAGAATAGCTGGCGTTGACCTTCCGCGCGACAAGCGAGTCGAGGTTGCCCTCACGTACATCTTCGGCATCGGGCGCTCGTCGGCGCAGGCGATCCTGGCCGAGACCGCAGTGGATCCCGATACGAGGGTGAACGCACTGTCCGACGAGGACGTAAACCGGCTCCGGCGGGTGATCGAGGCCCGGTACAAGGTCGAGGGAGCACTTCGCACCGAGACTTCCATGAACATCAAGCGGCTGATGGACATCGGCTGCTACCGCGGCCTGCGGCACCGGCGCGGGCTGCCGGTCCGGGGTCAGCGCACGCACACCAACGCGCGGACCCGGAAGGGGCCGCGACGAGCGGTGGCCGGCAAGAAAAGGGCACCGAAGAAATAGGACGACGCATGGCGAAGCCGAGAAGCGGCGGAAGACGCAAGCGACAGGTAGACTCAGAGGGCGTCGCCCACATCAAGGCAACGTTCAACAACACGATCATTACGATCACCGAGTTGAACGGTGGCACGGTGGCTTGGGCCAGCGCCGGCAAGGCGGGGTTCAAGGGCTCGAAGAAGTCGACTCCGTTCGCGGCCACGATCGCGGCGGAGACCGTAGGCCGCGAGGCCCTGTCGATGGGCATGAAACGGGTGCACGTGCGGGTGCAGGGCCCGGGCTCGGGTCGCGAGTCGGCGATCCAGGCTCTCCAGGGAGCGGGTCTGACGATCCGATCCATTCGGGACGTCACGCCGATTCCACACAACGGCTGCCGGCCGCCCAAGAAGCGGCGCGTCTGAATACGCCAGCATGACGGGAAACACGACGTACACAGGCGAAGGAAACTAGATGGCACATTACACGGGCCCGGTCTGCCGGCTGTGCCGGCGCGAGGGCGAGAAGCTGTTTCTGAAGGGCAAGCGCTGCTTCACCGAGAAGTGCGCGATCGAGCGGAAGGCGTATCCCCCGGGAGAGCACGGCACGGGAAGACGGCGCCGGCGGTCCTCGGAGTATGCGCTCCAGCTGCGGGAAAAACAGAAGGTCAAGCGCATCTACGGAGTGGGCGAGAAGCAGTTTCACACGCTCTTTCGCAAGGCGGCGCGCATCAAGGGGATTACCGGTGAGAACCTGTTGATCTCCCTGGAGTCCAGGCTGGACAACATCGTCTACCGCCTCGGATTCGCCCCGTCCCGCAAGGCCGCGAGGCAGCTCGTGCGGCACCGCCATGTGCGGGTGGACGGGGCAACGGTGGACATCCCGAGCTTCCAGGTGTCCCCGGGGCAGGAAGTCTCCATCGCGGCCCCCGCACAGGAAATACCGGTCGTGCGTGAGGCCGTGGAAGATCGAAGGAACAAGGATTTGTTGTCATGGCTCCGCGTCGACTACGAGAATTGTGCCGGCCGCATGCTCGAGCAGCCGAGCCGGGCCGACATTCCGCTCGCCGTTCAGGAGCAGCTGATCGTCGAGCTGTACAGCAAGTAATAGAGGCGATACCCAATGTCAGCAGGGCTTGATCTCACAGGGCTCGTGCTTCCTGGCACGGTTGAAGAGCAGGGTCGGTCGGACGATGGGCGGCAGGCCGAGTACATTCTACAACCGCTGGAGCGGGGCTTCGGGCACACGGTGGGCAACTCCATCCGCCGCGTGCTTCTCTCGTCGCTGCCCGGAAGCGCGATCTGGGCGTTTCGCGCCGATGGGGTACAGCATGAGCACCAGACGATCCCGGGCGTGGTCGAAGACATTCACCAGGTCATCCAGAAGCTGAAAAAGCTGGTCGTCGTTCTGGATCCCGGGGTCGACACGGCCAAGCTGGAGCTTTCGGTGACCGGAGCCGGGGCCGTCACGGCCGACATGATCGGCAGTGTGTCCGGGGTTACGATCGTGAACTCGGACGCGGTGCTGTTCACGCTCCAGGACGATCTTCCGGAGGGCCGGCCGCTTAACATGGACTTGTGGGTCAACCGGGGTCGTGGCTTCGTCGTGGCCGAGCAGCACGAGAAGCCGGAAGACGTTCCGGTGGACCTCATCCGGGTCGACTCGGTCTACAATCCGGTTATCCGCGCCAACTTCCAGGTGCAAGAGACCCGGGTTGGACAGCGCACGGACTTCGATCGACTCACGATCCAGGTGGAGACGAACGGGTCCCTCGATCCCGCCGATGCGGTGGCGGACGCGGCGGAGATCGCTCGCGCCCACCTGGCCTATCTGACCGGATTCGGCCATCAGGCGAACGGGATGGGAGCGCCGGACGCCGGCTCGGGGATGCCCGGGCGACAACCGGTCGACGCTGGAATGACGGCAGTCCTCGAGTCGCCACTCGAGGCATTCGAGGGCATTTCGATCCGGTCGCGGAACAACCTCGACAAGGCGGACATCCACACCCTTCTCGACATCGTCACGCGATCGCGGGACGACATCCTGGCGGTCCCTTCCTTCGGCGAGAAATCGCTCGAAGAGGTGGCCGAGGTGCTGGCCCTGAACGGTCTCCGTTTCGACATGAGCGTCGAGCGCGGTGACGACGGCGAGCTGTGGATCGTGGAAGAGACGAGCCTGGTTTCGGCGGGAGGCGACGGGGTAGATGAGGCATAGGAAGAAGGGCCGCCAGCTCAGTCGCACGGCGAGCCATCGGACGGCTACCCTGCGAAACATGGCGACCAGCCTCATCCAGCACGAGCGCATACGTACCACGGAAGCGCGCGCGCGGGAGCTCCGCCCGTTCGTGGAGCGTCTGATCACGATCGGCGGCACGGATGACGTACACCACCGGCGGCGGGCGCGCCGACACATCGCTGACCGGCAGGCGCTCCAGAAGCTGTTCGACGAGGTGGGGCCCCGGTTCAGGGAACGACCGGGCGGCTATACCCGCATCGTCAAGCTGGGAGCCCGCAAGGGTGACGGGGCCGAGATGGCGCTAATCGAGCTCATCGAGCAGGGGAACTAGATCCGGCCACGGGTCGGGAAAGGCAGGCACCGATGCTTCGCGGGGCTTCGACGCTGCTGATGGTCGTCGCCGTAGTGGCCGTCGTCGGTTTCATGTACTGGCTGGACCGAAAGACCGACTCCCTGGGGACGGAAGTCGCCCCGGTGCTGCAGGAACAGGGGGCAGAGTCGGAGGGTGTCGAGCTGGAGGCCGTGGCGCTGGCCGCCGATCCGGCGGCCGCTGTGGGCCAGACGGGCTGGCTACGCGGAGTTTCCGTGGATCAGCGGCTGGGACGCGGGGCGTTCGCCGTCCGACTGGACGAGGCGAGCACGTTCCCGGTCCTGCTGTCCGCCGACCTCATTCAGCTGGATACGCAGGTGTATGGTGAAGATGTCGTGACGCTGCACGGACACGTGTTCACTCTCAACGACTCGATTCGGGCGGAGTGGGTGACGCAGACTGCCGTGGACCAGGAACATGCGAGCGCGATTCCGGCGAGCCCCAGTTTCATGTTCGCGGATTCGCTCTCGTTCAACTGATGTGTGCTTGAGATGGCCAACTTCTGCTACGTATGCAACAAAGGGCCGGCGACCGGCAACCGCGTCAGCAACGCGAACAACAAGCGCAAGCGTCGCTTCATGCCGAACCTCCAGCGTGTTCGCATTCTGGAGAACGACCACGCGGTGCGAGTTCGGGTGTGCACGCGGTGTCTGAAGGCGGGCAAGGTACGCAAGGCTCCCTGAGGTGTCGGCGCGAGTCGACATCCGACGCTTCGCGTCGAGCTGACACGACCAGAAAAGGCTCCGCCGCTCGGTGGAGCCTTCTTGTTGTGTCCGGCGCGAGTCGTTCCTTCCCGGGGTGCGATCGGGATGCCATCCCCGCCGTCGCCGGAGCGTGATGCGAATGAAAGCACTTGTCACCGGGGCCGACGGGTTCGTCGGTCAATACCTCGTCGCCGAGCTACTCGAGCAGGGGTTCGCCGTGGCCGCGTCGGTGCGCGATCTTCCGCCCTGCCGAACGACGCTCACGCCCGCGCACGTTTCGTCCGTCGAGTGGAAGGCCGCTGACGTCCGTGACCACGACGCCCTCTACCGCGTCGTGGCCGCGACCCTTCCGGAACGGATCTATCACCTGGCGGGCTTCTCCTCCGGCGCCCTGGCACGCCGCTTCGCTTCGGACGCGGTGCACGTGAACACCGGGGGCACGGTGAACCTGTTCGAGGCTGTGGTCTCCGTGCGTGAGGACGATCCGGCGTTCGATCCCCGGGTGCTGGTGATGGGGTCCGGAGACGCCTACGGAGACGCCGCTCTCGAGGGCCAACCGCTCGAGGAGCACTTGTCCCTTCGCCCGGTATCCGTGTACGGCCTTTCGAAATCAAGCCAGGAGCTCGCCGCGCACACCTATCGACGCTCACACGATCTGCAGATCTTTGTCGTCCGAGCGTTCCATCTCGTCGGACCCGGTCAGCAGGCGCCGTTCGTGGTGCCCGAGTTCTGCACCCAGGCGGCACGCATCGCGGTGGGCGAGGCCGAGCCCGTGATGACCGTCGGAAACCTCGGCGTCGCGCGGGATTTCACCGACGTGCGTGACGCCGTAAGGGCGTTCCGTATGCTCATGGAACTCGAAGCGCCACGAGCGGCCTACAACGTGGCCTCTGGCCGCGGCGTCCGGGTCGGGACGATCCTGGACTGGATCGTGGACGAGGCGGGCATCGAGGTCGACATTGCGGTGGACTCCGAGCGAGTCCGGCAGGTGGAGCCGCCCGCCGTCGTCGGTGACGTCTCGCGGCTCCGCGAAGACACGGGATGGGTGCCACAACGAGAGCTGGAGGCCACGGTTCGAGAATCGTATCGCTGGGCTCGAAGCCACTTCGGAAGTCCAGGAAACACGGACAACGTCGTCTGAGCGGAGAGACATGAACGTCACGGTCGTCGGAACCGGATACGTCGGTCTGGTCGTAGGGGCGTGCTTGGCCGAGACCGGGAATCACGTCGTCTGCGCGGACATCGATGAGCGCAAGATCGGCCTGCTCGACGAAGGCCGCAGCCCGATCTACGAGCCGGGACTCGATCGACTCCTGGAGCGCAACCTCGCCGAGGGACGGATACGCTTCACCACGGACGTGGCGGAGGCCGTCCGCTCCGGTCGCGTCATCTTCATCGCCGTCGGCACGCCGCCCGATGAAGACGGATCGGCGGATCTCCAGCACGTCCTCGACGTGGCGGGGGTGATTGGCCGGAATCTGAACGACGAGAAGATCGTCATCACCAAGAGCACCGTGCCGGTGGGGACGGCGGCCACGGTTCGCGAGGAGATCGAGAAGCACACGGACGGGTCCTTTCACGTGTGCTCCAATCCGGAGTTCCTCAAGGAGGGGGCGGCCATCGACGACTTCATGCGCCCCGACCGGGTCGTGTGCGGAATCGAGTCGGATGCGGTCCAACCGATCCTGCAGGAGCTGTACGAGCCCTTCGTCCGCAGTGGCAATCCGCTGATCTTCATGGACATTGCCTCGGCCGAGCTCACCAAGTATGCCGCCAACGCGATGCTGGCGACCCGCATCAGCTTCATGAATCAGGTGGCCGGTCTTTGCGAGAAGGCGGGAGCCGACGTTTCGCTGGTGCGTCGCGGCATCGGCTCGGATCCGCGCATCGGACCCGCCTTCCTCTACGCCGGGGCAGGATACGGAGGCAGCTGCTTCCCCAAGGACGTACGGGCGCTCATCCAGACGGCCGATGAGCTCGGCGTGGACCTTTCGATCCTCAAGGATGTGCACGCCACGAACGAGCGACAGAAGGCCCTGCTCGCGAAGAAGGTGCGGGACCGGTTCGGCGACGATCTGGGCGGACGACACTTTGCCGTGTGGGGTCTGGCGTTCAAGCCGGAGACGGATGACATGCGCGAGGCGGCGGCGGTGACGCTGATCCACGAGCTGCTCGAGTGCGGCGCTACCGTCACGGTTCACGATCCCGTAGCCATGGAGGCTTCCCGGGCCTGGTACCTCGCCGAACGCGTCGAGTACGCGCCGGATGAGTACGCGGCGCTCGGCGATGCCGACGCGCTGATCGTTGTGACGGAGTGGCTGCAGTATCGGCGCCCGGACTGGCTTCGGGTCAAGGAAGCGCTGACCAGCCCCATCGTGTTCGACGGGCGCAATCTGTACGAGCCGGATCGAATGCGGAGCCAGGGGTTCGAATACTACTCGATCGGCCGGGAGCAGGTGCGATGAGAATCCTGATCACGGGTGCGGCCGGATTCCTGGGATCGCACCTCACGGATCGCTTCCTGGCGGACGGCCATCACGTGGTCGGGATGGACAATCTCATCACGGGAAGCATGGACAACATCTCGCACCTCGAGAGCGAGCCACGGTTCGACTTCGTGGAGCATGACGTGAGCCGATTCATCTCGGTGAAGGGGGATCTGGACGGAGTGCTTCATTTCGCCTCCCCCGCGAGCCCGGTGGATTACCTGGAGCTTCCCATCCAAACGCTCAAGGTCGGAAGCCTCGGGACGCACAATGCGCTCGGGTTGTCCCTCGCGAAGGGCGCGCGCTTCCTTCTCGCATCGACCTCCGAGGTGTACGGCGATCCGCTGGTGCACCCACAGCCTGAGGCCTACTGGGGCAACGTGAATCCGATCGGTCCCCGCGGCGTGTACGATGAGGCCAAGCGGTTCGCCGAAGCGATGACGATGGCGTACCACCGGTACCACGCCGTAGACACGCGCATCGTCCGGATCTTCAACACCTACGGACCGCGCATGAGACCCGGGGACGGCCGCGTGGTCTCGAACTTCATCGTGCAGGCATTGCTCGGGCGGGAGCTCACGGTGTACGGCGACGGTTCCCAGTCGCGCAGCTTCTGCTACGTGTCGGATGAAGTGGAGGGCATCCACCGCCTGTTCCACTCGGACGGGCCGGAGCCGGTGAACATCGGGAATCCGACGGAGTACACCGTGACGCAGCTGGCGGAGCGGATCGCTGCGCTGGTCCCCGATACGGCCGGCGTCCGTCACCTGCCTCTTCCGACGGACGATCCGAAGGTGCGCCAGCCGGACATCACGCGGGCGCGAGATCTTCTCGGCTGGGCGCCGACGATCCCGCTCGACGAGGGACTGGCGCAGACGATCGACTACTTCGCCGCCCTTCGCGATCGAGGCCTCCTGCGGCCGCCGCCTGTGCTCACCGCCAACCCCGGCGAGGAGTCGACGCCATGACCGAGACCGCGGGGCAGGCCCTCTCCGTCGTCATGCCGGTCTACAACGAGCGGGAGACTCTCGAGGCCATCGTCCGACGCGTACGAGACGTGCCGCTCAAGATCGAGCTCGTGTGCGTGGACGACGGAAGCACCGACGGCTCCCGCGAGACTCTGGCGCGCCTCGAGGCCGAAGGTCTCGTCGATCGGGTCATCCTGCACGAGAAGAACCGGGGAAAAGGAAAGGCGCTGGCCACGGGGTTCGCCGCGGCCACCGGAGGCGTCGTCATCATCCAGGACGCGGACCTCGAGTACGATCCGCTGGAGTACCGGAAGTTGCTGGAGCCGATCCTGGCCGATCGGGCCGATGTCGTATACGGATCCCGTTTCCTGGGAGGAGAGCCGCACCGTGTGCTGTACTTCTGGCACTACGTGGGGAACCGATTCCTCACGCTGATGTCCAACATGGTGACGAACCTCAACCTCACAGACATGGAAACCTGCTACAAGTGCTTCCGTCGTGAGGTGATCCAGGACTTGGTGATCGAGGAGCGGGGCTTCGGGGTAGAACCGGAGATCACGGCGAAAGTGGCTCACGCGGGGTGGCGTGTGTACGAGGTCGGCGTGTCGTACGCGGGCCGCACGTATGCCGAAGGGAAGAAGATCAACTGGAAGGACGGGTTCCGGGCGCTGCACTGCATCGTGAAGTACGGGATCTTCCGCCGGATGTTCGGGCGGAAGAGCAAGTCTGCCCCGGCATCGGCCGCCGGCGCCTGAGGCAGGGAATCGTGCGGATGACGTGCGCAGCGGCGCGCGATGGCCGAACCCTGGCGACGGCGACGTCCCTCCTCCTGGGGCTCGCGGCCTGCAGCGGTTCCCCGGTCGACGCGGTAGAGCGGGGGGATCGCCTGTCCGGCGCCGGTCAGGTCGATGCGGCCATCGCCGAGTACCGGCTTGCCCTTCGGCAGAGGGGAGAGGAGCCGGAGGTGCTCCTCCGCCTGGGAGAGGCGTACGGCAAGCGGGGTGAGATCGAAGCGGGACTCCGGTACATGCGCCGTCTTCTGGCTGTGGACTCGACGTACCGCTACCGGGCCGCTGCTGCCTTGTCCGAGGCGGCTCGGATCGCGCTCGAGCGTGGAGCTCCCGACAACATGGCGCGGGCCCTCCGGCCGGTGGAGGCGATGGGGATCGGCCTGATGCCGGCCGATCTTCAGCTCGCGCTGGCGCGGCACTACGCGGAGCTGTCGGCCTGGGGAGAGGCACTGCCCCTGTTCCTGGCGGCCACCGAGGACGACTCGCTGTCCTCGGTCGCGGATCTGGAGATCGCGCGCGCGTTTCAGGAGCTCGGCGGGTGCCGGGAGGCGCTGCGCTACTTCGAGAGTTTTCTCGGGCGCGGCGGATCCTCCGGTACCGATCGCTCGGGAGCGCGCTGGCAGTACGGCACCTGCCTGTTCCAGGTGGCTGAACAGGAACGGCGCGAGGGTGACGAACGATCGGCGCGCAGGCGCCTCGATAACCTGATCGAGCAGGGCGTACCGCGGACCCTGTTGGATCGGGCGCATTTCGAGCGCGGCGAGATTCTGCTCGCCGCAGGGTCGTACGAGGCGGCCGAGGCGGATTTCCTGGCCGTGCTGGAGCTGAACCCGGCACGTAGCGGCTCGCTGGTGGGAATGGCCGAGGAGAGGATTCGAGAGATCCGTTACGGGTACTTGCGATAATGGTATCATCCATGACACGGAGAGGCGCGGCAGCGCGTCGTGGCTCCCTGACTGCTCTGGTCGCTGCTACGGCCGCCTGCGCCGTCGCCTCTTGCTCCCCTGCCTTGCCGCCGGAGAATGCCACACCGCGAGGCCGATTCGAATGGTCCGTCGAGCGGTTCGAGCGCGAGAAATATCACGACGCCATCCGCGGGTTCCGGGACCACCTGCTGCGGGAGCCGTTGCATCCGACCGCCGACAGCGCGCGATTCCTGCTCGCCGCGTCTTACATGCGGACCGATCAGGAGCTCATGGCGGCGAACGAATTCAGCCAGCTCGTGACGTCGCGGCCGAACAGTCCGCTGGCGGATGATGCGCAGCTCGGAATCTGCCGCGCCTTCTGGACCGTCTCGCCGGACCTGCCGCGGGATCAGGAGTACACGGAAAAGACGATCGAGGAATGCACGCGCCTGCTAGAGTTCTTCCCACGCAGCCCGCTCGCGGGCGAGGCGCGCACCCTGATCACGCAGGCGCGTCAGAAGATGGCGGCGAAGGAGCTGCGGATCAGCCGGTACTATTATGATCGCGGGTTCTACGAGTCGGCCATCATCTACCTCGAGCACATCCTCCAGACGTATCCGGAGGCGGAGGTGATCCCGGAGACCCTGCTCGTACTTCACGATAGCTACAGCCGGGTCGGCTTTCGGATGGAGGCCGAGGCCGTGCGCCGCCGCCTGCTGGAGGTGTTCCCCGACACTCCGGAAGCGCGAGCCATGTCCGAGCAGCAGGAAGATGAAGGATGATGGCGAGCGGTCGGTTGGGGCTGCTGGGCGGCACGTTCGATCCTCCCCACATCGGACATCTCATCGTGGCGCAGGACGCCCTCGAAGCCCTGCAGCTCGAGCGCCTGATCGTGGTACCAGCGGGAATCCCGCCGCACCGCGCCGCGGTTCTGGATCCCCGAGTCCGGTTCCGGCTCGTCGTGGAGGCGTTCCGCGGGGACGATAGTATCGAAGTGGCCGACGTCGAGCTGATCCGCGACGGACCGTCGTGGACGGTGGATACGGTAGAGTGGGTACGGCGTGAGCTGGATCCTGTCGACTTGATTCTGATCGTCGGGGCCGACCAGTACAGGGCGTTCCACAGCTGGCGGGAGCCCGGGCGCATTACGGAAATGGCGCGACTCGCAGTCATGACCCGGTCCGGCGACGACGTGCGGAACACCGGCGTTCCGTTCGAGAGGATCGACGTCACTCGAGTAGACATCTCGAGCACCCGCATCCGCGAACGGCTGGCGGACGGTCGCTCGATCCGGTATCTGGTGCCCGAGTCCATACGTGAGAGTATCGAGACAGCCTGGGCAGACAGGGCGAAGCAGCTCGCGTGAGCCGCAGGCGAGAAAAGGAAGATCGTCGGAAATGTTGAAGGGACTCGCACATAAAGTGATCGGTACGCGCTTCCAGAGGGAGATGAAGCGCCTGCAGCCTATCGTCGATGAGATCAAGCAGCACGAAGAGCGCCTGGCCGACGTCTCGGAGGACGAGCTCAAGGCTCAGACCGGACGATTTCGCGAGCGAATCCGCGAGCGGACGCACAAGCTCGAGGACGAGATAGAGGACCTTCGGGAAGAGCGCCGCCACACGGAAGAAAGCTCCAAGCGGGCGGACCTGTCCGAGCGCATCAGCCAGGCCGAGACCGAGCTCCAGAGCTCGAACGACCAGATCCTCGACGAGTTGCTTCCGGAAGCGTTCGCCACGGTACGGGAGGCCTGCCGCCGGTTGCTCGGCAGAGAGATCGAGGTCACCGGACACAGGACGACCTGGGACATGGTGCCGTACGATGTCCAGCTCATCGGTGGCATCGTCCAGCACCAGGGCAAGATCTCCGAGATGGCGACGGGTGAAGGCAAGACGCTGGTCGCCACGCTTCCCCTCTACCTGAACGCGCTTTCGGGCAAAGGTGCGCATCTCGTCACGGTGAACAACTACCTGGCGCGGCGCGACTCCCAGTGGATGGGCACGGTCTTCAGCTACCTCGGCCTCACCGTTGGCTGCATCGACGACACGCAGCCGGGGAGCGAGGTTCGGCGCGGCATGTACGGGTGTGATATCACGTACGGCACCAACAACGAATTCGGGTTCGACTACCTGCGCGACAACATGGTCGTGCGTCTGGAGGACCGCGTACAGCGGGCCCACAACTATGCCATCATCGACGAGGTGGACTCGGTCCTGATCGACGAGGCCCGCACGCCGCTCATCATCAGCGGGCCAGTCGGCAAGGCCCAGGACCAGCAGGCCTACAAGCGTTACAACGCACAGGTTGCCGGCCTCGTCCGCAAACAGACCGCGATCGTGAGCGAGCTGGTCGCCGAGGCTGAGAAGGAGCTCGTGAATCTGGAGGAGGAAGGCGAAGACGCGAGCGAGTTCCACACGGGCAAGCTGCTCCTCGCCGCGCGGCGAGGGGCACCCAAGAACCGCCGCCTCATGAAGCTCCTGAACGAGACGGGTGTCAAGCAGCTCGTCCAGCGCACCGAGGCCGGTGTGATGCGCGAGAAGGCCATGGCCGATGTCGACGAGATGCTGCTGTTCACCACCGACGAGAAGGGCCACACGATCCAGATCAGCGATCGTGGGCAGGACATCCTGAGCCCGGGAGATCCGGAAGCGTTCGTCGTGCCCGACATCTCCGAGGCCGTGAAGAAGGTCGAGGACGACGAAAAGCTGGGCCCGGACGAGACGCGGGACCGGATCCAGATTCTCGAGCGGGAGTACGCGGAGAAATCGGAGCGTCTGCACATCATCCACCAGCTCGTGAAAGCGCACGCGCTGTACGAGAAGGACGTGGAGTACGTCGTCGAGAACGGCGAAGTCGTGATCGTCGACGAGTTCACGGGTCGCAAGATGACGGGCCGGCGGTGGAGCGACGGCCTGCACCAGGCGGTAGAGGCGAAGGAGAACGTGAGCGTCCGCGGGGAGACCCAGACGCTGGCCACGATCACCATTCAGAACTACTTCCGCATGTACTCCAAGCTGGCCGGAATGACCGGTACGGCGGAGACGGAGGAAGGCGAGTTCCACGAGATCTACGGCCTCGAGGTCATCGTCATTCCCACCAACCGTCCGGTGCGCCGGATGGACGACGAGGACCTGCTGTATCGGACGAAGCGCGAAAAGTTCGCCGCCCTGCTGGACGAGATCGAGCGCCTTCACCGCAGGGGGCTGCCGATCCTGGTGGGCACGACCAGCGTGGACGTGTCGGAGAAAGTCTCGCGCATGCTCAAGCGGCGCGGGCTGGATCACCAGGTGCTGAATGCCAAGCAGCACGAGCGTGAGGCGGAGATCGTGACACAGGCTGGACAGCCCGGCGCGATCACGATCGCCACGAACATGGCCGGCCGCGGCACCGACATCAAACTGGGTGCGGCGCTCGTGAAGTGCCGCGTATGCGGCATTCGCTCGGCCGAGCCGGCGTTCGGACAGGTCACCGAGAACGAGGACCTCGACCAGGACAGCGTGAAGGCGCTGGGGTGCTACGTCGACCCGCCATGCGGTCTGCAGATTCTGGGCACGGAGCGTCACGAGTCCCGCCGCATCGACCGCCAGCTGCGCGGTCGGTCGGGCCGGCAGGGCGATCCCGGATCCAGTCGGTTCTTTCTGTCGCTCGAGGATGACCTGATGCGCCTGTTCGGAACCGAGCGGGTGGCCAAGGTGATGGACCGTCTCGGGGCGGAGGAGGGTGAGGTCATCACCCACCCGTGGATGACCAAGTCGATCGAGCGCGCCCAGCGCCGCGTCGAGCTCCAGAACTTCGAGGCGCGCAAGCGCCTTCTGGAGTACGACGACGTGATGAACCAGCAGCGGGAGGTGATTTACGACCTGCGGCTGTTCGGGCTGGAGGGTGGGGAGGACCTGAAGGGCGAGGCGTGGGAGATGGTGGAGCGCTCCGTGATCGAGATCGTGGAGACGATCATCGAGCCGGGCTCGCACGCCGACGAGTGGGATCTCCCGGCTCTTCGTGAGCGACTCCTCCTCGACTACTTCCTCGTGGCTTCGTTCCTCCCGACGGAGGATCTCAACCCGGCCGAGATTCCGTGGAAGGACACGGACGCGCTGATGGACTCCGTGCTCGGGTTCGTCCACCAAGCCTACCACGAGAAGATCGAGAGTTTCGGCGAGAACTGGGAGAGAATCCTCAGCTTCATCGTACTGTCTGTGATCGACGAGAAGTGGAAGGGACACCTGTACGATCTGGACCACCTGCGGGAGTCCATTCGGTATCGGGCGTACGGGCAGCGCGACCCGCTGGTCGAGTACAAGAGGGAGGCCTACGAGGCCTTCGTGGACCTGATGCAGGATCTTCGCAAGAGTCTCGCGAGCCTTCTGTTCCGGGCGCAGGTGGAGATGCGTCCGGCGCTCCGACCGCAGCAGGTGAGCTCCATGAGCGGACCCTCCGAGCTCGCCGGCACCGGAAGCGGACTGGCACCGGCCGGTGCCGCGAGCATGTCAGGCGGAGCGCGGCCGGCGATCCCCGAGTCGACTCCCGAGTTGGCCCCGACCGGCGTGGCGGCGACGGCTCTTCAGGACGCGCCCGCGCCTTCCGGGCTGCAGCCGGCCCCGCAGGTCCTGCGTCCGGAGGCCCCGATCCAGGCCGATGGTGAGCCCGGACGGAACGACCCGTGTCCGTGCGGGAGCGGAAAGAAATACAAGAAGTGTCACGGACGGGTGGCGTGAGTCCGGGAGGCCGCTCGTCCCGTTCGGAGCTTCCTCGCGGCTGAAGCCGCTGCGGGGTCTCCTCGGGGACTCCGCTAGAGCCTCCCGGACTCACGCCACACCGCCCCGGTGCGGTAACGGCAGGCGAGATCGTTGACCCGACGGTGAGAGTCACCCCGTAGCCTCTCGCCGTGATCCCCACCATCCGGGAGTGGCCGCCCGCCGACCGGCCACGCGAGCGCCTGGCGGCGCTCCCTCCGAGCGCCCTGTCGGTGCGCGAGCTTCTGGCGGTGCTTCTCGGCTCGGGGAGCGCAGGACGGTCGGTGGTCGACCTGGCGGCGGAGGTCCTCGTCCGCTACGGAGGCTCGCTGCGGCGCCTGGGATCTGCCGAGCCGGGGGAGCTGGCCACCGCTCCCGGCATCGGACCGGCACGGGCCTGCACGCTGGTGGCGGCGTTCGAGCTGGGGCGCCGCATGTCCGCGGAGCCCGCTCGGCGGGAGGCCCGCATCCAAGGCCCGGCGGACGTTTTCCGGCGACTCGGCCCGGCGCTCCGGGACCGGAGGCAGGAGGAGTTCTGGGCCCTCTACCTGGACACGCAGAACAGGGTGATCTGCGAGCGCTGCGTCACCGTGGGTCTGCTCAATTCCTCGCTCGTCCATCCCCGCGAGGTGTTCGCTCCCGCCATCGCCCACGCAGCTGCAAGCGTAGTCCTGGCCCACAACCATCCCAGCGGCGATCCGGATCCGTCGCCCGAAGATCTCGAGGTCACGTGGCAGCTGGCGGAAAGTGGTCGCCTGCTCGGGATCCCGGTGCGGGACCACATCGTGATCGGCGACGGACGATACGTCAGCCTTCTCGAAAGAGGTCTTCTGCCGAACGCCGGTGCCGTGTCACACGTACGTGGCCGGGCGGCCGCCGCTTTGCCTGGCACGTGAGTTGGCGTCTATTGTACAGACGGATACCCGCATTCGATGGGTGCGGACGAGGCAACTCGCCGCTCCTCACGGGTATGCGGCTGGACACAGCTTACGCTCAGAAGGACGGCCGTGGCTACGGGACCGACGCACATCGCGAGCCCGGAGGATGCGTCCCCGCCAGGCGGGGACGGGGCCCTGTCCATCCTCCCGCCGGAGTTCCTCGAGGCGATCGCGGGCAGCGAGGACCGGCTGGATCTCGAGCTCCTCGCGTTGGCCTTCCAATACGCGAACGAGAAGCACGCCGGTCAGAAGCGAAGCTCGGGCGAGGACTACATCACGCACTGCGTGCAGGTCGCCTCGATCCTGGGCGAGATCCACCGTGACACGGTCAGCATCGCGGCATCTCTGCTGCACGACGTCGTAGAGGACAGCGGGACATCCGTGGAGGAGATCGAGCGGGAGTTCGGAAGCGAGATCGCCACGATCGTGGATGGACTGACGAAGATCTCTCGCGTCGAGATTCGCTCGCTCGCCGAGCGGCAGGTCGAGACGTACCGCAAGCTCCTTCTCTCCATGGCGCGGGACGCCCGGGTGATCATCGTCAAGCTCGCGGACCGGCTCCACAACATGCGTACCCTGGAGCATCTCGATCCCGTCCGGCAGGCCCGGATCGCGCAGGAGACCCGCGACATCTACGCTCCGCTCGCGCACCGGCTGGGGATGGCCCGGGTTCGGTGGGAGCTCGAGGACCAGGCGTTCAAGTACCTGGAGCCCGAAGAGTACCGGGCAGTCGCCGGGACCGTGGTGGAGAAACGGAGCGAGCGCGAGGACCTGATCGGGCAGATGGTCGGCCCGCTGGTGGAGGAATTACGGTCGGCCGGGCTGCAATGCTCGGTCGAAGGACGAGCCAAGCACCTGTGGTCGATCCACCGCAAGATGCAGAAGCGGGCCAAGCCGTACGAGGAGATCTACGATGTGTTGGCCGTGCGCGTGGTCCTCCCGTCGGTGCGCGACTGCTATCACGCCCTGGGAGTGATCCACAACAAGTGGACGCCGCTCACCGAGCGCTTCCACGACTACATCGCGACCCCGAAATCGAACCTGTATCAGAGTCTGCACACGACGATCTTCGGTCCCGGAGGGAGACTGTACGAGATCCAGCTCCGGACGGAAGAGATGCACCGCACGGCCGAGCTCGGGATCGCCGCGCACTGGCGGTACAAGGAGAGCCGCGAGGGGGACGAGGTCGACGAGAAGCTCACCTGGTTCCGCCAGGTGCTGGAGTGGCAGCAGGAGACCCGGGAGCCGGAGGAGTTCCTCGAGTTCTTGAAGATCGACCTGTTCCAGGACGAGATCTTCGTGTTCACGCCCGCCGGAGACGTGAAGCAGCTGCCCAAGGGGGCGACGCCGATCGACTTCGCGTTCGCGGTGCACACGGAGGTGGGGAAGAGGTGCTCCGGCGCCAAGGTGAACGGACGCATCATCCCCCTGTCGCGTGCCCTGAAGAACGGGGACACGGTCGAAATCCTGACTTCGGACTCGCAGACGCCCTCACGCGACTGGTTGGGATTCGTCCAGACCAGCCGCGCGCGCCACAAGATCCGGCAGTGGATCCGGCGGGAGGAGTACGAGTCTTCTGTCCGTCTCGGTCGCGAGATTCTGTCGCGCGAATGGCGGCGTAGGAGGGAAAAACCGGAGGACTCGCAGGTCGCCAAGGCCGTGCGTACGCTTAGCCTGGACGGAGGAGCCGACGGCCTGTACGCAGCGGTGGGGAGGGGAGATCTGGGCGTCACCAAGGTCTTGCGCGCGATCTTCCCGGAGGAACCCCCCGAGCGCGAGAAGCAGAACCACCCGCTTTCCAAGTTCGTCAAGCGGGTGTGGAGCAGCTCCAAGGGCGTGCGCATCCAGGGGATGGACAATCTCATGGTCCGGTACTCGCAGTGCTGCCAGCCGGTCCCGGGCGACGAGGTCGTTGGCTACATCACCGTGGGACGGGGGATCTCGATCCACCGTCGTGACTGTCCCAACGTGCTCAACCTCCCGGACCTTCCGGAACGGCGTATCATGATCGACTGGGATGACGACGGTTCACAGCGGTTCCTGGTCCGGATCGTGATGGAAGGCACGGATCGCCACGGCCTATTCGCCGACATCGCCCGCTCGATCAGCGACACGGGCACCAACATCCAATCGGCCGACATTCGCTCGACCGAGGGTGGAATGGCGGGTCAGTTCGTCGTCGAGGTCGAGAACCTGGGCCATCTGAAGAAGGTGATGCGGCAGATCCGCAGGGTGAAGGGCGTGTTGAGCGTGGAACGGAAGGAGAGCTTCGGGGACAGCGACCTCACGCTCGAAGTCTGATGCTGCGGCCGACCGTCTCGGCATGGCTCAGCCGGACAGATCTCGCATCTCGGCGTCGATCTCTCCCATCCGACGCTCGAGATCCCGCATCGTCTCTATGATGCCCTCCGCAGCCGGATCGAGGCGCAGAATAGCCGCCACGACACTGTCCTGAAGGACCTGAAATCGCTCGGCTACGTCCCGATCGCGAAAGGCCCGGTCGAGCACCGCGCGCAGGCTCCGTTCCACCTCGGCCAGCTCCGCGGCCACCTCGAGCTTTTCGTTCGCCGTCTCCTGGACGTCCTGGCCCGGGAGGAGGACGGACGGTACCGTCAGACGGTCCAAATCGTGGCCGACGGCGGCGGCTCGCTCGAGAAGCTCCGTGCCGTTCGGCTCGTCGCGCTCGATGACCGCCCGAATCGTCTCGTAGAACGCGTCCTTCGCCGCCACCACACCCGGCTCGTCCAGCGCCCGGGCCTGCACGTCCCGGATGGCAGTCTGCGTGCCCAGAAACTGCATGTGCAGCTGCCGGCGGTGAACCTGGAGCTCCGCGAGCCGCGTCTGCTCGGGCCTGTCAGTCCCGGCGCAACCTGCCGCGAACCCCGCGAGGCCGGCGAGGGCCGCCACTATGGATCGACTATTCCTCGTCATCGGACGTTCTCGTAGTGCCCCCTTGTACGTTCGGGAAGGAGGGCGCAACGTGATCGCCCAGCTTCAAGGCGTCAAGTGGACACAGCGGCCAGCGTGAGGCCGGTGACCGAGTCGGACGGGGAACGAACGTGCCAGACAACCGGTTCGAGCTGGAGCTTCCTTTCGAGCCCACCGGTGACCAGCCGGAGGCGATCGCAGAGCTGACTGCGGGCGTGCGCCGGGGCGATCCGTGGCAGACCCTGCTCGGCGTGACCGGCAGCGGCAAGACCGTCACTATGGCCGGTGTCATTCGGGAGACGGGGCTCCCGACCCTCGTGATGAGTCACAACAAGACCCTGGCCGCCCAGCTGTACGGCGAGTTACGGCAGTTCTTTCCACGGAACGCGGTCGAGTACTTCATCTCCTACTACGACTACTACCAACCCGAGGCCTACGTGCCCCGCACCGACACGTATATCGAGAAGGACGCTTCCATCAACGAGGACATCGACCGGCTGCGTCTGCGCGCCACGTCGTCCCTGATGGAGCGCAGCGACGTCATCATCGTCGCCTCCGTGTCGGCGATCTACGGACTTGGCGATCCGCGCGCCTATCGGTCGCAGATGCTCACGCTCAAAGTCGGCCAATCCATCGGGCGCCGGGATATCCTCGCCGGCCTCGTCCAGATCCAATACGGACGGAACGACATCGACTTCCGGCGTGGTAAGTTCCGGGTGCGCGGCGATGTGATCGAAGTGCTCCCGGCGTACGAGGAGCAGGCGGTGCGCATCGAGCTGTTCGGCGACGAGGTGGAGCGAATCACCAAGATCGATCCCGTCACGGGCAGGACGATCTCGCCCCTGGACCGCACCGCGATATTTCCAGCCACCCACTACGCCATCGAGCAGGATCGTCTCGAGCAGGCCATCGACGGCATCCTGACCGAGCTGGAAGCGCGGTTGCTGGAGCTACGGGGGGGCGGTCGCCTGCTGGAGGCGCAGCGCCTCGAGCAGCGGACGCGGTTCGATGTCGAGATGCTGCGTGAGATCGGCGTGTGCCAGGGCATCGAGAACTACTCGAGGTACCTGGACGGCCGGGAGCCCGGCGAGCGACCGTATTGCCTGCTCGACTACTTTCCCCCGGAGTTCCTGGTCATCGTCGACGAATCGCACGTCACGGTGCCGCAGATCGGAGCCATGTACGCGGGGGACCGCAACCGGAAGGAGACGCTGGTCGACTACGGGTTCCGCCTTCCGTCGGCCCTGGACAACCGGCCCCTGAACTTTCAGGAATGGGAGCGTCTGGTTCCGTACGTCCTCTTCGTGAGCGCTACGCCCGCCGATTACGAACTCGGCCGCTCGGAGGGCGTCGTGGTGGAACAGCTCATTCGTCCCACCGGCCTGCTCGACCCACGGGTAGACATCCGACCGGTCTCCAGTCAGGTGGATGACCTTCTGGAGGAGATCCGCGGCCGGGTGGCCCGGTCGGAGCGCGTGCTGGTGACGACTCTCACGAAGCGCATGGCCGAAGATCTCTCGGAGTACCTGGCCTCGCGCGGCGTTCGCGTCCGGTACATGCACAGCGACATCAACACCATCGAACGGGTGGAGATCCTGCGCGATCTGCGTCTCGGCGTGTTCGACGTTCTGGTCGGCATCAACCTCCTTCGGGAGGGCCTCGACCTACCGGAAGTGTCTCTTGTCGCGATCCTCGATGCGGACAAGGAGGGCTTCCTGCGATCGGAGACCTCACTGATCCAGACGATCGGTCGCGCGGCCCGCAACATCGAGGGCAAAGCGGTCATGTACGCCGATCGCATCACCGGCTCGATGGAGCGCGCGATCAAGGAAACGGATCGGCGCCGCGAGGTTCAGGCCCGGTACAACGAGGCGCACGGAGTGGTGCCACGATCCATCGAGAAATCGGTCGAGCAGATCCGATTCACGACGTCGGTGGCGGATGCCCGGGCAGCGAGCGCTGCGCGGGAGACGCCGGGGCGATACGGCGGCGCGGATCCGGCCGAGCTGGCGAGGCAGCTGGAGAGCGAGATGCGGGCCGCAGCACAGGAGCTCGACTTCGAGAGGGCCGCCCGTCTGCGCGACGAGCTGTTTGACGTGCGGGCGGCGCTCGACACCGGTTCCCGAGGTCGCACCCGATGACGGTCGGTCCGTCGGATGGTCGCTCCGGGGCCGACGCGTCGGTCAGCGAGCTCACCGAGCCCGAGCTCCGCGTTTGGGCCTTCGAAGTGGGCCGGGAGGCAGCGCTGGGCACCGTGTTCGTCTGCCTGACGGGCGAGCTCGGGACCGGCAAGTCGACTCTCGCCCGGGCCGCCTGCCGGGGCGCCGGAGTCGTCGGCCCGGTTCCCAGCCCGACGTTCACCTTGATCCACCGGCATCGGGGGGGCGACGGTTCTCCGTTGTATCACGCGGACCTGTATCGCCTCACGCTTCCCGAAGAGCTGCACGACATCGGGTGGGCCGACCTCCTGCAGGCTGACGGGGCCGTGTTCCTCGAGTGGGCGGAACGGGTGTCCGGGTATCTTCCGCCATCTCGCTGGGACATCCATCTCGAGATGGTGCAGGATCCTGAGCGGCGTCGAGTGACCGCGCACGCGAGGGGCGGGGCGCCGGCGATTCCCTCCTTCACCGTCTCGACGGCCGGCTGAGCGATGGCGGTCCTCGCGCTGGACACGAGCACTTCCGTAGGAAGCGTGGCCGTCGAGCGCGACGGTCACCTGCTCGCTGAGTCGCTCCTTCCGATTCAGGCCACCCATTCCGAGACGGTGCTGCCCGAGATCGATCGACTCCTGCGATCCTGCGGCCTGGGTCCCGCCGACGTGCATGCCCTTGTCGTCGGGGCGGGACCGGGCTCGTTCACCGGTGTTCGAATCGCCGCCTCGTTCGCCAAGGGGATCTGCCACGCCCGTGGGGTAGACCTGTACGCCTACTCGAGTCTCGCGGCGCTGGCGGCCGGAACCGGATGTCGGGGCCCCGTATGCGCGCTGTTCGATGCCCGCAGAGGCCAGGTCTACGCGGCCGGCTACCGCGTGTGGGACGGCGTCGAAGAGGTGTTCCCACCGGACGCACTGGCTCTGGACGACCTGCTCGAGCGCCTCGTCCCCGTCGGTGACTGGTCGTTCGCGGGCGACGGCGTCGGTGCGGGAACCGCGATGATTCGTGCGGCTGGCGGACGAGTGCTTCCGCCCCACCTGTGGACACCCCGGGCGTCGGCGCTTCTGTGGCTTGCCACTGTGGCCCCCGAGGCCGGGCGAGTTCGGGATCCGGGCCGTTGGGAGCCTCGGTACGTCCGTCTTCCTGGCGCGCAGCGTGGTCTCCGGGACTGAAGGCCCTCCCGCCCGCCCGCACATCCGACACCGGGCGATGCGGCCGTCGGACCTTCCCGAGGTCCTGCTCATCGAGCGCCGATCGTTCACGGCGCCGTGGGAGGAGTCCACGTTCAGGGCTCTCATGCGCCGCCCGAGCGCCGCGCTCATCGTGGCCGAAGTCGAAGACAGGGTCGCCGGATATGCCGTGCTGTGGTTTGCGGCCGATGAGGGCGAACTGGGAGATCTCGCCGTCCTGACCGAACTTCGCGGTCGAGGAATCGGTGCTGCTCTTCTGGCCTCGAGCGTTCGGGAAGCCTCCGACCGGGGCGCCAGATGGCTGTATCTCGAGGTTCGGGAGGGGAATGCCAGCGCGCGGCGCCTGTACGAGCGGGCCGGGTTTCGTGTGGTCGGAACGCGCAGAAAGTACTATTCCGCGCCGGCTGAGGATGCGATCGTGATGAGGCTGAATCTGCAGGATGAACTTCGTTGACACGCCTTCTCGGCGTCGTCTATGTTGCATCGGGCAAGGCAGGGACGCGGGAGCGAACGCCCGACTACGGTCGGTTTCGCCCACGATTACACCCGTTTCGGATCGAGGTTTGAATGTCACGTTCCCTCAACAGGGCTCAGCTCATCGGTAACCTGGGGGCCGACCCCGAACTGCGAAGCACGACGAGTGGCACGCGTGTTGCCACGTTGTCGGTAGCCACGAGCCGGCGCTGGACGGATCGGTCGGGGCAGACGCAGGAGAAGACCGAGTGGCACCGGGTGGTGTGCTGGGAGCGCCTGGCGGAGATCTGCGAGCGCTTCCTGAAGCGGGGCGATCGGGTCTATGTGGATGGATCCATCGAGTACCGTCAGTGGGAGGGCCAGGACGGCCAGACCCGGTACACGACGGAGATCCGGGCGCGTGACATGATCATGCTGGGTGGTCGGGGAGATGCGGGCGGGTCGCCACCGGACCCCGGCGCCTATCGGAGCGCGGAGCCGGCCAAGAAGCAGGAGATGTCGGAGTTTTCCAGCGAAGCGCTGGACGGAGAAGACGATCTTCCCTTCTGAGGAGGGAGATGATGAGGACGCTGATCCGGGTGCTGGTGGCGGCCACGTTCGTCCTGTGGCTGGCGCCGAGCGTGCCGGCGCAGGAGACCGACGGGGCGCACCGGGTGCGAGCCGGTGAGACGCTGTGGGATCTCGCCGCCCACTACCTGACGGATCCATTCCGCTGGCCCGAGATCTTCGAGCTGAATCCGGATGTCGTGGAGGACCCGCATTGGATCTATCCCGGAGAGACGCTTCGTCTTCCGGGCGCCGGGCGCGTGCCCGACCGACTCGGCGACGCGGAGAGAATGCGCGAGCCCGTCGAGGCCGGGGCGCCGGTTTCCGCGGAGAATCGGCCGGCGATACGGACCCAGGAGACCCGGCGTACGGCGGCGAGCGAGCGTTCGGGGGAGTTCCCCGAGGCCTCGATCTTCCGACAGCCCATCAGCGCCTCGACGAGCGTCCTGTCCGTGTCCGACGTGGAGCCCCGACCGATCGTGTCGACGAGCGATTTCTACAGCGCCTCGATCCTGGCGGACCGCACCACCTTTCCGACCGTCGGCGTCACGGAGCGCCTGGTCGCCGAGAACCCGTTGAACCTCCGTCTTCCGCCCGCGGTACGGGCGCACGATGAGGTGATCGTTCGGGTCACCGCCCTCTCCGTCGAGGTGGGTGACGATCTACAGGCCGTGCGATGGGGTCGCGCTCTGCCCCCCGTCGGCCACGTCCTTCACTCGATGGCGCACCTGCGGGTCACCCGGGCCTTCGGGGACAGCGTGCGGGCGGAGGTCAGGCGGCTCTTCGCCAACTACCGGGTGGGCGATCCGGTAATCGCCGCGGCGGAGTATACCGTGTTGCCGGGCGTCGTGCCGGAGCCCGAATCGGCGGGCCTGGTGGGATCGATTCTGGGCTTCGAGATCGAGCAGACGCTGGTCGGAACGGGCGAGAAACTGTTCGTCGATCGAGGTACGGCGCACGGGGTCCGTGTCGGGGATGAGTTCGCCGTGTTCTCGGCCACCGAGGCCGATCCGATGCGGGCTCTGGGGGAGGATCGCGTGGCCACGGTGCGGGTGATACGTGCCACCGAGCTGGCTGCGACGGCCATGGTCATCGATCTGCGCGACCCCGGAATGCGGCCCGGCGTACCGGTACGACGGGTCAAGCGCATGGTAGAGTAGGCTCCCACCGCGGTCGTTTCACGACGAGAGCTTCAACAGGGGCGCTCCGCCGGCCGGCTGAGCGCCCCTTTGCATCCCGCCGACGGCCGTCTTTCGGACCGAGTCCGCTCGGAATAGCTTGCCCGCGGCCCGGATCGTCAGCCGGGCCGTCGTCGTCCGGAGCCACGCAACCTTGATCGAGGGACTGATGTCGAAGGACAAAGGGCGGGTCCTGGTGACCGGTGGTGCGGGGTTCATCGGATCGCACGTTTGCGCGGCGTTCCGCGACGCCGGATGGTCGGTTGTCGCACTGGATGACCTGAGCACCGGCAAGATCGAGAACGTTCCCGACGGCGTGAAGCTGATCGAGGATGACATCCGCTCGGCGTCGACCGCTGACCTGATCCACGGGGGTGACTTCGAAGTGGTGAGCCATCAGGCGGCGCAGGTCGACGTGAGGCTGTCGGTCGCGCGTCCGGATCACGACGCGGCCCTCAATGTCATGGGCTTGCTCAACCTGCTCGAGGCGTCCCGCGCAGCGGAGGTGCGGCGATTCGTGTTCGCATCGTCCGGGGGTGTCGTGTACGGGGAGCCGGAGACCGTGCCGGTTCCCGAGACGGCGCCCAAGCGACCGCTCTCTCCGTACGGGGTGAGCAAGTTGATGGGGGAGCACTATCTGCATTGCTATCGCGTGATTCACGGCCTGGAGGGCGTTTCGCTGCGCTATGCCAACGTGTACGGTCCGAGGCAGGATCCGCACGGGGAGGCGGGCGTCGTGGCGATCTTCAGTCGGCGCCTGCTGGAGGGACAGAGGCTCACCGTATTCGGGGACGGGGAACAGACACGCGACTACGTGTATGTGGGGGACGTGGCGCGAGCGAATCTGGCGGCGGCCGACGTTCCGCTTCGAGATCCGGAGTCCATAGATGACGGCGCTTTCAACGTGGGGACGGGAGTGGAAACGAGCGTGAACAGTCTGGCCCATATTCTGATGCAGGCGGCGGGAGCTGCGTCACCGGTCGAGCGGGCGCCGGCCCGCCCGGGCGAGCTCCTACGCAATTGCCTGGACTCGTCGCGCCTACGGGCCCTGGACTGGGAGCCGGCCGGGTCCCTCACGGACGGTCTCTCGCACACATTCGAGTGGATCGCGCAGGAGTCCGGAAGATGTCCCTGATCCCGGCGTTGGCCTTCGGCGTTCAACAGGCGGGCGCGATCGCGTCCAGTCCCTGGGACCTGGTGCTCGGGGCGACCCCGGTGACGAAGGTGATCCTGATCGTCCTCGCCGCCTCTTCCGTGTTCTCTTGGGTGATGATCTTCTGGAAGTGGTCGGAGTTCAGGCGGGTTCGTCGATCCGGCGATGCCTTCGTTCTCGGAATGGAGGCGGCGGCAGGGCTGCGGGACGTGTACGGAATTCTGACCCGACTCGAGGAATCGGCGTATACCCGTGTTTTCCGCAGGGGGGTGAACTTCTTTACCGAGCTGCGACCGACGGCCCTGCGGGACGACGGTCCGCAGGCCCCGGGCCTCTCCTCGCCGCAGCTTGATACGCTTCTCCTCGTACTCGAGAAGGAGCTGGCTGAGGAGCGCGATGACCTGGCGCACGGGCTGCCGTGGCTGGCGATCATCGGGTCCGTCAGCCCGCTCCTGGGCCTGATGGGAACCGTGGTCGGCGTGATGAACTCGTTCATCGGCATCACGTCCCAGGGATCCGCCAACATCGCGGCCGTGGCCCCCGGTATCGCCGAAGCCCTCGTCACCACGGTGGTCGGGCTCGGCGTCGCGATCCCGGCGGTCATCGCGTACAACTACTACGCGGCCAAGCTGGGGCTTTTCACCGGCGAGCTCGAGGGCTTCGCGAGCGAGTTCGTGGGCACGCTGGCCCGTGAGGGGCGCGTATGATCGGACGACGGCTGGGCGACCCGTCCGAGGGTGGACTCGCGGTGAAGGCGGAGATCAACGTAACGAGCCTGGTGGATGTCGCCTTCACCCTCCTCGTCATCTTCATGATCACCGCTCCCATCCTTCAGGGCGGCGTCGAGGTGGCGGTTCCGAAAGCGCCGTCCGCCCCTCTTCAGGTTGCGGAGGGTCTCGTGATCACGGTGGACCGCGACGGTCAGATCTACGTGGACGACGACGCGTTCAGCCGCCAGGAGTTCGGCGCCACGATCGTGCAGCTGGTGGAGCGAAAGGGCGGCCCTACGGTATACGTCAAGGGAGACCGGGACGTGTCGTACGGCGCAGTGCTGTGGGTCATCGGTAAGCTGAAGGAAGCCGAGATCGACGCGGTGAGCCTGGTGGCGGAGCCGGATACGGACCGTTGACGAAGGGAGAGCGCCGAGGGGGATGTCGATGAGTCAGCGGACGTCGGATCGTCACGGGATGCCCGTGGGCCCCCTGATCGCTTCGACCATCCTCCACGCGCTGGTCGGAGTCGGCCTGGCCGCGGCGGGTGCGTACCTGGTTCCACGACCGCTGCCGGCGCAGACCTTTCGCGTGCACCTGGTAGCGGCTGCCGACGAGAGCGCACCGATGCGTCTGAGGCCGGAGCCGGCGCGGGTGGATGAGGAAGAAAACCGGCCGCCGCCCCCCGAGCCGACTCCCGACCCGAAGCCACGCACCCAGGTTCCGACGGTGGTCGAGCAGCCCCCACCCGTCGAGCCCTCGAAGGAACCTGCGCGTGGACCCGAGGAGGGAGACGACCCGATCAACGTACATCTCGAGGGAGCGGCGTTCGTCGACCCCGCGTACCTCGAGAACATCATTCTGCAGGTGCATCGCTACTGGCGCCCCCCGACGGGCAATCGCAACCTGCGGGCCGAGGTCGTGTTCACGATCGAAAGCGACGGGTCCGTCAGCGACATCGAGTGGGTGCAGCGATCCGGCGACCTGGCCTTCGATCTCGAGGCCCACGGCGCAGTGGAAGCCGCGGGTCGCGCGATGGCCTTCGGGCCGCTCCCCGCGGCATGGCCGCGCGACCAGCTGCGCGTCTCGTTCTTCTTCGATCCGGCTTCTCTGTGAGGTACGACAGGTGAGGATGATGGGAAGGAAGCTCTCGACCGCAGGCGGCGCGGTCGCATCGATGCTGATCGCGGTGGGCCCGGCGTGGGGGCAGGATCCGGGCGATGTTCGCGTCGGAATCACGTACACACCGGGCTATCTGCCCGGGCTCGTGATGACGGCGGTCGAATCGGAAGGAGCTCTCTCCCGGTTCGCTGTGCGCGTCGACAGCGTCATCCGACGCGACCTCGACTACGCGGACCGCTTTCAGATTATCCCGGTGCCGGAAGAGCTACCGACGGAAGGGCGGGTCAACTACGGTCTGTGGAACCAGCTCGGCGCCGTGTGGCTGGTCGTCGGCGAGGTCACGGGCACGGCAGAGTTCCCCGTACTCCGGGTGAGCCTGCACGATGTCGTGTTCTCGGAGCTCAAGGAAGTGAAGGCCTTCTCACTTCCACGACCCGACGATCGCGACTTCCGGATGGCGGTGCACCGGGTGTCCGACGAGATCGTCCTGTGGGCCACCGGGGATCCGGGCATCGCGGCCACGCGCATCGTGTTCCGCCGCAAGGTTACGCCCACATCTTCCGACATCTTCATGATCGACAGCGACGGCCACGGACTGCGGCGCCTGACGAACGAGGCGGCGACGAACGACAGTGCCATCGTGATGTCGCCCACACTGTCCCCCGATGGGCGCCACCTGGCGTACGTGTCGTATCGTACGGGCAATCCGGTCGTATACGAGCAGGACCTGGTGACCGGCGTCGAGCAGGTCATCTCGGACATCGGCCGGATCAACGTGACACCAGTGTATTCGCCAGACGGCCGGCGCATCCTGTTCGGGCGAACGGAGGACGATCACACGGAGCTCTTCGAGGTCCAGCGGAACCCGCTGTGCTGCACGCGCCGGGTCACGTACACGGGACAGGGCGAGACCCTGGGGGGCGCGTATTCGCCCGACGGGCGCCAGCTCGCGATCACTTCGACCCCACTCGGGAATCCGCAGATCTATGTGCTGGACGTGCAGAGAGGCGGCGACCCCGCCATCGTGAGTCGCTACGTGTTCGGCGAGCGCGGGTACGCCACGTCCCCCGACTGGTCTCCCCGGGGCGATCGGATCGCCTACCACACGTGGGTCGACCAGTGGTTTCAGATCGTGACCGTCAATCCCGACGGATCGGACCGCCGGGTGATGACCTCACAGGGAACCAATGAGGATCCGAGCTGGGCGCCGGACGGTCGCCACCTGGTCTTTGCAGGCACGCTGCGAGGGTATTACGCCCTGTGGGTCCTCGACACGGTGAGCGGGCGCTTGCGATCGGTGGCGGTCAACAATGTGGACCAACTGCCCCACTGGTCGGATCCCGTGACGCCGGGCTCCTGAGAGGTCGAGAGCGGACCCCGGACCGCTTGGCAAGTCAATGCGCACGCGATACAATACAGCGGTTCCGACGGGAACGGCTTTACCGTCACGACAACCCGAGATCCGACACCCCGCTCGGGGAGTCCGCGACTCATCGAAAAGGAGCATCGAAATGCGTCTCAATGGTAGGATCGCAGCTCTCCTGGTCCTCCTTGCCGTGGGAGCTGCTGCCTGCGCCGGGAATCCCGCTCCCGAGCCGCCTCCGGTAGTGGCCGAGACTGTGCCAGAGCCGGATGCTGACAGCCTGGCGGCTGTACGGGCGGCCGAGAGAGCCGCAGCAGCAGCCCGCCTGTGCCGCGAAGCGGATTCCGCGATGGCGGCCGGCAACTACGATCGGGCCCGCAGCCTGTATCAGCAGGCCGAGCGCGACTTCTCAGGCACGGATTGCGCGTCCCATGCCGGCGAGCAGCTCGCCCTGATCGATGCGATCCTGGTGATTCGCGAGAGGATCCACTTCGATTTCGACAAGTATTTCATCCGGGATGACGCGTCTCCCGTCCTTGAGCGCAAGGCGGAAGTCCTGAGCCGGTTCCAGAACGTGCGCATCACGATCGAGGGACATTGCGACGAGCGCGGCTCCATCGAATACAACCTGGCTCTCGGCCAGCGGCGTGCCGACGCGACGGTGGAATACCTGGTCGGTCTTGGCCTGCCGGCGGAGATGTTCCGCACGGTGAGCTACGGGAAGGAACGTCCGGTAGCCCAGGGCTCGAACGAGGACGCCTGGCAGATGAACCGGCGCTCCGAGTTCGTCATCGAGAACATGGACGCTCTTTGATACGTAGAGTTCTGCTTATCACATGCCTCACCCTTCCGGGGGCGGCGTGCGCCATGAAGAGCGACGTGGCCGATCTCGAGACCGCGTTGCAGGCGCAGATGGAGTCGGACCGCGCCCAGAGGGACAGCCTGACGCGCGAGATCAGGCAGCTTCGATCGGTGCTGCTGGACAGCCTCAGCGTCCAGCAGCGCCGTGACATTTCGGGACAAGTCGACCTCCGGCGCCAAATCGAAGAACTGAGCATCGCGGTGACCCAGCTGGTCGCCCTGACCGGCGAGACCCAGCGTCTGCTGGCACTCCTCCGCGAGTCGGGCGGCGGGCTCGCTGTGGGCGCGGCCGCCGGTGCAGCGGTGGCCGGGACCGATGAGACGGAATCGGTCGACGCGGGCGGGGAGCCACAGGATCTCTACGAGGCGGCACTCAGGCAGTTCCGGCGTGGCTCGTACGAGACGGCGCGAGCCGGCCTGGATCAGTTCCTCGAGCGTTATCCGAATCACGAGCTGGCTCCGGACGCCCAGTACTTCCGGGCCGAGACGTTTGCCGAGTCGGACGCGCCCGACGAGGCCCTCGTGCAGTACGCCCGAGTCCTGGAGCTGTATCCGAATTCGCGGCGCGCCCCGACCGCGCTGTACAAGAGCGGCCTGATCGAGCTGCAGCGCGGAAACGTGGATGACGCCCGCACCTTCTTCCAGCGGGTCGTCCAGGGCTATCCCGACAGCGACGAGGCCGACCTCGCGGAACGGGAGCTTTCCAGGCTCCGCAGCTGAGGTCAGCTGGCCCGCGGATTGCGTCTCATCGCGGGTCGCCGGACCCCGACGAGGAGGCCGCTTGCGCTGTCCCACATGCGATCACATAGAGGACCGGGTGGTGGACTCGCGGCTCAGTCGCGGCGGGCGGGCGATCCGCCGTCGTCGGGAGTGCATCGCATGCGGTCAGCGCTTCACCACCTATGAGCTCGTCGAGCGCGAACCCCTCACCGTACACAAGACGTCCGGCGCGATCGAGCCGTACGACCGTCACAAACTGCTGCGCAGCATCCGCATCGCCTGTGCGAAGCGACCCGTGTCGCTGTCCGAGATCGAGGAGATCGTAGACTCCGTCGAGGAGATGCTCGAGGCCGCGGATGACAGGGAGATCAGCAGCCAACGAATCGGAGAGCTCGTCATGCGGCATCTCCGTGCGGCGGATCAGGTCGCCTATGTTCGGTTCGCCTCGGTATATCGGAATTTCCAGGACACGACCGAGTTCATGGAGGAAGTGCGCGAGCTGGTGAACCGGGCTCGCTACGAGGCCCGCGGGCAGCAGGAGCTGTTCGATGGTCCCGGCGAGGCGACCGAATGAGCCAAGCGACCGCCGAGCAGGCCGAGATGCCTTTCCTCGATCACCTGGAGGAGCTGCGGCGGAGGATCATCTGGAGCCTCGTGGCTCTCGTGGTGCTTTCCGTGATCGGCTTCTTCATGGTAACCGAGCTCAACGTTCTCGGCATTCTGGAGCGTCCGTTCCACCAGGTTCTTCCGGCCGAAGATCTCCGTTACACGAGTCCCACGACCCCGGTCGTGGTCACGTTCAAGCTCGCGTTCGTCGTCGGGTTCATCCTCGCTCTTCCGGTGATCGCGTATCAGGCCTGGGCCTTCTTTTCACCGGCCCTGTACGAACGCGAGCGCCGATTCGTCGTGCCGGCGATCGCGGTCGGCTTCGTGCTCTTCGTGTGCGGCATCGTGATGGCCTACCTGCTGGTCCTGCCGCTCGGGCTGCGCTTCCTGATCGGATTCCAGGCCGAGAGCCTGACACCGATCATCACGGTGGACGAGTACCTCCGGTTCGCCACGCGCCTGATCTTGGCCTTCGGCATCATCTTCGAGATGCCGGTCGTGCTGGTTCTGCTCAGCCTACTGGGCATCGTCACGCCGAAAAGCCTGCGACGGTACCAGCGGCACGCTCTGGTGGTGCTGGCACTCGCGAGCGCACTCCTGACGCCCGCCGACCTGGGAACCATGTTCATGCTGCTGGTTCCAATGGTCCTGCTGTACGAGCTTTCCATTTGGCTGGTTCGCCTGGTCGGAGGGCGCAGCCGAAGCTCCCGGGCTGAGGAGCCCGTGTCGGGGACCTGACGCCATGCGCTCCCGGATCCTCCTGGTCCTCGGTGTGGCGCTCATGGTGTTTCCCGCGCTGGCCTCGGCGCAGGAGCCGTTGCGACCCGTCAAGCGCGACACGATTCCCCGCAGGCAGCAGATTACCCCGGACGCGGGGCTCGCGGAGGACTCGCTGGGCGTCGTCGGAGATACGACGCGTGGCATAGACCTCGAGGCGCGACGCGAAGCGATCGAAGGCGAGGGGTTCCCGCGCCGGGACGATGTGTTTGCGCGGCTCAAGGAGCTCTCCGGCTTCATGGTGTTCGAGTACCGGGGCCGGGAGGTCCACCTCGAAGTGGAGGATCGGAACATCGGCCTGTTCGGCGAGGCGCAGGTGAACCGGGGGGCGGACGTTCTCACCGCCGACACGATCCGGTATCGGGGCAACGTCCGTTTCATGGCGGCGGCCGGGAATATCCAGCTGGTCGGACTGGACGACAAGAACGTGCGGAGCGACTCGGTCCTGTACTACGATCTCGTGTCCTCCAAGGGAACGGTGTTCGGCGCCGAGACCCAGTTCATGCAGGGCGGCACGACGTGGCGCGTCGTGGGAGACGTGATCCCGACGTCTCAAGACACGGTGTTCGCGTCGCAGGGCGCCTTCACGTCTTGCGACGTCGAACTCCCTCATTACCGGTTTCAGGCCGGAGAGATCAAGCTCGTCAACCGCGACGTGATCGTGGCCTGGCCGGTCGTTCTGTACGTGGGCAACGTGCCTATCTTCTGGCTGCCGTTCTTCGCGCAGGACATCCGTCCGGGAAGGCGCAGCGGTATCCTGCCTCCCCGCTTCGGCATCAACGACATCGTGCAGACCGACAACAACGCGAGTCGGAACGTGACCGATTTCGGGTACTACTGGGCCGTCAACGACTTCACCGACCTGCAGGCATCGGTCGACTGGTTCAGCGGGAACTACACGCGGATCAACGGGACTTTCCGCTACAGATTCCTCAAGAAGTTCATTCGGGGAAGCATCGCGTACGGCCAGACGTTCAGCGAGACCGGAAAGAACCTCACCCTGGGCTTCAACCACGACCAGGAGCTGGGACTCAACACGACGCTTCGCGTATCGGCGCGGTACGTTCAGGACACGCGCACGTTCCAGGACCAGTCGTTCGACCCGCGGCTCCAGACTCAGACGATCGATTCGGATGCCGGACTGAATCGGCGCTTCTCGTTCGGCAACGTGGCCGTGTCGGCTCGCCGGCGTCAGTTCCTGACCAGCGAGAGGATCGAGCAGACGTTTCCGCAGGTCAGTCTCTCCTTCTCCCCTGTGACCCTGTTCTACGCGCCCCGTGGACAGGGTGGCCTGTTCAGCAACATGACCCTCACCGGGTCCGGCAGCTTCCGGCGCAACAGCACGAGCGAGCCGCTCGTGACCGATCGCGCCTCGACGACAGGCTCCCTTTCGAGCAGCCTCCGGCTGGGGCAGCTGAGTCTTTCGGGCTCCGGGAACTATGACGAGAACCGGACGACGGAGGAGGACTCGACCGGCGTGGAGCTTCCGTCGGCCACCGTTCGCCGCCTCAACTGGAACGCCGGCCTGGACTATCAGATCAATCTCATCGGGTCCACCGCGCTGCGTCCGCGAGTCAGCTGGACGGGCGGCTACTTCAGCTCCCCCGATACGGAGGGCGAGTTCAAGACGGTACCGGCGCAGCTGAGCGTCGGCGCAACCCTGAGCACGGACGTGTTCGGGTTCTATCCAGGTTTCGGGGCGTTCAGCAGGATCCGGCACAAGCTCTCTCCCGGGTTCTCTTGGGCGTACGCCCCGGCAGTCGCCGTCGATGCGGATCTCGGTGCGATCCCCGGTTTCCCGGTTGATTCCATCGCGGCACGGCACACGCTCAACGTGACCCTGAATCAGACCTTCGAGGCGAAGGTGAAGCGCCGCGACGCAGGTCCGCCAGGTACGGGACGAGCCTCCCCCGACGCGGACCGAGGGAGAGATGCGCTCCTCGCTCCACCGGATTCACTGGCGCCGCAGGCTGATTCCCTGGCCGTAGAACCGGATTCGCTGACGCCGCAGCCGGACCTGCTCTCCACCGTGAGGGACCCCGGTGCTCGGGCAGACCCACGGGCGGCGACGGAACCACCGCGGCAGCGCGAGAGGGAGACCGTCGTCACCCTGCTCGCCATTACCACGTCCGCACTGGCGTTCGACTTCGAGCGCGCCAAGCAGGGTGAGCCGGCCCTGGTCAGCCCGACGGTGTCGAACAACATCAGGTCCGACCTGCTCCGGGGTTTCACGCTCAACATGACGCATCGGTTGTTCGAAGGAATCGGGACCGATCGGAAGTTCAACCTCTCGCTGCAGCAGATCGCAATGAGCTTCAGCCTCCGATCGGGACAGGGATTCGGCGACCTCGTCGGCCTCGGCAGCGACGGCACGCCGGCGCGACGCGACCCGATACCGAGCCGCGAGGACCTGGACGCGAGGAGTGGGCTGCGAGAGTTCTACGGCGAGCAGAGAGATGATCCGTTCGCCGATGGTCCGAGCACCGGCGGTCCCTGGAGCCTGAACCTCCGGTACTCTCTGGTGCGTCCGCAGACGGAGGGGGGTCGGGAAAGCCAGACGATCGATGGATCGCTGTCGCTGAAGCCGACCCCGGGTTGGGCCGTGCGCTGGGGGACCCAGTACAACTTCACGAGCAGCGAGTTTGGAGCGCAGCGTATCAGCCTTGACCGTGACCTCCACCGGTGGCGGGCGTCCTTCGAGTTCTCCCGTGCCCCGAACGGAAACGTGATCTTCTCGGTGGGCGTCGTGCTCACCGATGCGCCGGAGCTACGCGGCGACTACCGCCAGCAGACCAACTGATCCCGCACCGCCCGCGCTGGCCGGATTCTTGAACACCACATGGCCGAGCACGCGCGTTTCCCCGAGCGGCGGTCGCATCGACCTGCCGGGACGGCGGGACGCCGTACCGCGGTCCGTGGAGGCCGCGGGCGCGGCGCATCCCGGACGAGGCCGTTGCCTGGGCAAACCTCGTCACACGGGCGAACAAGATCATGCGAACGCGGGCTTTGAACGGCGCGTAGATTCGTCCAGAGACCACGGGTTCCGGATGACGCGGCAGCAGCAGCTCAAGAACGAAGCGAGACGTGCGGAGCACCGGTCCGACTGGGCCCGTGCGATCGAGCTGTACAAGAGCGCCATACGACTCGAGCAGGAATCAGGATCCGTCTCGGACGTCGGAGTCTACAACCGGGTGGGAGATCTGTACCTGCGACGAGGCGATACGACCGCCGCGGTCGAGTACTATGAGCAAGCGGCGGATCACTACGCGGCACACGGACTGCACACCTCGGCTATCGCGCTCTGCAACAAGGTTTTGCGAATCGCGCCGGAGCGGGATGAGGTGTACAGGCGCCTCGCGCGCCTCCACGCGTCGACGGGACTTCTAGCCGAGGCCAGGAACGCGTTTCTCCAGTTCGCCCAACGGATGCAGGATCGGGACCGCCTGAGTGAGGCTCTGGAAGCGATTCAGGAGCTCGTGGGCCTCACCGGCGCCGAAGAGTTGAGAACCGCGTTCGCCGGCCAGCTCGAAGCGGCCGGCCTCGCCTCGCAGGCTGCCGCACAGCTGCGCCTCGTGTATGAGGCCCGAATTGCCGCCGGGCGGAACGCCCAGGACATCCGCGAGCGCATCGTGGCGCTGGACCCTGCGGCGGATCCCGTGACTCCTGCGGAAGCTCCCTCGCCCCGGGCCGTGAGCACCACCCCCGGTCCGCAGCGTTCGGCCGAGGAGCCCCCGGACGAGATGCGCGACCTCCGGGCTCCCGGAACCCCGCTGCCCGTGGATCTCGGGCCGACCTCGCCCGAGCCGGCCCGAGATGAGTTGCAGCTCGAAGGTCCGTCCACCGAGGTCGCCGCCGTGTCGGACGCCGAGGTCATCCCCGGGGCCGACGACGATCTCGCCTCGATCCTGTCACGCTTCCGATCCCACGTCAGGGGAATCGTCAAGGAGACGGACCACGCGGTCCACTACGACCTCGGGGTCGCCTACATGGGGATGGGACTGTTGGACGAGGCGATCGGCGAGTTCCAGCACGCGATCCACAGCCCGTCGCTGATGGAGGCGGCACACGCTCTGCTCGGAGAGTGTCTCCGGTCCAAGGCGTCGGCGAAAAGCTCTGAGGCCGCACCGCCGGCCACCCCGCCGGCCGTACCACCGTTGGCCCCTCCGGCCGACCGATCCACCGGTACCGAGGTCCCGACGGGGGAGGACGACGAGGGAGAGGACTTGGCGGAGCAGATGTTCCAGGCACGCCTGGCCCAGCACCGGGTCCGGCGGGCCGCTGAACAGGCGAAGGCGGACCACCAGGCACACCTGGATCTGGCCCGGGCCTACGAGGGCATGGGATTGCTCCTGGAGGCCGTGCGGGACTATGTGGCCGCGGCCGAGGGACCGGGATCGGTCCGTGATGCGGCGCTGGATGCCCTCGAGCTCCTCGCGTCGAGCGCCTCCGTGGACGCGGTCGCCCTGAGTGAGGCCATGGAGGCTCTCATGGCGGAGGGACGAGACGAGACAGCCGTGCAGGCCGGACAGCGCTTCGTGTCTCGACCCGGGATCAGAGAGGCCGATCGGCGGCTCGTCGGGAGCCTGCTTCCGATCGAAGAGACGCCGCCGGCACCGGAGGGCGAGGATGGCGGCCTGTCGCAGGCGTCACCGTCGGGTGGTCTCGAATACATCCCCGCCGGGCCGGACGTGGCCGGGGTGGCCACGGACATCGACTCCGCGGAATCGACGCCCATCATCCAGAAAGCCGTCGCTCCCGACGAACCGGCCTCGTTGTTCGGAGAGGCGGAGGCGTTGCGTGAGGTCGGGCGAGTGGAAGAGGCCGAATCTCTCTACTATCAGGCGCTCGAGATGTACGAGAAGGCGCGGGAAGCTCGCAGCGCCATTCGGGTCGTCGATCGCTTGCTCAGCCTTCGGCCGGACGACGTGGTGCTCCATCACCAGAAGACGGAGTTCGCGATCACCACGAACGATCGTCAGCTTCTGATCGCCGCGTGTCTCGACCTTGCAGCCTGCTTGCGCCGCCAGAACGGATTCCGCAGTGCTCGGACGGTATACGGGCGAATCCTCGACGTGGACGCGCACAACGCGGAGGCGCGCGCCGGAATCGCCGCCCTCGATGCGGACGAGCTCGCCAGGGAGCGGCAGCGCCAGCAGCGTCCCGAGTCCGTCGATCAGCGTGCTGAACCGGCCGCCGAGTCGGGAGAATCGTCGCGCGAATTCGACCAGATGTTCGACGACCTGCGTGAGGCCTCCGGGCCCGAGGAAGCCGAGGGACCGGACTACGAGTCG
>JBDGXC010000016.1:0-53754 GCA_039584815.1 Gemmatimonadota bacterium
CGTGATCGCCGCCGTCAGCGTCGTCTTCCCGTGGTCCACGTGTCCGATCGTCCCCACGTTCACGTGCGGCTTCGTCCGCTCGAACTTCTGCTTCGCCATCCTCTCCGATCTCCTCTTTATGGCCGGCGCGCCGCCGTGCCTTGTGACCTGCTTGAAGTTCCGACGTACCCTTCAGAGTGCCCAAACCACAACGAATGGTGGGGGGAGGATTCGAACCTCCGTAGGCATACGCCGGCAGATTTACAGTCTGCTCCGTTTGGCCGCTTCGGTACCCCACCCCAATCGTACGGCCCTCGCCGGACGTCCGGTGCAGGGCCGCTGGGAATGAATCGATTCTCCGGTATGGCCAGCCTGGGCTACCCCGGCGAATGCTTCAGTGAGCTGACGGTGGGACTCGAACCCACAACCTCCGGATTACAAATCCGGTGCTCTCCCAGTTGAGCTACGTCAGCAAAATCAGACCGCTAACTTATGTGTTGTGAAAGAGTCCGTCAACCGTGCGAAAGGCGTTGCGGGGCAGCTCTCAGTCCGCTTCGGAGAGGAGCTTCCACCGGGTGCCCGACGGGCCATCTTCGACCGACACGCCCCTCGCCGCCATCTCATCCCGAATCGCGTCAGCCCGGGCGAAATCCCGCTCTGCGCGGGCCGCCGCGCGCGCCGCGAGCCGTTCCTCGACCCACGCCTCGAGCCCCACCGCTCCCTCCGCCTCCTCACGCTCGCGCAGCGCCAGGACGCCGAACACCGCGTCGAAGTCCTCGATCGCCTCGCTGACGCTGTCCAGGCCGGCCGGCGGAGCGCCGGCCGTGCCGTCGAGCGCGGAGTTGACGTCCCTGACCAGCACGAATGTGGCGCCCAGCGCTTCGCTCACGTTGAGGTCGTCGTCCAGTGCCACGGAAAACGCCTCCCGCCACCGGGCGGTGAGTGGCTCCAATCCGCGCGATTCGTCGAAGGGCTGGCTCGGCGAGGCGACGGAAGCGGCCTGGCGGGCTTCCCGCACTCGACGCCGAAAGTCGAACAGACGATCCACGGCGCGGCCCGCATCGCGTAGCCCTTCCAGGGTGAAGTTCAACTGCGACCGATAGTGGGCGCTCAGCAGTAGGTAGCGAATCGCCGAGGGGCGGAAACCCTGGCCGACCAGGGACTCGATCGTATGGTAGTTGCCGAGCGACTTGGACATCTTCTCGCCTTCCGACAGCAGGTGCTCCACGTGGAGCCACCAGTGGGAGAACGGCTGTCCGGTAGCCGCCTCCGACTGTGCGATCTCGTTCACGTGGTGCGGGAAGATGTTGTCCACCCCTCCGGTGTGAATGTCGAGCGTCTCTCCGAGATACTCCATGGCCATCGCGGAGCACTCGAGGTGCCAGCCGGGGCGACCCGGCCCCCACGGCGAGTCCCACACGGCCACCCGCTCCTCGTCGGCCCGTTCGCCTCCCTTCCACAGCACGAAGTCGCGGGGGTTCTCCTTCGAGTAGTTCTCGTCTCCCTCGACCCTCCCGGAGCTCTGCAAGGAGTCCGGCTCGATGTTGGCCAGTCGACCGTAGCCGGGGAAGCGGTCGATGGCGAAGTAGACCGAGCCGTCGCTCTCGTACGTGTAGCCGCCGGCCTCTAGCCGGCGCACCAGCTCGATCATCTGCGGCACGTGTCGGGTTGCCCTCGGGTTCTCTTCCACCGGCTCGAGGCCGAGCGTCTCCCAATCCTCGAAAAACGCCTCGGTGACCGGCTCCGTGACCTCAGCCAGCGATACACCCCGCTCGGAGGCGGCGCGGATGGTCCGATCGTCGACGTCGGTGAGGTTCATGACCTGGGTGACCCGGTAGCCCTTCCACTTCAGGCACCGCCTGAGGAGGTCCTCCCACGTGAACGCACGAAAGTTGCCGATGTGAGCTCGCTCGTACACGGTGGGACCGCACGTGTACATGCGGACGTGACCGGCCTCGGCCGGCGCGAATGGCTCCACCCGACGGGTCAACGTGTCGTGGAGACGCAGGGTCATCGAGAGGAGGCTCCCGCGGGTTCCGGATCTGCGTCGGCGGTGCCGGCCCCGTCTTCCCCGTCCGGCGCTCCCGGATCGGGAATTCGGGCGCTCCGCCAGGCCTCGTACGCGGCCACGCGGTCGGCGTTCGCTTCGGCCCACTCTCCGGCGCAGGCCCCGATCTGCCGGTCGCCCATGGCGGCCAGCATGGGTCGGAGAAGCCCGGCCTCGCGCGCGAACGCAATCTCATCGAGAGGAGCGAACGCGGGCCCGCCGAACAACGTGCGAGCCACGATCCAGCCGTCGGCGAACGACCCCACGACCTCTTCCTCCAGTGCGAGCAGCGAGTCGCACGGAACGTCCGGGTCCGCCGTTCGCACGACGCGCATGCGCATGACGGCGTAATTGTAGTAGGCGCGGTCCGCCTCTCGCAGGTTGGCCGGGAGATTCGTCACGTCCGCCATGGAATCGTTGACGACCGTCACCACGTTCCACGGGTAGCTCGGCTCGGGCTCAGTCTCGCTGACGTTGTTGGGACGCGTCACGGGGATCATGTACTGCACGCGCGGATCCTGCTCGAGATCGGCGTACAGGGCCCGTGCCGTATCCAGCATGACGCGCAGGGTCGTCGCTTCGTATGTGAGGGAATCCCCCGCCTCGGACGTAATGACGTACTGGGCTCGTCCGGGCGCCGGCAGCAACGCCGTCCCGAGGGCCATCCACAAGGTCACGCCCGCCCGCCGCGAGAGGCGGGAAGCGGCTGCCTCAGGCAGCACCGGCCGGAACCGTCTCCCGGAGATGCTCGCGATCCCGCCGCTCCAGGTCGTACAGGCCCGCGAACTTGAGGACGTCGTCCCCGATGTGACCCAATAGCTCCTGCTCCCGCGCCAGAATGCGCTCGGAGATGTCGCGGGCCGATCCGTCGCCTTCCCAACCCTCTTCGATCTGGTCCCATCCGAGATCGTACGCCACCCGGTTCGCCACGTAGGCGCAGCAGAAGATGTCGTCTACGTACCCGTACGGACCCACCTCGCCCTCCGGAATCACATCGTGCGGGCTGACCAGGTAGGCGATCGCCGCATCCACCCAGAGTCGATGGCGGGACGCGAGGCGGGGATTGCGCAGGAGGTGGAACATCAGCCTGGCGTAGGACGGCGCCAGCACGACGACGTCCTTCCACGTCCCGGCGTACCCGGCGACTTGCTCCCTGAGGGCCCTGAGGTACTCAGCTGACATGATCCACTCTTCACTCCGTCGAGGTGCTTTCAACCCCTGGACGGCAACCTAGGGGACCCGAGGTGGCCACGCGATACCCGTCGCGACCCGCACGATCGCCGTCATTCCACGGTGACACTCTTGGCCAGATTCCGTGGCTGATCCACGTCACAACCCCTCAGCACCGCGATGTGGTAGGCAAGCAACTGTAGCGGGATCACCGTCAGCAGAGGCTGCAGCATGTCGATCGTCGCGGGGACCGGAATCACGTGATCGACCCGGGACGCCAGGTTGCTGTTCCCGTCCGACACGATCGCGATCACCCGACCGCCCCGCGCCTTCACCTCTTCGACGTTGCTCGCGACCTTTTGGTACACCGAATCGCTGGGCGCGATGAACACGACGGGCATGTTCCGGTCGATCAACGCGATCGGGCCGTGCTTCATCTCCGCCGCCGGGTATCCCTCGGCGTGGATGTAGCTGATTTCCTTGAGCTTGAGGGCTCCCTCGAGCGCGACCGGGAAGTGGAAGCCGCGGCCCAGGTACAGGAAGTTCGCGCTATCCGCGTACTCGCGGGCGATCTCCTGCACCACCGGAGCCTGCTCGAGGGCGGCACGCACCAGATCCGGAAGCTGACGCAGGGCGGCCACGATCTCCCGACCTTCGAGAATCGAGAGTCCGCGCGCCCGCGCCATCAGGAGAGTGAACAGGGCCAGGACCGTAAGCTGACCGGTGAACGCCTTCGTCGAGGCCACCCCGATCTCGGGACCGGAGTGGATATAGACGCCGCCGTCGGTCTCCCGAGCGATCGTGGATCCGACGACGTTCACGACGCCCATGACGGAGGCCCCGCGCGACTTGGCCTCGCGCATTGCCGCCAGGGTGTCGGCCGTCTCGCCGGACTGCGAAATGGCCATGACCAGGGTACCGTCCGTAACGATGGGTCGCCGGTACCGGAACTCGGACGCGTACTCGACCTCGACGGGGATGCGCGCGTACTCCTCCAGCATGTACTCGCCGCACAGGGCGGCATGCCAGCTGGTACCGCAGGCCGTGATGACGATCCGCTCGACGTTTTCGAGCGTGTCGGCCAGGGGGAACAGCCCGCCCAGCTTGGCCATCCCCTCCTCCTCGAGGAGACGACCCCGCATCGCGTCGCGGATCGTGTCAGGCTGCTCGAAGATCTCTTTGAGCATGAAGTGGCGGTACCCGCCGCGCTCGATCTTCCCCAGGTCCCAATCCACGCGGCTCACCTCTTTGCTCACGGGCCGCGCCTTGCCACCGTCTGCGGTCTCGGAGATGTCGAGAAGGATGTGGCCGTCCGGTCTGAGGACGGCGAGCTCCCCGTCGTCCATGTACACGACCTGGCGGGTATGGCGGATGATAGCCGCCACGTCGGACGAGGCGAACACCTCCCGGTCGCCGTTCTCGCCGAGTCCGATCAGGAGTGGAGATCCCATGCGCGCCACGACGATCTTGCCGGGCTCGTCGGCATGGATCACGGCGATCCCGTACGCTCCCTCGACGTGGGACAGTGCGCGGGCAACCGCCTCCTCCAGGCTTCCGTCGTAGACTTCCTCGATGAGGTGGCACAGGACTTCGGTGTCCGTCTCGGATCGGAACTCGTGCCCCATCTCGACGAGGCGCGTGCGGAGGACATCGTGGTTCTCGATGATCCCGTTGTGCACGAGCGCCACGCTGTCCGAGCCGTCGGTGTGAGGGTGTGCGTTCGCGGTCGTCGGGGCTCCGTGGGTAGCCCAGCGCGTGTGGCCGATTCCCGTCGTCCCGCGCAGCGGCTGGTTCTCGAGCTGCTTCTCGAGCTCCGCGATCTTTCCGGCCGCCTTGCGGACGTCCAGCCGTCCGTCCACGATCGTGGCGATTCCCGCCGAGTCGTACCCGCGGTACTCGAGGCGCCGCAGACCCTGGAGAATCAGGGGCGGTGCCTCTCCAGCACCCGTATATCCGACGATTCCGCACATGATATCCGCCTACCCCTTCACGCTACCGCCGGCCAGGTCGGCCAGAGCCTCGGCCCGCCCCGGATCGGTTGCTTCCGCGATGATCCGCAGTTTGGGCTCGGTGCCAGACGGCCGTACATGAAGCCATTCACGCTCCGCCGCCCAGGCGAGGTGGAGGCCGTCGTCCGTGTTCTCCTCACCTCCCTCGGGAACCGCCACGCGCACCCGTTCGTAGATCCCCCGGAGATCGAGTCCTTCCATCGACACTTTCCGCTTCATCATATGGTACCGAACGCGTCCTTCCAGCAACTCACCGAGGGAGGCTCCGGTCGTCGCCAGGAGGCTGAGCACCAGCACGGCGGCGACCGCAGCGTCGCGGGTCAGGTTGAGCTCCGGGAGTATTACGCCGCCGTTACCTTCCCCCCCGATCACGGCCTCCACATCCATCATCCGAGCTACAACGCTCGCCTCGCCCACGGGAGCCCGCAGGAATGGTGCCCCGATCCTCGATGCCACATCCTCGATGCACTGACTCGACGAGAGATTGGTCACCAGGGGGCCTTCGTGCCGCCCGAGCACGTACTCGGCGGCGAGCGCCAGGGTCCAATCCTCCCCCACAGGTCGACCGTCCTCGTCGACCAGTGCCAGCCGATCGCCGTCCGGATCCACGGCCATGCCGACGTCGGCGCCGGACGACCGGACCAGGCGTCCGAGCTCCGCCAGATTGGCGGGAACGGGCTCCGGGTCCCGGGGGAACATTCCGTCCGTCGCGAGTCCGATTCCCTCCACCCGACAGCCCAGGCGCCGCAGCAGCTCCGGCACGACCAATCCACCGGCTCCGTGGACGCAATCGAGGGCCACGACCGGGCCCCGGGCCCGCACTACCTCGAGGTCGAGGATCGCGAGGGAGAGGATCCTCTCGATGTGGTGCTCGGCCACGCCCTCCAACGATCCCGCGCCCCCGAGCCCGTCCCATCCGGCGAGTGCCGGGCCGGTTTCGAACAGGTCCTGCACGGCGCGACCTGCGTCGGGGGCGAGAAACGTCCCCCCGCCCCCGGCCAGCTTGAGTCCGTTCCACTCGATGGGGTTGTGTGACGCGGTGACCACGAGGCCCCCCGCCGCCCGCTCATCGTCGCGAACGGACAGAAGCAGCGTGGGGGTCGGCGCGATGCCCGCATGGAGGACCGGCACCCCCGCGGCGCGAAGTCCGGCCGCGGCGGCGTCCGCCAGAAGCTCGCCCGAGGTGCGGGAGTCCCGGCCCACGACGACGTGCGCGCCGGGATTCACGGCCTCCGAGTCAACGAGGTAGCGAGCGAACGCCGCACCGTAGCGCGCGGCGACCTCGGGAGTCATCGTGCGGCCGACGACCCCGCGGACGCCGGACGCCGAGATAATGAGGGGAATGCTGGCTGCCAAGCCGGTGGTCCTGTCGAGCGAGTGCGGGTTGCCTTGCGCTCCGCCCACGGGTGGGCCGCCGCAAACTGCAGGCCGCTGTTGCCTCGAGCAGAAGGTTACCGGGCAGGCCTCGAAGCGTCAACGCCACCGTCGAGGGACCGGGCAAAGGGCTTTTCCCGGGAGAGTCGGTCCGGCCGTTGACGACGCTCGCCCCCGCCGCCGGGCCCCTCATCGAGGCGGTGAATCCGCCGCATGGCCCTCCGGACCTCGTCGCCGCCCACGGTGCCGGCGGCGTATCCTCGCCCCCACCGCACGGTGTGTCCGGAAGAGCGCAGGGCGGTCTCCGAGCCCTGCTTCAGCCGGCTCACGACGGCAGCGAGGGAGTGACCCGGCTTGAAGCGAAACAGCAGGTGCAGGCGATCGGCGAACGCTCGCACGCACACGGGTTCCACGTCCAGCCGGCGACACAGGACAATCAGGTGGCGCTCTGCGATGTCGCGCACCTCGCGTGACATGAGCGGAATTCGCCCCAGGGTGGGCCACACGACGTGTGCGTACAGGCGGTGGGCCGCCCGGCCAGGCGAGGTCTCCGAGTCGCGCATGACAGGGACGATGCCGGCCCGCCTCATCCGGCGCTCATCCGCTCCCGAATGCGCTGATTCGGGCCGCAGGTAGACGTCGCCGCTGCCGCCCGGGATCCGTATGTTCCTCGTCCGTCGCTTAAGAAACGCGTCTGAGGGGAATATTGCACATGGGCCATGACCTTGGAGATGCGGGCTTCGGAACGCGGGCCATCCACGCCGGTCAGACGCCGGATGCCCGCACCGGAGCGATCATCACGCCGCTCTTCCTGACGTCGACCTACGCACAGGACGGCGTGGGGGAGCCGCGGGAGGGACACGAGTACGCGCGGGTCACGAACCCCACCCGCACGGCGCTGGAGGCGAACCTCGCCGCACTGGAGGGAGGTACGAACGGATTCGCCTTCGCCTCGGGACTGGCGGCCGTGGAGGCCGTGCTGAAGGCGAACCTGTCGGCGGGCGACCACGTGGTGTGCGGAGACAACCTGTACGGCGGGTCGGAACGCTTGTTCCGGTTCTGGGAGCGCTTCGGCGTTCGCTTCGATTTGGTGAATACGTCAGACCTGGATGTTCTTCGCACAGCGGTAGAGTCCCGAACTCGCATCGTGTTTCTCGAAACGCCGACGAACCCGCTCATGCGAATCACGGACCTCGCGGAGTCGGCGAGGATCGCGGGCGCGGTGGGAGCGCTCCTGGTCGTGGACAACACGTTCGCCACTCCTTGCCTCCAGAGACCCCTCGAGCTCGGCGCCGACGTCGTGGTGCACTCGACGACCAAGTACCTGAACGGACACAGCGACGTGGTCGGCGGCTCGGTCATCGTCCGATCCGACGACCAGGCGGAGCGGCTTGCGTTCCAACAGATGGCCACGGGAGGCGTGGCGGGGCCGCTGGACGCCTGGCTGGTGCTCCGGGCCACCAAGACCCTGCACCTGCGCATGCGGGCGCACTGTGAGAACGCTGGGACCGTCGCGCGACACCTGGACGGACATCCGAAGGTCGAGAGCGTGCTCTACCCGGGCCTGCCGCATCATCCTCAGCACGAGCTCGCCGGGCGTCAGATGAGTGGCTTCGGCGGCATGATCACAGTGGACATGGGATCGGCCGAGCGAGCCGGGAAACTGGCAACGGGAACGCGCCTGTTCGCCCTCGCGGAGAGCCTCGGCGGGGTGGAAAGCCTCATCTCGGTGCCCGCCCGGATGACTCACGCGTCGATCTCCAGCGAGCGACGCCGGGCCATGGGACTCACGGACGGCCTCGTGCGACTGTCGGTAGGGGTGGAGGACGTTGACGACCTCATCGCAGATCTCGATGCGGCACTCGATGGCGTTACCTGAACGGTCGATCGGCCGCCGGCGTCTGAAACCGCCGGCTTCCCTCGGTCGTACCTTTGGCTGTAGGTGCGAATCCAACTACGCCCGGGAGCAATAGACATGGACGAGAACGACGCGAGGAGCGAGCGGCCGGAGGACGGATCCGGCAGGTACGAGTCCGGTGGAGACGGCGGAGGGTTCCAGCGCCGGGTTCTGACCGAGATCAGCCCCCAGGCGTGGGAGCATCCGGCGGACCGGGCGGCCCTCAATGCACTCCGGAAGATCCCCGGCTTCGACCTGGCGTTGCGGAAGATCTTCGGGATGTTCGGAGAGCGGGCGATCCGGCTCGCGTTCAAGGCCAACGCTGTCCGCGTGTCGGAGAAGCAGTACGCATGGATTCACGAGCGGACGCTGCGCGTGTGCGAGACCATGGACCTCGCCAAGGTGCCCGAGGTGTACGTGTCGCAGACGCCCGTCGTGAACGCGGGAGCCGTCGGCATGAGCGACCCGTTCATAGTCCTGAACTCCTCGATGCTCGAGGTCCTGACGCACGACGAGGTCGAGGCCGTGCTGGCGCACGAGGTGGGCCACATCCTCAGCGGCCACGTGCTGTATCGCACGCTGCTGCTGCTCGTGATGCGGCTGGCTCTCTTCCGTTATCCGATCGCCGGCCTGGCCCTGTTGCCCATCCTGTGGGCGCTGCTGGAGTGGTACCGGAAGTCGGAGCTGTCGTGTGACCGTGCGGCTCTTCTCGGCGTGCAGAACCGGGACATCGTGATGAGCAGCCTGATGAAGCTGGCGGGCGGGACCAGGGGCGAGAAGCTGGACCTCGAGGAGTTCGTCGCCCAATCCGAAGAGTACCGCGGCGGCGGAGATCTTCTGGATTCCGTCTACAAGGTGCTCAACGCGATCGCCGCTACCCACCCGTTCGCGGTCGTCCGAGTCGCGGAGCTGCAGGACTGGATCGATACCGGCGCGTACGACGGGATCATGGGCGGGGAGTACGAGAGACGGAGCGACGAGGACACACGGCCATACCGCGAGGACCTCGCGGAAGCCCTGAAGGGATATACGGACGCGGCCCACGAGTTCATCGACGAGGTGGACGCGACTCTCGATCGGTTCAAGAGTCGAATCACGGACGCGTGGCGAAAGGGCCGGGGCGACTGATCGATCTCGTCGCGACCTTTGACAGACACAGAATCATGCGGGGCGCGGCCGCCGGGTCGTGCCCCGCGTCGCATCTGGCGGGCACCGGTCCTCCGTGGCATCCTGTCGGCATGAACATCCTCATCGTTGGAAGCGGGGGTCGAGAGCACGCCATCGCCGCCAAGCTGCGGCGCGACGATTCCGCGACTTCGATCTACGTGGCGCCGGGTAACCCGGGCACGGAAGGTCCCGCCCGGAACGTGCCGATCCAGGCAACCGATGTGCCGAAGCTGGCCGATTTCGCGGCGGACGGGGAAATCGATGTTACGGTCGTCGGCCCGGAACAGCCTCTCGCCGACGGCATCGCCGACGCGTTCGCGAAGCGCGGGCTCCCGTTGTTCGGGCCATCGCGTCAGGCTGCACGGCTCGAGTCCTCCAAGGTGTTCGCGAAGCGACTCATGCAGGAGCACGGGGTCCCCAGCGCCGGCTTCGAAGTCTTCTCCGACTACGCGACGGCCGCGGGCTACGTGGCCGGTCTCGAAGCGCCCATCGTGGTCAAGGCGTCGGGTCTCGCCGCCGGCAAGGGCGCGATCGTGGCCGAGTCGCGGGAGGCGGCGCTCGAGGCCCTGCGGGACATGCTGGTGAGGGAGCGGTTCGGAGAGGCGGGCCGGGAGGTCGTGATCGAGGAGTTCATGCGGGGAGAGGAGCTGTCCGTGTTCTTTCTGTCGGACGGCGCGCGGGCCGTTCCACTCGTCGCGTCGCGCGACCACAAGCGGCGCTTCGAGGGCGACCGCGGCCCCAACACGGGCGGCATGGGGGCCTATGCACCGGTGGCCGACGGCACGCCGGATCTGATCGAGCACGTGAGAACGGAGATCGCGGAGCCCGTGCTGGAAGGCATGGCTGCGCTCGGCTGCCCGTATCGAGGCTTTCTGTACGCCGGCCTGATGCTGACGACCGCCGGTCCCAGGGTGGTGGAATTCAACTGTCGTCTCGGAGACCCCGAGGCCCAGGTCGTGCTGCCGCTGATGACGGCAGACCTGGCCGAGCCGCTGCTCGCCGTCGCCCGGGGTGAGAGCCTCGGCGATTGGAGCGCCGGCGAGGACGAGCGCGCCGCTCTCGTCACGGTGGTCGTGAGCGGCGGGTATCCAGGCGAATACCGCAAGGGAGACCCCATCGAGATCGCCCCGGACATCGAGGGACCCGACGTGCACCTGTATCACGCCGGAACCGCCCGGAGCGAGGGCCGGCTGGTGACCGCCGGTGGCCGGGTCATGGGAGTGACGGGACTCGGCGCAGGCCTGGAGACTGCGGCCGCGCGCAGCCGCGAGGCGGCGGCGCGGATCCGGTTCGACGGCGCGGCCTGGCGCTCCGACATCGGGCACTCCGAGATCGGCCCGGCGCGAGACTGAGCTGCGTGCCTGAGCTCCCCGAAGTCGAGACGATCCGACGCGAGCTGGAGCCGATGTTGACGGGCCGCATCGTGGCGGACGTCAGGATCCATCAGCCCGACATCGTCCTTCCACCCGACGATCCGGATTCGTTCCGCCACTCCGTCGCCGGCCGACGGATTAAGGGACTCGAGAGGCGAGCCAAGTACCTCCTGCTTCGTCTGGACGCCGGACCGGTGGTCCAGGTGCAGCTTCGGATGAGCGGTCGGTTCGCGCTCGGCCGCTTGCCACCCGACCCGGCGGAGTTTCGACACATTGCGGCGGAGCTCGACCTGGACGACGGACGAACCCTGTTCTACGACGACGTGCGGCGACTCGGGGGGTTTCGACTGATCGCGCCGGAGGATTGGGAACGCGAGTCGGCGCGACTGGGGCCGGAGCCCCTGGCTCGCGGCTTCCGGGCCGTCGACCTGGCGTGCATTCTGGGCTCGACGCGGGCGCCCGTAAAGAACGCCCTGATGGACCAGCACCGCCTGGCGGGCGTCGGCAATATCTACGCGTCGGAGGCCCTGCACCGGGCAGGCGTAGACCCGCGCCGCCCCGGTCGCGAGCTCACTCTACCGGAGGTCCGGAGGTTGCATCGGGCGGTGCGAGCCGTGCTCCGCGAGGCCCTGCTCGGTGCCGGCACCACGCTGCGGGACTACCGCGCGGTGAACGGCCGTTCGGGAAGCTTTCAGGAGAGCCTGCGCGCGTACGGCCGCGAGGGACGCGTGTGTCGCCGCTGCGGCAGACGCATCGAGCGCATCGTGCAAGCGGGGCGCAGCTCCTTCTTCTGTCCGTCCTGCCAGAGCTGACCCCCGGCGACGGCTCGGCGCCTCACGAGCCGGCCGGGCCGCCGATCTCCACGTGCCGCACGGTCGCGACGCCGTCCCGCACGGTCAGCATCGCGAGGGAGGCCGCGTGGCCTCTCAGCGCCTTCCCGGAGGCTCCGGGATTCACCAGCAGCACATTCCCCACGGCCTCGCAGCGCGGCACGTGCGTGTGGCCGTGCACGATCACGCCCGCTCCGGGAAAGCGCGCGAGGAGCCTCACGTAGTCGGGGTGCACCTGATGACCGTGAATCAGGCCCACCGAGACTCCGCCGACATCCACGAGCGCCTCCTCGCGGGTCGCTGCCCGAACCGCCCGGCCGTCGACGTTACCCCATACGGCGGTCACGGGGGCGATGGCCGCCAGATCGACCAGGATGTGCGGGTCTTCCACGTCGCCCGCATGCAGGATCCGATCGACTCCCTCCAGCACCGGAAACACCTCGGGGCGCAGCAGGCCGTGGCTATCACTGATCAGGCCGACAAGAGCGCCGGAGCTCACGGCGTTTCGCGTTCCTCCTGGCCCGTCCAGCGATGGCCTATCCGGTGCTCCACGTCCATATGGTCGAGCACGCGAGCTACGATGAAATCGACCAGGTCGGACACGCCCTCCGGGTGATGATAGAAACCGGGAGAAGCGGGCATCACGACCACTCCCAGACGAGCGAGCTTCAGAAGATTTTCAAGGTGAATCGCGCTCAGCGGAGTCTCTCGGACCACGACCACGAGCTTGCGGTGCTCCTTGAGCGTCACGTCGGCTGCCCGCTCGACCAGGCTGCGCGAGCTCCCCAGGGAGATCGCCGAAAGGCTTCCCATGGAACAGGGGCAGATTACCATGCCCCGGTACGGGGCGGAGCCCGACGCCGGCGGGCCTCCGCGATCGCGGTTGTCGAAGAAGCGCAGGTTCCCGGGTCTCCCCAGCGAGTCCTCCAGTCCGCACAGGTCCGGAATGCGCTCCTCGTGCGCCAGCAGACGCCAGCCGTGGTCCGAGATGATCACGTCGGCCGGCACCTCGAGGTCGGCCAGGGCTCGCAGCAGGCGGAGGGCGTACGGAGCGCCGGAAGCCCCCGTCACTCCTATGATCCAGCGCTCGTCGCTCATGGTGCCTCGTCTCCCGCCCGACGGGGTCGCCGGGTCAGCTCGGCGTCAGAACAGGCGGTCCAGCAGAACGAGGATCGCGAACGCGACCGCGATCCACACGTTGATGGTGAAGAACGCCCGGTGCATCGTCGTTGGGGAGTCCGGATCGACGAGCCCGTGCTCGACCCCCACCAGCGCGGCCGTCACGAGGAGCGCCGCCACGTACCCCACCCCCAGCGCCGGCACCATCACCGGTACGGCCAGGAGACACAGGAGCGTTCCCGCGTGAAACGCGGCCGCGACAACCCGGGCCTGGCGCACCCCGTAGCGGGCGGGAATCGAATGGAGCCCGAGACGCCGGTCGACCTCTACGTCCTGCAGCGAATACAGGATGTCGAAGCCCCCGACCCACAGGCCGACCGCCAGCGTGAGTACCGGCAGGAGCATCCATGGATCGCTCCACGCGCCGGCGATCGCCAGGTACCCCGCCGACGGAGCGATCCCGTCGGCGAGCCCGAGAATCAGGTGAGTGCCGGACGTGTACCGCTTGGCGTAGCTGTAGCCGAGCACCGCCCCGAGGGCGATCGGAGACAGCGCCAGGCAGAGCGGATTCAACATCCCCGCCGCCAGCACGAACAGGGCGGAAGCGAAGACCACGGACAGCTTGCCTTCCCGTACCGAGAGTACCCCGGCCGGGATCTCTCGCCCCACGGTGCGTGGGTTCTGCGCGTCGAATTCCCTGTCGACGACCCGATTGAAGGCCATCGCCGCGAACCGGGCCGCCGTGAACGCGATGACGATCCAGAACACATCCCATCCGGTGACCGGATACCGGTACGAGGCGAGGATCGCGCCCACGAGGGCAAACGGCAGCGCGAAGGCCGTGTGCTCCAGCTTCACGAGGCGCGCGTACACCGCCGGGCGGGCTCGCCTTCGTCTCGCGGCCGTCGCGTCGCCGGAGGCGCTCACCTTCGCCCCCGCTACGCTCAAGAGAGGTCGATCCCGAGCTCGGACCACATCGCGTCCACCGCCGCCCGGGTGGAGGTGTCCATCTCGATCACCTCCGGCCAGTTCCGCTCGAACCCTTCCTCGGGCCATTTTCGCGTGGCGTCGATCCCCATTTTCGAACCGAACGTGAATCGCCGCGAGGAGTGGTCCAGCACGTCGATCGGGCCGCGGGTGAACATCACGTCGCGTTCCGGGTCGATGTTGTTGAGCGCCACCCACCACGCCTGTCGGGCATCACGCACGTCCACCCAATCGTCCACCACGACGATCACCTTGGCCAGCGACATCAGTCCCTGCCCCCACAGCCCCTGCATCACCTTGTATGCCTGGCCCGGGTAGTCCTTGCGGATCGACACGAACACCAGGTTGTGGAAGATGCCCTCCGCCGGCATGTGGTAGTCCACCACCTCGGGCGACGTGAGCTGGAGCAGGGGAAGAAAGATCCGCTCGGTGGCGTGGCCGAGCCAGTAGTCCTCCATCGGCGGCCGGCCGACGATCGTCGCCGGGTACACGGAGCCCTCCCGCATCGTGATCGCTTCGACTTGGACGGCGGGATACAGGTCCGCCTCGGAGTAGAAACCGGTGTGGTCGCCGAACGGTCCCTCCGTGACGAGATCCTCGGACGGATCGATCCAGCCCTCGATAACGACGTCCGCGTCGGCCGGAACGTCGAGGTCGCTCGTGACGGCCTGCGCCAGGGCCACCGGCTCCTTCCGCAGGAATCCGGCGAACAGGTATTCGTCGATGTTCGGGGGGAGCGGCGCACTGGCGGCGTAGACGCACGCCGGATCGCCGCCGAGTGCTATGCAGACGGGCATCCGCTCGCCGCGCGCCGCCATCTCGCGCCAGTGTGCGGCGCCGCTCTTGTGTCGCTGCCAGTGCATGGCCAGACGGTCCGGGCCCAGTACCTGGATCCGGTACATCCCAACGTTGCGGCGTCCTGTACCCGGATCGTGGGAGATCACCTGCGGCAGCGTGAGGTACCGGCCGCCGTCGTCGGGCCAGCACTTGAGATGAGGCAGGCGCTCCACGTCCAGCTGGTCGCCGCGCAGGACCGTGCGCTGACAGGGCGGCGTTCCGCGCACCCGTCGCGGCGGAAACCGGGCGAACTCCGCGAGCTGCGGGATGAGCAGCAGCTTCTCCTTGAGCCCGGAGGGGGGCTTCATCTCGAGCAGGCCGCGGATTCGGTCGGACACGTCCTCCAGGCGCTCTACTCCCAGCGCCAGCGCCATGCGCCGCTCGCTCCCGAACAGGTTGATCGCCACGGGCACCTCGGCCACGCTCCCGTCGGGCAACACCGGCGTCTCGAACAGGAGCGCCGGGCCGCCGCCGGTGCTTTTCATGCAGCGGTCGGCGATCTCGGTCATCTGGAGCTCGACGTGCACGGGGCGGTCGATGCGCACCAGATCGCCCGCCTGCTCGAGGGCCGAGATGAAGGCCGAGAGGTCCTTGTAGGACATGGGTCCTCTGACGAAGGGGGAGCGGTCCCCCGCGTTGGCAGGGTTCCGCGCCCCGGTTACGGCCTCGGGCCGGAGAATCCGGCAACCGACGGCGACCGTTGTCGCGCCCGACTTCCGGGGTCTAGCTTGCGCCCACGTTATGACGCCCCAAACAGATCAGCAACGTCGACGAACGGATGGGCTTGCCGTCGATGCGTCGGAATGGAGACCGGGCCGGCGCCGATCGCTCGGGGTGAGCCCGTGAGCCTGGCGGAGCGCAGCGACCAGGAGCTCGTGCGCCTGTGTCTCAAGGGAGACGAGCGCGCGGCTCGCGAACTCGTCGAGCGATTCCAGCGCCCCGTCTTCTCCCTCGTGTATCGGATGGTGCGAGACCGCGAGCTGGCGGAAGACCTGACGCAGGAAGTGTTCGTCCGAACGTTCAACAACCTCGAGCGATACGATCGCTCGTACAAGTTTTCTTCCTGGCTGTTCAAGATCGCCTATAACCTCACGGTGGATCACCTACGCAGGAAACGCCCCCGGACGATATCCATGCACGGATCCCCGGACGCCACGACGCCGGAAAGCCAGGCGGCAACGTCCCTGGTGCTCGAATCCGACGAGGAGAGTCCGGACGCCGTCGTCGAGGCGCGCGAGCTCGCGACTCATCTGGAAGAGGCCATCGCCCGGCTTCGTCCCGAATACCGCACCGCCATCCTGCTGCGACACGTGGAAGGTCGGGCCTACGAGGAGATCGCGGAGGTCATGGACGTGCCCCTGGGAACCGTGAAGACCTACATCTTCCGCGCCCGGCGTGAGCTGCGCGACCTTCTGGAACACGTGCGGGAGGACGACGAGCAACCCTGAAACTCCGCGACCTCGCGGTCCGTAGAGCGAGGGGAGAACGAAGGAGCCGAACGGCATGAACAAGCGGACATTGGCACAGCGGAAGCACTTGCGCATCGAGGAAATGGATACGCTCGCCCTGAAGGGCGGGCGCCGGCTCCGCGAGCGCGACCTGGCTCATCTGGCGGCGTGCGAGCGCTGCCGGAGCGACGTCGAGGAGCTGCGTGTCCTGCACGCGGCGCTCGCCGCTCTCGCCCCGCTACAGCCGCTGGCCGGGTTCGCCGATCGCGTCATGCAGCGCGTCCAGCTGCCGATCGCCTGGCGCGTGCGGGCGCTGGAGGCCGCTCGTGCTCATTGGATCGCGACGGCTGGCGCGGTGGCGGGGTTCGTGGCAGTCGTGGTCGCCGGGGGGACCCTGCTGTCCCGATACCCCGAGCTCACGCCGGTGACCGTCGCGGGCTTTCTGCTACAGCGCGGAACGGAGCTGGCGTGGGGCGTGATGATGGACGCGGGACGCTTCCTGTACGGCACCGGACTGGTATCCCTGGCGCAGGGGCTGGCGGAACAGATGGCACCGGTCACGGCCTTCGCGGCCCTGGCCACCGTGCTGGTGGTCGGCCTGGGAGCACTGCGCGTCATGCTGTCGCTCATGAACACACCTTCCGAATCGCGTGCCACGATGGGACGCTGAGGCAGGAGCACGACGAAGATGAGTCTACACCCGAATACCAGGAGTCGGAGAACGATGCGACAGGGGTGGTTGATGGTCGCCGCGGCGGTTGCCCTCACGCCAGGCGCGACCGGGTTGATGGCCCAGGAGGCGACGGTCACCGGAAGTGTCGTCTCGCTCTCGTCGGCCTCGGCGTCGCTGGAGCTGGAGCTGGCGGACGGTGGGACGCGCGTCGTCGCCTTCGAGGACGGGAGCGTGCTAGTCGATGGAGAGGCGCGCGGCACCTACGAGCCGGGCGGATCACTGGAGAGCTCCTGGCGAGGACTGATCAGCGACCCGGCCATGTTCGCGGCCGAGAACGTCGCTGAGCGACTGGCGGAGTGGGCCCCGCTCGCGGCGGGGGACGCTGAGGCGGCATCCGCCGGAGCCCTGGAGGCGTTGTTCGACCGGCTTGCGGGGTCGGCGGACGAGCCCCCGTCAGTGGCCGGACCGGACGGCGGAATGGTGGCGATCGCCCCGGGAACCATGTCGCTCCGTGACCTGACCGGAAGGATCGAGGTGTTGCGGCGTTCGTTGGATAGGCTGGGCGCGCAGACGCCGGGAGTCGGAGAGGACATCGCGCTCGTCGTGCACGACGACCACGTGATCCGCGCCGGCGAAGTGGTCGAGGGCAACCTCGCCCTCCTGTCTGGCGAGCTGGCGCTGGGGGGCGAAATCAGGGGTGACGTGCTCGTCCTGGACGGCACGCTCACGCTGGCTCCGTCGGCCAGGATCGAAGGCGACGTCCTTCAGGTCGGTGGCGAGCTGATCGGGTCTGACGGACGGGTGACCGGAGAGATCGTGTCACTTCTGTCGGGCGACCTGGCGGAGCAGATCAATGTCGGGCTCGAATCGGACCTTCCGGTCGATCTCGATCTTCCGGCCCGGGTCCACGTGCGCTCCGCGAGTCGGGGCTTCGTCGGCAGCATCGGACACAACTTCGGTCACGCGGTGGGCGGCGTGATGGGCGTGCTGGCGTGGCTGCTGGCGCTCGGGGCGCTGGGCCTGGCGGTCGTCTATTTCTTCCGCCGGCGACTCGAGGTGGTCGCTGACGCCATTCGCACGGACATGGTCCGTTCGTTCGGGGTCGGCCTGGCCGGGCAGCTCCTGGTGATCCCGATCCTCCTTCTGCTCGTGGTCGGCATCATCACCTGGCTGGTGATTCCCGTGTACGCGCTTGCGGTCGCCCTGTCGATCCCGATCGGATATCTGGCGGTGGCGCACGCGGTGGGAGAGACGGTCTCGGAACAACGGTACGACTGGATGGAGCGTTTCAAGCTCGGTCGCACGAGCTCGTATCACCATGTGCTCAACGGTCTCCTCTTCCTGCTGGCGCCGTTCGCGATCGGATCCGTCCTGTATCTGTTCGGTGGCCTGATGGGATTCGTGCGCGGGATGATGTTCTTCGCGGCCGGCGTCCTTACGTGGGCGGCCATCACGACCGGGTTCGGAGCCGTGATCCTCACGCGTGGAGGAAGCCGGCAGGGCGTGGCCCCCCCGGCGGATCTCGAGGACCTGTTCTCCGCGACGGGACCGTTTGGAGAGGAAGCGGAGGGTGAGGCCAGTGCGTAGACGGAGTCGTCACGTTCTCGGGCTCTCCGCCGCCCTTCTGATCGCGGGTCCGCTCGCGGCCCAGGAGCCCGACTGGACCGAGGTCAAGGCCCGCCGGCAGACGGACGGCGTACGCAGCTTGCAGGTGGATGTGGAGTTCGTTGCGGGGGAGCTCAGGGTCGAGCGGGCCGCCGCAGGGTTGTTGTACGATTCACACCTGCGGTACGACGCGAGCCGACTGCGGCCGAGTCGCAGGTGGTCGATCGATGGTGAGATGGGGCGCCTGGAGATGAGCTTCGATGGAGTCGGCGGGGACGGAGACCTCGACTTCGACCTTGCTGGCGACGAGCACGGCTTCCTCACACTGAGGCTCGGCCCGGACGTTCCGATCGGCCTCCGATTCACGGTCGGCGCCGCGCGCGGTGAGCTCGAGCTGGGAGGAATTCCGCTTACGAGCCTAGCGTATCGGACCGGCGCGTCCGATACCGACCTCGGTTTCGGCTCCGTCAACCCGGTGCGCATGTCGGTGCTCGAGCTGCTGGTCGGCGCCGCCGAGTTCGAAGCCGGAGGCCTCGGAAACGCGCGCTTCGAAGAGCTGCGCTTCAAGGGTGGCGTCGGGGATGTCCGGCTCGACTTTACGGGAGACTGGTCGGGCGACGCGGCGGCCTCGGTGGAGATGGGCCTCGGAAGTCTGACGCTGGTCGTTCCGCCGGGGCTCGGAGTGCAGATCCGAAAAACCGGTTTCCTGGCGGCACTGGACGCCCCCGGCTTCGAAAAGGTCGACGGGACGTGGCGCACTGTCAACTGGGACTCGGCGGCGCACCACCTTGAGATCGATCTCAAGGCCGCCCTCGGCAGCATCGAGGTCGTGCGCTCGCGTTGACACACTCCCGGGTGCTCCTCCGACTCCACGGACCGGTTTTGTCTCCGGCCGAAGCCCTCACAGCGAGCGGTTCTTCCAGACGCCCCTCCGCCAGATCCATGCGACGACAACTCCCCGAAGGATCGACGTTCCGCTGATCGTCCACCAGATCCCCACCAGCCCGAGCGGCCGGCTGAGGACGGGCGCCAGGGGGACCCGCAGTACCGTGAGGAGGCTCGACGGGATCCACGGAACCAGCGAGTAGCCGGCCCCTTCCATGGCCATGAGCAGAACGATCTCGAGGGCCATGAAGACCTGCGCTACGGCCACGATACGAAGGTAGCTCGAGCCGGCCGCGATGACGGCGGGGTCGGCCGTGAAGATCCTCATCAGGGGACCCGGGACGACGAAGAAGGCCAGGCCGGCCACTCCGGTCAGCGCCACGGCGTAGGCCAGGGCGACCTGGCCGGAGGCCACCGCTCGTTCCCTGGATCCCGCTCCAAGGTTCTGTCCGACCGCTGTGGCAGCGGCCAGTCCGAAACCGATGCATGCCATGTAGCTGAGTGACTCGACCTTGTGGCCGACTCCGAGTGCAGCCAGCGCCGGCGTGCCGAACGCGCTGGTGAACCGGGTGAGGACGACGTAGACGAACGAGAACAGGGCCCCACCGGCTGCCACCGGGAGTCCGATCCCCGCCATGTGCAGGATCGGAGCGACCGACGGAGTTACGCGACGTACGAGACCCCGTCGGATCAGCCATCGATAGCCCACGACGCAGCCCAGGGCCCGCGTGACCAGGGTGGCGAGCGCGGCCCCCTGGATTCCCATGCGGGGAAACGGTCCGAGGCCCAGGATGAGCAGCGGATCCAGAATCGTGTTGAGCCCCAGAGACACGCCGAGAAGCACCAGGGGGGTCCGGGTGTCGCCGGCGGCTCGAAAGGCAGCCTCCATCACGAAATACGAGAACACGATCGGAGCGCCGGCGAGGTACACCGCCAGGTACCCACCTCCCTGCACGGTCACCTCCGGCGGCGTGGCCATGAGATCGAACAGATGGGAAAGGAACAGCAATCCTGCTACGCCGATGGCGACCGACAGGGCCAGTCCGAGCCAGAACGCCCTATAGACGGCGGCGGCCGCCCGCTCGGGACGACGTTCCCCGTGCCGCCGACTGGCGACGGCCGTCAGGCCGACCGCGGGAAGCTCCGCCATCGACAGAATGAGCCACACCATGAAGCCGGCTGTGCTCACCCCGGCCAGGGCGGTCGGCCCGAGCCCGCGTCCCACCCAAAAGGTGTCGACGATGTTGAACAGGCCCTGCAGCAACGTCGCGCCCACGGCCGGACCGGCGAGGCGCCATACGGCCGTGCGAACGGATCCGACGGTGGGATCGACGCGAGACGGCTGTCCGCTCAGGAGATCCCGGCCCTCCCGGCCAGTGCCTCCACCCGCGCCTGGACGGTGCGGGCGATGACCTCGAGCGCCCGCCCCTCGGGAGAGTCCGGACGGCCAACCACGGTCGGGGTTCCCCGGTCGCCCTCCTGGCGTACGGCGAGGCCGAGCGGCACGGCTCCGAGGAAGGGGCAGCCGAGCGATCCAGCCAGTGCCTCACCGCCCCCGGAGCCGAAGATGTCGTGCGTCGTGCCGCAGTCCGGACAGGCGAAGCCCCGCATGTTCTCGACGATCCCGAGGACCGGAACGTCCACGCTCTCGAACATCCGGATTCCCTTGAGGACTCCCGTGACGGACACGTCCTGCGGCGTGGAGACCATCACGGCCCCGTTGACCTTGACGAGCTGCACGAGCGACAGCTGGGCATCGCCGGTGCCGGGCGGAAGGTCTACCACGAGGTAGTCGAGCTCGCCCCAGTCCACCTGGTGCAGGAACTGCCGGACGATTCCCATGATGATCGGGCCCCGCCAGATGGCGGGAGTCTCGTCGTCGACCAGGAATCCCAGGCTCATCAGCTTCACACCGTGGGCCTCGACCGGAATGACGCGGTCGTCGTGTATCCGCGGACGCTCCGTGGTCCCGAACATGGTGGGGATGTCCGGACCGTAGATGTCGGCGTCGAGGAGTCCGACGCGGTGTCCCATCCCCGCCCAGGCGGCCGCCAGGTTGGTGGAAATGGTCGACTTTCCCACCCCTCCCTTACCCGAGCTCACCGCGATCACGTGGCCGACTCCCTGGAGCGGTTCGGCCTCGCTGGGGTGGCGGGACGCCTCTTCCCGGCTCACCTGCCCCGGCCGCGGCTGAGTCGAGCCCCCCGGAGGGCCGGCCGAAGCGGCGCCTGCCGGTCCGACGACGGGCAGCGGTCGCCGGCCGCCGGCCGAAGCGCGCGGACGGGGCGACACTGGCACTGCGCCCGCGGGCGCAGCCCCGGGTGCGCCCACCACGCGAACCTCCACTCGACTCACCCCTTCGACGCCCGACAGCACGAGACGCACGGTCTCGGCGATCGCCGGATCGTCCCCCGACCGCAGAGCCAGAGTGACCAGCGCGGCGCCAGAGTCGTCCACTACCACCCCGTCCACCAGGCCGAGGCTCACGAGATCCGCCAGATCACCGGTGGGGCGCAGGCGAGCGAGGGCGCGTTCTATGCGTTCCTGAATGGATTGTTGAGCCACGTTGCGGTTGTCCTGTCGCTGTTGCGGTTGGGGGCGCGCGGGGTCCGGAAGAGCCGCGGAGGCAGCCGGGATCTCAGACCGACTCCACCGTCCGGACTTCGGGCACTTGCATGCGAAGGCGCTGCTCGATGCCTGCCTTCAGGGTCAGCATCGACATCGGACAGGCGTAACACGCCCCGACCATGCGGATCCGGACGACGCCGTCGACCTCGTCGAAGTGGACGAGCTCGATGTCCCCCCCATCGGCCCGAATGGCGGGCCGGATGGAGTCGAGGATCTCCTCGATGCGCGCGCGCGCGGTAGCGCTTCGAGTGGCGGCGTTGGCGTCGTTCATCGTGGGTTCGAGCCCTGTTCTTTCCAGGTCTTGCGGGCCGGTCTCCGGATCGCGGAGAAGCTATTCCCCGCCTCAGACACCGTCAACGAAGCGGAGTTTCCCTCCCGGGCGTCACGACCCCGCGACCAGGAGCTCCGTTTGCCGGACACCGCCACCTCAGTCGCGCTCCGTCGCCGGCAGAAGAGTCAGGCGACGGATGGCGCGATCGACGGCCCGTTCCCGGTCCAGCGGCACGTGGACGAGCTCTCCCGACTGCCAGTATCGGTGAAAATCCCGGTAATGGGGGCTGAACGGATTCCCGCTCTGCCCGGTGGGAATGAGGAACCATCCCTGCGGGCCGTCCGGCTCGAGGCGGGCCACGAACCGCTCCGAGGGTCCGTACTCGCTGATCCACGGCGGTGACCAGGACGTCGAGTCCAGTCGGAACCACTTCCGGTAGTCGTCCGGTCGCACCGTGTTGGGCCCTCCGGGCGAGGGATCGGGTCCGATATGGAAGCCTATGAACCGCTGCAGCCACGGGCTCTGGCCGAGCGGGTGCGCGTGACGCTCCCCGTGCAGCTCGCCCCACGTAGCCTCCCCGATCGCCGCCGTGGCATCGCGCCACGCCACATCCGCCAGCCCATCGATCGTCTCGCGGTCCGGCGTCGTGACGTCGTCCACCCATGGGCTGGCATCCCCCTCCTCGAGGACGGCCAGAAAAGACTTCAACGGAAAGAAGGACCACTCGGGTCCCGTGGCGTACTCGTCGGCCGCGATCAGGGAGCGGAGCCGGTACGCCCACGAGTAGAACAGGGGAGCGCCGCGAGACTCCAGCTCGACCCAGCGATCCCACGCGTCGAGCGTCCGCACGACCTCGGACCTTCCGGACCCCGCGGCCGTCCTCCGGGCCAGGGGCAACAGTCTGTCGGCCAGCAAGCTGTAGGTGTCCCTCTGCAGCTCGGCTACGCTCTCGATCGACCAGTCGCTCCTGGCACGCAGGCGGTCGGAGATACGCCCGGCGCGAAGCGGGGCGGCGTAGTCCGTGCTGATCACGGTCCCCAGCCCCGGAGCCTGGAGGTTGTTGGCCGACGCGATAAAGCCGGACGGCGGGTCGAGCACGGCCGGGTGCGACTCGGGCGGCCAGGTTCCGGCGAAGCCGTCACCCATACGCTCCGCCGACACCGGGATCGAGCCGTCCCATCCGCGCCGTGCGGGGATGCGACCGCCAAGCCGGTAGCCTATACGGCCCTCGGTCGTCGCGAACACGACGTTCTGGTGGGGTTGGGCGAAGGACTGCAGGGTTCGATCGAAGCCCTCGAGGTCCCGGGCGCGGTTCATGTCCAGAATGCCCATCGTCCGCGCCTCGGATTGCGTAGCGACCCAGACGGCCGCGATATCGGCCTCCAGACCGGGCAGCGCGTCGCTGATCAACGGGCCGCGCCGCGTATGCCTCACGGCGACGACTTCGGGCTCGGCGCCCCGGACCCTGACCGTTTCGGGACGGACCTGCAGCTCGAGCCACGACCCGTTTTCCAGATACCGGCTCCCGTCGTCGGAGAGGCTTTCCACCGCAAAGTCCATGTCGTCCACCATGCCGTTGGTGAACCCCCAGGCGACGGCGCGATTGTGGCCGACGACGATTCCGGGGATGCCGGGCAGCGTGAAGCCGACGGCGTGGAAATCGGCCGAGTCCGCGTGCAGCGCGGCCAGGTACCACAACGCGGGGGCTCGCAGTGCCAGGTGCATGTCGTTGGCGAGGATGGGGTGGCCCGAAGCGGTTCGCTCGGGACCGATCACCCAGGCGTTCGACGCGGACCGGGCGGACAGCGACTCCAGCAGGGCGAACGCCTCCCACGCCCCGGGGCCTGCCACCGCCGAGGCCCCGGCATCGTCCGACGGCGCACCATCCGCCGTCGTCGCCGCTGGATCGGGCTGCGGTACCGGAGAATCCAGGATGGCGGGAAGCGGTACCGGAGAATCGAGGATCGTCTCACCCCACGGTGGATAACCGAGCCGCAGGTACGCGACCCTGTCCTCGGGCATGTGGCGCGAGGCCCAAAAGCGCGACAGGTCCCGTCGCCAGTGCGACAGGTCGAGGTTCATCACCATCCCGATCGCGAGGCAGGACGTCACGTCCCACGGCTCGGGCCGGAACCGCAGGAGCACGAACTCGGGCGGCCGGGCGATGCCGCGCGTCGCGAGCCGCGCGTTCACGCCCGCGACGTAGGCCTCCAGGAGCCGCCGGTCCGCCTCGTTCAGGTTCGCCCCGGCCTGCTCCGCTGCACTCCACAGCTCCATGGTGCGCAGGAACCGGTCCGTCGACACCATGCCGGGACCGAAGATCTCGGCCAGACGTCCGGCGGCGATCCGACGGAAGTACTCCATCTGCCACAGGCGGTCGGTCGCATGGAGATAGCCGAGGGCCCGCAGCATGTCGGATTCCCCTGAGGCGAACACGTGGGGCACGCCGAGCGAGTCCACGTGCACGTCGACGGGGGCGTCAAGGCCCTCGACCGGGACGGATCCTCGCAGCGGTTCGCCCGATCCCAGCAGGCGGAACCAGCCGACGGTCACGAGCAGGCCGGCGATGCACAGGATGGCGCAGGAACCAACGGCGAACCGCCCGAACGCCCGTCTCATCAAGCTCCGAAGGGAGATTCGCCGGCGCTCCGGAAGCGGCCGGGGTGCGAATCTCCACGCTCCGCCTCGGCGAACGTCTGGAACAGGGACTGGTAGGTCGTGCCGTCGCGCCGGAGCAAACGCCGGGTGCACAGGTGATCGAGCAGGCGGCCGCAGTCCGGCGGCTCCATCCCCACGGCGGGGGCCAGCTCCGCGGGAGTCGCGCGTCCCCTATCGCAGACGGCGAGCCAAAGCCGCGAGCAGGCCGGGTCCACGTCGCCGATCAGGAACGGCTCGCCCGAGGGGCGCTGTGCGGCGGCCACGAGGCCGCGGCGGCGCAGCGCCGATTCCATGGGGTCGAGGTGATGCTGGCACACGCCGCGGAACACGAAAAACCGCTGGTCGTCGTCCGAGCCTTCCTCTAGCGCCCTCAGGACCAGTTTCGCGACGACCTCGTCCGCGCAGCTGAAGTCGATCACGGACACGTCGCCGAAGTCCAGAACGGTGAGAGAGAGGGAGCCGAGCTCGGCGATGAGACCCTCGATCGAGAGGCGTACGGCCCTTCCCGTGTGCCGGGTGACCAGATTCTCCTGGTACAGGCTGGCTACGGCGACTTCGGGCTGCACCGGGGCATCTCCTTGTGTCGCCACTTCAATCGGTCTCCAAGCGCGCGGGCATGACAACAAGTATCTGTGCTCCGGGGAAAATCTCAAGACCCGTCCGGAGAGGAGGAAGGTCTCCCCACGACTGCGTAGGGGAGGCGATCATCGCGTCGCCGCTCCGAATGGCGAGCTCACCCTGCCACCGCTCGACCTGCCGGCGGATCGCCTGCAGGCCCTGTCCGCGGCCCGGATCGCTGTATCGGGACTCGCCGTGCAGCAGCGCTGCCTCGAGTGCCATCCCGGCCGACCACCGCTCGCCGTGCCGCCGCGAGTGCTCTGCGGCCAGCGATCCCTCGAACCCGATCCCGACGTCCATGACGGCCAGCATCACGACCTCGCGCCCCAGGCGCTCTCGGTAATTGTACGTCTGCGCGCACACCCAGCCGTCGGCCTCGGCGTGCTCGATGATATTCTGGCACACCTCCGAGAGCAGAACGCTGAACTGGATGACCGCCGGCTTCGGGTACCGGAGACGACTCTGCAGGATCGCGACGGCTCGCTCACGAACTCGCTCGACCACGGCGTGCACATCATGATGCGACCGGATCGGCGTGATCTCCAGCAGGGCGTCCGACAGCCCGTGCGAGCGGGTGGCCACCGGCTCCAGGTCGTAGACCTCGTGCGCCACCCGCCAGAAGTCCATCCGTTCCCAGTAGCTGCGGACCTCGCGGCTGTCCGGTGCCTCGATGCGGGGCGCGAGCCCCGTGCGGTCCCGGGCGACCCGGCCAGCCGCTAGCAGCCCGATGAGGCCGTACGGCGAGGTCCAGCGAACGTGCTTCGCGTTGAACAACAGGCGCGCCGACTCCCCTTCCGTCGCTCGATTGACTTCCGCGGTCAGCGCCTCGAAACCCTTATGCTCGAGCACGTCCGGGACTTCGATCACACGGCTCATCGGACCCTGTCACCTCCCGCCTCGTCTCGCGCCGTGTCCGCCAGTCGGTTGGCCAGGCCAGTCGCGCCTCTCCACCCGGCCGTGCGGGACGCGAGCCGGTTTGCCAGCCGTACGGCCTCCGGCACCGAAGCTCCGCCCAGGAGGGCGGTGAAACACCCCACCCCCCACACGTCGCCGCAGCCCGTGGGGTCCGAGTCCGTCTGATCCGCCGGCGCCTCGACGGACGCCTCGCCGTGCAGCGGCTCCCCATCCGCCCGTGCTTCGTCCGCTTCCATCCAGCGGCTTCCGGGCCGGGCGACCCAGGCGGCGCCAGCCTTACCCAGTGTCGCGAACACCACGTCCGGGCCAGCCGCCAACAGGTCCTCCGCGCGGGAGTCCGTGTCCGATCCGCGCGCAGACAGAATCCGGAGCTCGTCCTCGTTCACCTGAAGGAGGTGGAACGCGCTCAGCCAGGCCTCCCGATCCGCCAACGGCCGCGGCTCCCGCACCCCGTCCGGTCCGACCGCCAGAAGGAGCGAGTGGACGTCGCAATACGTCGGACCGTCGAAGTCACGCTTCAGGTGGGCCGCCGTCGTGACGTCCACCTCCCAGCCCGAGATGAAGTTCACGTACAGGGCGTCGCACACAAGGGCCGCCCGGGCGAGCTCGCCCCGTGTCCAGCCGGGCACTCCTCCCTGGAGCCGCTCGCAGCGCCGTGAGCGGTCGTGATAGAACAGGTCGACGCGATTGTTGGGCTGCGGAACGCTGACCACGTGATCCCGGGTCGCCAGGCGCTCCAGCGTATCGAGAAAATCTCCCGCCCGGTCACGAAGATCGGAGCCCACCTTGATGATCGGAACGGCGCACCAACCGCTGGGTGCTGCGGCCTCGAAGGCGGCCAGCGAGTACGCGATCCCTCCCCAGTCGGTGATCGGATCCGTCCGGTCGTCGGGACCGTGGATCGTGTCCCAAACGAGCGTACCGACGATTCCCAGTCGAGCCACGCCTCACTCGTTCCCTTCTCGTTCCACGCGGAACGTGTACGCGGCGCCGATGACGCCGGCAATGCCTCCGAGGGTGCTGCTCACGATGCGGCAGTTTTCGGCCGCGTGCTTGAACGCACGGCGCCGGACTTCCGCTCGCACCGGCTCGAACAGGACATCGCCCGCGCGGGTGACGCCGCCGGAGATCACGACCATCTCTGGATTCAGGATGTTGATCAGGTTGGCTAGGCCGGCGCCCAGGAACTTCGTCGTCTCACGCATCACCTCCTTGGCGTACAGGTCTCCCGCGAGGATCGCCTCGTACACCGTCTCGGCTGTGAGCCGTTCGAGGTTTCCGTCGACCAGAGACGACAGGAGGCTCGGCTCGCCGGACTCCAGTCCCTCGATCGCCCGCGCCGCGATGGCCGGTCCCGACGCGTACGCTTCGAGGCAGCCGTAGTTGCCGCATTTGCACTTACGGCCGGTGGAGTCGATGGACATGTGTCCGATCTCCCCTGCTACGTCGGTCACGCCATGGAATACGCGGCCGTCGAGGACGATCCCGCCCCCGATGCCCGTGCCGAGCGTCACTCCGATGAGCGTGCGAGTCCCCCGTCCCGCCCCCTGCCACCACTCGCCGACCGTGGCACAGTTGGCGTCGTTGTCGAGCTCGGCCTCCAGGCCGATGGCGTTCGCCACCAGGTCGCGCAACGGGAAGTTGCGCCAGCCCAGGTTCGGCGTGTTGATCACGGTTCCCGTCTTCCGGTCGAGGGGTCCCGGCGAGCCCAGGCCTATGCCGATGAACGCGTTCTCGTCGAGGCCGCCTTCATGACGGGCATCCCGCATCGCGGCGCGAATCATCCCGATCATTCGGTCCACCACGAACTTGGCTCCGCGATCCGACTCCGTGGGCATGGACCGCATCCCGAGAACCGTGCCCCCGTCGTACGGTACGACGCCGACGTTGATCGACGTTCCGCCCAGGTCCACTCCGACGATGTGTCGCTGGTCACTCACCGGATTCGCTCCCGTGTATCAGGTCGTCGAGCGCACTCTCCACCTCGTCCACCGTGATCAGTCGCATGCACTCCCGGTGCGCGTCCGCCAGGAGCTCTCCCCGCCCGGTCCGGGGACACCGATTCCGGACGCACGGCACGCACACCAGATCGAACCGTCCGACCAGTCTCACCCTTGGGCCCAGCGGACGTGTCTGACGCACATCCGCCGGTCCCTCCAGCGCTACCACGGGGCAGCCCATCGCCGCAGCGAGGTGCATCGGTCCCGTATCGTTGGTCACCAGCGCGTCGCACTCGGACAGTAGGCCGGCCAGCTCGACGAGCGACGTCCAGCCGCCCAGGTCCACGCATGCACCGGAACCGGGAACATCCCGCGACACGGAGGCCGTGAGGCTTCTCTCGGCCGGTCCTCCGAGCACGAGCACCCTCCACCCTCGCGCAGCAAGCCGCCGGGCGAGCTCCGCGAACCGGTCGGCCGGCCAGCGCCGGGATTCGCCCTTGGCCCCCGGGAAGAGGGCCACCTCTCCCCGAGTCGCGCCGTTCAAGCCGGCTCGTCGCCGCAGCGTGGCGGCAGCTCTCGCGGCCAGCTCCGGGCGCCCCAGCCTGGGCGCGGGCGGCTCGCCGAAGGAGTCGCCGCCGACGAGAGCCAGAAACTCGTGGACCCGATGCCCCTGCAGGAGCGGTTCGCGCTCCACGGGATCCGTGAGCAGTCCCGTGCGCCATCCGCCCGCCGTGCCTCGCCGCCCACGCAGGTTGGCGAGGCGGAAGATCAACGCGCTCGAGGCCGAAGGGGTGAGCAGAATGCCCCGCTCCACGCCAGCCCGGCGTACGCGCAGCGCCGCCCGGAGCACCGCCCGCCGGTCGTCCAGCGGGAGGACGTTCACGTCCAGTCCGGCCAGCTCGAGCACCGGGCACAGACCGGTGACCAGCTGCACCCAGGCACGCCTGTCTACCGCGGCTTCGAGCGCTGCCGCATGCTCCAGCGCCGGGAGAGCGAGGATCAGCTCTCCGAGATGGTTCGGCGCCCGTACGACCAGGCCGCCGGCCCGGGCCTCGTCAGTCACCGACCTGCAGCACGGCGAGGAAGGCCTCCTGCGGGATCTCCACCGACCCCACCTGCTTCATCCTCCGTTTGCCTTCCTTCTGCTTCTCGAGGAGCTTGCGCTTTCGCGTGATGTCTCCGCCGTAGCACTTCGCGGTCACGTTCTTCCGGAGCGCCTTCACATTCGTGCGCGAGATCACGTCGCGCCCGATCGCCGCCTGGATCGCCACATCGAACAGCTGGCGCGGGATGAGCTGTTTCAGCTTGCTCGCCATCTTCCGTCCGTACTCGTACGCCTCGTCCCGGTGCACGATGACGCTGAGCGCGTCGACCGGTTCGCCGTTCAGGAGAATGTCCAGCTTCACAAGATCGGACTCCCGGTACCCCGCCAGCTCGTAGTCGAGCGCCGCGTATCCGCGCGATACCGACTTGAGGCGGTCGTAGAAGTCGAGAACGATCTCGGCCAGCGGAACGTCGTACCGGAGCTCCACACGGTCGGGATCCAGGTATTCGAGGTTCAGGTACTCCCCGCGTCGTTCGTGGCACAGCTTCTGGATGGCGCCGATGTACTCGGAGGGCGACACGATGTGGATCCGTACGTAGGGCTCCTCGACCGCCTCGAGCCGGCCCCGGTCGGGCATCCGGCTCGGGTTCTCGACGGACAGCCTGTCGCCGTTCGTGAGCGTGACGTGATACTCGACGTTGGGGACCGTCGTAACCAGGTCCAGGTCGAACTCCCGCTCCAGGCGCTCCTGCACGATCTCCATGTGCAGCAGACCGAGGAATCCGCACCGGAAGCCGAACCCGAGCGCGGTCGAGGTCTCCGGTTCCCAGTGCAGGCTGGCATCGCTTAGCTGGAGCTTGGCCAGCGCGTCCCGCAGCTCCTCGAACTGGTCCGAATCGGTTGGATAGAGGCCGGCGAACACGACCGGCTTGGCCTCCTGGTATCCCGGCAGCAGCTCCGACGCCCGATTCGTGGCATCGAGCACCGTATCCCCGACCCGCGTGTCCGAGATGCGCTTGATCTGCGCGGTCAGGTAGCCGACCTCGCCCGTCCTGAGCTCGCCGGTGGGCTGGAATCCGAGCCGCATGAACCCGGCCTCGTCGACCTGGTATTCGGCGTCGCTGGCGCCGAACCCCACCACCATGTCCTTGCGGATCCAGCCGTCCACGACCCGCAGAAACGGGACGGCGCCCCGGTACTTGTCGTACACGGAATCGAAGATCAGGGCCCGCAGGGGCGCATCGGGATCACCGGACGGGGGCGGGATCCGGTGCACGATCGCCTCCAGGATCTCGGCCACGCCCGTGCCTTCCTTGGCCGAGGCGAGGAGGACGTCCTCGGGCTGCACACCGATCAGGTCGCAAACCTCGTCTCGCCGCCGCTCCGGCTCCGCCGCGGGAAGGTCGATCTTGTTCAGGATGGGGATGATCTCGAGGCCGGCGTGGAGCGCCAGGAACAGATTGGAGATCGTCTGGGCCTCGATCCCCTGACTCGCGTCCACCACCAGGAGGGCGCCCTCGCACGCCTCCAGGCTGCGGCTCACCTCGTATGTGAAGTCGACGTGGCCCGGCGTATCGATCAGGTTGAGCTCGTATTCCCTGCCGTCACGGGCCCGGTACGGCAGGCGCACCGCGTTGAGCTTGATCGTGATGCCCCGCTCCCGCTCCAGGTCCATGGAGTCGAGGACCTGTTCCTTCATGCGGCGGCTGTCCACGGCCCCCGTGGCTTCCAGCAACCGGTCGGCGAGCGTCGACTTGCCGTGGTCGATGTGAGCCACGATGGAAAAGTTCCGGATCAGGTCCTGGGCCAAGAGCTCACCTCGTTCGCGGGTTCGTTGGTCCGCGAATATAGACCGTTAGACATCCACCGTCAGCCCGTCCCAGGCCGGTGAGATCCCCGGCGGGAGCCAGGCCTCCAGGGCGGCGTGATCGAGCCGGTGCGTGAGGTGGGTGAGGAACGTACGGGAGGCGCCGAGCCTGAGCGCAACGTCGACGGCCTCCTCCACGTTGAAGTGGGTCGGGTGGGGGTCGCCGAACCACAGCGCGTTGATGACAAGGACGCGGGCGTCGGCGAGCAACGGCATCGCCTCCTCCGGCACCTGCTTGGCGTCTACGATCACCGCCAGATCCCCGGTTCGGAATCCGTAGCTTCGGAATCTGCCGTGCGGAAACGCCACGATATCCAGATCGAATCCGGCCACCGCGATCCTCTCGCGATCCCGGAAGGTCAGCAGATCCAGGCCCGGGATGCTGGTCCCCGGCTCGGGCGCTGCCTCGGGACCCCAGAAGTACGAGAACCGGTTCCTCATCTCCGTCTCGTATTCCGCGGCCATCCACACCGGGAGCCTGTACCCGGCGCGTGTAGTGAACGCCCTCAGGTCGTCGATTCCGTGCAGGTGGTCGGCGTGGGGATGCGTCAGCAGCACGGCGTCGACCCGGTCGACCTCGGCACCCACCAGCTGGAGCCGGATCTCGGGCGGCGTGTCGACGAGCAATCGTTGTCCGTCCGACTCCAGGAGCAGCCCGTGCCGGGTCCGGTGGTTCCGCCGATCGGGAGACCGGCACACGGCGCACCGGCATCCGATTACCGGCGTCCCGAACGACGTTCCCGTCCCCAAGAACGTGAGCCTCACGGGTGCAGCTCTTCCACGCGCATGTAGTTGGTCGTGCCCGGGACGTGGAACGGCACGCCAGCCGTCACCACGCAGTGCTGCCCGGCCTCGGCCAGGCCCGTCCGCAGCGCGTGATCGCGGGCGCGCTCCACCATGGCTTCGTAACTAACCTCGCCCGTGTGGTAGATCGGCACCACTCCCCATGCCAGGGCCAGCTGCTGGAACGTCCGCTCCTGGTCGGTCAGCGCCAGGATCGGTACGCGGGGCCGCTGCGCCGACAGGAGACGGGCGGTGAAGCCGCTTCGAGTCAGCGTGACCAGGAGCGGAGCGTCCAGCCGATGCGTGGCCTCCACGGCGGCTCCGGCGATCGCCCCCGCCACGCTCCGATCCTCGTGCGAGCGCACGGCCGGGAGGACACCGGGATCGGTCTGAAACCACACCTCGCTCTCGGTACGACAGATCACCCGATCCATCGTCGCCACGGCATCGACGGGGTAGTCGCCCACGGCGGTCTCGCCCGACAGCATGACCACGTCGGTGCCATCGAGGAGAGCGTTCGCCACGTCGGATACTTCGGCGCGGGTGGGCCGGGAGGAGGCCGTCATCGACTCCAACATCTGCGTCGCCGTGATCCCGATCGACAGGGCCTCTCGCGTGAGGCGGAGAATGCGCTTCTGGACGATCGGGACCTCCTCGAAATCGAGCTCCACTCCGAGGTCGCCGCGAGCCACCATGACGCCGTCCGCCAGGGGCAGGATGGCTTCCAGGTTCCGTACCGCCCGTTCTTTCTCGATCTTGGCGACGATGAGGACATCGTCGTGCACGAGCTTTCTGAGCTCGGCGACGTCCGCCGCCTCCCGCACGAAGCTGAGGGCGACGTAGTCGACCCCGAGGCCGAGTGCGAACTCCAGGTCTTCGCGGTCCTTGGCGGTGAGGCTGGGAACCTGCAGAGCCTTGCCCGGGAGGTTGAGCCCCTTCCTGGACAGGAGAGTCCCCGAGGAATGGGCCGTCGCGGTCACGCGCGGACCGTCCACGCCAACGACCACGAACGTGAGGCGCCCGTCGTCCAGGAGCATGCTATCGCCGGCCTCGATCTCAGACGCGAGGTCCGGATACGTGATCGGGATGACGCCGGCGTCGGCTCCTTCATCGGCGAGATGCTTCGCCTCGAACACGTACTGTCGATCCCGCTCGATGGCCACGGGTCGGTCCAGGGTTCCCACCCGGATCTTCGGTCCCTGAAGGTCCGCCAGGACCGCCAGCGCCCGTCCGGTCTCCCGCGCCACGTCGCGCGCCATGTCCACCGTGCGCGCGGCCGCCTCGTGGGTAGAGTGCGAAAAATTGACACGCACACCATCCATGCCGGCATCCACGAGCCGGCGAAACGTCTCCGGGTCTCGGGAGGCCGGACCGATCGTGCATATGATCCTGGCTCGGCGAATCACCCGGCTGGTTCTCCCGCGTGAAAACCCTGGATTCCGGCCGCATCGACAAGATAACGCGACGCAGGCTGGTGTCGTAAGAAAAAAAACGGGCCCGGCCCCGTCCGCCTCGGAGCCGGGCCGTGAGGCGTCTCTTCCTCAGGCGTGGAGCGGGGCGTCCAGCGTGAGCTCGGGATGGTGATCGAGCAGCCAACGGTGCAGCCTCACGAGTCCGGGAAGCGGTACGCCCTCGAGGGCGCTTGGTTCCAGACCCGGGATGATACAGGCGGCCGCCCGCTGAAAGAAATACGTCTTCTGCTTCGCCCGCTGCTCTCTCGACAGGTTGGTTCCCCCTGGGATATCCGGTATCGGCTCCAGCAGTCGACGGTAGCTGAAGATCTCGCGGGGAGAGAAGCGATCCGGAATCCGGTAGGCCCTTCCGTCCAACTCGAAGGACCCGTCTCCTCCGATACGCAGGCTGTTCGGCATCACAGCGGGCATGGCTCCAGCTCCTTGCCACGGTCGAGGCCCCGTTGCCGGCGGGGCGGGGATAGGAAACGCTGTCGTTTCTATCGTTCAGGGCGACCCATGGTCGCCTCTTCACCGCGTATCGAGCTGCCTGGTGTGGCACGGCGCCCTCACCATTCGGCGAAGCGCAACTGACGGGCTATACACGGCATACCCACCCGCCGGGCGCCGCCCACACCGGAGACACCAGATTGGTGAACCGGAGAAACCCCGAAGCCACAATATCTGGTGTCACGCCAACCTATCGCCGCTAGATATTGTGGTCAAGCTCCCAGTTCTCCCGGCAGTCGCCGTCTCGCTCTGTTCCGGACCCGGCACCCCGCATATGTTGGCGCCGCACACGGAACGGGCGGCTGGACGACGACGGAAGGGACGAGCATGGGACGTGAGAAGGGCATCGTGAAGTGGTTCTCGACGGAGAAGGGTTACGGCTTCGTCCGTCGGGAGACCGGTGAGGAGATTTTCGTCCATCATACGGACATCGAGGTGGACGGCTACGCTTCGCTGCGCAACGGCGAATCCGTTGAGTTCGAGGTGTTCGAGTCCGACCGCGGACCGAAGGCGCGCAAGCTGGTGCCCCTGGAAGCCGGTGCGGAGAATCCAGCCGGCGGGAAGAAGCCGAAGAACGACCAGGCAACGGCGGCCCGGCGGTCCAAGGGTCGCGGGGGCAATCGCTCCGATGGCGAGAAGCGGGCGCTCCTCAAGCCCCTTGCGGAGCAATTGCGGGCCCGTCTCGGCAAGCGCTTCCCAGGCCTGGGAAGCTGAGAGCGGCCGCGCTCGGGCATTGTCCCATCGGGCTTGAGGAATCAGCTGCTTCAACGCTATTTTGAGAGGTTAATGATCACACGCGCCGCGGCGCGTGCGTCAAGATCACGCAGCAGAGGTGGCACACAGTTGGAAATCCACATCGCAGAGGGCCAGAACCTGGAGCGAGCTCTCCGTCAGTTCCGGCGCAAGGTTCAGCGGGCCGGCATCCTGGCCGACATGCGCAGGAAGCGGCGCTATGAAAAGCCGAGCGAGGCGAAGCGCCGGAAGGCCAAGGCGGCGGCGCGACGGCGCGTCCGCAGCGCCCGGCGTCGCGCACAGCGGTAAGCACCCCTCCCTGACTCCGAGGCCGCCCAGATCGCGGGGATCCCCCGCGATCGGCCCAGGCATCCTCGACATCGCTTCCAACCTCCCGGCTTTCCCAGGGGGCGTGCCGGCGCGAGTCCGTGTCGCGGGCACACGCCGATGACGATCCCGCTCGACGCGTGTTGGGCCGCCGGGCGTTTGGTGTCGCGAGCCGAGGCCGGTCCGGGCCTGACGGACAGATCGTTCCGCTACGGCGACGGCGTCTTCGTGACCATGAGCCTCCGGGAGGGACGACTTCTCGACGCCGAAGCCCAGCTGGCACGCCTGGGCACAGGGGCGTCGTTCATCGACCTCGACCTGCCACCGGCCGTCGCCGCGGTCGAAGCACTGGCGAGCGTGCTCGAGAGCCTCGGCGGACATCGGATCCCCGATTGCGTGGTCCGGATCCAGGTGAGCGCCGGTTCGGGGCGGCGCGGCTACGGGCGATCCGATCGGACGGCGTGGGAGCTAGTCGAGCTGCTACCGGCTCCCCGTCCGCGACGCCTTTCGGTGACGGTCCTCGAGGACGGCGAGGTTCCGTCGGCAGCGTATCCGGCGGTCAAGAGCTGCAGCGCCCTGGCCCACGTGCGCTGCGCCGCCGCCGCCGCGCGGCGCGGCACGCACGAAGCGATTCGAGTATGCGACGGAGTGCTCCTCGAAGCCGCCGCCGCCAACCTGTTCTGGGCTGCGGGCGACACGCTGTGCACACCATCGGCCTCGCTGCCCCTGTACCCGGGAGTCACCCGGGCGGTGGTCCTGGAGGCCGCGACTCGCCTGGGATGGACGATTCGCCAGGAAGCGTTCGCGCCGGGCGAGCTCGAGACTCCGGACGGGGCTTTCCTCACCAGCGCGACCAGGGGTGTAGAGCCGATGCTGGAGCTCGACGGCCGGACTCTCGCGTGGCCAGCCGGGCTGGAGAGACTTCGGGAGGCCGTGCAGGTAAGGCGTCGGGAACAGGGATACCGCGTCGACGTCCCTGACGTTTCGTGAGCGTCCTCGTGGCGACCCCGGACCGGATCGCCGGTCAACGGGAGCCGAAGCGGCGCTCCACGTACCCCTCGAGAATGTCGATGAAGCGCGGGACGATGTGGTCCCCTCGCAGGGTCGTGTGGTGCTCCCCGTCCACGTACACCGGAGCGCTGGGCTCCTCGGACATCCCCGGAAGCGAGATCCCGATGTCGGCGTGACGGGACTCGCCGGGTCCGTTAACGACGCAGCCCATGACGGCCACCGAGAGGGTCTCGACGCCGGGATACACATCCTTCCAACCCGGCATGCGCTCCCGCAACCAGCTCTCGATGTCCTGTGCCATCTCCTGGAAGAACGTGCTTGTGGTGCGGCCGCAACCCGGACACGCCGTGACCTGTGGCTCGAAGCTCCGGAGGCCCAGGGACTGGAGGAGCTGCCTGGCCACGCGCACCTCCTCGCACCGATCGCCCCCCGGGGCGGGAGTCAGGGAGACCCGGATGGTGTCGCCGATGCCCTCGGCCAGTAGGATGCCGATCCCGGCAGCGCTCGCCACCGTCCCCTTGCGAGCCATGCCGGCCTCGGTGAGGCCCACGTGAAGGGGATAATCCGAGATTGGCGCCAGGTCGCGGTACACGCGCAGCAGATCCGGGACGGCTGACACCTTGGCGCTCAGAACGATCGCGTCGTGTGACAGGCCGATCTCCTCGGCCACCCCGGCTGAGCGCATGGCGCTCTCCACGACGGCCGCAATCAGCACGACGTGGGCCTCGAGCGGCTCCGGACGCGCCGCGTTGTCGTCCATCATCCGCGTGAGGAGCGCCGAGTCGAGCGAGCCCCAGTTTACTCCGATGCGGACCGGCTTCTCGTGCTCGATCGCGCACTCGACGATCGTCGCGAAGTGAGCGTTCCACCTGGTGCTCCCGAGGTTTCCCGGATTGATGCGGTACTTGGCGAGAGCGGCGGCGCAGTCCGGGTGACCTGGCAGCAGGATGTGCCCGTTGAAGTGAAAGTCTCCGATGATCGGTACGTCGATTCCCAGCCCTTCGAGCCGACCGACGATCGTCGGCACCGCTCGGGCTGCGGCCGGCGTGTTGACGGTCACACGCACGAGCTCGCTTCCCGCCTCGGCGAGCTCGGCCACCTGACGGACCGTCGCTTCGACGTCCGCCGTGTCCGTGTTGGTCATGGACTGCACGACGACGGGGTGCGAAGCACCGATCGCTGTGCCTCCGACGCGCACCGTGGTCGTCGGGCGGCGCGGCGGCACACCCCCGGAGGGGTCCGTACAGGGCAGGTCGCTCTCGCGCGTCTCCATGCTCCCCCGTGGTTAGCGGACGATGGCCGCTGAACCTAAGGGGCGGGCGGCCGGGCTTCCAGCAAGCCTCGTCGAACGCCCGTCGAAACAGAAACACCCCCGGGGAGTCCGGGGGTGGCGCCCGCCGGTCGGCCCGCACGGGGCGCGGCCGACCAACGTCCTGTCGCGTCGCTTCGCTGACCGGCTTCGCTCACGCTTGGCGGGCGCTCATCTCCTTCCAGAAGGTCTCGAACCGGGAGTCGAGAAGGCGACGGCGCTCCCGTCGCATCTCGTACTCGAAGGCCACGCGGTTGGCCACGACGGCATCGCGCAGCCAGCGGGCCGACAGGGCGGGACGCCTGAGACGCGGTGGGATCGATCGTCCCGCAACGATGCTGATGGCGTCTGACAACCTGGACATGTCCGTCCTCCTCGATCCGGCCGCCCGGCGTGCGGCCCGCACGGCGACTGTCGTCACCTCCCGATCCGCCGACCACCGAATCTGTCCGGGGCCCGTCACCTCTTCGTCAATCACCGGGCGTGCAGACGGTTTTCCTCCCGGACCGGCTGTTTGTCCACGAAGCCGCGGCGCTTATCCACGGCCAATGCCCACGCAAGGAGGAGTTCTCCACATCGAACGCGATATGTTGGGGTATTCATAGTATATGACCACAAGATATAGTGGTCAAGCCCTCCGGGGCCGGCCGTCGCGCAGGGGACCCGGGTGCGGCTCCGGGAGCGGCGACGGTCTCGGATCGGTCCGGCTCAGCGTTCCACCACGGGTCCATACCCGAGGTATTTGCGCAGCAATCCCATCTGGCCCACGTGGTACGCCTCGTGAAATGCGAGGAAGGCGATGCCCCCGAGGAGAGATCCGTCCTCGGTCGGAAAGCGCTCGGAGCTGTCCGCGTCGAGCTCCGAGTCTGACATCTCCTGCAGGTGCTCCAGGGTGGCCTCGTGCACCTCCTCCCATACCGTGAGGAGCTCGTACACGGGCGGAACCTCCTTCATGTCCGACACGTCGTGGGCCGCGTCGAACAGCTCCCGCCACGGGTTCGTCATATCGTGCCCGCACATGCGCATCAGGTAGAAGCGCGCGTCCAGCGCGTGGCACGCCACGAACGCCAGGCTGTTGGTGTGCTCGTTGGGGCGGCGCTCCGCGCTCTCCTGGTCCATCCCTTTGAGGGCCCGCCGGAACAGGGCGGAGTTCAACCCGAGGATTCCCGCGACGGGCTCGAGGCGTGCGTCCATTTCCGGTGACCTCCCTTCGGTTGCACGACCATGACTCCGGGGCGCCGGCTCGGTCAGAGTCGGAAGCTCTCGACGATCCGTTTCTCGGTCTCGCCCTCGATGTGGGCCTCGACCGCGATGTACGGCTCGAGGCCCGATCCGCGCAGCTTGTCGCGCAGCAGCTTGTCCACCTGATACACGCCGGCGGAGTTGGCCATGTCGATGCGGATGCGAACGGCCGATTCCTCGCCGGCTTCAATGCTCACGTCTGCGATCGAAGCGGCCGATACGGAGTGGATCGATGTCGATCCGCTCTCGAACGGAATGCGCGAGCGGCCCTGCTCCATGTCGAGCGCGTCCGCGACGCGCAGGATTCCGGCCTCCAGGGTGAGCGGCGCTCCCCCGGAGCGGTGGGCAATGATGGCGTGCAGGATCTCCGAGCGCACCACGGTGGCGGCCGGCTCGACGTAGATCTCCGCCAGGAGCTCCCGCAGGATGGGCTGCGCTACGAACAGCGAGTACGCCTCGTGTCCCTCCCGGTGGATCGACATTCCGACGTCGTGGAACAGCGCGGCCAGCACGACGATGACCTCGGCGTCCTCCCCGGCAAGCCCGTAGTCGGCGATCGCGGACGGCTCCGCCCCGGCGTCGACCAGGAGTCGCAGCAGACGCAGGGCCGAGTTCGCGACGATCTGCACGTGGACGGGACCGTGGTCGGACATTCCGAGCCGGTCCACCGCGGTGACGTTCTGCGCAACCCACAGCGCGTACAGCTCGTCGCTCCCGTTGATGCGCTCCACCAGCTGATGGAGCTTCGGATTGTGGCGGGCCGGGAGCTTGATCCGGGTCCTGCGATCGAACCGGTCGTTGAACGAGGCAAGTCTGTCGTCGGTCATCGGCATCCGTTCATCGGGAGCTGGCGGCGGTCTGTGACCCTGATGGCACGCTCCGCAGCCGCCCGACCGCCTCGTGCAGCAGCTCCTCCGTCTTGCAGAAGGCGAAGCGCACCAGGTGCCGTCCGTCCGCCGGATCGAGAAAGAAGCTCGAGCCCGGGACCGCCGTCACCCCGTGCTCCCGGGTGAGCCACACGGCGAACTCGTCGTCCGGCAGATCGCTCAACCCCGAAAACTCGGCCAGGACGTAGTAGGAACCCTCCGGAAGCTCGCTCCGGAATCCGGCTTCCCGGAGGCCCCCCACCAGCACGTCCCGCCGACGCCGATAGACCTCGGCCAGCTCGTCATAGTACTCGGGTCCGAGCGTCTCCATGGCCACGGCGACGGCCTCCTGCAGCGGCGCCGGAGAGCCCACGGTCAGGAAGTCGTGCACCTTGCGGATCGCCCCGGTCACCGCGGGCGGGGCCACGATCGTGCCCACCCGCCAGCCGGTGACCGCGAACGTCTTGGACGCGCCGCTCACGGTGATCGTACGGTCGCGCATCCCGTGGAGCGTGGCCAGCGGTACGTGCTGTCCCTCGTAGAGGATGTGCTCGTAGATCTCGTCCGTCACGGCGTAGGCGTCGTGGCGGCGGCACAGCTCGGCGATTCCCTCCAGGTCTCGGCGTGACACGACGCGGCCGGTGGGATTGTTGGGCGTGTTGACGACGATGGCTCGTGTGCGGTCGGAGAAGGCGGCGCCGAGGCGATCCAGATCGAGCTCTTCGCGGCCCCACATCGGGACGTACACGGGCTCCGCGTCACACAGCAGTGTATCCCTGTCGTAGTTCTCGTAGAACGGCTCGAAGACGATGACCTGCTCGCCCGGATCCACGATGGCCAGCAGCGTGGCGACCATGGCCTCGGTCGCGCCGCACGTGACCGTGACCTCCGTCTCCGGGCTCACGTCCATGCCGTACCAGTCGAAGTACTTCACGGCAATGGCGTTCCGCAGGCGCGCGGCTCCCCACGTGATGGCGTACTGGTTGACATCGTCGCGGATGGCCCGGGCGGCCGCCTGCTTGATCACGTCGGGCGCCGGGAAGTCGGGAAACCCCTGCGCCAGGTTGATCGCGTCGTGCTGCCGGGCCACACGGGTCATCTCCCGGATGACGGACTCCGTGAAGGCGTGCGTGCGGTGGGCGGTATGCATGCGGGATGATACGCGCGAGGCGGGACGGCGGCGAGGCAGGGCGGCGCAGGCCGCTCCTCAGGAGCGTACGACGAGCCCAAGTATGTAGGCCGCGTAGCCGAGCACCATGAGCATGCCGGCCGACCGCCCGACCGGACGACGGCGCCACACGAAGACGCTGAGCAGGATCGCCGAACCGAGCAGGACCGGGAAGTCGAGGACCAGGAAGCTCCGAGGCACGGGAAACGGGGACGGGCTGGTCGCGGCTGCCACGCCCATGATGGCGAGGATGTTGAAGATGTTGCTCCCGATGACCGTTCCCACGGCCAGCTCGGTGCGCTTCTGCAAGGCGGCCACCACCGTGGTCGCGAGCTCGGGCAGCGAGGTGCTGAACGCCAGGATCGTCAGGCCGACCAGGGTCTCGCTGACGCCCAAATGGCCGGCGATCTCGACGGTGGCCTCGACGACGAGCCGGGCCCCGAGCGGCAGGCTCACGGCCCCGACGACGATGAACAGCAGGGTCGTCCACACCGTCGCGGGCAGGCCCAGCACCCACTCCATGGGCGTCCTGAGGTCCGCAGCCCGGTAGGCCCGGGTCGCCTTGCGCGCCGTGACCAGGGTCACGAGGACCAGCCCACAGAGCAGGGGCAGGCCCGCGATCGGAAGCAGGACACCATCCAGGCAGAGGACGATCAGCAGGACGGTCGCTCCGATCATGACCAGGCTGTCGCGCCGCACCGACCCCTCTCCGTAGGTGAGGGGGCAGACCACGGCCCCCGTCCCCGCCACCAGAAGGACGTTGGCGATGTTGCTGCCGACCACGTTGCCGAGCACGAGGCCCGGATATCCGGTGAAGGAAGCCTGCAGGACTACGACCAGCTCCGGCAGTGAGGTCCCGAACGCGACCACGGTCAGCGCGATCACGATGGGTGACACATGTATCCTGCGGGCCAGCGCGACGGCACCCCGTACGAGAAGATCTCCCCCGGCCAGGAGATAGATGAGGCCACCAGCGAGCTGAATCCAAAGAACGGGGGTCACGAGGCGCCTGGATCCGGGATCTCACGGGCCACCGCGTACAGCAGGCCGGTGTCGGGCTCGGGCCGGGAGGTCCAGCGCAGCCACTTGTAGGTACCGTCCGCGCAGCGGAACCGATTCACGAACGAGATGGTGGGAATTCCCTGCGCCAGCTTGTCGATCTCATGTCGTGTGGCCGTCAGGTCCTCGGGATGCACGAGATCGAAGAACGGGTGGTCGAGGAGCTGCTCCTGTCCCCACCCCAGCGTTCGCTCGAAGGCGGGGTTGGTCCGCTTGAAGAAGCCGTCCGTGCCCGCGATGCACAGCATGTCCAGCGAGACCTCGAAGAATTTCTGGTATTCGTGAAGCAGCGTCACACGCTCCTCCAGCTCGTCCGCCATCTGGTTGAACGTGCGTGCGAGGAACCCGATCTCGTCCTCGCGGGAGGCCTGCGCCCGGGCCTCCAGATCTCCGAGCCGGATCCGGTTCGCGGTCTCGGCCAGATTGTGGATCGGAGTGGCGAACCGGAAGCCCAGCACGACCGCGACGACGATGGCGAAGGCCGCGAGGGCGAGGCCGATGTCCGTCATCTCCCGCCTGAGCCCGCCAATCGAGGCCCTTTCCTCGGCCTCGTCGAGCTTCACGACGAGTCCCCAGCCCGTCTCCGGGAGGAAGCGGATCGCAGCCCACACCGGATGTCCGCGGTAATCGGTGAATCCGGCCGGAAACACTCCTTCCTCACCGCTCAGCGCCCTGAGCGCCGGGTCAGCCGCGCCGTCAAGGAGGACGGATCCGGGAGAGCCATCCCTCGCATGGCGCACAGGATGCAGCGTGCGCGCTCCCCGCTCGTCCCGCATGGCGATCAGCACCTCACCGGTCTCGCCCAGGCCCGTGTGGTCCCGGGTCAGCTCGATGAGATCCCGGCCCAGGAGCAATACGGAAAGGATACCGAGGCGTTCATCGTCCAGGATCAGATCGGTGACGAAGGCGACCCGTGGCTCGCCGACGTCGTTGAACGACACGCCCCTGAACAGGACCTCACCGGGCGCATCGGGCCGTCCACCTGATGCTGGATCCGCCTGCGGCGCGCCGTCCGCTCCTGGGCCCGCATCGGTCACCAGTCGCCCCTCCAGGTCGTAGACGGCGAGCGCTACCACGCTCTGCACCGAAGCTCGCGCATCCGCCAGGATCCGACGGATCCGCGCCGGAGCCGCCGGGTCCCGGATCTCGTTGTGATCGCGCAGGCTGAGCCGGAGCTGCGTTCGGCTCGCGATCAACTGAACGCGTTCCCGCCACCCGGAGATCACTTCCTCGAGTGCAGCCTCGCGGGATTCCGCCAGACCGTCGAGCCGGGAGACGGCGTTGTCGCGAAACCGGCGGTCGGCGCTGCCGAACATGAAAGCGCCGAAGGCGAACATGCTTCCCAGGGCGACGGCGACGAGGGCGAAGACGAGCTTGGTGCGAATGTCCACGAGGAGACGATAGGAGATCCGGCCGCCCCCGGCTACCGGATCCGCGGGCCACGGCCCGTGGCGCCGTCCAGGACTCAGAGGGAATCAATCGCCATGCGCCCCGGTTCACCACCCATCCGATGGCGAAGCCGAGATAGGCGCCCCGCAATCGGCGCCAGTCACTGAGCGAAGTGGTCATAGAGTGTGCCGGAGCACGAGGCGGGGGTCGGCTCCCCACCCCAGTCACATCGGTGCCCCAGCACACTAAAGTGCCCTCCCGCAGTCCTCACCACCGTGGAAACGTTTCAGCTGAAACGCTTGTGAGATTCCGATGACGTGCGACCGCATCTCCTGAAACCTGGATCCCCCAGCTTGACAACTCCCCGACCGTTTCGCGTTAGTGGGCGCTGGCGGACATACGAGGCGGACCGTGCCCGCCACACGGCATCCGGCCACCGAGGCGGCCGACAATCATCAAGACATTGACCGACTGATTCACGATCCGGGAGATATGACCCTTTGCTGTTCAATTCCCTGACGTTCGTCGCCTTCTTCGCGCTGGTGCTGGGGCTGCACAACGCGCCGCTCCCGTGGAAGGTCAAGAAAACGAACCTCCTCCTGGCCAGCTACCTGTTCTACGCGGCCTGGAACCCGCCGTTCGTGATCCTGCTGTGGATCTCGACGATCGTGGACTGGCACGTGGCGAAGAGGATCTTCGCCGAGGACAGGCAGGGGCGCCGGCGCGGATGGGTCTTCGTCAGCATCCTCGTGAACCTGGGCCTGCTTGGCTACTTCAAGTACGGCGGCTTTCTGCTCGAGAACTGGCAGGCTCTGATGTCCACCATCGGCGTGACGTGGACGGCGCCGGGGTGGAGCATCGTCCTCCCGGTGGGGATCTCGTTCTACACGTTCCAGACGATGGCCTACTCGCTGGACGTGTACCTGCGGCGCGCGAAGCCGGCTGATTCCCTGCTCGACTTCGCGCTGTTCGTGACGTTCTTCCCGCAGCTCGTGGCCGGACCGATCGTGCGTCCCACGCAGCTCATCCCGCAGTTCGAGAAGCCGGTGCGCGCCAGTCGCGACCAGCTGCTGTGGGGCCTCGGCCTCCTGACTCTCGGCCTGTTCCAGAAGATCGTGATCGCCGACGGCGCCCTGGCCCCGGCGGCCGACGCGGTGTTCGGGGCGGACAAGGCGGTGCCCTTCTCGGACGCCTGGCTCGGGACGCTGGCATTCTCCGGACAGATCTTCTCGGACTTCGCCGGCTACTCGACCGCGGCCATCGGGATCGCCCTGTGCCTCGGCTTCTCGCTGCCCGACAACTTCCGGTTCCCGTACGCGGCGATCGGGTTTTCGGACTTCTGGCGCCGCTGGCACATCTCGCTTTCCACCTGGCTCCGCGACTACCTGTACATCCCGCTCGGCGGAAACCGGAAGGGTTGGCATCGCACCCAGGTGAACCTGATGGTCACCATGCTGCTCGGAGGCCTGTGGCACGGGGCCGCGTGGACGTTCGTGGTGTGGGGCGGCCTGCACGGGTTCTACCTCGGGGTCGAGCGGTTCCTGCGGGAGCGCTTCGGGAATGCGAAGATCGCGGGCACGTATGGATTCCGACTTGGTCTCGCGCTCCTGACCTATTTCCTCGTCAACCTGACCTGGGTGTTCTTCCGGGCGAGGGACTTCCCCCAGGCCTGGAGCATGACCCGTGCGATGCTCGGCTTGGGAGTCGACGGAAGCGAGCTCGTGCTCGGGTCGAACCTCGTGATCCGTGTCCTCGTGGTGATCGCGGGAATCCTCGTGGTGCACTGGTCGATGCGGAACCGGCGGCTCGAGGAAGTCGCCGAGAAGACGCCCTGGTGGCTCCTGACGCTGGTGTGGGCCGGTATGCTGTTCGCGATCGTGATCACTCAAGGAAGCGGCGATGCCTTCATCTACTTCCAGTTCTGAGTCCGAGTCGGTGTTCCTGCGGCGCGTACCTTCGGTGAAGTGGCCGCGCGTAGCGATGGTGGCGCTCGTGCTGCTCGTGGCAGGCTTGGGTGCCTGGGAGGCCTTCTGGCGCTCCGAGCAGTTCGTCCCCACATACCGGAACAGCGATGGCCAGTGGGCCGAGGCGCGACGCCGGATCGACGCATCAGAGCCGAACGCGACGGTGTTCATCGGATCCTCGCGCACGCTGTTCGACATCGATCTGGATGTTTGGGAAGAAGAGACGGGCGTTCACGCCATCCAGCTCGCGCTCGAGGGCTCCAACCCGCTACCCGTGCTGACCGACCTCGCAAACGACGTGGACTTCCGCGGCCTGCTGGTAGTGGGCATAACTCCGCCCCTGGTCCTGATCCCGGGAATGGGCCTGCGTGCGGAGGCGCTGGAGCACTACTACGACGAAACACCGTCCCAGTGGATGGGGAACAAGCTGTCGTATCCGCTGGAGCGCATCTTCGCCTTCTACCATTTCGACACGAAGCTGTTCTTCGTGCTGGACCGCCAGCCCTGGTGGCCGCAGCGTGAGGGGATCCCGTTCCAGGTGCCCGAGGTCCGCAGGCTCTCGAACATGCGGCGCGACCGGCAGGCGGACCTGTGGAACCGCGTAGAGGACGACGCGGAGTTCAACGTCATCGTTACCGACACGTGGAAGGCGTTTCTCGAGAACGCACCACCGCCACCACCCGAGGATGTGGCGCGCCAGATGTTCGAGGCGTTGCTCGAGCGCGTCGCGGGGGAGGTGGGAAGGATCCGGGAGCGCGGCGGTGAGGTGGTGTTCATCAGGCCTCCGTCGAGCGACTGGTTCCGTGACTTCGAGGCACAAGCAGTGCCGCGCGAGCGAGTGTGGGAACCGATCGTCGGCGTCGCCGGGACCGTGGGCGTGCACTCGGAGGACTACGAGGAGCTGTCGGACGTCCGCACCCCGGAGTGGTCCCACATCAGCTCGCGCGACAAGGCGCGGTGGACGCGGGCGCTGGTGCGCATTATGAAGCAGACTATGGCGGAGGCCGGACTCCAACGACCGGAGATGGGAACGTGAGCCTTCTCGTAGCCGTCGACTTCTCGGCCGTGGCCGACGACCAGCTGGAGATCGTGGGCCGGCTGGCGCGTCCCAACCGCGAGATCTACCTGCTGCACGTGGCCGAGCCCGACCCGACGTTCATAGGGATGGAGGCGGGTCCCGACGAGGTACGCCACCAGGTGGCGGTCGAGTTCAAGCAGGAGCACGACGAGCTCCACGCCCTCGCCGGTCGCCTCCGCCAGCAGGGTCACGAGGTCAACGCCCTGCTGGTCCAGGGCCCGACGGTCCAGACGATCCTCAATCAGGCCGAGAAGCTCGAGGCCGAGGTGATCGTGGTGGGCTCGCACGGCCGCGGCAAGCTGTTCGACCTCGTCGTCGGGAGCGTCTCGGCGGGTGTGATCCGGAAGTCGCCGGTTCCTGTGCTGGTGGTGCCCACCCGCTGACGGGCCTGTCAATGTACCATGCGAACCACTAGGTCAATGACATCCGGCGGTTGACTGGAGGCTGTGAGGAAGTCGCTTCGGATACCCCACAAACACGAAAGCCCGGCCTTTCGACCGGGCTTCCGCTGTCCTGTCCGTCAGTTGTAGTCGGCGGATCGGACCCGAAGGCCACACCCTCCGCCGTCTCTGGGGACAGGCTCCTTCTCAGCCGCACTCGCTGTAGCCACAGGCGTGGCACTTCACGCACCCCTCGGCGAACTCGAGGCCCGACCCGCAGTCGGGGCAGGTGCCGATGAACGTCAGCGCCGCGTGCTCCTCGAACCGGTGGATCACCGGCCTCTCGGCCGTTTGCGTACCGCCGTTCGATTGCTTGGCGGCGCCGGGTTCCTGGATCGGCAGCGACGTCTGGATACCTTCCTTCTCTTCGAGGTACTTCTCGATGACCTGGGCGATCGCGTCGGGGCTCGATAGCACCTTGTGCGGTCCGAAGCCCACGGCGCGGTCCGATGAGATCCCGCGCAGCTGCTTGTGGATCTCCCGCATCGAGATGCCGCTCCGGAGGGCCAGGCTGATCAGGCGGCCGATCGCCTCGGCATCGGCCATGGCGGGACCGCCGGCCTTCCCCAGCGCCACGAACACCTCGAACGGACGGCTTTCCTCATCCTCGTTGATCGTCACGTACATGTCGCCGAGCGGAGAATCGATCTTCCGCGTGACGCCTCGCAGGACCGATGGGCGCGAGCGTACGACGGGCTGTTTCATCATCCCGCCCTCGAGCGCTGCAATCTGTTCCCTACGGCCTTCCAGCCGGGCTTCGAGGTCCGAGATCCGGCCGAGGGCCGCCACCAGCTCCTGCGCGAGCTCGCTCTCGCCGACCACCTCCAGGCCCTCGCCGCCGGCGGCTGCCACGACCTGCCTGGCCGTCTTGCCGGCCGACAGGACCTGCGCGTCGCGCGATCCGTCCCGGTACACGGTCACGCCCTTGCACTTCAGCTCGTAGGCCAGCTCGAAGATCTTGCGCACGTCGTCTTCGGTGGCCTCGTTCGGGAAGTTGCACGTCTTCGAGATCGCCGAGTCCGTGTTGGCCTGGAAGGCGGCCTGCATCCGGATGTGCTGTTCCGGCGTGACGTCGTGCGCCGTGACGAACACCTCCTGCACGTCCCGCGGCACTTCGTCGAAGTGGATGTGCCCCTCGTCGGCGATCCTCCGCATCAGGTCCTCGGAGTACCATCCTCCCTCTTCCGCCATGCGGACGAACTCGGGGTTCACGTCCGGCATCAGCTCGCCGGCCTGGTTTCGCATGAACGCCACCGCGAACAACGGCTCGATGCCTGGTGAGGTTGCAGTTCCGCAGTTGCCGCAGCGGACGGATGCGCTCGCCGTGCTCATCGCGCACGCAGGTGTCGTCCGATCCCCAGATCGACTCTTCCCACTCGGGGAACACGCCGCGCTCGCGGGCCAGGCGCTCCGACTCGACCTTCGACTCTTCGTCGATGAAGCGCATGAGCTCCTTGCCGAGCTCGGTCGAGCGCGGGGACCCGTATGGCTCACCCAGCTTCACGAGCATGTCGGCCCACCCCATGATCCCGAGGCCGATGCGGCGGATGTTCTTCGACAGGTCGTCGATCGCCGGCAGGGGGTACTGGTTGGCATCGATCACGTTGTCGAGGAAGTGGGTCGCCTTGTGGACGGCGGTCCGCAGGCCGTCCCAGTCGATCCGTCCGTCCTCGACGAAGGCGCCGACGTTCACCGAGCCGAGGTTGCACACGTCGTACGGCAGCAGGGGCTGCTCTCCGCACGGATTGGTCGCCTCGTATGACCCCATGCGCGGTACGGGGTTGTACCGATTGGCCTCGTCGACGAAGAACACGCCCGGCTCGCCGTTCCGCCACGCGCCGTACACGATCTTGTCGAACACGGCGCGGGCTTCGAGCTGCCCGACCGGATTTCCGCTGCGCGGGTTCCGCAGGTCGTACGGCTCGTCCCGCTTCAACGCCGCCATGAAGTCCTCTGTGACGGCGACCGAGATGTTGAAGTTCGTGATCTTGTTCTTGTCTTCCTTGCAGTCGATGAACTCTAGGATGTCGGGGTGATCGACCCGCAGGATGCCCATGTTGGCACCGCGCCGCGTGCCTCCCTGCTTGACCGCCTCGGTGGAGGCGTCGTACACCTCCATGAAGCTCACCGGGCCGCTGGCCACTCCCATCGACGACTTGACCACGTCCCCGGCCGGCCGCAGGCGACTGAACCCGAAGCCCGTTCCCCCACCCGACTGGTGGATGAGCGCCATGTCGCGGAGGGTCTCGTAGATCCCGTTCAGCGAATCCGGCACCGGAAGAACGAAGCACGCGCTGAGCTGCCCGAGAGGGCGGCCAGCATTCATCAGAGTCGGGCTGTTCGGCTCGAACTCGCCGAACGCCATCATCCGGTAGAACGTGCGCGCCGTCTCCACCACCTGCGACGGGGAGGCGCCGTAGCTCGCGTCCACTGCGGCGATGACCCGGGCGACGCGCCAGAACATGTCGACCGGATCTTCGATCGGCTCCAGGGCGTCGTTCTTCTTCAGGTACCGTTTGGCGAGCACGGTACGCGCGTTTTCGCTGAGGCGGGGCTGCGGAAGGTCTGGCGGCGGCGTCTCGATGTCCATCGTATCGGCCTGGTCCGTCGCGTTGGGTCGGATCGCGGTGTCCGGTTGCTGCATCGGGAGCGCCTCGCTTCTTCCTCTCGGAGTCCGAAACTCGAGTTCCGCGTGTTCCTCTTTCCCGGCCCCGCGGGCCAGATCATCCTCTGCGTCCTTCGCGTCGTCCGGTGGCCGGATTCGAGGCGACGACTCCCCCCCGAGGGTGATGACCACCCTGTAGACATCACGCGAGTGATTTGAGTCGTGTTCCGCGGACCGGGCGGGACAGGCTCGGCCTACGCCCCGAGCAGCGAAGAGGCCGCTCTCACACCCCCAATATCTTGGGGTGCACAAAGAATAGAAACCCTATATGTGGTGGTCAAGGGCTCGTATGTAACAGCAACCTGATCTCGCCTGGATGCCCTGTTTTCAGCGGTTTCCGCGGTATCGCGCGAGTCGCCGGATGATCGTCCGGCGTCACTCGGGCGGCCAGGCCATCCGACCGCCCTTCACCACACGGGCCACCTCGCGCAGGTTCTTCACGTCGGCCAGAGGATCGGCCCGCAGGATGACGAAGTCGGCCAGTTTCCCGGGCTCGACGGTGCCGATATCGGCCTCTCTTCCCATCGTCCGGGCGGCGTCACGTGTCGCCGAGATCAGCACCTGCATGGGAGTCAGGCCCGCCTCCTGGAAGATCTCCGCCTCGTAATGGATCGAGGGTCCGTGCAGAGTCCCCGGATTGCCGGCGTCCGTGCCCAGCGCCACAGCGATTCCCGCCTCGTGGACGCGCCGAAGGTTCTCCATTCCGATCACCAGGTTCGACTCCACGTACTCGCCGTGCCGTGTCAGCATCTCGCCGGACGGAGTCTGCTCGGGCGGCAGCTCCGAGTCGAGGAGGGCACGCGTGCCCTCGTCGGCGCAGTCGGCCGGATACGGAAGACCCGCCGCGCCCACCTGTGCGAACACGTTCCGGTAGCCCTCCATGACCACGATGGTCGGCGTGTAGATGACGCCCGCCTCCCTGGCCAGGACAAGGAACTCCTCGTCGACCTCGGAATCGAATACTCCGTGGACGAGCACGCGGGCGCCTGCCCGGATCGCGTCCTTCGCCTCCCACAATCCCGTGGCGTGCACGACGAGCGGCAGGCCCCGGGCGGCCGCTTCCGCCGCGGCGAGTCGCACCAGAGCCTGCATGCGCACGGTGTCCGGCGGCTGCGGAGGCGTGATGTACCATACCTTGATGGCCGAGGCGCCGACCTCTGCGTTCTCCCGCACGGCATCGCGCACGGCCGCCGAGTCGGCCATGTAGGCAAACTGGCGCTCATCCGGGAGGTTGAGCCAGAAATCGATGGTGGAGAGCAGAGGTCCGGTGGCGGCCACGCGCACCGCGAGCGGATCGGCCTCGCCGCGCTCCTGGAACGCTACGCTCCACGGATAGCCGCCCACGTCGAACACGGCGGTCACACCGCTGCACAGATAGGCCTCGAAGAACAGCTCCGGTAAGGACGCGAGTCGAGCGACGACGGCCTCGTAGGGATGAATCTGGCGCAGGTCCAGTGCGTCAGGCCGGGCGTCGAACCAACCGGTCTGGCTGAAGTGGACGTGCGCGTCGACCAGGCCGGGAACGATCCACATGCCGGCGAGCGTCTGATCCAGGTCCGCCGCAGGAAGATCGATCTCGCCGGCGCTGCCCACCGCTTCGATCCGATCGCCCCGCACCACGATCACCACATCCGCGATCGGCTCCGCTCCCGTGCCGTCGATCAGGGTGGCACCGCGGAACACGCGGACGATCTCAGACGAATCCTTCGGTCCGTCGGTCGTGGGGGCGCATGCGACCATCAGCGCTCCGGTCGCAAGCAGGCCTCGGCGTCCGATTGAACTACATGCCCGGCTCATCGGCTCTCTCCTCGGGGAGTACGGTTCGGTCCGACCCAGCGGCCGGTTCTGTGCGCTTCCTTGAGCTCCCGGTAGTGCTCGACGGTGAGGCGGGCGCGCCGCCGCAGCTCGTCGTCCACCTCGCGCACCACTCGTCCCGGGACCCCGACCACCAGGCTCCCCGGTCGGATCTGCATGCCCTCCCGCACGACGGTTCCGGCCGCGACCACCGAACCGGCCCCGATCACGGTGTTCGACAGCACGATAGCGCCCATCCCGATGAGGCAGTCGTCCTCGATGTCGCAGCCGTGGATGATCGCGCGGTGCCCGATCCCCACCCTGTCGCCGATGATGCACGGTCGATCCACGTCCACGTGCACCATCGTGAGATCCTGCACGTTGGTCCGCGCTCCGAGACGGATGGGCGCCATGTCGCCGCGCAGCACACACGCGTACCACACGCTGGCGTGCTCGCCCAGGGTGACGTCGCCCACCACCACGGCCGTGGGGGCCACCCAGGCGGTGCTCGGGATCACGGGCGCCGGACCGGTCGGATAGTCGCCGGTCACGGCCTGTTCCATGCCCCGGCCGTTCCATTCCGTCGGGCAGCTTCGGCCAGGAACTCGCGGATGCCGTCGAGCAGTCCGCGCGCATACAGGTCCTGGAACCCGGGATCCCTGAGAGCCGCCTCGTGCGACGGGATCATCATGAAGGCGCCCTCGGTGAGGATCGACGGCATCCAGGTCATGCGCGTGACGGCCAGGTCGCCCCAGTACACGCCGAGGTCTCGCAGCCGTATGGCGCGCAGCATCCCCTCGTGCACGGCCCGGGCGAGGAGACGCGAGTGGGAGTGGTGGTAGTAGGTGCTCGTCCCCTCTCGACCGATCGGCTGCACGCCGTCCGGGAGAGCGTTGTTGTGGATGGAGATGAACAGCTCGGCGTCCGCCTCGACTGCCGCGGCAGTGCGCTCGTACAGACCGACGGGCAAAGTGTCGCGGCGGATCAGGATCGGCGCCGCTCCGGCCTCGCGCAACAGCCGCTCGAGGATGAGCCCGAGCGCCAGGTTGGCGTCCCCCTCGTACAGGCCCGTCGGTCCTGTGGCCCCGGCTCCCGGATGGCCGGGATCGATGGCCACGCGCCGCCCGGCGAGCGGATTCGCCGCATCGATGTGCGGCATGCGGCGGATCTCGAGCGCGAGCTCCACCCGGTCGCCCGGCAGCTTCCGGTACGCGGTCCGGTACCCCCACACGGGCTCGGACAGTCGCACGGTCAACCGGTAGCGGTCGCCCGGGAGCTGCATCCAGCGCACATCCTCCACCGCCCGGCTACCGGCGCCGAGCGCCACGCGGTCGGTGTTGCCCGCGCCTCCGAACAGGGTGAGCTGCACCGTGCGATCGTCCGGTTCCTCGACCTGCAGCGGCAGCGCCGCGGCGAGCGGGAACCGCAGCTCCACCCGGTCGGCCGTCACCTGGAAGCGCAGGTCGCCCACCCGGCTGCGCGGAGGCGGTGTGTCGGCCGGCACCGGCTCCGTATCCTCCTCCGCCACCCACGCGTGCAGGTCGGGGGCGAGTCGGAGCCGCACACGATCGTTCTCGCGCCCGTCCACCTCGGCCCGCGTGCCCACCGGAAAGCGCCACCGAAAGGGCCCGTAGCGCCACGGCCGCCCGACCACGATCCCGTTCGTCCCGTTGATCGAATCGGCCTCCTCCCGCAGCTCCACAACCGGCAGGCGCAACGGGTCGAGCAGGCGCAGGGGGTAATCGAAGCCGAAGCTCGCCGTGTCGGCGCCCGCCGTCACCAGCAGAGACGCGGCCAGCGGCACGGTCTCGCCGAGCCAGTCGCACCCGTCGGCCGTGCACGCTGCAGCGTGAAATTCCGCGGCCGGCATGGCTACACGGTAGCGCCCCGGCCGCGCCGTCTCGGGCACCCTGATCCTCCCGGCGCGGGCCTGAAGCCACGCCTCCATCCCCGGAGCGGCCCTGAACGTCAGGATCAGCATCTCGTCCGGTAGGGCCCACCGCTCCTCGGGAACGGGAACCGAAGCCGAGTCGACCCACGCCGCCCCGGGCTCGCCCTCGTAGGGAACCGGAGGGAGGAGCACCGGGTGACTCAGCGTGTCAACCTCCTGCCCGCGGCGGGCCGTGAGCCGATACCGCGCCGTGTCCCCCGACGTCGCCGCCGGCACGGGCAGCCAGGCGAGGAAGGCCCCGTTGGGCTCGAGCGGCACGAACTGACCGTCGATGATCAGCGTCGCGTCGCCCGTGCCGGCGGTCCCGAAGATGAAGTTGGTGTCCGCGACGGCTATCGGCTGCAGGGAATCCGGGTACTCCACGTACAGGTCGATCGGGCCCGTGACCACCGGGATGGGCGGGATGGTGGATTCGAGCACCCCGGGCGGCAGTGCGTCCGGTCCTGACCCGGCCGACGCGCATCCGGCGAGCAGCACGCAGACGGCGACGACGGCGTGCGTCGCGCAACGCACCTTCGGGCTCCGGTATCTTGCGATCGGTCTCCTCATGCGTCTCTCCCTCAGCCCGGGCGCGACGGGGACGGCGCGTCCCTGGTCGTGCGCCCCAGCGTTCGAAGACCGGCCAGTCCGGCCACGCACAGGACGGCCGCCCCGATCCCCAGTCCCGGCTCGG
>JBDGXC010000017.1:0-64461 GCA_039584815.1 Gemmatimonadota bacterium
CACACGGACACGGGACTCACGGCGGACACGGAGTACTGCTACCGGGTGCGCGGCCTGCTGGACCCGACGCCCACCGTCTACTCGAACACCGATTGCGCGACGACGCAGGCAGCGGGCGGAGGTGGGGTGCGGTTCGTGGACGACAGCTTCGAGGACACCAGCGGCACCAACCTGCAGTCGCACACGGGCGAGACGGGTGCCACATGGACGCGGCACGCGCTGGCTCAGTGGGACGCGCTGTTCAGCGGGAACGGCGGTGAGGTCTACTCCGATGTGCAAGCGGTGTACTACGCCTCCGGCGTCGCGCCGGGAGCCGACTACCGGACGGCGGCCCGGGCTCGCTTCCACTCCGCGTCGGAAGCGACGGTGAAGTACGTGTTCGTCACTGGCCGGATGGATGAGAGCGCTTCGACGATGTACATGTTCGGCTTCGTGTATGCCGGCGTGAACCGGTGGGAGCTCAAGAAGATGGTCGGCGGGTCGGAGACGTTGCTTGCAACGAGCGCGAGCGATCCGCCCACGGCGGGAGGAACGCAGCTGATCGACCTTCGGATGGAGGGCACCCTGATCCAGGGCTTCGTGGACGGCGCGCAGGTAGCCTCGGCCACGGACGGCAGCATCCCGGGTCCGGGCCGGGCAGGCTTGCGGATGCTGGGCGGCAACGGATCGGCGGCGGCGCTGCTGGACTACGAGGCCACCACCCTCGATCTCGCTCCGCCGCCACCGTCGTTGACGGACCCGCCGACGGACCTGTCCGCAGTGGCCGGATCGTCGAGTTCGATCGGCGTGACGTGGACGGACAATTCCGGCGAGACCGCATTTGAGATCGACCGGTGTCAGGGAGCCGGGTGCTCGAACTGGACGACGGTCGCGACGGTCGGGGCGGACGTGACGGGCCACACGGACACGGGGCTCGCGGCCGAGACCGAGTTCTGTTACCGGGTGCGAGGTTTGCTGGACCCGACGCCCACCGCCTACTCGAACGTTGATTGCGCGACGACGCTCCCGGCCGGCGGAGGTGGGGTGCGGTTCGTGGATGACAGCTTCGAGGATACCGGCGGTACGACCCTGGCATCGCACACGGGCGAGACGGGGGCCACGTGGACGCTTCACCCGCTCGCCCAGTGGGACGCGCTGTTCAGCGCGAGCGGCAGCGAGGTCTACTCCGATGTGCAGGCGGTCTACTACGCTTCGGGCGTCGCGCCGGGAACGGACTACCGGGCGGCTGGCCGAGCCCGCTTCCACTCCGCGTCGGATGTGACTGTGAATTACGTGTTCGTCACGGGCCGGATGGATGAAAGCGCTTCGACGATGTACATGTTCGGCTTCGTGTACGCCGGCGTGAACCGATGGGAGCTCAAGAAGATGGTCGGCGGGTCGGAGACGCTTCTCGCCGCGAGCACGAACGATCTGCCCTCGGCGGGGGACACGCCACTGATCGACCTGCGAATGGAAGGTACGCTGATCCAGGGCTTCGTGGACGGCGTGCAGATCGCTTCGGCCACGGACGTCGGCATCACGGGTCCGGGCCGGGCAGGCTTGCGGATACTGGGCGGCGACGGCTCGTGGGCGGCGCTGATGGACTTCGAGGCCACGACCCTCGACCTCGCTCCGCCGCCGCCGCCGCCGTCGACCGACCCGCCGACGAACCTGGTGGCGATCGCGCTGGTGAACGGGGACATTCGTCTCGCGTGGACGGACAATTCCGACGAGACCGCATTCGCGGTGGAACGTTGCCAGGGAACGAGCTGCACAGGGTTCGCGGAGATCGCCCAGACCGGCGCCGATGCGACCTCGTTCACGGACACGGGGCTGACGGCCGACACGGAGTACTGCTACCGCGTGCGCGGCCTTGTCGGCGCGACGCCTACCGCCTACTCGAACGTGGACTGCGCCATCTCACGGGAGTTCGTGGCCGGAAACTGCCCGGACACCGGAAACCACGACGACCTGTCCCAGCTCTGGGGAATCGCGGGGATTCGAGCGAACCAGAACCCCCGCTGGCTCGGCACCCAGGCGGGCGGCGACTGCGCCATCCAGGGACTGTACTTCGGTCTCGACTCGGGCGTGGACGGCGACCATCCTGACCTCAACGTCGTCGAAACGGTCGATTTCGTGGGCGACGGAAGCGGCGGCGAGGACCGACACGGGCACGGCACGCACACGGCCGGTTCCGCGACGGCGATCGACGGCAACGGCGGAGTGGTCGGCGTGGCGCCGGGCGCGGCGGTGTACGGATTCAAGGTGTGCGACGATGACGGAAGCTGTCCCCTGTCGGCGATCCTGGCCGGCGTGGATGAAGTGACAGCCCGCAAGCAGGCCAACCCTGCGCAGCCGATGGTGGCAAACATGAGCATCGGCGGTGATCCCGAGCCGACGATGGACGAGGCGATCCGGGCGTCCGTGAACTCGGGAGTCGTCTACGCGGTGGCCGCCGGGAACGGAATTCTGGGCATCTGCTTGTTCGCCGCAGATGCGGCCAACGTTTCGCCGGCCCGCGTGGGAGACGACAACATCACGGGTAGCGGCGGATCGTCCGGAGACGACGCACCCATCAACGGGGCCATCACCACCACGTCGCACAACTCGTCCAACGCGGACGTCAACTGCAACTACGGGGCGCCCGTGACCGTAGCCTCACCGGGTGAGGGCATATACTCGACGTATAAGGATGGTGGCTACATCACCACGAGCGGTACCTCGATGGCCACGCCGCACACGGCGGGAGCGGCCCTGCTGTATCTGCAGGGCAACCCGACGGCCACGCCCGCCGAGGTGGAGGCGGCCATCGTAGGTCTCCTGCAGCCGTGGTCCACCGACGAGCAGCCCAGCGCCAGCGGGCGGCTGGATGTAGGAGACCTGTAGGAGGCGCAGATCCGGATCGCCGGGTGGCCCTCTTCCGCACACAGTGGCAGCGGGCTTCCCGGCGTCTGACGACGACTACGACGCGCGCTTCCTGACCGGACCCGTGAGGTCTCTCTTCCGCCTTCGCCGACCCAGCGGTGCCGCCTTCCGGGTCGCGACGCTCTCTCGCTTCCACCTCCCGACAGCACGCTGAAACGCCTTCGAAAAGGGCGTTACGTACAGGTGCTGAGACTGGCCGGTCTCTTGCATCTCCTGTCCCTGCGCACGACGAACCGCCACACAAACGACAATCACGGATACTCGAAGCATCGGTGGGGAGACCACGGAAGCGATGAGCAAAGCACGCCGCAACGGACTGGATCGACTGGTTCCCGCCCTGGGGGATCCGTTGATGCAACAGCAATCTCAGAAAGAGCTTACGGGACTGCAGGAGTACCGGGACGATCCCGTCGGATTCGCAAGAGACGTGCTGGGCGTGACGCTGTTCGACAAGCAGATCGAAGCGCTGGAGGCACTGACCGGGCATCGGCGGGTGGAGTTGCACGGATGCAACGGTGCCGGGAAGGACTTCGCGCTCGGATGTGCCGTTCTGTGGTTCGTGTACACTCGTCCGGATGGTTGTGCGCTCATCCTCAGTGCCAACCGACGACAGATCGTCGAAGACAACTTCCAGCAGACCATCGGTCCGCTGTGGCAGGAGGCGGAGCTACCCGGCGATCTGTTCCCGCACGCTCTGCGTGTGGACGGACGAACCCGGCTGCTCGGCCTGACGTCCGCCGAATCGAGCATGCTCGCGGACCTGAAGGCTCCGGAGCTGTTCGTGGGGCTGGCGGAGGCGCAGGCCGTTGAGAGCCAGGGCTGGGAGGCTGCGGTCGCCTGCGCGTCAGGCTCCCGCGACATCATCTTCGCGGTGGCCAGTCCCATCGCCGCCGCCGGAGAGATCTTCAGGGCATTTCAGTCCCCCGACTGGCGCAGCATCGAGATCGGCGCCTTCGATCACCCGAACCTGCGTGAGAACCGGACGGTGATCTCCGGCGGGCCCACGCAGATGTTCGTCGAGGCCATGCGAACCATGTACAGGGCCAGTTCCCCGCTCTTCGAGGCGCGCGTGCTGGGCCGGTTTCCGGAGGAAGCGAAGTACGGATTGGTGCGCCGTGCGTGGCTCGAAGCGGCTGCGGAGCGGTTGGAATCAGGTGAGCTGGATGAGGAAGCGGAGCGGGTAGAGTCGATCCTGGGCATTGAAGTGGCCCGTTTCGGTCTCGATGCGACGTGTGTGGCGGCACGCCGCGGCCCGCTCCTCATCTCCCTCGAGAAGTGGTATGGAGCCGACACCTCCGAGACGGTGAAACGAATTCTGGAGATCGCGGCACGTCACGGCATCGAACCGCACTGTGAAGACTGGGCCGGACGTTCGGTTCCCGCGAGCGGTTCGCTGATCGTGGACGAGGTCGTCATTCGGGGAGGCGCCCTGAACCTGCTCCGGGCCGCCGGCTGGAACGCCCAGCGCTTCCACCCCGCCCGCCGTGGCTTCACACCCGAGGACTTTTCGAACCGTCGCGCCGAGGCGTACTGGCACCTCCGCGGACTGCTGGAGCAGGGCCGCATCGGAGTGCCACGGGACGAGGACCTGTGGCAGGAGCTCATGTCCACCGAGTGGAGCGTCGACGGGCATGGCAGGATCCAGATCGAGTCGAAGGCCGATGTGGCGGCCCGCCTGGGTCGAAGCCCGGACAAGGCCAACGCCGTAGCGCAGGCGTTCGCGATCGGCACGTTCGGGTGGATCGAGGCGTTCGGCCAGGCCTCGAGCCAGCGGATCGCCCAGTACGGATAGAGGCGGTGCCGGGGCGCGTCGCTATTGCGCGTGTGGTGGTTGGGCCTGCCGCCCTGTAAGGGGTCCCCGGTGCCGTCCACAACTCCAGACTGACGAGCCGTTGCCGGTCCTGTCCTCCCGCATCTCTCCACTGCGCATCTCGGGCCTCCGGCTTTTCAGTACGTGAGGTGAGCCGTCTCGATGGAGATGGCTGGAATCCGGTATGGCTCGCGAACGGCCGGGGGTTGCGGGACGGCTCGCGAGTCCCTTCCTTCCAACCGGGCAACAAACCGAGCGGAAGAGGAAGCGAGCTTGATCGAGCGCGGCACACGGTTGGCGGAGCGAGTCGAGTGTCCGGCGCAGGGGTCCGGGACGGCGATCTGGCCAGGCCGGTCGTTGCGCCGGTGGCTGTACGCGTTTCTTGGCGTCCTGTCCGTGGGAGTCGGCTTTGTCGGGGTGTTCGTGCCGGGCCTTCCGACCACCATCTTCCTGATAGTAGCCTCCTATCTCTTCACGCGGAGCTGCCCGTGGCTTGAAGAGAAGCTCGTGCGGGCACCGATCTTCCGGCCCTACATGCGGTACCTCGACGGAGACCGGACGATGCCGTTGCGGGCACGGGTCGGAACGATCGCCACGATCTGGGTCGCGGTGAGCGCGAGCTGCGCGATCATGGCGTGGAGAGGTGCCTTGACTCCGACGTTCGCCGCGATCGTGGGCGGCCTGGCGCTCGTCGGGTCGATCGTGGTGAGCGTGGTGTTCCGCGGCCATGCCACGGTCCGGCGCGGCTAGATCGCGAGGATGTCCCCGAGGTCCCGCCAGGTACACCGAGTCGGGGATGTCCGAGCTTCCTGCTGCTCCCGTCACATGCCGGCGTCGTACCGGAGCCGGAGCAGGACGAGGCGACCCAGCGTCGGCGCCCCTGGAAAGGCGCTATAGGCCGTGTCGAGTACGTTCTGCACGTCCAGTTGCAGCCACAGACCGGTGGCGCCGAAGCGGTGCCCCAGGTTGAGATCCACGACCCCGTAGCCCTCGACCTGTCCCGCGAACACGCCGGAGCTGGCGGGAAAGCTCTGTACGCCCCGCGCGCGCACGGTGCCGTGCCATCCTCGGGCCGCGTCCCGGTATCTGATGACGGCCGATCCCTTGAGTCCGGGCGCGTTCAGCGGTACGACCTCCGCGTCCGGGCCGGAGCCTGCGGGGAACCCGTCGTCGCTCACCCACGAAGCCGAGCCTTCGAGGCTCCAGCGATCGGATAGGAACCAGGCGAGCGAGAAGTCGACTCCGAACAAGTCGAACGAGGCCAGGTTTCGATCCGTCAGCACGATGGTCGCGCCGCTGCCGCCGGCCTGCTCAGGTGCCACAACGCCGAGCGGCACCTCCGCGATCAGCCTTGCCACCTCGGCTGCCGTCCGGAGCGCCGCCTCCTCATTCGGGAACTCGGTGCCGACCCGGGCCAGGAACTCATCGGCGAGGTAGGAGCCCAGCGATAGGCCGTCGAGAAAGACGTTGGGCGAGATCACGCGCAAGGAGGAGATGCGGTCGCTGACGTGGCTGTACCAGCCGCTGACCGATATCAGGACCCGCTCGTCCAGCAGTCCCTTGTAGCCGGTCTCGAGAGTGCTGGTGATCCCCGGTTCGAGTGGCGAGAGATCTTCGATTCCGGCGAGCCCTCCCGGCACCGGGACGAACGGTGGCTCACCCTCCGAAGCGTCCGGGCGAACGGCGCGTGCGACAACTGCCACCTGCGAGTCGTCGGGCGGCGGGAGCTCTGCAAGCAGCTGAGCCAACTCGGGGTCGATCTCGCCGGCCGCGGCCAGCACCTGACTTACCGCGACGCCCTCGCTCCACAGTACGGGCGCTGTCGTGGGGAGAAACTCACGGCTCGTGGATCCGATAAGCGGCGCGAACGGCGAGAGGTGCATGGGAACGTCGTCGGATCGGCGGAACGTGAACCCCGTGGCGCCCCCGCCCTGCGCCCGGATGTCGTACCGGAACGGTCCCCCGAGGGGCAGCGTCTCGCCGGAGAGATCGAGAAACAGCGAAATCGTGTTGGGCGTCGAGAAGGCGCGGTTGAATGTGAGCCGCAGGCTGTGACCGGGCCGCGGCCGGTACACGAGCGCGGCTCGCGGTGAGAGCACGGCATCGGCCAGGCGCGAGTTCTTGTCCAGGCGAGCGGCGAGCACCATCTCAAGCTGCCGCGAAAGCGAAGATTCCCACTGTGCGTAGCCGCCCAGCTCGTTCACATCATCATCGTCCTCGTTCTGGCCGTTGATCGTTCCCTCGGTGACCGGAACGGTCCGCAGGAAGTCGATGCCGTACACCAGGCGATCGCGATTCCCGATCCGCGAACTGTTCTGCACCTGGCCCACCAGCAGGTGAGACCGATCCACGAGCCGCTTTCCGGACCGGAGGAGGTAGGAGTCGTCGTTGACGTTGCGGTTCACGAAGACCTGGGCGAACAGGTCCCGCCACTGCAGGCGAGCCTGCAAGTAGTCGTACGCCCAGTCGACCACCTGCGCCGCACCGAGACCCGTCAGGTCCACGCTGTTTACCGCGGTGGCTCTGCCGCCGGCGAGCACGACGCGGGTGCGGGGGTTCAGCTGCCAATCCACTCGGGCGTCGAGGCTCCAGCGCTCCAGGTCCTCGTTCCGTCCCCCGGCCACGTTGGCGACCCTCCTCTCGAGCTCTGCCCGATCGGCAGGTTCCAGGAGGTCGAGCCCGTCCGCGAAGTTCAGGCAGTCCGGCTCCGTGAGCACGAGCCCGCCTTCCAGGCACGCGTCCGCCATCTCCTGCTGCCGCTCTTCCTCGGCGTCTCGATAGCGGTAGTCGCTTGCGGCGAAGTACTGTCCGGACAGCTTCAGCCCGATCGACCGGCTGACCCGCAGGGCCATCCGGCCCTCGAGGTGAGCCACCCCCTCATGGCTCGATTCCAGTCCCTGGCCGGAAACGGCTGGTTGGTGGCGGGTCCCACCGGCGGCGGAGAGGCTCACGCCGGGATCGTCGATCGGTGAGCGGGTCAACGAGTGGATGACTCCCTGTTCGACGTTCGGGCCGTACAGGGCCGAAGCCGGTCCGAGAACCACTTCTGTTCGGTCGAGATCGAGGCTGGTGATCGGGTTGAAGTAGGAGATGTTAGCCCGCAGCGAGGGAAGCCTCGCGATCCGGTTGTCCGTCAGGGTCAGCGTGGCACCGGAGAACAAGTTGTTGAAGCCCCGGACGACGACGTAGCTGCCCTGCAGCCCGGTCTGCATGAAGTCGACGCCCGTCTCATCCCGGGCGTGCTCCACCGTCGTGAGCGTGGGCCGCTCGCGGATCTGCTCCCGGTCGACGACCTCGATCGCGGCCGGGGCGTCAAGGGTCTTCTCGCTCGTGCGCGAGACGCTGACAGCCAGTGGGTTCAGCCGGAACGGGCGCTCCGACATCAGGATCGAGAGGCGTTGCTCTTGCCCCGCTGCCACCGTCAACACAGGCGCCGCGAGCGCTTCCCAGCCTGGGAGAGATACGCTGGACCGATACGGCCCAGTGGGGAGTCCGTCGATCCGGAACGTGCCGGCCTGACCCGTGACCGCCTGCCGAACGCCTTCTCCCCCGGAGTGCGTCAACTCGACGAGAGCGAACGCCAACGGTGTTCCGGTGGCCGAATCGGCCACCGTCCCGAGGACGCTGCCCCCGGTCTGCGCCGCGAGTGGCGAAGGAGAGAGCGCGATCGCCAGGAGCCAAGCGACCCTGCTCGATCCGCGCCGGAAGGTGAACAGGCCCATGATCGCCTCACGGTGCGGAGTCGTCGGATCCGGAACCGTTGAGGGGCACCAGCCTAATATAGCGAGCGGAGACGTTCGACGCTCCCGCGTGACGTGCCCCGCGGGGGCGGTCCGGCCGGGTAGCTGATCGGTCGTCCCAGGTCGTGGTAACGCTTCTGGCCTTGACGATCGGTGTCACCGGAATCCTGGAGACCCCTACATGCGACACCCTTCACACCCTCTGAAGGTCTTGATCGCTCTCGCCTTCAGCCTCGCCTGCGCCGGCTCTGCGGGCGAGATCCGCCCGGGGCCGGACTCTGTCGCTCCCCCGGACGGGGAGATTGCCTCGTTTGTACCTCGACTCAACGATCACCGGGAGGCGGTTGGATGCGATGCCCTCGTCTGGCACGCGGAGACCGCCGACGTAGCCCAGGCACACAGCCAGGACATGCAGGATCGCTCATTTTCTTCACACGTCAACCCGGACGGCGAGCTCCCGTGGGATCGGCTGGCGGCGGGAGGCGTGACCTGGAACGGACCCGCGGCAGAGAACATCGCACAGACGTCCGGAGGAGCCGAGTCCGCGCTCGAGAATTGGCTGGACAGCTCAGGCCACCGGGCCAACATAGAAAACTGCACGTTCACGCATCACGGAGTAGGCCTGACCGGCTCGTACTGGACGCACGTCTTCATCACGAACCCGGACTGAGACCGGCTCCCCCGCCTCGGCGTGACTCGTTCGGTCCGGAGTTCGGTGCCACCGCTTCGAGGGGAGGGCTCGCTGTGGGAAAGCGCCGTCGTAAGGCTTCAGCCGGAGGCGATGCGAAGCGGAATTGGGTCGTGCCGGACGTGCTCGCGCTCGATGACAGGAGCCGCGAGGCCTGGCTCGACCTGCACGGGTACGCGACGGACACCGCCCTGTGGCTGGCCCGGGACGTGATCGAGACGGCCTGGGAGAGAGGGTGCCGGAGAGTCGTAATCGTCCACGGCGCGAAGCACGTGGAAACGCCTGGTGCTTCCGGGCGTACTGGCCGCGGACACACGAAATGGGCTCTACGGGAGGCCCTGCGCCGCGGCGAATTCCGGCGCTTTGCGCGCGCTCCGGGATCCGGGGATTCCGAGACTCGCGTTCTCGGCGATCGCATCCAGCTGTCGCTCAAGCCCAACCCGTCTCCCGATTCCGGCGCGGCGTGGCCGGCACCGCCGAACCGGGAGTACTCGGACTGAGGGCGCGACCCGTCCCGCCCAACTCGATCAGGCTCAGTTCCCGTCGCCGCCCTGCCGCAGTCGTGCGGCGGCCAGCCGTACCGCGGTGGTGCGGTGGTTACTCTTCCTTGACCGGGAGCATTCCCACGCCTCGGGTAAGGGCGTGGATGTGCTCGGAATCGTCCTCCCCGAATTCGTGCTCCACGGCTAATTCCTCGGCCGTGGCGACGTGCTCACGGCGCTTGCCGGGATAGCCTTCCCATACGGCGATGAATGCAGCGTCCACGTGTCGATACGCGGCCGACACCATGTCGCCGGTTGCCTCGGCGACCAAGGCGGCCTGCTCCATCATGTCGCGCGCCTCCGAGAACTCGCCCGCGTAGAAGTAGAGCCTGGCCGACTGGTCGTACGTGATGTACGAATTGGGATCGTTCTGGGGCATGCCTTCGGAGGCATCGCGATACAGTTTGGCCGCCTCGGCCCATTCACCCGCCTCGTACAGAGCGACCGCAGACTCATACAGCGGGTCGGCTTCGGAGAGAGCCGTGACCGTGATCGTGGGCAACTCGTACATCGGCCGGTCCTGCGCGCGCAAGACGGCGGGCAAGACCAGAGCGGCGAGAGCGGTGAGGGAAAACAGCCGGAACCCGATGGTCATTAGAGGCCTCCTTTGAGCGAGACGAACCGGACCGATACGCGGGAGCGTGGAGGGGCGAGGCTGCGGACGGTCCCTTACGCACCAATCGCCCGCAATATACACGGGCGGCCACGCTACCGAAAATGCCGCTCGGAAGGCGGGGCGGGCAGGCACTCCAACACGCATCCGTGATTGGCCTCGTGGTGCGCGTTTGGCTAACATCAGCAGTCGGGACCGTCCGGAGGTGCCACCCCGGGCGGGCTTCTCCGACACTCCACAACAATGGGATACCGTGACCATGGAAGATTTCCTCACCAAGCTCGGCATCGAGGACAATAACCTCGGGGGTTTCTGCGGCGAGTGGCTGGGGTCGGGCCCCGTGCTCGAGGTCACCAGCCCCATCGATGGCGCGGTCATTGCGCCGGTCCGGCAGGTCACCGAGGACGAGTACGATACAATCGTCGACCGGGCACACCGGGCCTTCCTGGAGTGGCGCAAGATACCGGCTCCCCGTCGCGGCGATGTCGTCCGCCGGATCGGGAACGCGCTGCGCGAGAACAAGCGCCAGCTCGGCCAGCTGGTGAGCCTCGAGATGGGCAAGATCGTCGCGGAGGGGGAAGGCGAAGTCCAGGAGATGATAGACATCTGTGACTTCGCCGTCGGCCTGTCCCGACAGTTGTACGGGAACACGATGCCATCCGAACGCCCGGATCACCGAATGTTCGAGCAGTGGCATCCGCTCGGCGTGGTCGGCGTCATCACGGCGTTCAACTTTCCGGTAGCGGTGTGGAGCTGGAACGCGGCCCTGGCGGCCGTGTGCGGCGACGCCACCCTGTGGAAACCGTCGAGCCAGGTACCCCTGTGCGGAATCGCCGTGACGAAGATCGCGGCCGGGGTGTGCAGGGAAGCCGGAGTGGACCCGGCGGTCTTTTCACTGGCCGTGGGCAAGGGCTCGACGGTGGGAGAGCGCATGCTTCACGATCGGCTGATACCCCTTATCTCGTTCACCGGGAGCACCCAGATGGGGGTCCGTGTGGCAGAGGCCGTGGGGAAGCGACTCGGGCGCACGATCCTGGAGCTGGGCGGCAACAATGCGATCATCGTCACCCCCAGCGCGGACATGGATCTGGTGTTGCCGGCGATTCTATTCGGAGCCTGTGGGACGGCCGGCCAGCGCTGTACCAGCACGCGGCGGATCATCGTCCACGAGTCGGTGAAGGACGAGTTGGTGCGCCGGCTGACGCGGGCCTACGAGGGCCTGCGCATCGGGAATCCGCTCGAACCGGACACGCTCGTGGGGCCGCTCGTGACCCGATCAGCAGTCGAGGACATGCAGAACGCGATCGAGCGGGTGAAGGCCGAAGGCGGCCGGATCGTGTACGGCGGCGAGCGACTGACCGGGGACGACCACGGGGGCGGCCACTTCGTGAAGCCGTGCATCGCCTCGGTGAAGAACGAGTACTCCATCGTGCAGGAGGAGACTTTCGCACCGATCCTGTACATCATCGGCTACGGGTCGCGGGATGCGTCCCCCCGCGAGGCGGTCGCGGAGGTCGAGTTGGCCGTAGAGCTGCACAACGAGGTGCCGCAGGGTCTCTCCTCGGCGATCTTCACGGAGAACGTCCGTGAGGCCGAGTACTTCCTCTCGCATCGTGGCAGCGACTGCGGGATCGCCAACGTCAACATCGGCACCAGCGGGGCGGAGATCGGTGGCGCCTTCGGGGGCGAGAAGGAGACCGGAGGAGGCCGCGAATCAGGCTCGGACGCGTGGAAGGCCTACATGCGTCGGCAGACGAACACGGTCAACTGGGGCACCGAGCTGCCGCTGGCGCAAGGGATTGAATTCGGCTGATCACCCGGCCGGGGTGCACGCGCCTTCCCCGGTCCGCTATGTTGGACGTGAAGGCGTCAGCGCCCGCCTCCGCAGTGCCTCTCTTGTGACGGGAGGTTCAGCCATGACATCGAGAGCCAGCGAGGGTCGCGCACGGCGGGGAAGACCTGCGTGAGGCGCCTGCCCCGGAACGGGGGCGCGGCTTCCGATCCCGCCGCCGGCGGCCTGGCGCGTTTGCGCCGACGCCGCCTGCCACCGTTCCCGATCGGTGACGGCGATGGGCCGGGCGGTAGGATTGTGTGGACCCGCCCGTCGGCCCCCCCCCGATCGGCCCTGAGGAATGGGCGCCGATCCTGGCAACCACGGTCTTCGAGGAAGGGTCCTTCGGATCTCCAGCGAGCGCTGGCGCGAAGACGCCGCCAGGACCCGCCACACCCGCCACATTGACGCCGGTGAGCCCTGACTCTCCGGCCCTCACTATCATGAGGCCCGCTGTCAGCGTCGCGGCGACTCCAGGTCGATGGGGTAACCGCCTCGGATCATCGCCTCCGCCTGCTCGGCGGCCACCGGTTCGGAGAAATAGAACCCCTGGGCCTGAGTGCAGCCGGCCTGCTTGAGCGCGAGCAATTGCTCGCGCGACTCGATTCCTTCGGCGATCGCGTCGACGCCGAGGATTCCGGCGATCTCGACGATCGACCGGGCCACGCTCCACTTGCGCCGCTTCTCGCGCCGTTGGCTGATCAGGGATCGATCGATCTTGAGGGCACAGACCTGAAGGTCGTGCAGCACCGGCAGTGAGGAAAAGCCGGTTCCGAAATCGTCTACCGCCACGCCGATGCCCATGCCATGCAGTCGGTCGAGCAGACTGGCCGCTTTGGCGGCGTCCCGCATCAGCTCCGCCTCGCGGATGTCGAACCGGATCTGTCCGCCCTCAATCGCGTGTTGTTCCATGATCTCGCTCATGCGGGCCACGAAGCCTTCGTGAAACACCTGCCGTCCGAGGACGTTCACGCTCATGAGAGGCGGCATCTGAGGCATCAACTTGTCGCGCCACAGGCTGATCTGCTCGCACGTCTGATCCAGGACCCAGAACCCTATATCGTGTACGACGGCCGAGTCGGCCGCCAGAGGAAGGAACTGGTCGGGCGGGACCACTCCCAGTTCCGGGTGACGCCACCGCAGCAAAGCCTCCAGCCCGTTGATGCTCCCGTCCTGAAGCAGCACGATGGGCTGATACTCGACGTAGAACTCGCGCTCGTCGAGGGCCTTCGCCAGGTCCCCGCGCATGCGCTCGTTCTGCTCGTGGTTTTCCTCCGAGCTGCGATCAAAGACCTGGATCCGTACCTGCGAGGACTCGGCCCGACGCGCCGCGGCCCTGGCGTCGGCCAGCAGCGTGCCCGGCTCGTCGTACGCGGGTCCTCCCATCACGATTCCGATCCGCGCATCCAGGCGCACCTCTTTATGCTTGGCCGGGTAGGGTCGGACCAGCTCCTTGAGCAGGCGATCCGCTACGGCCTGTGCCTCCGTCACCGTCCGAATGCCCTCCACGACAACGACGAAGCGGCCGGGCTCGTCAATGGCGACCGTGTCGGAAGGTCGTGTGTGTCCTGTCAGTCGACGCGCGGCGGCGACCAGCACGTCCTGCGCCACCTGTTCTCCAATCCGGTCGCTCAATCGGCCCAGACCATCCATCTCCGCCACCGAAACCACGAACAGGTCGCGCGGGGATCGATGTCGTCGTAGAACCGCTTGCCGGATGCGGTCATCCAGAATCGTCCGGCCCGGGAGACCCGAGCTTTCATCGTACAGCCGCGACTCGGCCTTGACCCGCGCGAGTTGCTCGTGCGAGCTGTCGAGTTCGGTCGTCAGGTGTCGGGTGTGGTCCGCTGCCTGCCGTACCGCTTCCCGCAGCCGCTGGCGCGAGGCGATAAGGCCGAGCTGCACACCTATCAGCTCGATTGCGTCGCCGATTTCGGACGGGCGCGCGGATCCGTCCGGCAGGGGGGCGGCAGGAGCGAAGAACTCGAGCAGGGCGACCGGTCGTCCCTCTGCGAGAACGGGAAGCAGGACGTAACCCACGAAGCCTGCGCTCCGGGCCGCATCCCGCGCTTTCGTCTTCGGAAGCGACTTGAGTGGGTCGAGTCGACACCCCGGTCCCTTACCGTTGCCTTCCTGCCATCCGGCTACCGGCCCGCGGCTCAACGCCGCCTGCAGGTTCGCGAGCTTGGACAGACTGGCGCCTTCCGTAGCACGGACGTGCCAGTCGGTGCCGGACCGCCCGGCCATGTCATACCGCGCGTGGGCAGCGGACCAATTCAGAACGTCCGTGACCTCCCGAATCACGAGACCGATCGCCTCGCTGAGGTTCCCCGTTCGATCCGGAAGCTCGATCGCCAGCCGGCTCAACAGCCGCCGCTGCCATACAGTAAGCGCCGAGTCCGCGGGGGCATCCGGCGTGTCGGCAATCTCGAAGAGGCCTCGGCTGGGTGGATTCATGTCCGGAACTGCTCAGGCTGAAGTTGGACGGCTCTTCCTCCGGACCGTTGCATCGACCACACAGTTTCCTGGCAGTCCCATCCGGCTCGACGGGCGATCGCAAAAGTCTCTAACTTCATTCGTATCACCGTATTCGGCGGAACATCCCGCGAAGTGTATGTGCTGAACTGACGGCTACACCCCCTTCCTCATGCAAGTGCCAAGCCACCCTCGAGGAGCCGTGCCCTCCGGAAGTGGGAGGCGGGAGCGGGCTCCCCGGCTCGATCTCTTCCCGACCTTCCGAGGGTCCTGCAATTCGTGGTGGAAATCGCCGTACTGCCACACTCACAGCATCGCCTGCTCCATGTTATCGTCATGTTTTACAACTAGTTGTACGATGGCACGAATCTGGTAACAATCCACGGCACGAAACGTAAGGGCAGTAGACTGTCCCGAACCCAGCGGGAGATGCCGAGATGCGTTATCCGATCCTCGTGGTCATCGCGATTACCGGCCTTGCCGCGTGCTCCGCTTCACAGCCGGATGTGGAGACGGGTCCGCGGCCCGAGGCGCAGACCATTCCGGGCACCGGAGACGTCGGGTCCGAGCCGGCGCTCAAGAACGAGTCCGTCCCGGACAACGCGAGCACGGCGGCGAAGTTCGGGATCCCGCCGGGGCACCTTCCGCCACCCGGACAGTGCCGCGTTTGGATTCCGGGAGAGGCGCCGGGGAAGCAGAAGAAGTATGCGAGCGGCGACTGTGCGGACGTCGCGAATGCGGTGCCCGCCGGAGGTTGGCTCGTCTACCGACCGGGCGAAGACAAAAAGGAAGTCGTGGTGCGGGAGTACGGAAAGAGCCATGACGTCGTGTCCGTCAGGGTGTTCGACATCGTCACCGGCGCCCTTCTGCGGGAGCTCGACCCGGCGGAGGGCAGGTAGGTGTCGGCCGCCGGGCGCAGCGGGTGGAGGCGCGCGCGGGCCGAGACGCGGTACGTAGCTGACCGGCAGGTCGGGTTCAGCCTTCCAGGGCCGACCTCAAGGCCTCGAGGTGGACGTCGATGCGCGTCTCCAGATCCTCTGGAACGGCCATCCCCCGCTCGCGGCAGCGGTCGGCCACCATCGAATCCACATCGAGAATCCACGTTCCCAGCTCGGGCGCAGCGTGGCGCTCCCTCTGATCGTCGGCGGATGAGACCGGCCCGTTTTCCTCCGCGCCGCCCGCCTCCGTTTTACGGGTAGCCCTCCACGCCCGTAGCACGGCCCGGTACTGGCGAGCTCGCTCCACGAACCGACCCGCGCCCTCCGCCGGGTCGGCGAAGTTGCGGCACGCCATCGGTCGGTCGTCGTCGAGCTTGCAGCCTTCCGTACGATGAAACACGCAGTTCCCGTCCTCGTCGACGCCCAGTACGGACGTGGACTCGCGCAGGTGGCGACGGATGACCTCGCCTGTAGTCACACCCAGGCCGCGCGCGATGCGGGCCACCTCGTACGGAGTCAGAGGAATCCGGTTCCCGGGGCAGTGGGGACCGCACGTGATGCCTGCCTCGGCGGCGCGGCGTCGCAGGTCGTCCAGGAAGTCGTCCATCCGCCTCTCCATCAAACGTCTCCGGGCCGCATGAATCGTGGAGCCAAAGCTCACGGTACACTGCCGGCCGCACACTGACCAGATTGGCGCCGTCCACCGGAGCATGGCTCATCAGGACGGGCCCCATCTGGTGACGTGCGCGGGATTCCACACCGCACTATTACGGATAGGCGCAGCCTACACGCCCAACATAGAATTGGCCCTGGTTCTGGAGGCTCCGGTCTCTTGTACCGGAGCCCCTCCAAATTTCCAACACAGGAATTGCGGATCCCTTGACCCCCCTCGGAGGATCGATGAGAGGCGAAGAGAAACACTCAGGCCGCGTCGGCGGCACCGGCCTGTGGATCCTGGCTCTGGTCCTCATGTTGTCGGCGGGTGTCTACCAGCGGTATACGGGCCCAACATACGAGCTACGCGGCTCGTACACGGTCCGAGGCGAGACCTTCGACCACGAGCTGATCCGGTCGGCCTACTCGACGGCCGACACCGTGGTGGTGATCCCGGCCCCCGCAGATGTGGCCGGTGACCTCGTGTACCGGCGCTATCCGACCGAAGACGACTTCACGACGGTTCCGTTGATCCGGCGTGGCGAGGAGCTGGCCGGCACGCTCCCGGCGCAGCCGCCCGCCGGCAAGTTGGAGTACCACCTCGTGGTGATGACGCAGGCCGGTCCCGTCGTGGTGCCTGATACGGGCGAGAACGTGGTCATACGGTTCAAGGGAGAGGTGCCCCTGATCGTCCTCATCGCGCACGTCGCGTCCATGTTTCTCGGCGTGCTCGTGGCGTGGCGCGTTGGGCTCGGCGCGCTGTTCTCCGGTGACGGCATCAGGAGGCTCAGCTGGGCCGCGCTGATCCTGTTCACCGTTGGCGGGTTCCTCCTCGGGCCGTGGGTCCAGAAGTACGCGTTCGGAGACTGGTGGACCGGGGTGCCTTTCGGTTGGGACCTGACGGACAACAAGACGCTCGTGATGTGGCTCGCCTGGTTCTTCGCCCTCGTCGTCATCGACCGCGGCGCCAAGAGGGACGCCGCCGCTGGCGATTCGACGGACGACAGAAGAGCTCGGATCGCGGTCGTGCTCGCCGCCGTAGTCACGGTTGCCGTTTACCTGATCCCGCACAGCGTGGCGGGCAGCCAGCTCGACTACGACGCCGTGGATCGCGGCGTCGCGCCGGAGGACGCGATCGGGGTCGGCTGAACGGCTCCGGCGACCTCTTCGGCGACACGAGAATACGAAAGAGGGAAGTCATGGTTGAGATCACCGCCGATCTCGTCGGCGGGACCCGGGTCGCCCTGAGCAACGGGCGGCACACCTGGTCGGCAGACGAGCCGCTGGAGAAGGGTGGGGAGGACAGCGCTCCCAGCCCGTACGAGATGTTCCTCGCGTCTCTGGCGGCGTGCACCCTGGTCACGCTCGTCCTGTACACGCGTCACAAGGGAATCGAGCTGGAGGGCGTCTCTGCTCGCTACACACACGAGAAGATCCCGGCGGCCGAAGGCCAGGCCGGCCTCGTGGATCGGCTCACCAGCCACGTCACGATCAAGGGCGAGTACGACGAGGCCGTTCAAGAGCGCCTCGAGCAGATCGTAGGTCGCTGCCCGGTGCACAAGACGATCGAGAACGGGGCCCACGTTGTGGACGAGGTGGAGTTCGCGGCCTGAGGCTCAACCCGGCAGCAGGATCAGCAGGGCCGCCGCCACCACGTGGGCCGTGCTGCCCGCCATGACGCACAGGTGCCAGATCGCGTGGCCGTACGGAATGCGGCGGCTCGCGTAGAAGTAGACACCGCCCGTGTAGGCGAGCCCGCCGATCGCCAGCCACAGGAGCGTCGCTCCCGGCAACGCCTCGATCACCGGCTTCGCCGCGATCACGACGAGCCACCCCATCGCCAGGTAGATCACGGTAGAGATCCGCCGGAACCGGCCGGTGAAGAACAGTTTGAACACGATGCCCGCCGCCGCGAGACCCCAGATTACGGCGAACAGCGCCCATCCCCACCCACCGCGTACCCCGGCCAGGGTGAACGGTGTGTACGTGCCGGCGATCAACAGGTAGATCGCCGAGTGATCCACGACCCTGAGCCGGGCCTTTACGCTGCGTTCCGGGACGGCGTGGTACAGAGTCGAGGCCGAGTACAGCACGACCAGAGTGGTTCCGAATACCGCTACACCCACGATGTGGAACACATCGCCCTTCAGCGCCGCCAACGTGACGAGCACGCCCGTGGCCACGATCCCGCACAACGTTCCGAATCCATGCGTAATCGTGTTGGCCAGTTCTTCGCGCCGGTGTCGCAGGCGTGCCAGCCGTATTCCTCGCACTGTTGGACCACTCTCCTCGCTATGTGCTCTCTGTCTCGCGCCTCCACGATAACCGGGGCTCGACTGCCTGGGAACGCCTTCCGGTGCGGCACACCTTGGGCCCACTCCATCGGTCCTGCCTACTCTGGGACGCTGCGGGCGCGGGCACCGGGCGGGAACCGTCTGGCAACTTGACTCGTTCCCTCATTCAGCAGCCCCACCGAGGCGGGGCACATTGCACGGTGGTGGATGTTCGACGGGCGGGTCCCGGTCCCGGGGATCGCCCCGCGCCGTGTCCCGTACCGAAGAAGGAGAGTGCGATGAGGCGTCCGACCTGGTTGGCCCCGACGGCCGTGTTCGCCCTGGCGGCGTGCGGTGGTGGAGAAGCCGGTGCCGAGGCCGAGATGGAGGCTGCGAATCCATGCGCGGCCAACCCTTGCGCCGCCAATCCCTGCGCCGGGGTGGACTTCGCGGTGGCTGCCGTTCGGCAGGGCGACCGTGAGCTCAATGCGCACGGCATGTCGTGGGCTGAGCTGGCGGAGCTTGGCAAGGAGTTGTGGGCGGACGCGTCGTTGAGTGGGGCGGGCGCGACTTCCTGTGCCACCTGTCACACAGGCGATGGCACCGGGATGATGAACGCTTCGTTCGCCGAGCCGTATCCGCATCGGGTGGACATGGCGAAGGACAGGGCAGGCCTCGATGAGGTCACGGCGGCGGAGATGGTCCAGCTTTGCATGGCGATTCCGATGAACGCGGAGCCACTGGACTGGGAATCGGTCGAGCTCACGGCGCTCACCGCGTACGTCGAGGAGCTGCAGGCCGGATCCGTGCGCTGCGAACCCGTGCGCCGCGAACCCGTGTGCGGCGAACCCGTGTGCGGCGAATCCGTGCGCTGCGAATCCGTGTGCCGCGAGCCGCTGATCCGGATTCTCACGTGATCTGATCCAGACCGCGAAACCGGCACAGGCGACTGAGGCCGGCTCCAGAGAGGACGCCGGCCTCGGCCGCTCCGGACAGGGACTCGTGCTCCGTCAGGCTCGTGGACCCCGATGGATGTGGGAGTTCGCTCCCCGAAGCAGGGCTCTTGCCTCGTGATTCTCCGGGCTACCCCGGTTCGCTCGTGCAACGTCGGCCATGGACGGCTCGAGCAGCAGCATTGCCAGCAGAGCAGCTCGTTCCGGAAGACTTCGCACGATCACGTGCTCGTGTGACGCGTGGGCCCCGTCGCCGATCGGCCCCAGCCCGTCGAGTGTTGGCGCAAACAGAGTCGTGACGTTGCCGTCGGAGCCGCCGCCCGACGTGCCCTGCTGCAGATCGAGGCCCATCTCCTGGCCAGCCCTGTGTGCTGCTTCCCACAGGTGCTGGTTGCCCGGTGTCCTCTCCATCGGAGGCCGGTTCATCGTTCCGGTCACGACGAGCTCCGTTCCCGGCGTGGTCGCCTCGAGCGACAGGATCTCGGCCTCCACCCGCCGGGCGTCCTCGATCGTGAGGACCCGAACATCCACGGTCGCCCGACTCTCCGGGGCGATGATGTTCGTGCGCAGTCCTCCGTCGATCGTGCCCACGTTCACGGTGATCCCGCGCTCGGCGTCGTTGAGCGCGAACATGCGCTGGACGAGCATCGACAGCTCGAGGATCGCGCTGGCACCCCGCTCCGGTTCGAGCCCTGCGTGGGCCGCGCGTCCGAGGACCCGGATCTCGAAGAATCCGTTCCCCTTGCGAGCCGTCTTCAGTTTTCCGGTAGGGCCCAGAGCGGGCTCCAGAACGAACACGCGCTCCGACACCCTGGCGAGGCGCTCGATGTGCCTCATCGAATCGCAACTGCCGATCTCCTCGTCCGAGTTGATCAGCACGATCGGCGTCACCTCGGGCTGCAGTCCCAGCGTCTGCAGGGCACGCAGTGCGAACACGATGTTCACCAGCCCGCCCTTCATGTCATACGTACCCGGTCCGAAAAGGCGGCCCTTCTTCTCGATCACGGGCATCCGGTCGAGCGTACCGACGTCCCACACAGTGTCACAGTGCCCTACCATGAGCTGGATCGAGCCGTTCTTGGACCTGGCGTGAGGTATGGCCAGCAGTTGCCCGCCCGACTCGATACCCGCGATCGATCGGACCACGAATCCGAGGCGCTCCAGCTCATGGCGGAGTATCGTCTGCGGGGCTGCCTGGGTCTTCGGATCCAGGGACGGTGATTCTGCCTCAGCGAGACGGCGCAGCAATCGCACCATTTCCCGCTCGCGTCCCCGAAGGTGCTCCAGGAGGCGGGGGCCGATACTCCCCGCTACGGCGCTCAGCGCTCGAACCCTTCGGGGAGGGGGAACGCGTACGTTTGCCGGATGCGAGCGAACCGCCACGGCTGCACATAGGCGAGCAACGGAGCCTCCCGGATCAGGTCCTGCGCGTCCCGCTCCAGGGAGCACTTCGAGTCTGGTGCCACGGCCGCTTCAACGATGCGGCCCACGATCAGGCTGTTGTCACCGAATCCATCTACGATTCGGTCAAGTTCGCACTCGAGAAACAGATAGGACTGCGCCAGGAAGATGCCCCCGACACGGACTGCCGGCCGGGTCTGAAGCGCCTCGATCTCGGGCTTGGCGCTATCGTCACATCGGGGTGCCGCGCACAGGCTGGCGAGCACTACCTGGTCGGGGCGCGGCATCGATACGGTGAATGCGCGATCGCGTGCGGCGTTACGATACGTCGAGTGTCGCGGAGTGCACACGAACCCGAAGTAGTTCTGCCACCCCATGGGAGTGGCCATGTGCTTGGGTGCCAGATTGGGTGTACCGTCCTTCCCGAGGGTTCCGACGACCGAAAGTGGAGATACCCAGAAAAAACTATCCCATATTGGTTTATCTAAGTTTAGTTGGACTAAATCTTGAAGTGGCTGCGCCGCCATCGTCGGCCTCCCGTCCGGTGTGCCCTTACATCATGGCATCGGCAGCCGTAAATAGCCACATGGCGCCTGATGCGTCGCGCAGTCAACCTCGCCTCAGGCCGGAAGGAAGCGGTTCCACGATCTGGACGTAGAGGCGATCTTCGCCCGAGACATGACGGGCAGTGAACGCGTTCGCCCGCGAGGCGGCTCCGTACCGATAAGGACAGGAGACAATGTGACCATGCAGACACAGATCTCGACACGCGGTACTGATCTTACGGATGACCTGAAGTCCCGGGTCGAGGTGGTCACGGCCGACCTGTCGACGCGGACGTCGGGACTCCAGTTGGCCAAGTTCGTGCTCGAGGAGCGCGAGACCGGTAAGGCGGTGGGCCTCGTCCTGTCGTGGGGTGAGGAACGGGACACGGTCGTGCGGCACGCCGAGGCGAGCGACTGGGACCGGGCCTTCATGGATCTGGAGCGTCGGCTGGAGCGGGCGCTGGAGGACAGCACCACCGCTTCCCCTTGAGGACGAGAGGGTTGTCGAGCTAGACTGGATCGACCCGGCCGAACCCGCCGGCCGGGCGGACAACGGCCGGGACTGCGCCCCTTACCCGCTGTGAGCGATACGCTCACCGAGAGGAGGCGCCATGCCGCAGACGTTCGGTCTCGAGCTCACCGGATTCGAGTTTCCCCGCAGACTTTCACGCCGCAAGGCCAACTTCCGGTTCGTCGCTGACGTCAGATACGTGAACGGCAGGGGCGAGCACGACACGGAACACGCGGTGCTTCCCGACCTGGATCGCTATTGGGAGTGTGATCCCGAGAGGAAGGGGTCGCCCGAGTACGTTCGGGGACCCGAGAAGGGGACCGCCGCCTCGTTCGATATGTCACGCATCGACGCGTGGGACCGCCTGGTCCTGCTGGTCCGGGGGGACGCGGTGCATTCCGTCCAGTTCAAGGTGTTCGATGTCAACCGGACGGATGGGTGGGACCGACTGCGCCGCGCGCTGGGCGATGTCGTGAGCACGGTCATCGGCCGGGCCCGGGCCTCGGTGCCCGACAAGGCTTGGGCGGTGTCCGACGCACTCGGGACGGCCGCCACCGATCTCGAATCCAGTCTTGTGATGCGCCTCGCCGGAGGCGACAGGCCTTTGTTCCGGGCGTCCACCGTTTTTGCGGCGCCCGGCGACTACGAGGTGTCGGGAGAGGGCACGGACGGTTCCTACTCCATCCGGTGCCGGCTCGACCTGAAAGCCGACTGAGAATCGGTACGGCCGCTCCCCTTCGTGCCCTGACCCGGGCCCTTGACGGCGCGGTTAACAGCGTTAATTTAACGTTGTTAACTTAACGCCGTCAAGGATGCTTCATGACCGAAACACAAATCACCGAGAAGGTACGCTCACGCGAGACTGAGACTGCCATTCTCGAGGCCGCCCGCAACCTGCTGGCGGAGGGAGGACGGGACGCGCTCTCTATGCGCGCCGTGGCCGCGCAGGTCGGACTCAGCGCCACCGCCATCTACCATTGGTTCCAGGGCAAGGAAGATCTGGTGGACCGCGTCGTCCTCCACGGCTTCAAGCGATCCGAGGCCTACATGTGGAAGGCCATCGAGGACCTTCCCCCCGGGTCGATGGAGAGAGTGGCCGCGCTCGGCGAAGCGTACATCCGATTCGCGCTGGAACACCGTGAGTACTTCAAGATCATCTTTTCCATCCAGAACCCAGCCCCGAGGCACATCGAGGATGTGCCGGGCCAGGGAGGATACCGGGTCCTCCGACAGTGTGTGGTCGAGGCCATGGACGCCGGGAACATCCGGCGCGGAGAGCCCGACCTGGTCGTTCTGTACCTGTGGTCCCTGGTGCACGGGCTGGTGACGATCTTCATGGCCTGCGATCCGAAGGACCTGCTCGCGGAAACGGGTTGCTGCGCGGACCTGGACGAGAGGGAGCTCACGATCGGGTTGTTCGGGCGGTTCCGCACGATGGTGCGTGAGGGTCTCGAGCCGGAAGACGTGCGGGGAAGTGGTCGTGATGCTTGAGAGCGGGTCGAGGATAGAGCCTCGGAAGGGGGATACGGTGATCGGAAGGCATGGTTCGCGAACGAAGCGGCGAGCGTCGGCATCGGGGCTCGTCGTTCTCGTCGCGATGACGCTACTGGCCGGAGGGGTCGTCAGATCGGCCCACGGCCAGACTGTAGACGAGACGGACGCGGGAGCAGAGTCTATCCTGCTTCGTTCGAGCGGAGCTCTGTCGGCGCAATCTGGTCTGGGCGAGACCATGCCGGCGGCGGAGGCGGACGCGCGTTCCCTCCGTCAGGAGGGTCGCGAGGGCGACGAGACCGTGCGCCCGTACACCCTCGAGCGAGCGGTGGCGATCGCGCTTCGCAATAACCGCCGGCTGGCGGTGTCGCAGTACGATCTGGAGGTCGCCAACAAGCAGGTCTCGGAAGCATACGGGGCGCTGTTCCCGGAGATCGACGGAACGGCTTCCATGCAGCGGAACCTGGAGCTGCCATCCGCGTTCCTGCCCAGGATCTTCATCGATCCCGAGGCGGATCCGGACGAGCTCATCGCGGTGACCTTTGGGGCGGACAACCAGTGGAACGCGGGTCTCACGGTGAACCAGCCTCTGTTCGACGCGGGTGTGTTCGTCGGAGTGGGAACGGCCGGGGCGTTTCGAAGCCTGGCGCAAGAGGGGCTTCGCGGTGCGGCCCAGGGCGTGGCCACCTCGACGCGGATCGCCTACCTGAACGTCCTTCTCGCGCAGGAGGCGGTCCGGGTCACGCAAAACAGTATCGAGCGGGTCAGGCAGACCCTGGAGGAGACGCGCGCTCTGAACCGTGCCGGTCTCGCGAGCGACTACGACGTGCTTCGCCTGGAGGTGCAGCTCGCCAACATCGAGCCCAACCTGCGGCGGTCACGGAACGAGGTCGACGAGGCCCGCCGGGTGCTGGCGATCGAGATGGGTATCGGCGAGGGAGCGAGCGCTGCGGCGTTCGGCGAGCTTCACCGTATCGACCTGTCCGAGGGAGCGGAGAACAGCGACGACAACACGGCCCTGCTGACGTTCGCCGGCGTGCCGGACGCGGTCGGGGTGCGCTTGCAAGAGCTGGAGCTCGTTGCGCTGGCCAACAGGACCGATCTGGAGCAGGGCCTCCTGCAGAGCGATCTGGAGGAAGCCCGCGTCAAGTACGAGCGGACGCAGCTGTTTCCGCGGCTCTCGGCGTTCTTCAACTGGAGTCTGCAGGCGCAGGAGAACGGCGCCCTCAGTTTCTTCGGCGAGAACCCGGATCAGCGGTTCACGGCGTCAGCCGTGGGCGTCCAGCTCGAGGTCCCGCTGTTCTCGGGCGGCCGCCGATGGAACCGTGTGGAACAAAGAAAAATCGGGGTGCGTCAGGCGGAGGAGAGGATCGCTGACCTCAGGCAGCGCGCGGCCAACGAGGTCGAGACCGTGCTCGCGGACCTCAGGGAGGCGCACGCACGGGCCGAAGGCCAGCGGCAGGCTGTCGCGGAAGCCCAGCGCGGCTTCGACATCGTGACGACGGAGTACCTGGCGGGCACGCAGCCTCGACTGGAGGTGACGGAAGCCGAGCTTGCCCTCCGGCAGGCGGAGCAGAACTACGCGCTGGCCATCTACGACTATCTGGTTGCCCAGGTGCAGCTCGACCTGGCGGTTGGAGTGGTGCCCGTCGTGGACCCGGTGGTCGAATCGATGATCGAGGGAGACATCAGACCGGACGATCGGGTCGACCCGATGTCCGGCACGAGATAGGTGAGCGATCGATGAAGACGAAGCGACGGGTGAGGACGATCCGGTACGACGACGTCGTGGCGCTGGGGACGTTGATTCTGATCAGTGTCGTGGGGGGCTGCGGCTCCCCGGAGGTAAGCGGCACCGAGGCGGGGGGAGCGGACGGCGCGGCGGGCGGCGGGGCTTACGTCAAGGTCGTCAACGTCGAAACGCGCGTCATAGAGCCGTCCGATTTCACCTCCTACGTGCGGCTCACGGGGGCCGTCCAAGCTTACCACGACGTCGTGGTTGGCTCCCAAGAGAGCGGCATGATCGAGCGCTTCCTGGTCCGCAAGGGCTCACGCGTGAGAGCCGGACAGGCGATCGCTCGAATCGATGATGAGATCCTCGCGGCTCAGGTCGACGAGGCCCGTGCCGCGACGTCGCTGGCTCGGGAGAGGTACGAGCGGCAACGGCAGCTGTGGGAGGACGAGGGGATCGGCAGCGAGATCGCCTTCCTGCAGACGAAGTACGAAGCCGAATCTGCTGAAGCGCGGCTCGCCTTCCTGCAGGCACGCCTCGATCGGCATACGATCACCTCGCCGATCTCGGGTGTTCTGGACGACCGCTATGTGGACGCGGGAGAGATCGTCGCTCCGGGTACGCCGGTGGCCCGTGTGCTCACCGTGGATCGGCTGAAGATCGTCGGAGGGGTCCCCGACAGATTCGGACCATACGTGGCACGGGGAGGGATCGCCGTGCTCAGCTTCGACGCCATGCCGGGGCGCACCCTGGAGGGCCGGATCGAGTTCGTGGGCGCCGCGGTCGACGAACGGAACCGTACGTTCCCGATCGAGATTCTGCTCGACAATCCAGACGGCCTCCTGAAGCTACAGATGGTGGCCAACGTGCGGGTGGCCACGGAGCGCCTGGAAGCCGTGGTCGTGGTGCCGCAGGAAGTGGTGCTGCGCACTGAGACCGGCTACGAAGTATACGTCGTGTCCGGCGGGCCGGGGGAGACGGTCGCGGAGGCCAGACGGGTGGAGCTGGGGCCGGGCTTCGAGAACGAGGTGGTCGTCGCGGCCGGTCTCGAGGAGGGAGATCGCCTGATCGTGAAGGGACACCAGCTGGTGGACGCGGGTGACAGGGTGAGAGTGGTGAGCGAGGAGAGCGGATCATGAGCTGGTTCCGGACACTCTGGCGGGGCCGCATGGACCGGCGCGAGGCCGAGAGGCGGCTCGCCGCAGGCAGCGCCGCCGACCGCATGTTCAAGCGGCGGGACCCGCTGAAAGAGGACCTCGGCCGGTACAAGACGTTCTGGCTGACGAACTTCGCTGTCGATCACCCGATCAGCGTCCTGACGCTTTTCGTTCTGATCGTTCTGGGTGGTCTGTACTCGTATCTCACCGTCCCCAAAGAGGCGTCGCCTGACATCACGGTCCCGTTCGTGGCCGTGACCACGGTCTATTCGGGCGTCGCGCCGGAGGACATCGAGACGCTCATCACCCGACCGCTCGAGGAGGAGCTCAACCAGATCTCCGACATCAAGACCCTCACCTCTCAGTCGGTGGAAAGCTACTCCAGCATCACGGCCGAGTTCGAGGCCGGAATGGACATGACGGAGGCCCTGCAGCTCGTGCGGGAGAAAGTGGACATCGCGAAGCCCGAGCTCCCGGAGGCGGCCGAGGAGCCGGCGATCGTGGAGTTCAACTTTTCCGAGTTCCCGATCATGCAGGTGAACGTGTCGGGCGAGTACAACCTGGTTCGGCTGAAGGAGCTCGCCGAGGACATTCAGGACGAGATCGAGCAGGTATCGAGCGTGCTCAGCGTCCAGCTGTCCGGGGGCCTGGAGCGCGAAGTGAAAGTGGACGTGGACCTGGGCAAGCTCAAGTACTACGGCATCTCGTTCACCGACGTCATCGAGGCGATCGCGTTCGAGAACGTCACGATACCCGGCGGCACGATCGATGTCGGCGACGTCAAGTTCCTCGTTCGCGTGCCGGGCGAGTTCGAGAACACCCGTCCTCTCGAGGACATCGTGATCGAGGCCCCGGGCGACCGGCCGATCTACGTGCGCGACGTGGCGACAGTGGACTTCGGCTTCAAGGAGAGGGAGAGCTACGCGCGTCTCGACGGGAATCCCGTGGTCACGTTGAGTGTGAGCAAGCGGACGGGCCAGAACATCATTGAGACCTCCGAGGCCGTGCGGTCGATCCTCGCGGAGATGGAGCCGACCTTCCCGCCCACCACGCATATCAGCATCACTTCCGATGCGGCGAAGTACGTGCGCAGCATGGTCAGTAATCTGGAGAACAACATCATCTCCGGCCTGATCCTCGTGGTGTCTGTTCTGTTGTTCGTGCTCGGGGTCCGGAACGCGTCCTTCGTCGGCGTCGCGATCCCGCTCTCCATGTTCCTCTCGTTCAGCGTGATGCAGATCCTCGGCTACACCATGAACATGGTGGTGCTGTTCTCCCTGATCCTCGCGCTCGGCATGTTGGTGGACAACGCGATCGTCGTGGTCGAGAACATCTACCGGTTCCGGGAGGAAGGCTTCGACCGGAAGACGGCGAGCAAGCTGGCGACGGCAGAGGTGGCCATGCCCGTGATCGCCGCGACGGCGACGACCCTTGCCGCCTTCGCGCCGATGGCCTTCTGGCCGGGAATCACCGGCGAGTTCATGAGCTACCTGCCCAAGACCCTGATGATCACGCTCACCTCGTCACTGTTCGTGGGGATCGTGATCAACCCGACCCTGTGCTCTCTGTTCATGCGGCTCGAAGGCGAACCGCGGCCTCACCTCACGCGGGAATTCAAGATCGGCATGTGGGTCGTCGCGGGCTTCGTGGCGCTGGGTGTGTCCCGCGGACGCCCGCTGACGACGTTCCTCCTCGCGGCGACCGTGATCGGGTTGATTCTCCTCAACCGGTTCGTTCTCGATCCGGTGGGCCACTGGGTGCGTGACCGGGCGCTTCCCGCATGGCTCCACTTCTACGAGGGCCGTCTGCGTTGGGCACTCCGGCACCGCCTGGTGGTGATGGGACAGGCCGGAGCCCTGCTCGTTGTTGTGTTGATGGTGTTCGGCGCCTTCAACCCGGGAATCGAGTTCTTTCCCGAGGACATCCCTCCGGATGACATCTGGGTGCAGATCGAGACACCGGTGGGTACGCGTGCCGAGGTAACGGACGAGATCGTGCGGCGCCTGGAGACGGAGCTCGCGGGAATCGAGGGTCGGGTCGACTACCAATCCGTAGTGGCTACGACGGGATCCAAGATCGCCGACTTCGGCAGTCAGACGGGCAGTCAGTACGCCACGGTCGCCGTGAGCTTTGTGGACTTCGAGCTGCGCGAGCATGACACGAACGAGACCCTGGAAGTGATGCGGTCGGCGATCGGGGGAGACGTGGCCGGCGCCACGATCACGGTGGCCAGGCCCAACATGGGACCACCCACGGGACGACCGATCAACATCGAGATCATAGGCGAGGACTTCGAGACGCTGAAGGAGCTCGGGGACCGGATGGTAGCCCTTCTCTCGAACGCGGACGTGTCTCCGAAGCTCGAGGGACTGGCGAGCGATCTGGACGACGCGCGCCCCGAGCTCCGGGTCCGGGTGGACCGGGAGAAGGCGGCCTTGTTCGGCGTCACGACGCTCGACATCGGAAGCATGGTGCGGAGCGCGATCAGCGGAACGGAGGCCTCCGAGTTCCGCGATGGCGAGGAGGAGTACGACATCGTCGTGCGACTGGCAGAGCGATATCGGTCGGATCTCTCGTCCCTCGCCGACCTGACCGTCGAGAGCGAGATGGGCGATCCGGTCCCGCTCACGGCCGTCGCGACCTGGAGTGTCGAGGAGGGATTCAGCGGGATCAATCGCAAGGACATGGACCGGGTCGTCACCGTGTTTTCCGACGTGCGGGCGGGCCACAACGCGAACGCCGTGCTGGGCGAGGTGCAGACGACGGTGGCCGGATTCGAGGAAGCGCTACCGGACGGCTACCGGCTGAGCTATACGGGCCAGCAGCAGGAACAGCAGGAGTCTCAGGACTTTCTGTTCAGTGCATTCCTGTGGGCGCTGTTCCTGATCGCGTTCATTCTGATCTCACAGTTCGATTCGATCCTGAAACCGGTCCTGATCCTGAGCACGGTCATGCTCTCGACGGTCGGCGTGCTCATCGGCCTTCTGATCTTCCGAATGCCGTTCGGCGTCATCATGAGCGGCGTGGGAGTGATCAGCCTCGCCGGGATCGTCGTGAACAACGCGATCGTGCTGATCGACTACATCCACGTGCTTCGAGACCGCGACGGCCTCGCGGAGCGCGAGTCGCTGGTGATGGGTGGAGTCACCCGCTTTCGGCCCGTGATGCTTACCGCGATCACCACAGTCATGGGTCTGATCCCGCTGGCCATCGGGCTCAACATCGACTTCAACCGGTTCTACAGGACGTTGAATCCGAACATCTTCTGGGGTGGTGCGCAGGCTGCATGGTGGGGTCCCATGGCCATCGCCGTCATCGCCGGTCTGACGTTCGCGACCTTCCTGACCCTAGTCCTTCTGCCCGTGATGCACTCGCTCCTGGACGACATGGTCTCGTTCTTCCGGCGGCACTTCCGGGCAAACGGTCGTTCGGCGCTCCTGATGGACGAGTCGGCGCAGGATGAGGCCAAGGCAGTGGGCGAGGAGCGAGAGCTGGCGAGGGTCTGACGCCGGCCCGGCCGTGCGCTCGGTGCCGCGGGTCGATCATTCGGTCGCCCTGCTCTCACCCGGCCAGGGCACCCAGCAGCCATGCCGCACCCAGCGCTCCGTAGATCCCGAGGATGTATCCCACGACCGCCATGAGCAGGCCCACGGGCGCCATGGCCGGATGGTACACGCTGGCCACGATCGGAGCGGTGCCGGCGCCCCCGATGTTGGCCACGCTTCCCGTGGCCACGAAGAAGAACGGCGCCTTCACCAGACGGGCCGCCACCAGCATGATCGCCACGTGGACCGTGATCACCAGCGCACCGGCGAAGAAGAACGCCGGCGCCGACAGGACCTCGAGCAGATTCCCCTGCGCTCCGATCGCCGTCAGCAGCAAGTACAGAGCGGCGTACCCCACCTTGGAAGCGCCCGCCTCTTCCAGGTTGCGCACCGGCGTGAACGAGAGCAGCAGTCCACCCGTGACCACGATGAGCACGGCCCACGTGGTGTGACTGATGATGGTCGGGTCCCCGAGCACCGGGAGCCGGTCGCCGATCGCGACGGAGAGAATCGCGCCCGTGAAGCCCAGGCCGAGGATGATCGCGATGTCTCGGAGGTCGGTCGGCCGGCGGTGCGTGTCGAGCTCGGCCAGCAGCCGGTTGGTCTCGTCGACAGCCGACGTGTCCGCCCGGAGCCGTCGGTCGAACCTCGCCTGCCATGCACTGAAGAACAGGAGAACGCCCATCCAGCCGTAGCCCACGACGGTGTCGACGACTATGATCGGCCCCATGATCGCATCCGGCGTCCCCACGCTCTCGGCGATCGCCACCATGTTGGCCGTACCTCCGATCCAGCTTCCCGACAGGGCGGCCAGGCCCTTCCACCCTTCCGGCGGTAGCCACCGGGCGAACGCCACGTACGCTGCCTGAGCTCCGATGATGATCCCCAGGGACCCCGCCGTTACCATCACGAGAGCAGTACGACCAAGCTTGAGAATGCTCTTGATGTCCACTGTGATCATCAGCAGGAGAAGCGCCACCGGAAGGAGGTATCGGGTCATCCACTCGTACACCGGCGAGGCCATCGGAATGATACCCAGGGTCGTCGACATCGTGGGCACGAAGTAGCAGTAGATGACGGCCGGCGTGATGCGGAACACCTTCTGCAAGCCCGGCATCTCGCTGAGCCAGAAGATCCCGGCGTACACGGCAGCGAGATAGCCGAAGACGGCCATCGGATCGGAGATCAGTGGTGTCATGTGCTGGCGGCTACGGCCTTTCGGTCCTCGCCGGAGTGGAGGGAGGCACGACCGTGGAACGGCCGGCTCCACGCGATTCTGGAATGCCCGGGATCCCACACGGATCCGGGCGCGTTCCCATGGTGACCGTGCGGTCATAATGGGCCGCAATGCGTGAAACGCACAAGAATTAGGGGGCAGTTGCCACCCGGCGGCCGCGCGGCGATCTTGCGCTCGACCTCGTGGCCCTTTTTCAGGTCCGGCGAAGCCGGCCGCGGATCCGAGCCCATGACGACGATTGGTGACTGGACGGTCGTGCGCGTGCGTGGAGGGCGCGGCCTTCCGAGCATAGATGGAGCAGAGTTCCTCGGTTGCATCGCTGCGATCCGGGGCGAGTTCGCCGAGGCCCGGTGGCACTACCGGTGGGTCGCCGACGCGGCCGAGACGGTGCGCGACGGCTTGCGCATCCAGCTCCCCTTCGGATCGCCCGAACTGGCAAATGTGGTCGTGGCGCTGGAGGACACGATCCCGCCGCCGGACACGGTGTTCTCCGAGCCCCTACGGTCCGAAGCGGACCTCGATCCGATCCAGTCGAGCGAGGAGATAGAGGACTGCCTCGAGCTTCTGTGGCGCTACTCGGAATTCCTCGCCGACCTGCGCGTTCGGAACCACGGACTCACGGCGGCCGGGATTCGGGATCTGACACCGGGAGCCCTGCTGACGTTCGTCACGGGCGATCGGCGCCATCTCGAGCGGGCGATGGACGACCAGTCGATCAGCGCGGTCCCCGCCGTGTCCTTCGGGGCAGTGATCGGACTGGTCCGGCAGGCTGGCCTGCGATACGCCATCCCGCCCGAGGATCGGGACGAGGCGTGCGCCGCGGCGCGTGTACACCACCTCGCAGGGTGCACGTTCGCGTCCCAGTACTACCCGTTCCGGCGCGCGAGGTGAGCCAGAACACCGACTGTGTCCGCGATCGGAGCACGGACTGATGGGACGTCGGGTCGCGCCCCTTCTGGCAGCCACGGCAGTGGCGGTCATTGCCACGGCGGTCGGTTACGTCGTCGGCTCGGAACTTGCCGATCGGGCTGCTGACGGCCCGACTGTCGCATGGTCGCCGCTGGACTCTGACGGTCGGCCCGCGTGGCTCGAGATTCCAACGCCCGACGTGGCCTTCCGAACCGCCGCGGGTGACACGGCCCGCCTCGCCGACTACCGGGGCGGCATCGTCCTCCTGAACTTCTGGGGCAGCTGGTGCCCGCCCTGTCTGGTGGAGATCCCGCACCTCGTAGAGGTGCAGGATGTTCTCGAGGAGCTGGGCGGGACGATCATCGGGCCGGCCGTCGGCTCCGGCAGCGGCGCCGACGTCCTCCGATTCGCGGAGGAGAAAGGGATCAACTATCCGGTGTGGCTCTCGGACTACGACACGGCGATCGGCCGGTTCGGCGCCGCCGGCTATCCTTTCACGCTCCTGATCGATCGCGAGGGCATCATCCGCAAGCGGTATCTCGGACCACAAACCGCCCGCACGCTGCTGCGCGACATCGGGGCGCTGGTCGTTCGAGAGCCGAAGACCGGGTCCCCTTCCGGGGCGCCGTAAGCGACGACCCGCTTCAGGTCGCGGCGGCGTTGAGCTCCAGGAGCTGGCCCCGATACAGCCGCGCGTACATTCCGTCAGCTGCCACCAGATCCGAATGGGTGCCCTGTTCCAGGATCCGCCCGTCGTCGATCACCAGCACCCGATCCGCCCGCTGCACGGTCTTGAGCCGGTGGGCGATGATGAGCGTCGTGCGACCCTGCATGACCGTGTGCAGGGCCTGCTCCACCAGCGCCTCACTGTGCGTGTCCAGGCTGCTCGTCGCCTCGTCCAGGATCAAGATCTCCGGCTGTTTGAGGAAGATGCGCGCGATCGCTATCCTCTGCCGCTGTCCTCCCGAAAGGCGGATTCCGCGCTCCCCGACCAGCGTCTCGTATCCCTGGACCAGGTCTTCGATGAACTCGTGCGCGTAGGCGAAACGGGCCGCCTGCTCGACCTCCTCCGGCGTCGCTTCCGGTCTCCCGTACGCGATGTTCTGGTAGATGGTGTCCCCGAACAGCAGGGGTTCCTGCGGGACGATCCCGACAGCGGTGCGCAGCTCGATGAGGGGTAGCCGGCGCAGATCGGCCCCGCGCAGCGTAATCACCCCCTGCGTGGGATCCCAGAAGCGCGGGACGAGCACGGCCAGCGTGGATTTTCCCGCGCCGCTCGGCCCGACGAGGGCCACGATCTCACCCGGTCGGATATCCAGGTCCAGGCTCCGGAGTACCCACGGTTCGTCGGCGCCATAGCGGAACCACACATCGCTGAACACGAGTCCGCCCGGGTCGCTGGCGGGCGGCAGCGCCTCCGAGTGCCTGGGCTCCTTGATCTCGGGCTCGGTCTCGAGGAGGTCGAACACCCGGCGGGCCGCACCCATGGCCTCCTGATACGCGCTGTACAACGAGGCGAGAGCGGTGATGGCCGCAGCCACCGAAACCGCGTACAGGAGGAACGACACGAGCTCGCCGGCCGTGATCTGACCCTCCAGGACGAGCAGGCCGCCCTTCCACAGCACGGCGACGATGCCGCCGAACGCGATGAAGGTGATCAGCCCGAAGAACACGCCGCGGACCAGGGCACGCTGGATCGCGGTTCGCAGGGCCTGCGCGATGCGGCTGCCGTAGCGGTGCTCCTCCCAGCCCTCGCGGGTGAAGCTCTGCACGATCGGGATCTGGGTGAACGCCTCCTCCGCGGCGGCGTTGGCCTCGGCCAACTGATCCTGAACCCGGGTGCTCTTCGTGCGCAGTACGGTCCCGAACGCGTACGCGCTGAGCACCACGATCGGCGCCACGGTAATCGTCGTGACCATCAGATCGGTGTGGAGAATAGCCAGAAGGGCAAGCGCACCCACGAGGTAGAGGATCTGGCGCAGGAACTCCGCCAGCTGGTGGCTGAGCACGGTTTGCAGCGTCGAGCAGTCCGAGGCCAGACGGCTGGTCAGCTCGCCCGAGCTGCTCTCCGCGTAGAACCCCGGAGACAGGGTCAGCAGGTGCGCGAACAGCTCCGTGCGCAGGCCGGCGATGACCCTCTCGGCCGTCGCGCTGAGCAGGAACACCTGCACGAAGTTGAACAGCGCCTGGCAGGCGAAGATCACCAGAAGCAGGAGGGCGATCGAGTTGAGCGCCGCCGGATCGCGGTTCTCGAACGCGGCGTCCATGAGGTGGCGAACGATGAGGGGGAAGGCAAGCCCGATCGCTGCGCTCACGACCAGGGCGACGGCGGCGACCGACAGAGCCGGACGATGCGACGCAAGACGCGGCACGAGGCGCCGAACGGCGAACAGGGAGAAGCTGGAGCGGTCCTCTCGGGCGCGGCTCATCGGCTATTTCCCGGTTTCCTCAACACCCCGCGTCCTCTATGTTTTCCTCTCCGCCGTCGAAGAGCGGAACCTAACCGGTCACCCGGCGTCCGCACCATACGGCGCGGGTCCTCCCACACCGGTCATCGCGCGAAATCGAGAGAGGCGTCCTGTGTCGATATCGAGCCCCTTGCGGTCCTGGAGCCGCCTGGCATGGACGGCCGCGGCGGCCACGTACTTCCTCATCGCCTTCGGAGGATTCGTCCGCATCAGCGAGAGCGGCATGGGCTGTGGCGACGACTGGCCGCTATGCAACGGGAAGGTCGTGCCCGACATGTCTTTCGCGACCTTCATCGAATTCGGCCACCGGGTCGTGGCTGCGGTCGTAGCCGCGCTCGTGTGCGCGGTGGCCTGGATCGCGTGGCGGCGGGCACGCGACGATCCGGCGTGGAGCGGGCTCCGGCGGGCCGGGCTCATCGCCGCCATCCTCGTCACGGTTCAGATCCTGCTCGGCGCAGTGACGGTGTGGCTTGAGCTGCCCCCGCTGTCGGTCATTCTCCACCTGAGCGCCGCCATGTTGCTGCTGGCGATATTGATCACGTCGGCGCTCGGCTCCTCGGCTGTTTCGTCCGGCGAGTCGACGAAAGTCGCGGATGCGGCGACGAAGATCATCTGGGGAACAGCGATCTTCGGTTACCTGGTGGTCGTGGCCGGCGGGCTGGTCGCCAATCTCGACGCGGGGCCGGCCTGCCAGGGATTCCCCCTGTGCAACGGACGGATCATGCCGGGTGACAACCTTCTCATGCAGGTGCACTGGGGGCACCGGCTGCTGGCGTACGTGCTGGTCGGGTGGACCCTGTACCTGCCGATCTTTGTCGGTCGGAAGAGGCCTGTTGACTCGGCGGCGCGCCGCGCCGCCAGCGCTGCAGCCGTCCTGGCGGTGGCCCAGCTCGTGATCGCGGCCGGCATGGTCTCGATGTCGCTTCCCGCCTGGATGCGAGCGACCCACGTCGCGCTGGGCGCGGCGATCTTCGCGGCTCTCGTTTGGCTGGCGTGGAGCGTGGCTCGGCCCGCCGGGCGGGAGACGGACGCTCAGATGGCCTGAAGCAGTGCCACATGGCCGAGACCGCCGGCCGCGCAGATGCTGACGATCCCGAGCGCTCCGGCGGGCATCGCGGCCAGCTCGACCGTCGCCTGTGACAGGATGCGGGCCCCGGTCGCGCCGAACGGGTGACCGAGTGCGATGCTCCCGCCGTTGGGGTTCACCTGGTCGCGCGGAACGGCTCCCAGCTCGGCCTTGACTCCCGCCCGCTCGCGCAGCCAGGCCTCGTCTTCCAGCGCCACCAGCGTGCTCAGCACCTGGGCGGCGAAGGCCTCGTGGATCTCCCACAGCGCGACGTCCTCGTACCGGATCTCGTGGCGAGCGAGAAGTCGAGGGATTGCCAGCGCCGGCGCCATCAGCAGGCCCTCGGCCTCGATGTCCACCGCCGCCTGCTCCCAGTCGATGAGGCGAACCCTGGGCAGTGATGCCGGCAGTCGCCCGGCGCCCTCCGCATCGGCGACCCACGCGCAGGCGGCTCCATCGGTGAGCGGCGACGAGTTGCCGGCCGTGAGCGTGCCCGATTCCCGGTCGAAGGCCGGTCGGAGACGTCCCAGGTCCTCCAGCGTCGTGTCCGGGCGAGGGAGAGTGTCGGCATCGGTCGGGAACGTCCCTGGTGCAACGAGAAGCGAGCGGAAGAAGCCGTCTCCCGCGGCACGCACGGCATTCCGCTGGCTCGCCAGCGCCAGCTCGTCCTGTGCTTCTCGGGAGACGCTCCACTCCCTGGCCGTGGTCTCGGCATGCTGGCCCATCGACAGTCCGGTCGTGCGCTCCTTCACCGCTGGGGCGGAGAGGCGTATGTCCCGCATCCGAATCTTCCGAACCTCTCCGAGCATGCCGCCGAGTCCTCTGGCGCCCGCGGTCCGTCGAAGACCGCGACTCAGCTCGCGCGACAGGCCGATCGGAGCGCTCGACATGGAGTCCACTCCGCCGCACAAGGCGAGGTGCGCCCGTCCGCCGCGTACCTGCCCCGCAGCGTGTGTGGCCGCGGCGAGGCTCGTTCCGCACTGCTGCACCACGGTGACCGAGGGCACACCGGGATCGAGCCCCGCGTCCAGCCACACCTCACGTCCCCAGTTGCTCACCGTCAGGGCCGGGATGACCGCCCCCCAGACGAACAGGTCCACGTCACCGGCGCCTCCCGGCCCGAGCCCGCGGCTGCCGGTCACGGACTGTTGAACCACGGGCCCCGAGAGTTCCAGGGCGTCGAACGCTGCGAGCTCGCGATCCATCCTGCTGAACGGCGTTCGGAGTGAGGGAAGGACGAAAACGTCGGCCGGGGACGACATCGGGGACTCTCCTTTCGAGACGTAACGGTCTCAGGCGGAGGCGGCGCGCAGCACCCGCGGGTGGCGCGTCGTTCCGCCGCGGTGCAAGATGTGACGCGGATCGAGTCGGCGCCACGGGCACCGGACCCCGGGCGCATTGGCGCCAGCTCACAGTTACGAGAATTTACATCACATAAAAGCAGTTATCGTGATATGACAATGACGATTCCACGAGTTCGTTTTGCCCCCAGTCCGACAGGCCATCTGCATGTCGGCGGGGCACGCACGGCCGTTTTCAACTATCTGTTCGCCCGACACCACGGCGGCGCGTTCCTGCTCCGCATCGAAGATACCGACCGGGAGCGCTCGAGCGACGAGATGACCGGTCGCATCCTGGACGCGATGGAGTGGCTCGGGTTGGAGGTGGACGAGCCTCCCGTTCATCAGGCCGACAGCCTGGCCCTTCACCGAGCGGACGTGGAGCGGCTGCTCGAGGCGGACCTTGCCTACCGATGCTTCGCTTCGAAGGAGGAACTCGACGCCTTGCGCGCACAGGCGCGGGACCAGGTGCTCCCGTTCCGTTACCGCAGCTCGGCGTCCTACGACGCCGCCGATGCCGCGCGCCGAGCTGCGGCGGGAGAGCCGCACGCAGTGTTCTTCGAGGTCCCGACCGGAGACATCGCGTTCGACGACGCGGTTCACGGTCCGACCACCGTTGCCGGCGACAGCCTGGACGATTTCGTCATACTGCGATCCGACGAAACACCCGTGTACAACATGGCCGTGGTGTCGGACGACGTGGACATGGGAATCACGCACGTGATCCGGGGCGACGATCACCTTTCCAACACCCCGAAGCAGATTCTCATCTATCGTGCGCTGGGGGCCGAGCTGCCTGTGTTCGCGCACGTACCGATGATCCTGGGACCCGACGGAAAGCGCCTGTCCAAGAGGCACGGCGCGGCATCCGTCGAGGCGTACCGGGAGTGGGGGATCCTCCCCGAAGCACTGGTCAACTTCCTCGCCCTTCTCGGGTGGTCCCCGGGCGACGATCGAGAGCTCATGCAGATGCCTGAGCTGATCGACGCGTTCACCCTGGACCGAATCCTCAAGAAGGCCGGGGTATTCGACCCCCTGAAGCTGGAATGGCTGAACGGAAGGTACCTGGACATGGCGGACTCCGAGCGGCTCGTTCGCCTCGTCCTGGCCGTCCTGGACGACACCGGGAAGGCCATCGCCGCATCGGATCCCGGCGCGTTCACTGCCGTGGTGGACCTTCAGAAGACCCGGGCGCGCACGATTCCGGCGGTCGCCGACACCAGCCTGCGCTATTTCGTCGAACCGGTGGCGTATGACGACTCGGCGGTGGGCAAGTACTGGCTCAGAGACCCGGAGACCACGCGCGAAGTGCTGACGCTGGAACGGGGGATTCTGGCCGGAGCCGAACCGTTCGACACGGAAACCCTGGAGCGGGAGCTGCGCGTCCTCGCCACGACCCGGGACGTCGGGTTCGGGAAGATCATCGCTCCGCTCCGAGTCGCCCTTCTCGGCGTCCAGGACAGCCCCGGCATCTTCGACGTCCTCCTCCTGCTCGGCCGCGAGCGCTCGGTAGAGCGTGTCGAAGCAGCGCTGAACGAGCTCGAGCGGCTGCGGGCAACGTGACCGATCCGGATCTGCATTGGATGAAGCGGGCCCTCGCGATGGCCCGCGAGGCGGCCCGGCACCAGGAGGTTCCGATCGGCGCGGTCGTCGTCGCGCAGGACGGCGTAGCCTTCGAGGAGCGGAACCGAACCCGCGAGCTGGGCGATCCGACGGCACATGCCGAGACTCTGGCCATACGGAGGGCCGCAGCCTACCAGGGGGATTGGCGACTGGAGGGGCACACGCTGTACGTGACGCTCGAGCCGTGCGCGATGTGCGCGGGTGCGATCGTGCTGTCACGTGTCGAGCGCGTCGTGTTCGGGGCGCTCGATCCGAAGGCCGGGATGTGCGGCTCGCTGGGCAATCTCGTGCAGGATGCGCGGCTCAATCACCGCGTCGTGCTCGCCTCGGGCGTACGGGCTGACGAGGCGTCCGCCCTGCTCCGCGATTTCTTCGTCAGGCGACGGTAGGCGCTCACAGACTGGCGGCGGCAAGCAGCCGCGCCGAAAGCGAGATTCGCCGATGCAAGAGCGGTACCGGGGCCTGGTTCTCGTAGCGGGCGAGCTTCGCGACCTGTCCGGCCCCGATCCCCCGTGGCCTGGTGGCCTGGAAACGGCGTTCAACACGCCGGGCGCCCCGTTGCCGAAGCGGGACGACGTGCTCGCCCTCATTCCTCTCGTATCTCTCCCCGTCGGAGAAGCAGAGATCGAAGGGCTTCCGGGCCTGCGCGTGGTGGCCAACTACGGGGTCGGGTATGACAACATCGATCTCGCGGCGGCCGGTCGTCGGGGGATCATCGTGACCAACACGCCGGACGTGCTGACCGATGCCACGGCGGATCTCACCCTCGCCCTGCTCCTTGCGGCGACGCGTCGCCTGCGTGAGGGACTCGACCTCGCCCGGAGCGGCGAATGGGAGGGCTGGAACCCGGCGCAGCTTCTCGGGATGGGCCTCCAGGGCCGGGTTCTGGGTCTTCTGGGCGCCGGCCGAATCGGCACCGCGGTGGCTCGCCGGGCCCTCGCATTCGGCATGGAGATCGTGTACTGGGACCGCGACACACGACCTGAGATCGAGGCGGCGTGTGACGCCCGCCGGGCTCGCGACCTCGCCGAGTTGCTGGCGGTATCGGATGTGCTCTCGATCCACGTCTCGCTGTCGCCCGACAGCCTGGGACTCATCGGCGTCACGGAGCTGGCGGCCATGAAGCCGGGGGCCGTCCTGGTGAACACGGCCCGCGGGCCGGTCGTCGATGAGCGCGCGTTGACCGAGGCGCTGCGCTCGGGTCGCCTGAGAGCCGCCGGTCTCGATGTGTACGCGGGCGAGCCCGACATACCGGAGTCCCTGCGCACCCTGCCGAACTGCTTCGTTCTCCCGCACCTGGGAAGCGCGACCCGAGAAGCGCGCCAGGCGATGTGGGACCTCGCGGCGGCTAACGCGAGAGCGGTACTGGCGGGACAGGAGCCGCTTACGCGTGTCGGCTAGCACCGTCACTTCATCCCGGCGCCGTCCCTCCAATTGGGCTTCCTGGACAACGCGAACCTGCCGAGGCGATGAGAGACCTGTTCGAGCCTCATCCCTCGTCTCCCGCCCACTGCGGCGAATCGAAGTCCTTCTGGCCGTAGAACCGGAGTAGCGCGAACAGGATCGCCGCGCCCAGCAGCAGGGACGCCCACACCGGGAAGCCGTACGCGGTCGGGATGTTGCCCACGAAGACACCCACGAAGCCCACGACCAGTGCGTACGGAAGCTGCGTGCGGACGTGGTCCACGTGGTCGCACGCCGATGCCATCGAGCTCATCACGGTCGTGTCCGAGATCGGGGAGCAGTGGTCCCCGAAGATCGCTCCCGCCAGCACCGAGGCGATCGAACCGAGCAGGATCACGTAGCTCGCGCCCGCCTCCGGGTCCACGGTGCCGCCCAGCGCCACCGCGAGAGGGATCACGATCGGGAGCAGGATCCCCATCGTTCCCCACGACGTCCCTGTGGCGAACGCGATCGAGGAGGCCGTGACGAACACGAGGGCGGGAAGGAGCTCCGCCGGCAGGTTCCCTTCCAACAGGCCGCTGATGAACGGGGCCGTCCCCAGGACCTTCGTGACCTCGCCGAGCGACCAGGCCAGGATCAGGATGATGCCGGCGAGGAACATGGCCCGCATCCCGCCCACCAGGCCATCGATTGCCTGGTGTACGGTCAGGATCCTCTGCCCAACGGCGAGGACGATCGCCACGATGCAGCCGGCCAGCGATCCCCACAGGAGGGCGTCGAACGGGCTCGCCGCGCCGAAGATTTCCCACGGGGTGCCTGGCCGCCCGAGGTTCGACCGGCCCTGGAAGTAAAGGCCGAACAGCACGACGAAGACAACGGCCAGGACAGGAAGCGCCGCGTTGTACCAGCGCAGGGGTGCGCCCTCGACGGGCTCCATCTTGTCGGATCCCGCCTCGGACATGAGCGCCGCGCCCTCCCGATGCAAGCCCTCGTCTCTCGAGGCGCGACGCTCGGCCTTGAGCATCGGACCGAAGTCCCGCTGCAGGAACACGATCAGTCCCACCATCAGGAGCGCCAACAGGGGATAGAACAGGTACGGGACGGAGTGGATGAAGATCGTGAACGCGTTGGCCGACCCGAGAGTGACCGCGACCTGGGGCGCAGTCCCGGATTGCGCCGCTGCCGCCGCCAGACCGTCACCGATCAACGAGATTTCGAATCCGACCCAGGTGGATACGAACACGATGGCGGCGACGGGTGCCGCGGTGGAGTCCACGATGTAGGCCAGCTTCTCCCGTGACACCTTCATGCGATCGGTGATCGGCCGCATGGTATTGCCCACGATCAGCGTGTTCGCGTAGTCGTCGAAGAAGATCGCCAGACCGCTGAGGTAGGTCGCCAGCTGGGCGCGCCGTGGTGTCGTGGCCAACGGCCGTACCGCCTCCACGATGCCTCGCGTCCCGCCGCTCTTGCTGATCACACCTACCATGCCGCCCAGCATGAACGAGAATATGAGGATCGCGGCGTGGCTGTAATCCACCAGCACCGGAGTGATGAAGGTGTCGACCGCTCGCATGGTGCCTGTGATCGGGTTGAGTCCCGCGTAGAACAGAGCCCCGAGCCAGACGCCGAGGAACAGCGAAGTCACCACTTCCTTGAACACGAGCGCGAGAACGATCGCGAGGAGCGGCGGGAGCAGGCTGATCCAGCCCGGGAACACGCGGGCCTCGAACTGCGTGCCCGCCTCCCGGTGCAACGGTACGATCTGGAGAGGCATCTCCGTTGCCGAGGTCACCTTCACGCCCCGGAACTCGACCCGTGCGCCGCCCGGGACCACAGGTCCCTTGTGCGCCACCAGGCGGCGCGTTGCAGTGAACAGGCGGAGGCCGCCCACGACCTCGTGCGGGTCCGCCTCCACGACGAGGTCGAAACCCACGCCCGCCAGGACGACCGCCGGACCCTCGACGACCCGGACGACCGACCCGACATCCTGTCCGAGCAGGGGCGGTGCCGACCACGGGGCCGCGAGTGCGAAGGCGAGAATCCAGCTGCGTGCCATGGCTGTTCCTTGAAGAGAGCGGCATCTGGCGTTGGTTCCGGATCGCCTCCGGCGAGGGCGCCAAGCTAGAGGTCCGCGTGGCCGGTTGTAAAGCCGGGGCGGGACGAGAAACGCTGGAAAGTCCCTTGTTTTGGGGCCGTTGATCCTCCGCCAGAGGCTCGGTATACTGCGGCGACGGCGGGCACCCCGCGTTGGTCAGTCGCCAAACTGGAAGGCGCCCTGAATGACGACTCCCGAAGCGACGTCTCCAGTCCTCGACCACTCGGCCGTCGAGGGGACTCTGGAGAGACTGGCGCGGCAGATCGCGGCCGGTGGCTCGACCACCGACTTGATACTGGTCGGAATCCACCGGCGCGGCGTGGAGCTTGCGGAACGCCTCGCTCACTTGATCGTTGCCGACACGGGGGCCGAGATTCCGACCGGCAGCCTCGACATCACACTGTACAGAGACGACTTCCACCAGATCGGTCCCCGGCCGGTCATCGGCGTCACCGATATCCCGGGGGATGTGACGGGTCTACGTGTGGTGATCGTGGACGACGTGCTGTTCACGGGCCGCACCGTGCGCGCGGCTCTGAATGAGCTGGCCGACTTCGGCCGTCCCCGCCGGGTGGAGCTGTGCGTCCTGGTGGACAGGGGAGGACGCGAGCTGCCGATACAGGCGGATCACGTGGGGCTGGTCGTGGAAGTGGCTGAAGGACAGCGGGTGGAGGTGCGCGTGCCCGAGCTGGACGATGAGCTCACGGTCGCTCTGGTCGGGCCGGCGGAGAGCCCGTGAGCGAGCCCAGGGCCGAGTTCGAGATCGGCAAGGACCTGGTAGGACTCGAAGGTCTGTCGCGCGAGACGATCACGGCGATCCTCGACACCGCCGAGCCGTTCAAGGAGATCAGCGAGCGACCCATCAAGAAGGTGCCGGTTCTCCGGGGCAAGACGATCGTCAACCTGTTCTTCGAGCCCTCCACCCGCACACGCATATCGTTCGAGTTCGCCGAGAAGCGCCTCGGCGCGGATACGGTCAACATCAGCTCCAGCGGCTCCTCGGTCGTGAAGGGGGAGACACTGGTCGACACGGCGCGCAACCTCGAGGCCATGCGCATCGACATGGTGGTTATACGGCATGGGTCTTCCGGGGCTGCGCGCTTTCTCGCGGACCGGATCCCCTCGAACGTGATCAACGGAGGAGACGGCCAGCACGAGCACCCCACGCAGGCCCTGCTCGACCTGCTGACTCTGCGCGACCGCCTGGGCCGGATCGAGGGTCTGAAGGTCTGCATCGTGGGCGACATTCTGCACTCGCGCGTGGCCCGATCCAACATCTTCGGACTCCAGGCGCTCGGTGCCCAGGTCGCCGTGTGCGGCCCGCGAAGCCTGATCCCGTATGGCATCGAGGACATGGGCGTCCGGACGTTCTACGACGTGGATGAAGCCATCGACTGGGCGGATGCCCTCAACGTCCTGCGTCTCCAGCTGGAGCGCATGGAGACGGGCTTCATCCCATCCCTGCGCGAATACAATCGCGTATTCGGCATCAAACGGGCGCGCCTGGAGAGGGCGGCGCGGGAGACCGTGGTTCTTCACCCGGGCCCGATCAACCGCGGCGTGGAGATCGATTCGGACGTGGCCGACGGTCCCCAGTCCGTCATCCTGCCTCAGGTTACGAACGGGGTGGCCGTCCGCATGGCCGTGCTCTACCTGCTCGCGGGCGGTGCTCCGGGTGGGGCCGAGGCCGCGAAACAGGAGAGCGCATGAGCAGGCCGCTCCTGCTGCGCGGTGGTCGCGTGGTCGATCCGTCGCAGAGTCTGGACGAGCTCACCGATGTCCTGATCGTCGATGGTCTCATAGAGGCCGTCGGAGACGACATCGCAGGCCCCGACGATGCGGACGAGCTGGACGTTTCGGGGATGGCGGTGTCGCCTGGACTGATCGACCTGCACGTCCACCTGCGGGAGCCCGGGGGCGAGCACCGGGAGACGATCCACACGGGCTCGCACGCGGCGCTCGCCGGCGGTTTCACCACGGTATGGGCGATGCCCAACACGGATCCACCGATCGACGATCCGGCAGCCGTGGGTTACGTGCGCCTGGCGGCCCGAGCCGCCCGCGGAACGCGGGTCATGCCCATCGGCGCCGCCTCCGTTGGTCAGAAGGGCGAGCGCATGACGGAAGTGGGCGAGCTGGTCAAGGCCGGTGCCATCGCCGTGTCCGACGACGGACACCCGGTGTGGAACGCCGGGCTGATGCGCCGCCTGCTCGAATACACACAGACGTTCGGAATTCCGGTGCTCCAGCATTCGGAAGAGCGAAGCCTGGCGGGCGGGGTGATGAACGAGGGCACGGTGGCCACGGCATTGGGCCTGCGTGGGCTTCCCAATGCGGCTGAGGCGTGTATGGTAGCGAGAGACGTTCAGCTGGCCGAGCTGACGGGTGGCCAGCTGCACGTATGCCACGTATCGGCGCGCCAGTCGGTCGAGCAGTTGCGAATGGCCAAGGAGAAAGGGCTGAGGGTCACGGCGGAGGTCACGCCGCATCATCTGGCCCTCACCGACGAGATGTGCAAGGACTACAACACTCAGGCCAAGGTCAACCCGCCCCTGCGCACCGCGGAGGACGTCGAAGCCGTGACGCAGGCGTTGATCGACGGTGTGATCGACGTCATCGCGACCGATCACGCCCCGCATCATTATGAGGAGAAAGAACAGGAGTTCGACTATGCGCCGTTCGGGATCAACGGGCTCGAGACGGCACTCGGCCTGAGCATGCGCGCGCTCGTCGAGCCCGGGCGTCTGACCCTGTCGGGGCTGGTCGATCGCATGTCGTGCGCGCCCGCCCGCATCATGGGACTCGACGGCGGGACGTTGCGCAGCGGGGCGCCGGCCGACATCGTCGTATTTGACCCTGAGGAACGCTGGACGGTCGACACGGCCGATTTCCGTTCGCGAAGCCGCAACACGCCGCTCGCGGGCTGGGAGCTCATCGGTCGCGTTCACCGTACGCTCGTCGGGGGCGAGCTTCGCTTCGACAGGAGCTGAGCCGCCCGATCGGAAGCCGGGCCGCTGACCGCGGCGCGACCAACGTCACTCTTACGGAGAGCCGAGAACGTCATGGAAGGCGAACACGTGATTCCGGATGAGATTCGCCAGCTACTCGAGCGCCGAAGCACGTTTCAGGAGTGGCTGCACCGACTGGATGAGCTCGACGGCGGGTTCCGACCGGAGGTCTCCGGGAAGGTGCGAACCGACTACGCGAACCGCCTGAGCGAGGTCGAAGGCGAGCTCCAGGGCCATCGCGATGCGCTGGAGTCAGCGCTCTCCAAGCGTCGCTCCGCTGTGGATGACGCGGAAGGCCGGCATGATGTGCGGTCGGCGGAGCTGGAGGAATCGCGGCTGCGGCACACTGTCGGCGAGTTCGACGACGCGGAATGGGAGAAGCAGCGCAAACAGCACCAGTCGGTGCTCGACAAGCTCGACGCCGAGCTGGCCGAGCACCGGGCGGCCGTGGATATGCTGGAAGTGGTGCTTGCAGAGCTGAACGCCCCGGCCCGCACGCCTTCTGAGGCCGAGTCGCCAGCGGAGGAGCCACCGGTGCCCGGGGAAGTGGTGACTGCGGAGGACGGGTGGCCCACGCCGGAGCCGACGACCGGTGACTTCGAGGCGGCCGAATCCGGTGAGGAAACGGCTGCTGTCACGGAGACCGTGGCGGAGGAGGGCGAGGAGGAAGATCTCGTCGCGGACGCGTCCAACTCGAAGGGCCCTTCGGAGTTCGCGGACGAGCTGGAGTTCCTGGAATCACTGTCGCTGGACGATGCCCGGAGCTTCGACGCCGTGTCCGCCATGCTGGAGGAATCCGAAGAAGAGGGCGGGGACGGCAAGCAGGACGCCGACGCGGCGACGGAGGATCGCTGAACGCCGACGGCCCGCGACGCTCGCGGGCCGGATTCCACATGGAGGAGACTCGAGCGCGCCGCTGCCGCGGTGCGTGCCGTCAGTCAGCCAGATGGCGGACGTAGCGAGCGAGGCGGGACTTCCGGCGTGCGGCCGCCTGTTTCGACACGATGCCCTTCCGGGCTGCCGTATCGAGCAGAGACGTGATCCTTCGAAAGGCCTGTTCGGCCTCGTCGGCACCTTCCATGTGCAGGAGACTCTTGGAGCGCGTACGGATCTCGGACCGCACGGTGCGGTTGCGGTCCCGGCGCTTGCGCGACTGCCTGAGCCTCTTGCGGGCGCTTTCGATGTTCGGCAATGCTCTATTCCCTCGCGTGTTCGTATGACATCGCGTGATGCAAAGATCGAACAGCATACGTTGAATCGAATTCCGGAGCAAGGTCGCCCCGACACGAGATGAGCGCGATCGCCCCGCCCCGCGAAGCGGCCGACACCATAGGAGAATCGTTCCAGATCCAGCTGGAGCGATTCGAGGGACCGCTCGACCTTCTGTTGCACCTGATCCGGTCGCAGGATATCGACATCTTCGACATCCCGATCGCCCGGATCACGGAGCAGTTCGTCTCCGCGCTCTCCGACAGCCTGGAGGTCATTGCGATCGAGCGAGCGGGCGAGTTCGTCGAGATGGCCGCGACGCTGGTCCGCATCAAGGCCCAGCTCCTGCTTCCCAGGCCCGAGCAGCCGGAATGGGAAATGGATCCACGTGCCGAGCTCGTCCGGCGCCTGCTGGAATACGAGCACTTCCAGGACGTCGTGCACGTCCTGCAGGGCGCGGAAGCGCAGCGCGGGCGCCATTTCGGCAAGGGCTTCATCCGGGGCCGGCCGCCGCCGCTGCTCGAGCCCGTCCGCCTGGAGCTCGGCCTGGAGGAGTTTCTCAAGGTGGCCGCGCGCATTCCGGAGCCGATGCCGCCCGCCGCGGTGCGACCTCCGAGTTTGACCGTAACGGTGGACGAGAAGGTGTCCCTGCTGCGTCGCCTGCTCGACAAGACGGCCCGCGTGCCGTTCGACAGGCTGTTCCGACCATGGGGCACCCGGGGACACGCGGTGGCGGCGCTCCTCGCGGCTCTCGAGCTGGCCCGTCAGCAAGTTCTTCGCATCGAACAGGTCCGGCCCTTTTCCTCCATCTGGCTTCTCCGGGGACGAGGCCGGGCGAAGCGGAACGGCACCGGGCGACCGGCAGCGAAGGCGTCGGATGAAAGCTGAGCAGGTCGTCGAGGCGACCCTCTTCGCGAGCCAGACCTCGCTCACGCCGGCCGAGATCGCGCGGGCCGACGAAGACCTGGACGAAGATGCGGTGCGGACCGCCATTCAGTCGCTCCGCGAAGCGTACGAAGAGGCGGAGCGAGCGTTCCAGATATACCAGCTCGGGGACGGGTACCAGATCCTCACCCGACCCGAGTTCGCCCCCTATCTGGAGCGCTTCGATTCGGTTCCGCGGGCGCCACACCTGTCGCCCGCCGCGCTGGAAACGCTGGCGATCATCGCCTACCGTCAACCCATCGGTCGGATCGAGATCGAGGAAGTGCGCGGGGTGAGCGCGACATCGGTGTTGCGCACGCTGGTGGACTGGGAGCTGATCCGGGTCGTGGCTCGAGGGGACGGACTGGGGCGTCCACTGCTGTACGGCGTGACGCAGAACTTCCTCGAACATTTCGGACTCAAAGACGTGTCGGATCTGCCCGGTCCTGATGAACTTCCGGTCGTTCTCGGAGATCTCCAGGCCACGGTGGAGGACGTCCAGGAGGCGGACACGGACCCGGTTCCGGCCGCGGAGGACCTCCCCTGACCCGTGGCCCGCACCATGCGCCTTCAGAAGTTCCTCGCGCGGTCGGGCGTAGCTTCCCGGAGGGCCAGTGAAGACCTGATTCGGGCCGGCCGGGTGGAGGTGGACGGGGAGGTGGTGGTGCGTCAGGGGGTACAGGTGGATCCGGAGCGCAGCGTCGTCCAGGTGGATGGCCGGAGAGTGATACCGCGGCCGTCCCGTTGGGTGGTGCTCCACAAACCGCCCGGTTGTCTGTGTACGCGGGACGATCCCGACGGTCGGCCCACGGTATACGACCTGCTGGATCCGGCGGACGCCGACCTGTTCCACGTCGGCCGCCTTGATTACATGAGTGAGGGTCTTCTTCTCCTCACGAACGACGGGGACACCGCTGCGGCGCTTCTCCACCCGCGCACTCGCGTACCGCGCCGCTACGAGGTCACGGTGGGCCGTCCCGTGCCCGGAGATCTGGAGGACCGCCTGCGCCGCGGCGTGCACCTCGACGACGGAGTTGCCCGGGTCGAGTCGATCAGGCGACACCGGGGTGAAGGGCGTGACGAGATCCTGCTGGAGCTCACTCTGCGCGAGGGGCGAAACCGGGAGATCCGACGCCTGATGGACGCGGTGGGCGTCGAGATCCACGCGCTCAAGCGCGTCGCGTTCGGTCCTCTGGGAATCCGGAATCTGCCCCGCGGCTCCTGGCGCCGACTCGAGGCGGCGGAGATCGCGGAGCTTGAGTCCTTGAACAGGAACGGCTGACATGGACATACAGGGAAGAAACATCCTGATGCTCGGCGGTTCCGGGCTGGTTGGAATCGCCATCGCCCGAAAGCTGATGCCTCTGCGCCCCGGCCGACTGGTGATCGCGGCTCTGCGACGTGACGAGGCCGAAGAAGGTGTGGCGACGCTGCGCCAGATGCCGGACTCCTCTGATGTCGAGCTCATCGCCGAATGGGGTGACATCCTCCTGCGTACCAGTCGCAGGGACGACTCCCGCACGGCCATGCTGGAATCCGACGAGGGACGGGCCGAGATCCTGGACGACCTCCTCGGGCATCTGACCGAGGAGGACTTCCGGCGCAACCTCCTGTACACCCTCCTCGAGGCGCACCGGCCGGAGATCGTGATTGACTGTGTCAACACGGCGACGGCAATCGCCTACCAGGACCTGTTCAAGTCCGCCGGGAGCCTCCGCGATCTGATGTGGAGCGGTGGCAGACCCACGGTTGCGGACATCGAAGCCCACCTGACGACCCTGTACCTCCCCCAGCTCATCCGGCACGTGCAGGTGTTGATGCGCGGCATGCGCACCGCCGGCACGGAAGTGTACCTCAAGATCGGCACGTCGGGCACGGGCGGCATGGGACTCAACGTGCCGTTTACGCATTCCGAGGAGCGGCCTTCGGCTACCCTGCTGTCCAAGGCCAGTGTCTCGGGAGCGCACTCGGCGCTGCTCTTCCTCATGGGTCGGACACCCGATTCGCCGGTCGTCAAGGAAGTCAAGCCGACGGCCGCCGTGGGATGGAAGCGCATCTGCTTCGGGCCCGTGGCGCGCGGAGGACGACCGATTCCCCGCATCGATTGCCGCGAGCCGGTGGACCTATCCGAGGCGTTCGGCGGTAATCCGGGGGAGCGCTGCGTGGAAACCGGTGAGCCGCTCGAGTCGGTGTGGCTCGACGCCGGCGAGAACGGCCTGTTCAGCCTCGGCGAGTACGAGACGATCTCGTCGCTCGGCCTGATGGAGATCATCACGCCCGAGGAGATCGCCGATGCGTCGATCGCGGAGATCAGGGGCCGGCCGACCGGTCGGGACATCGTCGGCGCCCTGGACGCGGCGACCATGGGTCCGACGTACAGAGGAGGCGCCCTGCGAGAGACGGCTCTCCGCTTCATGGAAGAACTGGAGGCAGAACACGGCGTGCGCTCCGTGGCGTTCGAGATGCTGGGCCCGCCGCGGCTCAGCAAGCTGTTGTTCGAGGCTGAGATTCTCTATCGCCTGATGCGGAAGGTGCGTGCCGCGGCGGACCTGGATCCGGAAGAGACGGCGAAGGGCGCGCTGGATCTCGTGCAGTCGGACGATCGCCTGCGGTCGGACATCCTGTCGATCGGGATCCCGATTCTCCTCCCGGATGGCGAGCGAATGCTCCGAGGACCCAGGGTGAGCGTCGTGCCTGACGAGCCTGCCGAGGCGACGTGGGCTAACAGGGGCTGGGTGGATCTTCGCCCCGAGTCGTGGGAGAAATGGCGTGATCGGATGCGCTCGTTCAGGGACGATGTCCTGGAGGCCGAGGACGCGGGGCAGGGCTCGGGCGGTGATCTCGATGTGCGTGCACGCAGCGGCGAGATTCGGCCCGGAGCCATGGCGGCCTACGTCTTCCGCTTCGAGGACGAGGGCGAGCGTATGAAGCGCTGAGCGAACAGCGGGGGAGGGACGTGGACCAGATACGAATCACCGATCGGATATCGGAGGCGGAGCTCGAGGAGCGAACGGAACGCATCGCCGATGCGAGTCGATTCCTCGCTGACATTCGCGATGTCGTCGGCACCCGGGTGGTGGGTCAGGAGCGCATGGTCGAGCGTCTCCTCATCGGTCTGCTGACCGGAGGACACGTGCTGCTCGAAGGTGTGCCGGGCCTCGCCAAGACCCTCTCGGTTCGCACACTCGCCGAAGCCATCGATACGAGCTTCCGTCGCATTCAGTTCACCCCCGACCTTCTGCCGGCGGACCTGATCGGGACGCTCATCTGGGACGAGGTCAACCGCGTCTTCGTTCCCAAGAAGGGACCGATCTTCGCCAACCTGGTGCTGGCCGACGAGATCAACCGCGCTCCCGCCAAGGTACAATCCGCCCTGCTGGAGGCGATGCAGGAGCACCAGGTGACGATCGGCGACACCAGCCACCGGGTACCGGAGCCGTTTCTCGTGCTGGCGACGCAGAATCCGATCGAGCACGAGGGCACGTATCCGCTTCCCGAGGCGCAGGTCGATCGCTTCATGCTCAAGGTGCGGGTGGACTACCCGGATCGGGGCGAGGAGCGCGAGATCCTCCGGGCCACGGTCACCGACGAGCTGTTGCCGTTCGAGGCCGTGGCGACACCCGACCAGATCATAGCGGCGCGTGCTCTGCTACCCCACGTGTACCTCGACGAACGGGTCGAGGAATATATCCTCGACCTGGTCAGGTCCACCCGGCGAGCGGCCGAGGTGGACGGGGACCTGGACGGCTGGATCGAATACGGGGCCTCGCCCCGGGCCACGATCTACCTCGGACGGACGGCGCGCGCCCACGCCTTCCTGAGGGGACGCGCCTACGTGATGCCGGAAGACGTGCGCGCCATGGCCCCTGACGTTCTGCGCCACCGTCTCGTCCTCACGTTCCAGGCGGAGGCGGAAGAGGTGTCGTCCGACCAGGTCCTGGAGCGCCTGCTGGCGGCGGTTCCCGTTCCTTGATGCGACTGCCGCTCTTCGGGTTCCGGACCCCGCCCGAGGCGGACCCGGAACCCGACACCTCGGCGGTGCCGGCACTGGTGCGCCGCCTCGAGCTACGGGCCAAGCGTCTCATGGAGAACCGGACCGTGGGCGCGTACGACTCCGTGTTCCGGGGTCACGGCATCGAGTTCTCCGAGGTCAGGGCGTATCAGGCAGGAGATCCCTTCCAGGCCATCGACTGGAAGGTCACGGCTCGCATGGGCCGCCCGTTCGTCAAGAAATTCGTAGAGGAAAGGGAGCTCACGGTCCTGCTGATCGTGGACCTTTCCGGCTCGACCGACTTCGGCACGCGGACGCGCACCAAGCGCGACCTGAGCCTCGAGCTCGCGGCGGTCCTCGGACTGGCGGCGGCTCGCAACAACGATCGGGTCGGACTTCTGCTGTTCAGCGATCGGGTCGAACGCTGGCTGCCACCGCGACGAGGCCGCGGCCGATTGCGCCAGCTCCTGCACGTCCTCGCCTGTCATCGGCCGCGCGGCAGGGGCACCGACATCGCTCTGGCGCTGGCCACGGCGTCCCGTTCCCTGAAGACGCGGTCTCTGGTCTTCGTCCTGTCCGACTTTCAGGGTCCGTCGTTTCGCAGGGAGCTCACGGCCGCCGCCCGTCGGCACGACGTGGTGGGCCTGCACCTGGTGGATCCCGCTGAGCGTGCGCTTCCCGCGGCCGGCCTGCTGGAGGTGCGTGACCCGGAAACGGGAGAAGTCGGGGTCCTCGACCTGGGCGACCGGCGGGCTCGCCGCTACCTGAGCCGTGTGGCCTCGGAGCGCGAGGCCAACGTGGCCTGGCTGTTTCGCAGGGCCGGAGCGGATCGTGTCATGTTGCATACCGACCGACCATATGCCGCAGACCTGGCCGCGTTCTTCGCGGCGCGCGCCCGAGCGAGGCTGCACTGATGGGGGGCTCTCCGTCACGCATGGCCGGTGCACTCCGCGCGCTGGGCGCGACCACGATTCTCGCCGCGAGCACGATGGCGCACCCGTTCACGGGCATTGCCCAGGAGCCGCCGTCCACGCGTGCCGTCGCCGTGCTGACGCCGGACACGATACGCGTCGGGGAGCCGTTCACCCTAGGGGTGTCCGTGGCGGCCCCGCCCGAGGCCGGGGTGTCGTTTCCACCGCTCCTTGTTCTCGGCCCCGAGCTGGAGCAGCTCCGTCCCCCCACCGTGAGCCGCGACGATGTAGGCGGCGGGTCAAGGGCCCGCTACCGATTGGTGGCGTGGAAGGCGGGTCGGTGGGAGATCCCGACCATTGCTTTGGAATGGGACGATGGGAGGGCCACCGCACGGCCGCCCGCCGTGCGGGTCCTGTCGGTGCTCCCCGCGGCGCCCGAGCGACCGCTCCAGCTGGAGCCCCCTCGCGGACCCGTTCCCCGACATGGTTTCCCGTGGTGGCTGCTCTTCCTTCTTCTGGCTCTCGTGTTGCTCCGCTGGCTGCTCCGGAGGCTTCGAGGGGAGCCCTTCGATGTCGAGAGCGAGCACATCGATCCCTCCGTGGCGGCCCGCCGGGCTTTCGCGGCGCTGCGGACTGAACTGGAGAACGGAGATCTGGACCTGGCGTCATTCTACGACGGAATCGAGACGACTCTTCGACGGTATCTGGCCGCCACCCGCGACTGGCCGGATGAACGTCCGGTACGGGACTTCGTCGACACGGTGAGCGTCCCCGACTTGCATCCGCATCTCATGACGGATCTCCGGTCGATGCGAGACCGGGCTGGATTGGTTCGGTTCGCCCACGTCTCGACCGCCACTTCCGCCGCCCTGGGCGACGCCGACGCATGCCTGGCGTGGGTGGACGCGGAGGAGGCAGCCTGATGCCGGAGATCACCCTCGGAGCGTGGCCGTACCTGCTGCTGCTGCTGCTCGTCCCCGCGGGGTGGATGGCCCTGCACGGCCGGCGCGTGCGGATGCCACTGCCGGCTATCGGGGCGGCGAGCCGGGCCCGAAAGGAGGCGGAGGAGAGGGGCCTGCGGCTGCGGCCCTTCACCTTCTGGTCGGCGTGGTCGGCTGTCTGGCGAACGGTGGCACTGGTGCTCACGGTGCTCGCCCTGGCCAGTCCGGTGCGGCTGATCGAGAGTGTAGAGGAGCGTTCCGAAGGCGTCACGATCATGCTCGCGTTCGACATTTCGAGCTCCATGCTCGCGGAGGATTTTCGGCCCCAGAACCGGATCGCGGTGGCCCGCCGCGAAGTCGCCCGGTTCATCCGGGGTCGCGCGGCCGACCGGATCGGCCTCGTGGCGTTCGCCGGTGAGGCGCTGACGGTGGTGCCGGGCACGCTCGACTACGGCATCCTGTACCAGGCGATCGCGAACCTGGATGTCGGACAGCTCCGGGACGGAACCGCCATCGGGACGGCCCTCGCCACGGCCGTGAATCGTCTCCGTCCGATCCCGGAAGGATCCCGGGTCGTTGTGCTTCTCACGGACGGGGACAACAACCGCGGTGATATAACGCCGGAGGCCGCCGCCGCCGCGGCGGCGGCGCTGGGAATCCGCGTGTACACGATCGGGGTCGGACGGGACGGCGTCGCTCCGGTTCCCATAGGCCGCACCCGCTTCGGATACCAGTATGCGGACATGGAGGTCACCGTGAACGACGAGCTGCTCGAGAGAGTGGCTCGTGCCACCGGCGGTCTGTATTTCCGGGCGACCGACCCCGAGGCTCTGAGTCGCATCTATGGACGCATCGACGAGCTCGAGACCGCACCGGTCGAAGAAGTCCGCGTGGTGGAGCGGGCCGGTGTGAGGTCGGAGCTCCTTATTCTGGCCCTGACCGCCCTGGCTCTGGAGCTGCTGGGGTCCGCAACCCGTGCCCGCAGGGTGTTCGCGTGATCTGGCTGGCGGCTGCCGCGGCGGCGAGCATGGCCCTGCTTCTGCGCGGTGTGGAGGCCTATCGAACTCGTCTGGATCGGGAAGCGCTCGGAGACGACGCCCTGCTGGATCGCCTGACCGCCGCTCCGCGACCGGCCCAACGGCTGCTCCGCGCGCTCTTGCTCGCGACCGGCTGCGGGGCGCTGGCCGCCGCGCTCTCGGTTGGCGGCATCGCGGACGACGCGCCGGAGGCCTCCGACCTGCAGACGGTTCTGGTCCTCGACGCGTCGAATTCCATGTGGGCGAGAGACGTGGAGCCGAGCCGGCTCGAGCGGCAGCGAAGGCTTGCCGCCCGGCTGGCCGTTCGCCTGCCGGGACGGCTCGGGGTGGTCTACTTTGCCGGGCGCGGGTATGTGTTGTCCCCGCTGACCGAAGATCGAGACGCCGTCCTGATGTTCGTGCAGGCTCTCGACCCGGCACTGGTGGGCCAGGGCGGAACCTCCATGGCTGAGGGTCTGCGGCAGGGACTCGACGTGCTGGCGGGTGGAGACGAGAGCGGTCGACGGGTGCTCGTCGTGTTGACGGACGGCGAGGCCACCACGGAGGCCGAGGCGGTGCAGGACGAGCTGGCGCGAGCGGCTCGCATGCGGGTGCCCGTGTTCCCCGTGGGGCTGGGCACGCCGGACGGGGCCCGGTTGCCCATTCCGGTGCCTCCGGGCGCCGAGGCGGGCGACGCGCGGACTGTCCAGGAGGCAGCCGAGGCATGGCTCACAGACCCTCGGGGAGAACCCGTCGTCAGCCGGCTGGACGAAGGCGCGCTGCAGGAAATGGCGCGGGTGACCGGAGGCTCGTACGTGCGAGCCGATGAGGCTGGCTTCACCGACCTCGTGGAGCGGCTCGAGCGAGAGGGACGGCGGCCGAATCCGGGCACGGGCCGCCGGGCGAGAATCTTCCTGCTCGCGGCGTTCGCCCTGCTCTTCACGGAGGGTTACCTGGTGCGGAAGGGGTGAACATGAGACGCTCGCCCGCGATGCCGCTTGGGCGCGCAGGTCTGGCGATCCTCGCCTTCCTGGTCGCCGGGGCCGCCGTCTCGCTGGGCGCGAGTGCACGCGGGCCGCAGGAGGCGCCGGAGCCCATCCCTCCCATGGCGCTCGACAGCACGCACGTCATGACCGCGGAAGCTCTGGCCGGCTATCGCGCGCGGTCGGAAAAGCCGGGGCGTCCCGCCGACTGGTTCAATCTCGGGGCCGCTCTCCTTCTGTCGGCGGACTGGGAAGGGACCGTGGAGCCCCTCCAGCGGGCGCTCGAGACGGACGACGAAGAGCTCGAGCGCTCGGCGACGTACGACCTGGCCCTTGCGCGGGCCCTCATGGGGCGACCGCCGGAGCTCGGCGGAGAGTTGTTATTCGAGGAGCGTCGCCCGCTTCTCGAACAGGCATGGGAAGGCTTCCGCTGGGTGGTGGACGAGAATCCCGCGGCCGAGGACGCTCGCTGGAATCTGGAGCTCGTGGGGCGATGGCTGGAGCAGGAGGAGGATCCGCAGGACGACGGTGGGGGTGGTGGGGGCGGTGGAGCCTCTAACGCGGACCAGCGGGATGCACCTTCCACGCGCCAGCTATCGGCGGCCGAGGCGCTGGAGCTCCTCGAGCGGGCGGCCGAGGAGGAGAGAGATGTTCAGGGCCGCCGTCTCGAGCGGAATCGCTCGAGGGATCCGGTCGTGGATCGGAACTGGTGAGGGTCGTGTCGCGACGCCGGAGCGAGAGCCTACTCCTCGCTGTCCTCGATCAGCGGCACGAACCGGACCCCCTCGAGATCCTCTGAGCGAACGCTCTCCCCTTCCTTGCGGTAGCGGCGGATCACCTGCAGCCAGTCGTCGCCCACAGGGGCGACCAGAAGGCCTCCATCCGAGAGCTGGTCGAGGAGCGGCCGTGGCACCTCGGGAGCCGCCGCGGTGATCAGGATCCGATCGAAAGGAGCCTCCTCCGGCCAACCGCGCGTGCCGTCGCCGAGGCGGACGTTCACTCCGGCGAAGCCAGCCGATCGAAGCGTCTCGCAAGCACGCTCGTACAGCGCGACGACCCGCTCCATGGTGAAGACGGTGCATCCACAGGTGGCCAGCACCGCCGCCTGGTACCCCGAGCCCGTGCCGATCTCGAGGATCCGCGTCCCCGGGCCGACCTGAAGCGCCTCGGTCATCACGGCGACGATGTAGGGCTGCGAGATGGTGGCCCCGTGTCCGATCGGAAGGGCGCAGTCCGAGTAGGCCGCCGCCGTGTCGGGGGCGGGTATGAAGGCGTGACGGGGCACGCGGCCCATGGCATCCAGTACCCGCTCGTCGGACACCCCTCGCCGGCGGATCTGGCGGTCCACCATGCGTCGCCGCTTTTCGTCTGTACCGTACGCCGTGCGAAAGCGCATGATCACACCGCAAACTGCCTCCCCGGCCCCGTTGCCGCAAAGGTCGGGGTCCGTCTAGGTTGCCTGCCATGAATACGCCCTCATCCGAGCGCGTCCGTCTGACCCAGTACTCGCACGGAGCCGGCTGAGCCTGCAAGCTGGGTCCGGAGGACCTGAAGAACATCCTGGCGGCGCTTCCGGCCGGAGACGACGAGAACCTCCTCGTGGGACTCGAGGCGCCGGATGACGGGGCCGTCTACTCGCTGGGCGACGGCCGACTGCTGGTGGCGAGCGTGGACTTTTTCGCTCCCCTCGTGGACGATGCGCGGGACTTTGGAGCCATCGCCGCGGTCAACGCGTTGAGCGACCTCTACGCCATGGGGGCCACTCCGGCCTTTGCGCTCAGCGTGCTGGCCGTGCCGATGTCCACGCTACCGGGGGCGGTCGTGACGGAGATCCTGCGGGGCGCAGCCGAGGTGTGCGCCGAAGTCGGGATCGTGATCGCGGGCGGGCACTCGATCGACGACGACGAGCCCAAGTTCGGGTTGGTCGCCCTGGGTTTCGCCGAGCTGGATGGTCTGCACCGGAAGTCGGGGGCCCGACCCGGTGACGCGATCGTGCTCGGCAAGGCGCTCGGCACGGGGATCGTGGCCACGGCGATCAAGCGGGGCGCGGCGGACATGCCCACGGTACGAGCCGCCGTGCGGTCCATGCGCCAGCTGAACCGGGAAGCCGCCCTGTTGCTGGAAGGTCACGAGGTGCACGCACTGACCGACGTGACCGGCTTCGGGTTGCTGGGCCATCTGATGGAGGTCTGCCGGGCTTCGAACGTGTCGGCGCGCGTTGCGGCATCCTCTCCCCGCTCGCTCCCTGAAGCCCGTGAGCTCGCGTCCGAGGGCTTCATTCCGGGAGGCACAGTGCGCAACCGGGCCGCGGTGGAGGCGGCGGCGACCTGGGAGCCCGACGTGCCCGAGGACCTTCGCGTACTCTTGTGTGACGCCCAGACGTCGGGCGGGCTGCTCGCCATCCTGCCCCGGCACGAGGCGTCCGAGCTGGCCGCCGAGTGGGAGGCGGCCGGCTACGCGGCGTCCGTCGTCGGACACATCGAGGAGGCCGCAAAAACGATCCTGACCGTGGAGGCCGGATGAACGGCAGTGCGAGTGGGGGGACATTTTCCCGCGATCCCCGATTCCCGAATCTCATCGTGACGCGGCACCCGCTGCTGCGCCACAAGGTCACCCTGCTCCGCAAGCTCGACACCCCCAAGAAGATCTTCAAGGAGCTGGTGGACGAGATCGCCATGCTGCTCGCCTATGAAGTCACCTCCGATCTCCCGACGGAGGAGGTGCGCGTGGAGACGCCGCTCGAGTCCATGTCCGGCGACGTGGTGATCGGGGAGCGGCTCACTCTGGTCCCCATCCTGCGTGCCGGTCTGGGAATGGTGGACGGCGTGCTGAACCTGATTCCCACCATGCGGGTGGGTCACATCGGCCTGCAGCGGGACCACGACACCCTCGAGCCGATCGATTACTACTTCAAGATCCCGCCGCCTCTGGAGGCGAGCATGCTGATCGTGGTCGATCCGATGCTGGCCACGGGCGGTTCGGCAAGCGCGGCCGTCAGCTACCTCAAGAAGTCGGGCGCCCTTCACATCCGCTTGATGTGCATCGTCGCGGCCCCGGAGGGGGTCAGGCGCATGCTGGAGGATCACCCCGACGTGCTCGTGTACACGGCGGCGCTGGATCGGGCGCTGAACGAGAAGGGATACATCCTGCCGGGTCTGGGGGATGCGGGAGATCGTCTGTTCGGGACGGAGTGAGCGACGCAGCTGCGGCTAGGAGGGCCAGGAGCTCATGGGGTCGGCTTTCCTCCCCGCCCTGATCTCGGCCTGTCGTCTCTGCCGCCGCCACACGCGGGGAGGCCGCGGCGTCCGGTGGGTCCGCGTCCAGGTGCTGGGGACCAGCAGCACGAGCAGCGTATAGAACTCGAGCCTTCCGAGAAGCATCAGCACGGACAGCGTGACGAGGGCGGGCGCGCCCAGGTGGCCGTAGCTGGACGCCGGCCCCACCTCTCCGAGACCGGGGCCGATGCTGGAAAGCGCCGCGAGCGATGCGCTCAGAGAGGTCACCAGGTCGTTGCCGAGGGCAGCGAGCACCAGGGTTCCGATCGCGTGCGTGCCCATGTACATGGCCAGAAATGCCAGCACCTTGAACACCAGCTCCTCTCGGATCGGTCGGCCGCCGACGCGGGTGATGATCACCGCGCGCGGATGGAGGACTTTCCGGATCTCCCCCAGTACATGCTGCGCGACGACAGCGCCCCGGATCATCTTGAAACCGCCTCCCGTCGATCCGCCCATCCCGCCCACGAACATCAGGCCGAGCAGAAGGACCTGGCACACGATGGGCCAGGCGGCGAAGTCTGACGTTCCGAACCCGGTCGTACTGTGCACCGCCACCACGGAGAACGTGGTCCGTCGCACGAGCTCCGTGGTGAAGGCCCCCTCCGCCGCCGCGAGCGCGACGAAGCACACCAGAGCCACGCCGACGGTCGACGCCAGGTACCACTGCCACTCGGCGTTGCGAAACATCTCGCGCGGGTGCCCGGTGAACGTGCGGTAGTGCAGCGTGAAGTTCACGCCGGCCAGAAACATGAACAGGATCGTCACCCACTGAATGGCAGGTGAGAAATACCCGATCGACGCGGTGCGGGTCGAGAAGCCCCCGGTTGCCAGGGCGCTCATGGCGTGGTTTACCGCGTCGAAAATGCTCATGCCAAGAAGGAAGTAAAGCAGTACAAGTGTAAACGTAAAAGCGAAATACACGCCCCACAAAAGGCGTGCTGTCGTGGCGATTCGGGGCTGCACGCGATCGGTCGTGATCCCTGGTGCCTCGGCGAAGAAGAGCTGCGCGCCGCCCACTCCGATGAGTGGAAGGATGGCGACGCCGAGGACGATGATCCCCATTCCACCGATCCAGTGCGTCAGGCTGCGCCACAGGAGGATGCTGGGTGGAAGTTCCTCGATCACGGCGAACACCGTCGCGCCCGTGGTCGTGAATCCGGAGACGGACTCGAAGAGCGCCCGTGCGACGGAGCTCGTCACTCCCGTCGCAAGGAACGGGACGGTGCCGGCGAGGACGATGGCGATCCAGCCCAGCCCCACGACCGCGAGTGCCTCGCGGGGCGAGAGATCGACGTGTCTCGGCGTCAGCCACCAGAACGCCAGGCCGGTCAGGGCCGGGATGAGGACGGATACGAGCCAGGGCAGCCACAGCCCCTCCCGCACGCCGAACGCTGCCGACGGCAGCATGGCGACGGCCACGGACAGCAGCAGCCCGCCCAGGACGTGCAGGATCTCGCGGTATCTCACCGGTCGCTCGCTCGCAGGGAGACGGTCAGGATGGGAAGAGCCTGGTGACGTCCGCTATGGCGCCGGAGAGCGCGAAGACGATCGCCTCGTCTCCGACCCGCAACGAGTCTTCCCCGCGCGGAATGAGCATCTCTTCCTCGCGCACAAGAGCTGCCAGGATCGAGTTCTCGGGAAACTCGATGTCGTCCAGCGGCATTCCGACCAGGGGGCTGTCCCGCGAGACCACGAAGTCTATGACCTCGGCGTCGGAGTCCTTGAACACCGCCACGTTTCGGATCGACCCGCGCCGCACGTGTTGGAGGATCGCGTTGGCGGCGCTGATGCGGGGGCTGACCGCCGTCTCCAGTCCGATGCGGCGAGCGAGGGGCAGGTAGTCGGTTCGGTTCAGCAGCGTGATGATCTGTTTTACTCCCAGGTCGCGCGCCACGAGCGATGAGATGATGTTCATCTCGTCCTCATCGGTAAACGCCACGAAGGCGTCCGTCTCGCCCACGCCCTCGAACTCTAGGAGCTCCACATCGGTGGCGTCGCCCTGGAGGATGAGAGTGCGCTCAAGGCGGACCGCGAACTCGTGGGCCATTTCCGGATCGGCCACCAGGACCGTGCCCTCGACGCCGTGCTGTTCGAGCAACTTCGCCAGGTAGAAGGCCTCCCGGCTGTGACCGGCGATCATCACCCGCTTGAGGGTCGTGCGGGAATATCCGCACAGCTCCAGAGCTCGCGGGATCTCGTCCTCGGCGGCGATCGCGAACACGTGGTCGTAGGGGCGCAGCGCCGTCGATCCGTCGGGAATGATGGTTTCGCCGTCCCGCTCCACGGCCACTGCCAGCAGAGGCCTGCGACCGATCTTCCGGCTGAGCTCGCGGAGCGTGCTTCCGTCAGCCGGCGCTCCCTCCAGGACGGTGAGCCCGATGAGCTGCACCGCGCCGCCGGCGAACAGGATCAGGTCCGTAGCCGCGGTCGACTCCAGCAGGCGGAAGGTCTCGAGCGCTAGCTCACGCTCCGGATTGATCAGGAGATCCACTCCGAAACGGGCCGGCCGGAGCGCTTCTCCCCCCCGGTAGAAGTCCGGGTTCGAGATCCGTGCTACCTTCGTGAGATTTCGACGTGGCGGCACGGACATGCAGCAGACCAGATTGACCTCATCCACGCTGGTCACCGCGAGCAGCAATCCGGCCTGTTCGATGCCGGCGGCCTCGAGCACGGTCGAATTGATGCCGCTGCCCTCCAGGACGGCCACATCGATGTGACTCTCCACGTAGTCGAGGCGAGCCCGATCGACGTCGATCACCACCACGTCATGCTGTTCCTTGGACAGTCGCTCGGCGACGTGGTACCCGACCTCGCCGGCCCCGACGATGAGTATGCGCATGCGGGCTGGAATCCGGTTGCTGTGTGACCCGAGATTCGGAATCGTAAGATCCGGGCCGCGTCGCCCTCAGGCAAGGATCGGCCGGTCGGGTTCGCCGCGTAGCGCCTGCCCGATTCCACCTGCGGGGACGGCTCGCGTGGTGTTAGACTGATTCGCGTCCGATGCGAACAACGGCCGTCCAACACGAGCCGACGCCCTCGGAGGTGACCATGTCGGCATGGATCGCACTGCTCGTCGCACTGCTTGTGGCGACGCTCGTCGCTTACAACGGACTCGTTCGCTCACGGGAGCGCACGAGGGAGGCGTGGTCGGGGATCGACGTACAGCTGACGCGCCGGGCCGATCTCGTCCCGGCCCTCGTCGAGGTCGTCGCCGGGTATGCTTCGCACGAGCGAGAGACTCTGACTGCGGTCATGGAGGCCCGGGCGTCGCTCGTCGCGGCGGCCCGTCCCGCCGTAGCCGCGAACGCCAGCGCGGAGCTCGGAATCTGCCTGGGACAGTTGTTCATGGTCGCCGAAGGGTACCCGGAGCTCCGGGCGGTCGAGAGCTTCGTCGCTCTTCAGGACCAGCTGACGGATCTCGAGGAGAAGCTCGCCTACTCCAGGCAGTTCTACAATCGAAATGCCCTCGATTTCAACACGCGGATCCGGCGGTTCCCTACGTTCCTCCTGGCGAGGGCCCTGCGGTTGCCTCCGTTCGAGTTCTTCGACGCGGACGAGGGGGCTGCCGAATTGGAGATCCGATTCGTAGGCCGGAATCCCCGGACCGGCTGTTGAACACGCGGAGTGCCGTGCTCGTCTACGATCGCATCGACTCCAATCGGCGCGACACGATCCTGCTTCTCGGCGCCTTCTGCCTGATCCTGTTGCCGGCGGCCTTCTACGTGAACGAGTTGCTGACAGCCTATTACGCTTTCGGGCGGCTGTTCGCGGGTGCGGCCGAAGCCGATCCGGAGCGGATCGTCAGGCACGGCAGGTTTACCGGGCTCGGGATCATGCTGGGCGTGGTCCTGGTGGCCGCATGGCGCGAGTACAGGTCCGGGGCGCGGCGGGCCCTTCGGGCAGCCGGGGCGAAGCCGCTGCCCCCCGACGCCGAGCCCGAGCTGCACCAGGTAGTGGAGGGCCTGTGCATCGCCTCGAGTCTTCCGGCGCCGGCGCTGTATAGAATCGATTCGGATGCCGCCAACGTGTTCTCGGTCGGTCTCGACCCGGACCGGGCCTCGATCGCGGTCAGCGCGGCGACGCTGGGACTGCTCGACCGGCCGGAGCTCGAGGGCGTCGTGGCATACGAGCTGGCCCAGATCGGGAATCACGACACCAGGCTCACGACAGTCGTTGCCGCCATCGTGGCGAGCCTGTGGCTGCCGCTGCGGATCTTTCGACGACTGTTCGGGATCGTCTACGGAATCCATCCGCTGGTCGGCGTGGGGTGCGCCGTCTGGTTCCTCGGTCCGCTCGTGCTGGCGGTGCCGTTGGGCATCGGCCTGGTCCTCAGCATGATCCCGGAGGACCCGGCGGGCGCACTCGCCCTCGGGTTGCTGTTCCTGCTTCCTCTGTTCGGTTTTGTGGTTGCTCCGCTCGCCGGCCTGCTCATCCGTTCCTCCGTCGCAGCCGAACAGATTCTGCTGGCCGACTCCGATGCGGTGCTCATGGCCGGCAATCCAGCCGCACTGGCCCGCGCCCTCGCCAAGATGAGCGCGGCGGGACCGGATCTGCCGGTCGACCCGGCGCTGGCTCCCATGATGTTTCTCGACCCCCGTGGTGAGACCTCGAGGCCGTGGTCCGCCTTCATGCGGGCGCATCCCCGAGTCGACGAGCGCATCGAGGTTCTGGCCGGTATGGACACCGGCATCACGAAGGGCATGCTCGACTCGGCGCGTCGGGAGGGAGAGGGCTTTCGGCATCGAGCCCGATTCGCGCCGACGGAGGTCTCACCGCACGTGCCGCCGGATATCGACAGAACGGCAGACGGACCGTACGTTCCGTCCCCGCCCTCGGGCCCGTAGCTCAGCTGGTTAGAGCAGGGGACTCATAATCCCAAGGTCGCAGGTTCGAGTCCTGCCGGGCCCATTTTGAAAAGGCGAAGTAACAGATAAAGTTACCGCCTCGCCAGTCCCACTGTCGTACGTCCGGTCTCCCGACTGGGTCACTTTCGGGGTCACTTTTTTCCCAAGAGAGATCACGGCCTCATCCGGAGCTTGCGGCCTTCGAGTACGACCGCCTCCAGCGTGTCCGGATCGGCTGCTGGTAGCATCGCTGAAGCGTCTGTGTGTCCTTCCATCCACCAGCGGCGGCAACGTCCGTCAGGCTGAGATGCTTCCGCTTTGAGGCCCACATTCGACGGAACGAGTGCCAGCCAAAGCCCTTCTGATGCTGTACCTCCGCAAGCACCTCTGCCTTGCGAAGCCATTTCCGGGTTACGTCAACGCGCACGGGACCGTCGCTGTGCGGAGCCGGGAACATGTAGGCGTCACCGACGCCGGGCCGCTCACGGCGGAGACTGATGATCGCATCCCGTACTTCGGGAGCTACGGGCGCCCTCCATTCCTTGCCAAGCTTGTCCGAGTCGGCACGCCACCGAAGAACACCGTACGTGGCCTCGTCGGCGAACCAATCCGAGGGGCCGCCCGCTCCCAAGGCGATCCGGCCCGCTCGAACCTGGCTCAGGCGACCCGCACTTCAGGGGCCAGGTTCGGTCCTGAGGGTTGCCGTCGGACTAACTTAACTTGTGGTACCACTCTTGGGGGCAGGTCACTCCCGCGTTTCCGAGGCGCGAAGATACGTGAGTGCGCGGTGGAAGGCTACCACCTGTCAGTACCTTGGTGCAGTTGACAGGAAGTGGCGTTCTAGCGTCTGTGGACCACGGCTACACGGGCTCTCGTTGGCTGCGCAAGAGGGTTCGGCAATCGAACAGGAGACGGGCATCCCTGAAAGGAAGCCATGAGGACCAGCTACCCTGCACTCGCCGCAACCGCGGTGCTCGCCTGCGCCCTCGCGGGACCGGCTGCCGCGCAGACCACTTCCCCATATCTCCCTGCGGGGTCCATCAGCGGACTCCCTCTGGTCCAGCCCAACGACAATGAGGTCTCGGCGGGTACGCTGCACGGCGGCGTGCTTGACCTCGCGTTGGAGGTGCTGCGGGCGGACTGGCGAGTGGAAACACCGAATGGCCCTGGCCTTCGCGTGGCCGCTGTGGCGGAGGAGGGCGGGGCTCCCACGATTCCAGCTCCACTGATTCGGGCAGAGACCGGCACGCGCCTCAGGATTCGGGTCCGCAATCGACTCGATGGTGCGCCCATCACGGTCTTCGGGCTCCACACACGGCCGGCGGGGGATGCCGACCCCATCGAGGTGGACCCGGGGGAGGTGCGGACGCTGGAGTTCGAGGCGGGAACACCGGGGACCTATCTGTAC
>JBDGXC010000018.1:0-88818 GCA_039584815.1 Gemmatimonadota bacterium
TCGGCGACCGTCGGCATCATCATCGTGCTCGGCAGCCAGGGCCTGGTCACGCTGGAGGCCGGCATCGCTCTCCTGCTCGGCGCCAACATCGGAACGACGGTCACGGCGCTGCTCGCATCGATCGGTCGGCCGCGGGAAGCCCTGCGCGCGTCCGTGATCCACCTGGTCTTCAAAGTCCTGGGTGTCCTGATCTGGGTGTTCCTGATCGACCAGCTGATCTGGCTGACGGTTGGCGTGTCCCCGTCACATTCGGATCTGTCGGGCATGGCGCGTCTCGCCGCGGAGACCCCGCGCCAGGTGGCCAACGCCCACACGCTGTTCAACGTTGCCAACACCCTGCTGTTCCTGCCCCTGACCGGCGTGTTCGTGTGGCTGTCCCGCCGCCTCATCCCGGACCGGCCCGAGGGTGAAGGAGAGATTCGAGCCCGCTACCTGGACGAAGGCCTGGTGCGCACGCCGGCGTTCGCGCTCGACCGCGCGCGCCTCGAGCTGCTGCACATGGGCGATCTCGTTACGGAGATGTCGGGGGACATCCTGCCGGCGGTCCTGGCCGGAAGCCGCGAAGACCTGCGTTCCTTCAAGGCGCGGGACGACTCGGTGGACGCGCTCCACGGCCGGATCGTCACCTACCTGGGCCGGGTAAGCCAGGAACATCTCACGGAGGTCCAGACCGAGGAGCTCGTGCGGCTGATGGAGGCGACGAACGACCTCGAGAACATCGGCGACGTGATCGAGACCAACCTGGTGAGCCTCGGTCACAGCCGGCTGGACGACGGAGTCCGCGTGAGCGACGAGACGCGGAAAGTGATCCGGGAGTTCCACGCGGTCGTCACCCGGGCGCTGGACATGGCCCTCATGGCCGTCACGCAGAGGAACGAGCGCGCCGCCTCCGAAGTCATCGAGATGAAGGACGGGATCAACAGGCTCGCGGACTCCGCCGCCCTTCACGAAGCCCGGCGCCTGGTGGCGGCCGAGCCGGGTCGTCTCGCGGCCTACGCGATGGAAGTGGATTTGCTGGAAAACCTGAAGCGGATCTACTACTTCTGTAAGCGCATGGCGAGGGCGGCTCTCCCGCCCGAAACCTCGATCAGGCCGGAGGCTCCTGCGGTCGAAACGAGAGGTCCGCCCCGGTGAGCCAGCGGGCTCGGATCCATCACGGGCTTCGGGCTCGCGGATCCTCGCGATTCGAGCTGAACATCGGCTGTATCCTGTCGGATGCCGCCCCGTGTGCAGTCCGCCGCCTGGTCCCGCACCCCGCGTCTGCTTGGTGCGGTTTTCCTCTTATCGCTATTATTCACCGCTTTCCGATATAGGAACCGAGCCGGCGCCCGTTTCCGAGTCCGCCGGACAGGTCAGCACGCCCGCGTGGAGCAGGACGGGAATGGCGACACCGACGGACTACGTGGAAGGCCGCATGCCGGACGAGGATCGGGAGGGCCTTCAGCCGACCGACCTGTTGTCGATGTACCGTACCATCTATCTGTCGCGGCGCATGGACGACCGCGAGCTGCTGCTCAAGCGACAGCAGAAGATCTTCTTCCAGATCAGCGGTGCGGGGCACGAGGCGATCGGCGTGGCGGCCGGCAAGGCGCTGCGATCCGGGTACGACTGGTTCTTCACGTACTACCGGGACCGGGCCCTGTGCCTGCAGCTGGGCGTCACCCCGTACGAGATGTTCCTGCAGGGTGTCGCTGCGGCGGACGACCCGGCCAGCGCGGGTCGCCAGATGCCGTCCCATTGGGGCCACGCGGACCACAACCTCGTCGCCGGGTCGAGCCCCACGGGGACGCAATTCCTGCAGGCGGTGGGCTGCGCTGAAGCCGGCGTGAGGGCCGGCCGGATCGGCCTGTCGGAAGAACAGCTCGCGTTCCACGACGACGAGGTGGTGCTCGTCACGACCGGTGACGGCGCCACGTCGGAGGGCGAGTTCTGGGAGTCGCTCAACACGGCCTCCAACCTGAAGTTGCCCGTGCTCTACCTGGTGGAGGACAACGGGTACGCGATCTCGGTGCCCGTCGAGGTGAACACGGCCGGCGGCAGCATCTCGAGGCTGGTGTCGGGTTTTCCGGATCTGCTGGTGGTCGAGGTGGACGGCACGGATCCGATCGCTTCCTACGGGGCCATGCGGCGCGCGGCGGAGCATTGCAGGGCCCGACAGGGGCCCGCTCTCGTGCATGCGCACGTGACGCGGCCGTACAGCCACTCGATGTCGGACGATGAGCGGACGTACAAGCCGGCCGCCGAGCGCGAAGAAGAGGCGAGTCGGGATCCGGTCCCCAACTTCGCGGCCTTCCTTCTGAATGCCGGCATCGCGACCGAGGAAGAGCTCGCGGCGATTCGGGAGCAGGCGGATGCCGAGATCATGGAGGCCTCCGAGCGAGCCGCGGAGCGACCGCAGCCCGATCCGGAGACGGTGCACGACTATCTGTTCTCTCCCACCGTGGATCCTCGGTCGGAAGAGTTCGCCACGGAGCCGGCGTCCGATGGCGACCCCACGACGGCGGTCGATCTCCTGAACGCGTGCATGCGGGACGAGATGCGGAGGGACCCGCGGGTCGTCGTGTTCGGCGAGGACGTCGCCGACGTGTCCCGTGAGCAGCACATCGACGAGGTGAAGGGGAAAGGCGGCGTTTTCAAGGTCACGTGGGGTCTGCAGCGCGAATTCGGCTCGGACCGGGTGTTCAATTCGCCGTTGGCCGAAGCCAATATCGTGGGGCGGGCCGTGGGCATGGCCCTCCGCGGGATGAAGCCGGTGGTCGAGATCCAGTTCTTCGATTACATCTGGCCTGCCTTCCACCAGCTGCGGAACGAGCTTCCCACGATGAGGTGGCGCTCCGGAGGCGCGTTCAGCAGCGCGGCGGTCGTGCGGACGACGTACGGAGGCTACCTGTCGGGCGGGTCGATATACCACTCGCAGACCGGAGCGTCGCTGTTCACGCACACGCCGGGCATGCACGTGGTATGTCCCTCGAACGCGGAAGACGCCAACGGTCTGCTGCGCACGGCGATTCGCTGCGACGATCCGGTGCTGTTCCTGGAGCACAAGCACCTGTACCGCCAGACCTACAACAAGGGCCGCTATCCGGGTCCTGACTACATGATCCCGTTCGGACGGGCAAACCGCGTGGAGGAGGGCCACGACATCACGGTGGTGACGTACGGCGCCCTGGTGGAGCGCACCCGGAAGGCCCTCAGGAAGCTCGAGAAGGATGGTCTGCCGGTGAGCGCGGATGTGCTCGACCTGCGCACGCTCAACCCGCTGGACATGGAGGCGATCGCCGAGTCCGTGAAGCGCACGAACAAGGCGCTGGTGGCGTACGAGGACTCGAAATCGTGGGGCTGGGGGGCCGAGATCGCGGCCCGCATCGCGGACGAGCTGTTCGAGTGGCTGGATGCGCCGGTGCGCCGGGTGGCGGCCACCGACACGTTCGTGGGCTACGCTCCACGGCTCGAGGAGGTAATTCTGCCACAGGTTCCCGACCTCGCGGAGGCGATGGCCGAGCTCAAAGCGTACTGAACAGGCGGTGCCGAACATGCGGAGACGTGAGTTCCTGACACTGGCGGAGCGCGGAGGTCCGGTTCTGTCCGAGGCCGACGCGCGGCGCCTCATCGAGCGAATCCTGGCGATATCGGGAGCCGATGAATCGTCCGTGGCCCTGGACGGATCGCGTCGGTCGAACACGCGCTACGCCGTCAATCGCATCACGACCGCCGGAGAGTCGGTGAACCTGACCGCCGCGATCACGGCGCGGTTCGGGCGGCGCTCCGCGACCATGTCCATCAACGAGTTCGACGCCGAATCGCTCGCCGAAGCCGTGCGTGCAGCCGAAGACCTGGCCCGTCTCGCGCCGGAAGATCCGGAGTCGATGCCGCTTCTCGGGGCACGGGAGTTCGGGGCCTCGGCGGGATGGCACGAGTCCACCGCGAGCCTCGATGCGGGGCGACGTGCGGCGATCGCCGAATCGGCCATCGAAAGGGCGGCCGCAGAACAGGATCTCTCGGTCGCCGGCTTCATGGACGTGCGGGCGAGGGCGCGGGCCCTGGGCAATTCCGCCGGGCTGTTCGCGTATCATCCGGCCACGTCCGTGGCGTACTCGCTCACTGCGCGCACCGGGGACGGCACCGGGTCCGGATGGGCCGGAATCGGACATCGCGACTGGTCCCGAGTGGACGCGTCCACCATGCACGTAACGGCCATCGGGAAGGCGCTCCGTTCCCGTCAGCCGAAGCCCCTCGAACCGGGCACGTATCCGGTGATCTTCGAGGCACAGGCCGTGGCGGACCTGATCGACCTCCTCGTCCGGGCTCTCGACGCGCGGGCGGCAGACGAGGGACGCAGCGCGTTCGCGGCGCCCGGCGGTACCCTGCTTGGCCAGCCCGTGGTGGACGAGCGAGTCACGCTGCGCTCCGATCCGCTCGCCGCCGGGGATGCCCCGTTCGACTCGGACGGGCTCGCGGCGCGACCGATCACCTGGATCGAGAACGGCGTGCTGCGCAACCTCGCGTACTCCCGCTTCTGGGGGCGCGAGAAGGGGAGGGACCCCACGGGTCGGCCCGGCTCGATCCGCATGGAGGGCGGCCAGGGCACGATCGACGACCTGATCTCAACCACGGAGCGCGCCGTGCTGGTCACGCGATTGTGGTACATCCGCAGCGTCGATCCCCGCACGATCCTGTACACCGGTCTCACGCGGGACGGGACGTTCTGGATCGAGAACGGCGAGATCTCTCACCCCGTGAACAACTTCCGATGGAACGACTCGCCGCTCTTCGTCCTCCGCAACCTCGAGGAGCTGGGACGACCGGTGCGGGTCACCACGGGCGGGCCGGGAGGTGACTCCGCTCGCGAGATCCCGCCGCTCCGGGCGAGCGGATTCACGTTCAGCAGCGTTTCGGAGGCCGTGTGATGGAGCGACGAGACTTTGTGCGGACCTCCGCTGCGGCCGCCGGCGGACTGATACTTACGCGGAGTGAGATGGCCGCCGGGAGCGTCCGGCGGGCCGCTCGCGCGGTCTCCCCCCCGGTCGACGCGGCGGCCCGCGATCTGGTCCTCGCCGCGCTCGACGCAGCCACGGCGGCCGGTGCGGACTACGCCGATGCACGGATCGGACTGTACCGCCAGCAGCAGATCGGGACACGCGAGACCCAGATCACCGGCGTGTCGGAATCGAGCTCGCACGGACTCGGGGTCCGTGCCCTGGTCGACGGGAGCTGGGGGTTTTCCGCTACCCGCGAGCTGTCGCACGACGCGGCGGCCCGGGCTGGTCGGGAAGCCTCGGCGGTGGGCCGTGCCAACGCTTCGGTGCAGCCCGCGCCGGTGACGCTCGCGCCAGTCGAATCCTATGGCGACGTGAGCTGGAGGAGCGCGTTCGAGATCGACCCGTGGGATGTGCCCCTGGCGGAGAAAGTGGAGCACCTGCTCGCCCTCAACGAAGTGGCGCTCCGGAACCCGTCCGTGAGCTTCGTGAGCTCGAGCCTGCATTTCGTGAAGATCGAACAGACCAGCGCGACGACTGAAGGCACCATCGCCACGCAAACCATCGTGCGCACGAATCCGGGTATGAACGTCACGGCGGTGTCGCCGGATCGCACGGACTTCCAGACGCGGGCAGCGGCCGTGTCACCGGCCGGGCGTGGCTGGGAGTACGTCCTGGATTGGATGAGCACGGAAGCGGCCGAACGATGGGCGGCGGAGGCGGCCGAGAAGCTCGTTGCGGCGAGCGTGGAACCGGGCCGCTACGACCTGATCCTGCTCCCGTCGCATCTGTGGCTCACGATCCACGAATCGATCGGGCATCCGACCGAGCTGGATCGGGCCCTCGGGTATGAAGCGAACTACGCGGGAACCAGCTTCCTGGCGCCGCCGGAATCCGTGATCGGCAGGCTGCGCTACGGATCGGAGCTCGTGAACGTCGAGGGGGAGCGGACGTCCGCAGGCGGCCTCGCGTCGATCGGGTGGGACGAAGAGGGTGTAAAGGCCACGCAGTGGCCGATGATTCGGAACGGCATTTTCGTGGACTACCAGACGACCCGCGAGCAGGTGGCGTGGATCTCGGATCTTACCGGAGTCGAGCGCAGCCACGGCTGCGCGCACGCCGACAGCTGGGCAAGCATTCCGTTCCAACGCATGCCCAACATGAACCTTCTGCCAGGCGCCGAGGACCTGACGGTCGATGATCTTGTCGCAGCGACGGATCGAGGCGTTCTCGTGGATGGCCGCGGTTCCTATTCCATCGATCAGCAGCGGTTCAATTTCCAGTTCGGCGGGCAGACTTTCTGGGAGATCAGCGGCGGCCGAAGAACCCGCATGCTGCGCGACGTAGCCTACCAGGCGCGGACTACCGACTTCTGGAACGCGCTGGACATGCTCGGGGGACCGTCGACCTACGAGATGGGCGGTAGCTTCTACGACGGAAAGGGCCAACCGGGGCAGGTCAACGCCGTCTCGCACGGCTGCCCCGTGGCGCGGTTCTCGGGGATCGACGTCCTCAATACGGCGCGCTGAACGGCGTACGGGCATCCGTTCCGGGTCCCGTTTCCGACGGCGCGAAGTCACCGAGCCCGCTTTGCCCACCACCTCTTCAGATCCGCCACCAGCTCCGCGCGGGTCACCCCCCGTCCCGCCCATGCGACCGACGCCCCGAACAGGTCGTAGTGGGGCAGGGCGTTGCGCCGATCGATCCACTCCGCCCTCAGCCCATGCGAGCGCCCCCACTCGATCAGCTCCTCGAGCGAGGTGTCGCTGTAGGCGTGCACGAGGGTGTCGCCCTGCTTCACGTCGAGGCGCGCGATGTCCCTCGCAGCAGTATGATAATGATAACGGATCACGGCTCCCATGATACCGGATCGGGGAGCTCGTGGTCAGTCCGCCCGCGACGCGTGATGGGACCATGAGGAAAGCGCACCGCGAGGCTCCCGGCCGCTGCCTGCAAGGCGCCTCGAGCGTCCTCGCCGCCGGCGCGTGGATCGCCCTTCAGCTGCTTTCGCCGGACGTGGGCGGAACGGCTCGGTCCCTGGACGCCGCTTTCCCGATTCGGATCACCGCGGTAGACACGCTCCCGCGTCACGTTCGATCGGCCCTGTCTCTGTACCGCGATCATCCCGATGTGCGGGAAGTGAGAGACGTGCTGACGAAATGGGAGCTCACGGGCGGCCCGGCCTCCGCCACGGATTCGGTCGCCGTCGCCGCCCTGTGGCGGAGGGCCGGCCAGGTTCGCTCGGCTCTCGCCGTTCTCCCGGCGAGCCGGGATTCGAGTGGGCAAGCCCGTCCCCGCGTGGACCTGGAGAGGGCGAGAATTCTCCTGCAGGCGCCGGTCTCCGGTCCCGGGATCCCGGGTTCGTTCGAGGAGCGCCGGGCGCGTGGGGGCGAGGCGTTCTGGACCGCGTGCGAGACGATGGATCCGGCCACCAGACGCGCCCTGTGGGAAGACCTCCGCGGGCTCTCGACACGCGACGAGCAGTCGGAGTGGGTCCGCCTTTCACCGGGTTCCGCGGCATGTGACAGGGTCCGCCGCTTCGTGGACGAGCGGGCCTTGCGCATGGCCATAAGCGCCGAGGAACGACTCCAGATCCACTATCGACGCCTGCACGAGGCCCGCCACGGTTACTACCTCCGAACACCGAGGCTGACCGACGACCTCGCCGACCGGCTCGGACGGGCAGACAGCCTTGAGATCGACGACCGGGGCCTCATCTTCCTGCGCATGGGAGAGCCGCTGGCCAGGGTGGTGCCGTTCTTTGATCTCGACGTCGCACTCCCGAACGAGACGTGGGCGTATCACCGGCCGGAGGGTCCCCGCGTGTTCCACTTCGCCCCGGTGTCGAAGACGGGCCTTCGGGCCCTCGGCGATTACCGGTTGCTCGAGAACCTGGCGCACGCCAGCGGACTCACGATGACCAGCCGGCTGATGGCGGTCGGAGGCCCACCTCTGGCCTACCTGTACCAGTCACGGCGGGTGCTCGACTACCTGTACCGGGACCAGCCCTTTCGCCGCATGGACACCCGCATGAGAGCCGCCGGCGGTCGGTTCAATCCCGGCTTCCAATCGGCGCTTGCCTTCGAGCGCTCCGTCAACGAAGCGAACGCCCGGCATGCCGTCGCGGGCATCCCGGATGCTCCTGAGCTGACCGCGGGCATCGAGTTCGCGTACGAGGCGCTCCGATTCCGCGAGCCGGGAACCGACCGATCCGAGGTGTGGCTCCTGGCGGCGACGCGCGTGGGCGACCTGACGGCCTCGGTCGCCGGCGACTCCGCATCGGGATGGGCGGGGCTCGTGACGTACCACGTGGAGGCGGATCTCGCCGTTCTGCGCCAGGACGGCCTGAGCCGACGGGAGGGCACGAGTCGGCCGGTCGTCGATGATCCCCTGCGCGTCGAGGATGGGATCCCGGTCCGTTTCCGCCTCGTCCTCGAGTCCGGGACCTATCCGTACACGCTCGTCCTCCGGGATCGTGGGAGCGACAGAGGTGAGCCGGGAAACTGGGTCCTCGACACGGTCACGGTTTCGGCCCGCCAATCGGGGCTCCCGTCCGTGAGCGACATCGCCGTGGCCGCGGACTCGGGGGGCACATGGTCACGGGACGGTGTGACGTACTTGCCGGTGAGTCCCACGCACGTCGTCGCCCCGGACGGAGCGGCGCACGTCTACTTCGAGGTCTACGGGATCCGCCCGGGCGACATCTACGACGTCGAGGTGCGAGTGGTCGCCGAGTCGGTGGCCCAGCGGATGTTCGACATGGAACCCGACGAAGCGGCCTTCACCCTGCAGTTTCCCTCGGTAGCCGACGCGGATCGCACGGGACAGGGTCTCGGGCGCCATCACCTGCGGGTCGAGCTCGGGGACTCACCCGGCGGCGCCTACGTGGTGGCCCTGCGGGTGACCGATCGGAGGACCGGAATCGTGAGCCTGCCGGCCGTCACGCCACTGTATCGGCCGAGCGCAGGCACCGAGCACTGGACGGAAGCGCCGCGCCGCCGCTCGACGATCGTGAACCCGTGAGCCGGTGAGGCGGATGCAGGAAGGCCGCTGCGCATCACGCAGCGGCCTTCGGGTCCGTCGGGCCCGGACTGTCGTGCCTACTTCCCGTCGTGCTGGGCGCCCTCGTGCGCGTGCCCTTCTTCCATCTCGTGCGCGTGCCCTTCTTCCATCTCGTGCGACGGGTCGCCCGTGGTGCCATCGTAAGTGTCCATGCCGTCCATCTCGCCGTGACCGCCGTGTCCGTGTCCGCCCAGCTTCTCCGGCGCCTCGAGCGTGTTGACCAGATCGGCCACGTAGACCGGATCGTGCCGATTGAACTCAGGCCACACGACGTCCTTCGAGGCCCAGATCACGCCTCCGATCTCACCCATTCCGCCGTCCGCCGTCGGGTGGTCCATCGGGTTGTCGTACTCGACGTAGATGCGGTACGAGTGGTCCGGGCTCACCTTGACTCCGCCCTTCATCCACAGCCTGCCCTCCGGGACGTCCAGCAGTCTTCCGTCCTCGGAGTACTCCGGCTCGGCCTCCCAGATGACCTTGGCCGCGGTGACGTCCTCCAGGCGAAGAACCGTGGCGTAATCGTGCAGGTGGCCTCCGATGCCCAGGATGCGACCCTCGATGGCCGGGCTCGCCTCGTACGACAGAACGGTCTTCCCCGGCGGCACGGCGAAGTCCTTGACCCCCACCGGACCCATGACGTCCAGGTAGAAAGGATACACGTCGCGCGGCTGCATCAGCCCGTCCTCCTCGAGGCTGTAGCTGAACCGCACGTGCAGGTACGCCTCCGGGAAATCCCGTCCGACCGGGTTGGCGAACATCGCTGAGATCAGCATCCGATCTCCGGATTGCACTGGATACCCGAGGAGCTTGGGCATTTCCTTGGTGCTCGTCTCCCGTCCCGCCGCCATGACGCGGCGCGCGATTGGCGCGAACACGTCTCGCTTGTCCGGATCGATGAAGTTGACGTGGTGCAGGAGGTCCATCGGGAGCTCACGTCCGTCCGCATCCAGCATCGCGACGTGGAACCCGTGCAGCCAGCCGTCCAGCGGCATCTGCGCCATCTGGATCGGCAGGCGCAGATGCGGCATCCCGGCCTCGAGATCCAGCGGTCCAATCACGAATTCCATCACGCGCTCGTCGACGTGATCCTGGACCGTCACGAACTCATCCTGGTGGACCGGAAGCTCCGGCGCCTGTGCCATCGGCTCCGAGTCCTGCGCGTGCAGGACCGGGGGGCACAGCGCGAGCGCCGCCGCCAGTCCGAGTATGGGGCTCTTTCTCATATGATGCGTCTCCGTCGGTATCGTGCGAAGGGTCCGGGCGGTCGGCCCGGACCCGAAAGCGGCGGGAATATAGGAGGTCTCGACCGATCCTTCAACAATAAAGAACACCCGGCCGAGAGGCCGGGTGCACGATCACTGTCCGGTCCGGCGACCGACCGTCGACCGCCGGGGCATGCTCGCGCGGGCGTCAGGGCAGGGGCACGTCGAATTGCTCGTAGTTCTTCGCGATGTACTCGGTCCACTGCTCGGGGACCTCATCGTCCGGGAAGATGGCCTCCACCGGGCACTCCGGAACACATGCGCCGCAGTCGATGCACTCCTCCGGGTGGATGTAGTACTGATCCTCCGCCTCGTATATGCAGTCCACCGGGCACACGTCGACGCAGGACGCGTCCTTCACGCCGATGCACGGCTGAGCGATGATGTAGGTCATGGCTCCTCTGCAGGTTGGATCGAATTCGGCGGCGGAAGGATCCTCTTCCCCCTTCCGTCCGTACCACTGATGCCGGCCGTGGTCACGGAGAATACGCACCCTGCCTCCGCGCGGCAACGCCGTCCGAAGACCCGCTTTCAAGTGGACTTGCCTGCCCGATGCCGGTAGTTTCGGCGGGCTCCGGGCCGTGCCCGCAGTGGCGGCTCGCGAGCCTCGGTACCGACAAACGGGGTACGAAATACCATGCGACGACTGAATGTCATACATCCCGATTCCGCATCCTCCGGGTCGGCGGATCCGGTAACCGCGCGCGGCTGTGACTCCGCCCCCGGAGCCCACGCGACCGCCCCGTGGCCCGAGAAGAAGCCACGTTGGCTCAGGGTGCGGGCGCCGGGTGGCGATCGGTATCGGGAGCTCAAGCACCTGATGCGTCACCTCGGCCTGAACTCGGTGTGCGAGGAGGCGCACTGTCCCAACATCGGCGAGTGCTGGGAATCAGGCACGGCCACGTTCCTGATCATGGGTGACCGATGCACGCGCAACTGTCCCTACTGCGCGATCGCTCATGGCCGGCCGGAGGATCTCGACGAGGACGAGCCGCGGCGCGTGGCCGAGATGATCGAGCAGCTGAGGCTGCGGCACGTGGTGATCACGTCGGTGGACCGGGACGACCTGCCCGACGGCGGGGCCCGCATCTTCGCGTGGGTGATCGAGGAAATCCGGAGCCGGCTTCCCGCCTGCTCGATCGAAGTGCTGACGCCCGATTTCCAGGGAGATCGTGCGTCGATCGAACGGGTGATGGAGGCGCGGCCGGAGATCTTCAACCACAACATGGAGACGGTGCGCCGCATCCATCCCGCGGCGCGGCCCGGGGGCCGGTACGAGCGCTCACTGGACGTTCTTCGCACGGCACGCGCCCTGGACGACGGAGTGCTGATCAAGACCGGGATCATGCTCGGGCTGGGTGAGAACGGAGACGACGTCCGCGAGTTCCTGGAGGACGCGCGGATGACGGGCGTTCAGATCCTTACGCTGGGTCAGTATCTGAGGCCTTCGGAACGGCACATGCCGATCGACCGGTACGTGTCCCCGGAGGAATTCGCCGCCTGGAAGAGGCTGGGCGAGGAGATGGGTTTCCTGCACGTGGAGAGCGGTCCGCTGGTTCGGAGCAGCTACCACGCGAGAGAGCAGGTCGAGGAATTGCGAGCACGGACGGGCGCCGCGTGAGCCGATCGGGGCTCCCGCGCCGGGCCGCCGGGGAGTAGACACGTTGGCCAGGACGGAAGACGAGGTCATGCGGGGAGAGCTGCAGGGCGTGCCCCGCGCGAAGCTCCTGGAGATGCTGCGCTGGATGGTGCTCTCCCGCCGCTTCGAGGAGAAGTCCGCCGAGGCGTATCAGGTAGGCAGGATCGGCGGGTTCTGCCACCTGTACATCGGACAGGAGGCGGTGGCTACGGGTGCCATCACGGCGTTGCGGGAGGACGACTACGTCCTCACCGCGTATCGCGATCATGCCCAGGCGCTGGTGCGTGGGATCAGCGCGGAGGCCGTCATGGCCGAGCTGCACGGACGGGTGGGCGGTTCCTCCCGCGGGGCCGGCGGCTCGATGCACATCTTCGGCCGGGACGTGAATTTCCTGGGCGGACACGGAATCGTGGGAACGCACCTTCCGGTCGCGGCCGGCGTAGGCTACGCCATCAAGTACAGGGGCGGCGACCAGGTCGTGCTGTGCTTCTTCGGAGACTCGGTGGTGAACGGGGGTCCGTTCCACGAGGCCTTCAACATGACGGCCAAGTGGGAGCTCCCCGTCGTGTACGTGGTAGAGAACAATTCCTACGGCATGGGCACGGACATCGACCGGGTGGCAGCGGTCGACGAGCTGTTCACCCGTGCCTGCGCGTACCAGGGGAAGAAGGCCGAGCAGGTGGACGGCCAGGACGTTCTCGCAGTGCACGACGCCGTATCCCGTGCCGTCGCCCGGGCGCGCAAGACGTCCCGGCCCACCTTCATCGAAGCTCGCACCTACCGATTCCTCGGCCACTCCATGTCCGATCCGGCGCACGGCACGTACCGGAGCCGTGAAGAGGTGCAGGCGGAGCGGGCGAACGACCCGATCAACAACCTGGTGGACCGGATGGAGGAGGCGGGACTCCTGACCGAAGAGGAATACGAGGCGCTCGATCACGAGGTCATCGCCGAGGTCGAGCGGGCGGCGACGTTCGCGGAGTCGAGCCCGGTTCCGGGGCGGGAGGACATCTACGCACACGTGTACGCCGACGAGTTCCGGGGCGGCCTGGACCGGAGGGACGCGTGGCGCTGATCACCTACCGGGAGGCCCTGAACCGGGCGCTTCGCGAGGAGATGAAGCGCGATGATCGCGTCTTCCTCATGGGAGAGGAAGTCGGCGAGTACGACGGTGCGTACAAGGTCTCGAAGGGTCTGCTCGAGGAGTTCGGGGAGATGCGGGTGCGGGACACGCCGATCGCCGAGAATGGCTTCGCCGGCCTCGGAGTCGGCGCGGCCGTGGCCGGCCTGCGCCCGATCGTGGAGTTCATGACGTGGAACTTCGCCCTCCTGGCCTACGACGCCATCGTCAACTCGGCGGCCAAGTTCCGGCACATGTCCGGCGGTCAGTTCGCCGTGCCGATCGTGTTTCGGGGTCCGGGCGGATCCGCTCTGCAGCTCGCGGCGCAACACTCACAGGCCCCGGATCCGTGGTACGCGAACATCCCGGGCCTCAAGGTGTGCGCGCCGGCGACGCCGGCCGACGCCATGGGACTGCTGAAGAGCGCCATCCGGGACGACGACCCGGTCGTGTTCATCGAAGGCGAGCTGCTGTACAACCTGAAGGGCGAGGTGCCCGACGCAGAGCACCTGGTGCCGTTGGGCGTCGCCGACATCAAGCGGCCGGGGGCGGACGTCACGATCGTGGCGCATTCCAGGATGCTCCATGTGGCGCTGCAGGCCGCCCACAAGCTCGCCGCCGAGCACGAGGTGGAGGCCGAGGTAGTGGACCTGCGGAGCCTGCGCCCGCTGGATCTCGACACGTACGTGGCGTCGGTGCGCAAGACCAACCGGGCGGTCGTGGTCGAGGAGGGCTGGCCCGTGGCGGGAATCGGGGCCCAGGTGGTCGACGACATCCAGCGGGAGGCGTTCGATGACCTGGACGCGCCGGTGGCCCGGGTGTCGGGCCTGGACGTGCCGATGCACTACGCCCGCGACCTCGAGAAGCTGATCGTGCCTGACGCGGACGCCGTGGTCAGGGCGGTCATGCACGTCTGCTACCAGGACTGAGCAATGGCTACGAAAGTCGTGATGGCACAGCTCAGCCCAACGATGGAGGAGGGCAAGCTGCTCGAGTGGAAGGTGGGGGAGGGCGACCGGGTCGAGGCGTCCGATGTCCTGGCCGAGATCGAGACCGACAAGGCGAACATGGACATCGAGGCCCTGGGCGGCGGGATCGTGCGCAAGATCCTCGTGCAGGCCGGGGAGACCGTCCCGGTGGGTGCCCTGATCGGCATCATCGGGGAAGAGGGCGAGGACATTTCGGCCCTTCTGGCAGAGGCGGAGGTGGCGGCGTCCGGGCATCCGGCCGACGGAACGGAGGACGTGCTCGTGCCACCCGCGATTCCCGAGGTGCCTGCGGTATCCGAGGCGCCTGTCGTGTCGGAGACGCCTGCGGTATCGGAAGTGGAAGCGGCCATTCCGGAAGAGCTTCCGCACAGCCACGCGGGGGAGAGCTCGGTGACCGGCAGGATGAAGGCTTCCCCGGTGGCGCGCCGCATGGCCGACGAGGCGGGGCTCCGCGTCTCGGACCTGACGGGCAGCGGGCCGGGCGGCCGTGTGGTGAAGCGCGACGTGGAGGCCGCCATCGCGGCGGGCGTTCCGGGCTCGGGCCCGGCGACGGCCCCGGCAGGGCCGGCCGGACCGTCCCGCCCGGATGACGAGTTGCTGGAGCTGTCGCAGATGCGGAAGGCGATCGCGAAGCGGCTCGTCCAGTCGATCGGCCCCGTGCCACACTTCTTCCTCACGACCGAGATCGACATGGGCCGCGTGCTGGATTTGCGATCGGTCATGAATGCGCGACTGGAGTCGGGCAAGATCGGGGTGAACGACGTTCTGGTGAAGATCGCGGCCGAGGCCCTGGCGCGGCATCCCGAAGTCAACGCGTCCTGGCAGGGAGATGCCATCCGACGGCACGGGTCGGTGGACATCGGGATCGCCGTGGCGATCGAGGACGGGCTCATCACGCCGGTGCTGCGGGCGGCAGATCGAAAGGGGCTGCGGGAGATCTCGACGGAGGCGGCCGAGCTGATCGACCGGGCGCGCGCGAAGCGACTGCTCCCGGAAGAATACCAGGGCGCGACCTTCTCGGTCAGCAACCTCGGGATGTTCGACATCGATCAGTTTACGGCGATCATCAACCCGCCCGAAGCGGCGATCCTCGCGGTGGGCAGCACGGTCGACAAGCCCGTGGTGGTGGACGGGGAGATTACGGTGCGGCGGCGGATGCGGGTCACGATGTCGTGCGACCACCGGGTGGTCGACGGCGCGACCGGGGCGCGCTTCCTCCAGACGTTCAAGGCGATGCTCGAGAATCCTCTGGAGCTGGTGCTGTGAGACAACCTGCGGAGCCGGCGCGCGGCTCCCCGCGAATGAGGCGAATCGATGGCTGAGAAGTACGACATCCTGGTGATCGGTGCCGGTCCGGCCGGATATGTGTGCGCCATCCGGGCGGCCCAGCTCGGTCTGAAGACCGCGTGCGTCGAGGCCTCGACATACGAGGGAGGGCTCGGGGGGACGTGCCTGAACTGGGGATGCATTCCGGCCAAGGCCCTGCTTGAGAGCGCTGCCCTGGCCCAGAACATCTCCCGGCACGGCGAGGAGCTCGGCGTGCGCGCCGACAATGTGCGCTTCGACATGGGTGCAGCGGTGGACCGCAGCCGGTTCATCAGCAGCAAGCTCACGGGCGGCGTCCGCTTCCTGTTCAAGAAGAACGGTGTGCAACTGTTAGAGGGACGGGGACGCATCGCGAGCCCGGGCGTCGTGGAGGTCACGCCGGAGGAGGGCGACCCGACCACCGTGGAGGCAGCCAGCATCGTCGTGGCCACGGGCGCCGTGATGATGTCGTTCCCCGGATTCGAGATCGACGGCGATCGGGTGATCGGCAGCCGCGAGGCACTCGCGCTTCGGACCCTACCGCAGCGCATGGTCGTGGTCGGGGGCGGATACGTCGGGGTGGAGTTCGCGGACGTGTTCGACGCGTTCGGCGTCGACGTCACGATCGTCGAAATGCTCGACACGCTCGTCCCGGTCTCGGACGCGGACGTCGGTAAGACTCTGGCCCGCTCGTTCAAGAAGCGCGGCATGGAGGTGAGAACCGACACGAAGGTCGTGTCGCTCGATCGAGAGGCGAGCCCGATGGTGCTCACCGTCACGTCGAAGAAGGGCGAGGAGAAGATCGAGACCGATGTGCTGTTGATGGCTGTCGGCCGCAAGCCGGTGACGGAGGGCCTGGGTCTGGAGGAAGCGGGCGTAGAGATGGACGGCCCGTGGATCGGGATCGACGAGTGGTGCCAGACGAACGTGCCCGGGATCTACGCGATCGGCGACGTGGCCGGACAGCCGATGCTGGCACACAAGGGCTCGCACGAAGGAATCGTGGCGGCCGAGCGGATCGCCGGAGTGGCACATCATCCGATGCGGTACGACAACATTCCGAGTGTGGGCTACTGCCACCCGGAGGTGGCGAGCATCGGGATCACCGAGGAACAGGCGAAACAGGCGGGTCGAGAGATCAAGGTGGGCAAGTATCCCCTGACCTCGCACGGCAGGGCCCTCGTCGCGGGACACAACGACGGCTTCGTGAAGATCATTGCCGACGCGGAATACGGGGAAGTCCTGGGCGTCCACATGGTGGGCCACAACGTGAGCGAGCTCGTCGCCGAGGTGGGAATAGCCCGCGCCCTGGAATCCACGGTCGAAGAGATCGCGGCGCACGCGCACGCACACCCGAGCATGGCGGAAGCCGTGATGGAAGCGGCGCTCGCGGCCATGGATCGGGCCATCCACATATAGCTGTGACCTGTCGCCTCGTTTCGCGAGGGGGTCGGTGAACGTCCTCCACCTGGTTCCGGTGCAGGGCCTGGTTCCGTACGCGGACGGGCTCGAGTGGCAGCGCGAGCTGGCCCGGGCACGGATCGCCGGCACGCTGGACGCGGACCTGGTCCTCCTACTGGAGCACGAGCCGGTGGTCACGACGGGGAGGGGCGCGCGCGACGCGAGCCTCGTCGCTTCCCTCGAGCGGGCGACCGGTGCCGGGATCGAGGCGGTCGAAGTCGAGCGCGGCGGCGACGTGACCTACCACGGCCCCGGGCAGCTGGTGGGCTACCCGATCCTGGACCTCAATCGATGGAAACGGGACCTCCACTGGTATCTGCGGCAGCTCGAGGAGGGGCTGATCAGCGCACTGGACGAGCTGGATGTGCCCGGGTTTCGGTACCCCGGGTTCACGGGCGTGTGGGTGGGGAACGAGACGGAAGCTTCCGGAGTCGGGCGTGCGGCGGGGCGGGTCCGCAAGATCGCTTCACTGGGAGTGCACGTGAGCCGCTGGATCACGTGGCACGGCTTCGCGCTCAACGTGACGGACGAGCCGCTGCGCTATTTCGAATTGATCATTCCGTGCGGGATCGATGAGGTGCGGATGACGACCGTGGAGTCGGAAGGTGCGGCGCACGACAGAGACGCCGTGGAGGCGGCCGTGGGTCGAGGCCTCGGTCGGGCCTTCGAGAGCGAGATTCGCTGGATGCGGTCCGTGCGCGTCGGCGAGCGCCCGACCGTCCACTCTCCATCCCCGATCGGCTGACCGATGACCACCCTGTTCGACATTCTGGGTCCCCGCATTGCGGCATTGGGCGGGCTGGCGTCGACGCCCGCAGGACAGAACATTGCGGCCCGCGCGGACATGACTGAGCTCGTGCAGATCCAGCGCGAGGGGCGGTCGAGAGGAGAGGAATCGGCCCGGTTCGGTCCCTCGTAGCGAGAACGGCGTGTCGTCTTCCACGACGGCGCGCGACCAGGAGAAACAGCATGGTGCTCGGAATCCTGCTGGTGGCCGCGGTCGGCCTGGCCGTGGTCCTCGGACTGTTGGCGAACATGCCGGCGCGGCAGATCATGGTCCAGTGTGCGGCCATGGCCGGCGCCGCCCTCGCGTTCTACGGCCTGGTCAACCTGATGTAGAGCGGGTCCGTCGCCCGGGCGCAGTCCGGACCATCATCCACGCCGCGACCGCCGCCGCTCGGCGAGTTGCAGACGCGCCTGCCTCCGCTCCTCGGCGTCCCGGTAGCGCCTGACCTCAGCCTCCGTTTCCAGCTCCAGCCGCGGAACAGCGCACGGTCTGCCTGCCGGATCGAGCGCCACCATCGTGACGTAGCACGAGTTCGTGTGCCGGCTCTCACCGCCCGTGACGGGCTCCGCGCTCACCCGCACGCCGATCTCCATCGACGTTCGCCCGACGGTGTTCACCGAAGCTTTCAGCGTGACCACCTCTCCGATCTGGATGGCCGAGCGGAAGTCCACCTGGTCGAAGCTCGCGGTCACGCACGGTCGCCCGGCGTGACGCGTGGCGCATACGTAGGCGATCCGGTCCACGGCAGCCAGAATCACGCCGCCGAACACGTTGCCCATCAGGTTCGTGTCCTGCGGTGCCATGAGCTGTGTCATCGTCACCTGCGAATGTCCTACGGGACGGACCTCCGGGCGACCGTTGCCCACCATGACGGGAAGATCGGAATCGACCTGGTTCACGGTCCCTCCGCGGTACGCTGGACACCGTCCGCCGCCGGCTCGTCGCCATGCACGATCTTGCCGCCGCGGAACGCCGAGAAGGCTACGAGGCAGGATGCCAGCCCTCCCACGATCAACACGAAGCGTCGCAGGCGTCGATCCCCGGACTGGGCCAGTGCGAACCCGGCGAAGATCCCGCACGTACCGAGCGCGATCGCCGCCCACGTGGCCCACGTGCGGTGGTCCTGCACCAGTCCCGGCTGCACGAACGTGCGCGCTGCCACCTCATCCGCGGTCGAGATACCCGTGATGTACGACGGCACGGCCGCCACGGCTGCCAGGAGGAGCGAAATGAGACCGTAGCGTTCCAGCTCCTCGCGGCGGGACACCCAACCGGCGAGACCGACGGCCACGCCTACGATCGGAAGGACGATCGCGAACGGATGCGTGATGAGGTGCAGGAATTCCCAGTTCAACGCACGAGCTCCGGTCTGCGTGTCAGGGTCCTCGGAAGCCACAAGATACGGCGCCCACCCGGCGTGGCGGCAAGTGACGGTGGGGGGTTGACAGATGGGACGGAGCTTTTAGAATTGCCCACCCCGGCCCCCTTCGTCTAGTGGCCAAGGATACCTGGTTCTCAGCCAGGAGACAGGGGTTCGATTCCCCTAGGGGGTATGACGGGCGCTCCGACGCAGTGGGGCGCCCGTTTCACATTCGGGGACGTGCTCTACCCGTCCGATGGGCGCCGTGGCTCTCCCTCAGTAGTCGACCGGCCGCAGGTACCATTCCCCGATCGTGGTGCCCGACAGCATGGCCACAGTCGGCAGGTTGCGCTTCCAGTGCGTGCTCTCGAGCCGCCGGAACACGAGGTCCACCTTCGCGGGCTCGAAACCGGCCTCCGCCAGCCAGGCCGGTGAGCGACCGCTCAGGAGGTGATGCAGGATGAGATCGGCCTCCGGGTACGAGACTCCGAGGTCCTCCTCGTCCGTCTGTCCGAGGATCAGGTCCGCCGTGGCCGGCTTGTCGATCACCTTCGACGGCAGCTCCAGGTGCCTGGACAGGGCCCACACCTGGGTCTTGAACAGGTCGCCCAGCGGATTGATCGGCGGCGAGTCGTCGGCGTGCCACGTGAAGTAACCCAGCAGGCGCTCCGACTTGTTTCCCGTCCCGATCGGCAGCGCGTGCAGCCCGGCCGACTGGTCGAACAGCACGATCATTCGCATCCGGGCCATGACGTTGCCACGCCGCGTCGGCCCCGCGTCCGGCTCGTGCCGCTCCAGGTACCCGTCGACCGCTTCGCTGATGTCCACCGTCCGGGTCTCGATGTCCAGGCGTCCCGCGACCAGCTCGGCGTGGGCCGTGCTCTCCGGGCTCGACGTGCGGTAGGGGAGCAGGAAGCCGACCACGTTCTCCGCTCCGAGAGCCCGGGCGCACAGGGCGGCGGTCAGCGCCGAGTCCACGCCGCCCGACAGTCCTACCACCGCGCGCTCGAAACCGCGCCGCTCCCTCATTTCATCGCGCAGAAACCGGACGAGCCACTCCGTGACCAGACCTGGATCGATGTCGAGAAGGGAAGGGTCCAGGGCTCGGGACATGCCCGCGCGCGGCGGACGTCCGGCCCACTCACCCTCGTCTTCGCCGGCCACGGAGCTTTCAGCGGCCTCAGGGGTCCCCGTGGCTACCTGTTCGAAGCCTCCCTCGTCCGGCGGCAGGTGCCGGCTCTGGAGCAGCCGGGGCAAGGCTCGTTCGAGATCGGCGAGCAGCGGCTGGTCGGTCCGCGCCGCCGTGAGCTCCTCGAGGTCCAGGCCGGCACGTATGACGTCCTCGTCCCATAGGGGGCCCTGCGCGATGAGCTGTCCCCGCGGACCGAACACGAGCGAGCCGCCGGCGAAGCCCTTGCCTCCCTCGAATCCTGTGAGCTGCGAGACGGCCACCCCGACTCCGTGCTCCTCGGCCGTCCCCCGGGCGAGGCGCTCCCAGCGCTCCAGGTTGTTCGGAACTCCTCGTCCCGGCTCCGCGCCGCGTGCCGGTGACGCGCTGGGCACGAGAAGCAGCTGGGCGCCGTCCAGGGCAGCGAGCGTGGCGGAAATGGAGTGGAACAGGTCCTCACAGATCAGCATCGCGGCCCGGCCCCAGCGTGTGTCGAAGGCCCGCACGGCGTGCCCCGCTTCGACGAAACGCTCTTCCTGGAACACGCCGTACGTGGGAAGGAAAACCTTGCGGTGAACGTGCACCACCCGCGGATCTCCGGCTCCGAGCTCGACGTACATCGCCGAGTTGTACAGGCGGTGGCCCCACACTTCGTAGAACCCGAGCACCAGGTCGAGAGGCCGCTCGGATCCGGCGGACCGGGCGTAGCGCTCCGCGAGCTCGGAGGCGAGACGCAGGGTCGGCACGGCGTGCTCGCGCACTCCGCCCTCCAGGAAGTACCCCGTGAGGGCCGTCTCGGGAAACAGGGCCAGGTGCGGCGCGGCGTCCATCGCCTTCAGCCCGGCGAATACCTCCTCGATCCGATCGAGGCTCGACCGGGGATCGCCCTTCACGGGACGGAATTGCGCGACGGCGATGTCGACGTGCATGGCATTGCGTCCCGAGTGGCTCCGAGGGTCCGGGTGTGGAACGTCAGGTACCCCGGGTCCGGTGTCAATCCGCCGCCCGTTTCCCGGGCCTCCCGGCGGTCGTATGGTAAGGGCCGGGCGGTGCCCACGATGCCGCCGGAATCCCGTACCAGGAGGTGGCTTGACCGCCGGTCCGATCGCGCTCGGATTCGCGCTGGCGCTGGCGCTCGGACTGCCGCTGCTCGCGTTTCGCACCGGCCTGCGCGAGGAACACGTGGCGGAGGTGAAGTCGGCCCGGTCGACGGTATACCTGTCCGCCGCGGTGTCGATCGGGGTCCTGTCCGCCGTGACGTTCGGCGTGTCCGCTTGGCGGGACATTTCCCCGGCCGCCGTCGGGTGGAGAGTGGACGAGGCGGAATCCGCCTTCGTGTGGGCGATGGCGGTGGCGGGGGCCGGCCTCGCCACGGTGTGGGCCGTGGTGCGAGCGGGGCAGGCACTCGGCCTTCCGGAGAGTCGTCTGTCGTTCGTGCTCATGCCGCGCAGCGGCCGCGAGCAGCGGGCGTTTCTCCTCGTGGCCGCGGTTGCGGCCGTCGGGGAGGAGTACCTGTATCGCGGCTACATGTACCACGTGCTCGCGGACACCGCGGGCGGCCCGTGGATTGCCGCGACCGTCACCAGCGTGTCTTTCGGTCTCGCCCATGGGTACCAGCGCGCCGTCGGGATGGCGCGGGCCACGCTCCTGGGCGCACTGCTCGTCGCACCGGTCATATGGACAGGAAGCCTGTTTCCCTCCATCGTGGGCCACTTCTGGATCAACGCCGCGGTCGGACTGGGCGGCTGGAAGAGACTGTTTCCGGAACAGGCGGCCATTGCCGCGCTCGATGACCCGGACCATACGAGGGACGGTTGACCCATATGCACCACGCTTCGATCAAGAGCTCTCTCGCCGCGGCGCTGTGCGTGGCGGCTCTCGGCGGCCCCGGCGCCGCGCTGGGCCAGGAGCTGCCGGACTTCGAGCTCGGCGGACTGCTGCGCACAGGTCTGCGAGTCGAATCCTCGCGCTACGACGGGGTGAGCGGCTTCGAGATCTACGACGTCCGGCTCGGCCTGTCGGGTCGCGTCGGCATCGTGTTCGACTACGCGCTGCAGGCCGAATACCAGTTTCAGGACGATGCGGTGCGCCTGCTCGACGCCCGCCTGTCGGCCCCACTCGTGGATGAGCTGTTGAGCTTCGAGGCCGGCCTCCTGAGGTCGGGGTTCGGTCGCGAGGCCATGCAGTCGAAGGATCTGCTGCCGTTGCTCGAGCGCTCGCAGGGCTCATTGGCCATCGCCCCGGGACGGCAGGTCGGCGTGGCGCTGCGCGGGGCGGCCTTCGAAGAGCGGCTCCAATACTGGAGCGGACTGTACAACGGCGAGGGGGCGACGTTCGGGAACTTCGACCGGGGATTCCTGTTCGCCGCCCGCGCGGCGTACAATTCGGTCGGCGAGGTCGAGTTCTTCGAGGACTTCGTGTACGAGTTCGGCGCCGACATGGCGTTCGCCAGCGACAGCGCCAACCGGATCCTGCCCGTGAGCGAGCCGGCGGGCGACGAAGAGGCCACCGGCAGCACGATCCCAACGTTCGCGGAGTTCACGGGCAACCGGTTCGCGTGGAGCGTGGACGCCGGCCTGCGCTACCGGAGCTGGTCGCTGGCCGCAGAGTACGCCCGGGCCGAGTACGATCCGCGGGGGACCGCGGACAAGCTGTCCTCTGAGGGCTGGTACGCGCAGGGTGGATACAGCCTGTGGGGGGCCTTCGACCTCCTGCTGCGCTACGATTCTTTCGAGGCGGCGGTGGGGCTGGGGACGGAACCGGGCCGCACGCGCTTCGTGGCCTTCGGTTTCAACCTGAATCCCGGTTTTCACGCCAGGATCGGCATGCAGTACGCGATCGGCCTGGATGGCAGCCTGGTCGGAGTGTCGGAAGCGATCGATCGGACCAACACCGGACCGGCGCTGGCGGACAACCAGTTTCTGCTGAACCTGCAGCTCGCCTTCTAGCCGCATCCCGGGCGGGCTCGACGGGTCCAGCGGAAACCTCAGAAGTGGAACTGCACACGTGCCTTGAACGAGTTCTCTCCGCGCAATGAATCGCTCGTGGGATTGGCGAAGTCCCAGTTCAGGGCCAGCTTGTTCCTCTTGTAGAAGAAGATCTGCAGCCCCGGCGTGAAGCCCCACACCTCGTTGTTGTCGACGTCCGTGTTCCCGTCGGCCCACGTGACGCGGAACACCGGCTCCAGTGCCATGTCGCCCGTCCCGACGGCGAACTTCCAGGAGACGATCGCCTGCCATGTGGCGATGTCGGCGAACTCGTCACCGGGTTCAAGGTCGATATCGTCGCCGGTCCTGTTCCGCCACGGATTGTCTCCGAACACGAAGCCCAGCTGTGCGTGCGGCCCGTCGTCGAAGTCTCCCCAATCGGCGAACAGCTCATAGTTGTAGTAGTGCTTGGATAGGGTTCCTTCGGTGACGGTTTCGTAGGAGGCGTCGGTGGCGGCGGCAGCCGCTGCCAGCTTCAGTTTCTTCGGACCCGCGTCGAACTGCAGCTGCCCCCGGCCCACGAACTGCTTGGAGGCGTTCGTGTCCTGGAACTTGAGATCTGAGCTTCCCGTGAAACCTCCGACCCAGTACGAGAACACGCCGTCCCTCGTGGAGCCGCTCAGCTCCACTCCGATGTCACGGTCGGACAGGTCGAACAGCGTCGTGAAACCGGTGAGCGACGGCGCGATCACCGTCTCGAGGCCGCGGATGGCGACCTCCCGCTCGACCGTGAGAGTCTGGGTGGAAGAGACCAGGACGAACCCGTCAAACGGGCGCTTGAAATGTCCCGCCTTCAGACGGAACGCCTTGCTGAACGTGAATCGACCCCAGGCGTCTTTCAGGCCCACCTTGTCGACTTTGTTGTAGTCGGGCTGGATCCGGAAGTCGATCATGTCGTTGATCTTGCCGCTCACCGTCAGCCGCACCCGTCTCAGGAAGAGGTCGGATGAGGGCACCTGCTCGTCGCACGCCGAGTTCTCCGGGATCGGGAACTCGTCGCACGAGCTCGTGCCGGCCTGGACCTGCACCCGCCCGTTGAACGTGAGCTCCAGTGCATTCGTCTTGAATTGGACCTCATCGCGTTGCTGCGCAGACAGTGGCGCAACGAAGGCCAGCGTCGCCGCGAATACGGCCACACCGGGAAACCGTCTCATGCCTTTGCTCCCTGAAGGGGTGGCTGGCATCGGGATCCGGTGCCGCGGTACGCGCGCCCTGCTGCTCCGGACGCGGCTGGACACACGCCTCTAATCGGCTCCGCGGAAGCGGTATCCGACGCCCCGAACGGTCTCCAGCAGCGCGCCGGCGCTTCCGAGCTTGGCTCGCAGGCGCGCGACGTGCATGTCCACGGTACGGGTCTCGATCTGCGCCTCCGTGTTCCACGCCGCCTGCAGCAGCTGCCGTCTCGTCTGCACCCGCCCGCGTCGCTCCAGGAACACCTCAAGCAGCCGGTACTCGAGAGGAGTCAGGCCCATCTCCTCTCCTTCCGCATAGGCGCAACCGGAGTCCCTGTCGAGGAGGACGTTCCCGACCCGCAGAGTGCGGGACTGCGATACCGGCTCGGCGCGGTTTCGCCGCAGCAGAGCCCGGATCCGAAGTCCCAGCACGCGGGTGCTGACCGGCTTCGTGACGTAGTCGTCGGCCTCGTACTCGAATCCGCGGACCCTTTCCTCCTCTTCCCGGCGCGCCGTGAGCAGGAGAACGGGCACCAACGCCGTGCGCTCGTCGCGACGCAGGATCCTGAGCACCTCGTACCCGTCCACCTCGGGAAGCATCAAGTCGAGCACGACCAGGTCCGGCGGGTCCGCCGTCGCGGCGGCAACGGCGGATTCTCCGTTGGCCGCCGTGCTCACCTGGAAGCCTTCCCGGCTGAGCTGGTGGACAAGGATGCTGAGGACGTCCGGCTCGTCGTCCACGACCAGAATGCGCTCTTCGGCCACAGGTCAGTCCGAGCGCAGCGCGGCCAGGAGCTGGCGAAGAGTGGAAGCGGGCAACTCGGTGGCTCTCTTCACCATCTCCTGCTCGTTCTCCTCGAGCAGGATCGCGTCCGTGTCGTAGCGCTCCTCGTCGCGCCGGAAGGAGATCCGCCCGCGGCACAGGTCCACGGCGGCTCGCTCCGACATGACCACGACCGTCCAGCGGCCCCCTTCGTCGGCGAGCGTGCCCATTTCGAATTCGCGGATCGTCTCGTCCCAGATATGCAGCTGGGGCGGGTCGCCGCTTCGTCCCGACCTGTCGCTCACACCGGCTCCCCGGTTGCGGAAGGATCACGCGCGACGCCGTGCGGGACCGGCGGCCCGGCCGCGCGCCGTGTGCGGCATGCGTCGGAGCGGTGATCCTGGTGTCTGCTAGCGGATGTAGCGCGAGGGAGGTGGGAGCGTCAAGCGGCGCCCACCCGCCGGCACAAAGCGCTCCGCGATCACGGCGGCGGCATCACGGAGCCCGTACGAAGTCGTCAACTCCGCCGCTGCTCTCACCTTCTCCAGGCATCGTTCGCACGGTCGTCGTCCGGGAAGACTCCCCTCGGGTCCAGTGCCACGGCTGCCACCTCGCGCCCCGCGGGCAGGCGGTAGGTATACGCCGGCCCCAGCTTCCACATCTCGACCGGCAGTCGAACCGTCTCCGACGCTCCATCGGCGAAATCGATCCTCATCTCCGCCGGCATCACCATGCTGCCCCGGCTCTCCAGCAAGATCTCCGTGACTCCGTCGTCCGTGACCGCCACCCCCGCTACCGCCTGATCGAGCCGGGCCGTCGAATACACCCACCCGCGCCAGAACCAATCGAGCTCCACGCCGGTCGCGTCCTCCATGAAGCGGAAGAAATCGGCGGGAGTCGGGTGTCTGAAGGCCCACGCGTGCGTGTACGCCTGGAACGCCCGGTCGAACCGATCCTTGCCGACGATCTCGTATTGCAGGAGGTGCAGCATGAGCGCCGGCTTGAAATAGCCGGCCCAGAACAGGTCGTGCTGTTCATCCGGCGGCAGGGCCATCGCCTGCTCCACGCCGCGAATCGAGTGGTCCGCCCACAGCTCCATGGGCTGCACCGAGATCGCATCGGCGTATGGCTCGCCCTCGAAGTAGACCTCCACCGACTCGATGTCGATGAACGTGTTGAAGCCCTCGTCCATCCACGGATGCAGGCGCTCGTTGCTGTTCACGATCATCGGGTACCATTCGTGCCCGAACTCGTGGGTGAGCACCCAGTACAGGTCTTCGCGGTTCGTTTCGGTGGGAACGAACGTCAGCATGGGATACTCCATGCCGTCGTTCGGTCCCTCTACCGTCGTGGCGTGGGGCCACGGATACGGGAACAGGCGCTCCGAGAAGTGCTGGATGCTGACCCACGACATCCGGTTGGCCTCTTCCCACAGGATGGCCTCGGGGCGATAGAAGGTCTGGATCCGGATGCCGTCGTAGGAGCTCGCGTCCCACCGGAAGTCCGGCGCCATGGCGAACGCGAAGTCGCGCACGTTCTCGGCCCCGAAACGCCAGGTCCTGGTGCCCGAGGCGCGGCGACCGCGGTTCGATCGGGCTTCGGACGCCGTGATGATGGCGACGGCGTCCTCCGACTCGTCCGCCAGCGCCAGCCGGGACCGCTGCTCGCGCGTCAACACGGCGTCCGGGTTCTGGATCGTCCCCGTGGCCGTCATCACGTAATTGTCAGGTACGGTGAGGGCGACCCGGAAGTCTCCGAATTCCTGGTAGAACTCGCCCGCACCCAGAAATGGAGTCAAGTTCCAGCCCGACACGTCGTCGAACACCGCGACCCGCGGGTACCACTGCGCCACCTGGTACAGCGTACCGTCCCTGCCCGTGCGACCGTATCCGCGCTCGGGGAGCGTCATGTTCCACGCGATCTCGATGTCCGCCTGTCCGCCGGGGAGCAGGGGGTGCGGGAGCTCGACCCGGGCGATCGTGCCCATGACCTCGTACGACAGGTCACGGCCGTGGGCGAGCACGGAATCGATGTGCAGGCCGCTGCCTCCCGAGCACGTGAAGTCAAATACAGAGTCCCCGAACAGCAGAGGTGGAACCGCCAGCTCCTGGGCCTTGCTCCCGGGGTCGCACAGGTTGGCGTCGAGCTTGAGCCACAGGACGGACAGCGTTTCCGGCGAGCGGTTCGCGTACCGGATCGTCTCCCAACCGGTGAGCAGGTGTGTGGCGGGGTCGAGGGTGGCTTCGATCCGGTAGTCCACCTTCTGCTGCCAGTAGTCTGGACCCGGGAGGCCGGTGCCCGTGCGCATCGTGTTCGCGGCCGGGAGGGCGAGCGGCCGGAACGGGGATCGCGTCTTCCAGCCGGGCCCGTTCTCCTGGGCCTCCACGTTGCGCGGGCCGGCGAGCGGCAGGGTCAGGATCAGGATCGATGCCGCGAGGAGCCGGCGTGCGGCGTGCGACGTGCGGCGCGAATTCATGGAAGCCTCCTGTGCGTCCGCAGAGTGCGGGCGGGCCGGCGGCCGACACTTACTCCGACCCGCCCTCCGAGTCGAAGCGCTCTTCCTCCGTCTCCTCCTCCCACAATCCGAGGAGATACGCGTCGTACCGCGCGGGGTCTTCCTCGTACTCCCGCGCCCACTTCTCAAGGTCGGGGAGGGGCACGCCTCGCTGCAGCTTCCGCGTGACGAGGCGCATCATCTCCGGGAACCCCAGCGATCCGACAGCCAGACCCGACTCGCGGGCGGCTTCCTCCATCAGCTGGTATGTGCGCTCGTCCGACAGGGAGAGGAAGACTTCCGAGATGCGAGCGGAGCAATAGTCCAGGTACTTGGCCCGCAGGACCGGGTCGATGTCGGCGCCACGGCCGTGCGTGGAAGTCGTGATGTCGGACCGATCCTCGCTGGAGTTGTCGCCCACGTCAGGTAGCACCCTGTGCTGAACTTCCGTCGTTGCGGGAACACGCCCGCTCCATGCGGATGTAGCTCAGGGTCCGAGGGGCGTCAAGCGGAATGGGAGAGACGTCCGACGCTTCAGGAAGGGCTGCCGACCTCGGGCAGCTCGGCCGACTTGCGCAACTCGCGATACACGGCGCGTCGGACGAGGCCGTACCGGATGACGCGACTGAGGTATTCCGGATCCCGCTTCCGCACTTCCTCCACCGAGTCCGCGAGGTCCGACGGGAGCTGCACGACCAGTTCGACGGGACGGGTATCCGGCATTTGAACGCACCTCACCGGCAACAGTTCTTGAGATTTCGCGACGATTAGCCGTCTGCGGCCCGGCAAGTCGCCTGGAGACCGGCCACTGATTCCCCCAGTCCGGCGACGCGCAATACACTAGCCTGGACCCACCCCGGGAGGCAAGTAGAGGGCGACCGCACACGAGGGGTGACATGGTCCGTAATTCACTGTCTCATATGCCGATACACACATTGTCGACAACTCGCATTGCGTGTGGATTCCGTGTGAATAGAGAGGTGCCGCGAAGGAGTCGGTCGCACGTGAAATGGCTTGTCCGGGCTGGCTTTCCGGAGGGGCCATCCGCCACGCCGAGGGCCTAGTTGCCGGTTCTATTTTTTGGAAATCCGGGAACCTGCTCACGCGGCCCTCAGGGGGTCGAGTGCACTTCGCGGGGTGGCAGTGGGCGGACGCCCCGCGGGAGCGGGTTTGCCGAACGATCTTTGCCGCGTCTATGCCGCGCCGCGCCTGACGTTTCCCGAACCGGTCCGTAACCGATCGTGACAATGGGAGGCCGCCTGGGTACGTTCGGGGCGGGTCACCGGGGTGGCCGCGGGCACGGGCGACGTCACGATCTCGGAGGGTCCATTGAGCGACAAGGGAGCGAAGTCGGCCCTTATCCTCGGCGCGTCCAGCGGCTTCGGCGAGGCGGCAGCGCTCGAATTCGCGAGGGCGGGCTATGACATCTGGGGCGTGCATCTGGACCGGCGCGCCGGTCTGGCGCGTGTGACGGAGATTCGCGCGGCCGTCGAGGCGGCGGGGGCGGGGTCGATGTTCTTCAACATCAACGCCGCCAGCGCCGACAAGCGCGACCACGTGCTCGACGAGATCGCCGCCCGTGCCGAACCGGGATCGGTGAGCGTACTGCTCCACTCGCTCGCGTTCGGGACGCTGCGGCCGTTCGTCGCCGCCGACCGGTCCGGCTCGATGACCATGGAGCAGATGGACATGACCCTCACGGTCATGGCCCACACGCTCGTGTACTGGGCGCAGGGTCTCGTGTACCGGGACCTGATGGGCCAGGGGGGGCGGATCTTCGCCATGACGAGTTCCGGTGGGGACCGCGTCATCCCCTCGTACGGTGCCGTGTCGGCGGCGAAGGCGGCCCTGGAGTCGCACTGCCGGCAGCTCGCGCTGGAACTGGCCCCACACGGCATCACGGCCAACGCCATCCGGGCGGGCGTGACCGACACACCGGCCCTTCGCAAGATTCCCGGGGCCGAGCACATGATCGAGGAAGCCAGGCGGCAGAATCCCTACGGGCGGCTCACCACGCCTGAGGACGTGGCCCGGTGCATGGTGACCCTGGCCGAGGAACGCACCGCCTGGATGACCGGCAACGTCATCCGGGTCGACGGAGGCGAGGACTTCGTCGGGTCGATGCCCTCCTGAGATCGGACTTCGGACATGACCAGTCGACATGACAACGAGAACCTGGCCAGGCTGGCCGCGTGGGCGGTGCGCGATCGGGCACGGGCCGTCCGTCGCGAGGTCACCCGGCCGTGGCGCAGGGGCCGCCGCTTGCCGGAGGCCGAAGTGGGGCGCTGGGTCGGCCTCGGCCTGGCGGTCGGAGCCACTCTCCTGGGCGCCGGGCTGGCCATCTTCGTGACGCTGTCCGAAGACTGATGGTTCGCGTGTGCGGGGTGCAGCTCGCGCCCCGGCGCGGCGAGCGGGACACGAACACGCGTATGACGGTCGCGGCCATCGGGGCGGCCGCCGCCGAAGGGGCCCGTTTGGTGGTCCTGCCGGAGGCTGCGCTCACCGGCTACGTGTTCGACGACCGGGAATCGGCGCTGGCCGCGGCCATCGTGACCGACGGTCCGGAACTCGAGATCGTCGCGGACGCGTGTCGGGAGGCTGCTGCGTGGGCCGTCATCGGAGCGATCGAGCGGGCCGGGGACGTCCTGCACAACTCGCTCTTCCTGCTGGGCCCGGCCGGCATCGAGGGCCACTACCGCAAGCTGCACACCCTGTGTCTCGGGGTCGACCGCTTCACCACCCCGGGGTCCGAGGCACCTCCGGTGTTCGAGCTGCCCTTCGGGCGCATCGGCCTGAACATATGCTACGACGGCACGTTTCCGGAGACGGCGCGTGCGCTGAAGCTGGCGGGCGCACAACTGATCCTGCTACCCACCAACTGGCCCAACCTGCACCTCAAGCGCGAGCAGGTACAGATTCGGGCGTACGAGAACCACGTGTACTACCTGGCGGTCAACCGGGTCGGTACGGAAGAGGCAGTGTCCTTCCGGGGCGGGAGCGTCGCCGCCGACCCACGGGGTCGCATCCTGGCCGAGGGCGGTGACGGCCCCGGGTTGATCCACGTGGAGCTCGATCTCGCCGCGGCGGACGCGAACCACGTGGTGGAGTCGGAGGGGGAGTACGAGTACGACTACGTCGCCGATCGGCGGCCGGACGTCTACGGAATCCTGACGGCGGAGCGGACGGCTGGCCCGCGCACGGGAAGCCGCCACGCCTGACCCGGACGCCCGGATCGTCCTCGTCCGGCTGGCTTCACGCGACGCGAGCTCAGGTCACCGGGATCCGGCGGTCACAGACCGGGGGGTGGTGCCGAAGCACTGTCGGCGGCGCCACGACGGGCACGGCCGGGAGCACCGGCACGGGTGGGCGCTGAAGGGCCGGAGGCGCGAGCCGGATCTCCTCCGGCAGGGCCTCGGCGGCCGGAAGCCGCGGCGCCTCGATTCCGGACCCGGATACGGCCCACACGGGCCCGACCTGGCCCTCTACCGTCGCCACGGCGAAGCCCGCGAACAGCAGGACCGCACAGGTCCCTGCCATCCCGAGGATCTCCGAAACCTCAATTCGCCCGATCATCTTACCACCCCTCCACTTCGATCCCCTCGCCGACGTCGCGGCGTGCATCGGACGCCTTCATACGATTGGACAGCATGAGTGGACGAATCGTTGCATATCCCTCGCGCCCGGTCACCGGGACGCTTCCGGCTCGTCGTCAGTCGTCGCCGAGAGACAGCGTGATCTCGATGCGGCGGTTGCGGGCGCGGCCGGCCTCCGTGTCGTTGGGCGCCACCGGACGCGATTCGCCGTATCCGACGGCCGAGACCCGATCCGCGCTGATGGCCATGTTCGAGAGGATGCTTTCCCGTACGGCGATGGCCCGCCGCCGGCTCAGTGCCTGGTTCAGGGCCTCGTTGCCCCGCGAGTCGGTGTGCCCCTCCACCGTGATATTGGAGGCGGGAAACTCGCGGATGATCCGCTGCACCTTGGTGAGCAACGAGAAGTTCTCGGGCCGGATCTGCGCGGAGCCGGACTCGAACGTCAGACCCTTGAGGCGCAGGATCAGGCGGTCCTCGCCGAGCAGAGCCTCTCCCTCGTCCGCGGTGAGCACGGCCTGCACCTCGCGCAGGCGTCGCTCGCGGCGCTGGCGCTCACGCAGCTCGGCGCTGACGGCGGCCTCGCGTTGCTCGATCTCCGCCAGTCGCGCGTCGACCGAGTCCACCCGTCCTTCCAGGCGACGGATCTCCCGGCCCCGCGCCTCGAAGTCGCTGCGGAGCGACGTCATCTCCTCGTACAGGCTCCCGACGGCCAGGAGGGCCTCGTCGACCACCGGCTCGATGTCGTCCGTGAAATCGGGGTCGTACCGCAGCGCCTCCGCTACCCGCCGCACCTGGGCCTCGGCGCGCAGCGCGACCGCTTCAAGGGACAGACGGTTTCGGTCGACGCTGTCCGCCACCAGGGCCAGGCGGGCGGCGTGTCGGTACTCCTTCGCCGACTCGCCCGCCAGGTCCCGGGCGTCCGTCGTACGGGACCTGTCCTCGGCCAGGATGACTTCCGCAGCGGTGAGCAGCGAGTCCGCTCGGGTCAGGGTGAGCGGAGCCCAGCGGTCCGCCTTCGCTTCCAGGGCCGCGGCTCGCAGATCTTGCGCCCTCCCGAGCAGGTCGGCGCGAATCGCGTTCAGCTCCGCCGAACGGTAGTCCGACACCGCGCGATCGGCCCGCTCATGGGCTCCGTCCCGATCGTTGCTCTCGATCCGCCGCCCGGCGTCGCGGGCCATGCGCTCGGCTCGGACCCAGTCGTCTTCGGCGTACCGAGGGGCGTTGACGGTCAGGGCGTCCTGGCGGGCCGCGAGAGCTTCGCCCAGCAGGATCGCCCCTGCGTCGGCCAGCGATTCCGCCCGGTCGAGCTCCGCGTGTCCGTCTTCCAGGCGACGTTCGACCTCGTCGATCGTGCCTCCTGCTACCAGACGCTCGCGTGCCTCTCCGAGCTTCTGCACCGCTCGCTCGAAGTTGCGGGGCGAGATGATGTCGAGGTGCTCGGCCCGTGCCCGGTCGAGGCGCTCGACGGCGTCGTCCACCCGCCGTTCGATCGTCTGGGCCGACGCGACTCCGGCGGAAAGGCCCGAAAAGGCCATCAGAAGAACGATGCGGCAGATCCGGGGCCAGCCGCCCCGCTGCCGCTCGCGGCGCGTCATCATGGTGCTCTCGCTCGTTAGAGCGCCGACGCCATGACCTCCACCACCTCCCGCAGTGTCGTTTCCCCTCGGTCCTTGGCGTACCAGCGCCTGGCGACCCTGTAGATCTCCGCGCTGGGCCTCTCGCCAGCCCGCTTTTCCCGAATCACGAATTCCTGCAGCTCGGCCGGCCTGGGGCCCCAGCGGCCCACCGGCCGGTAGGCATCGTCGAGGATCACGATGATGGGGATCGAGCGACTCCCGTTGGTCAGATACTGGTCCATGAGATCCGGGTGCTCGTCCCGCCTCACGACGCGCAGATCGACCCGCGGTGACGTCTCCGCCAGGCGGGCGAAGATGGGCACTAGATTCGAGGCGTCGCCGCACCAATCCTCGGTGATCGCCAGGAGCTTCCAGGCGCGGCCCAAACCTTCGACTCGCGCCAGGATCGGCTCCGGAACGGAGCTCTTGCGGTACACTCCCTCCCACAGCTCCCGGTGCTCCAAGATCTCCTGATTCAGGTACTCGTCCCATGTGATGCCCTGGTCCCACCAGGAGCGAAGCTGTGACGGCGCGAACGCCTGCGCGTTCGTCATCATATGTCTTCCCTCTCGCCGTGGCTTCGAGGCGAAGAAGCCAGTAGGATACGGAGCCGCAACGCGGTCCCGTACGGGACGAAGATAACCGCCTCGCGGTCAAGATGAACCCTGCGACGACCACTTCCGTTCCCGACCGCCGATGCGCGGCGAGGACGAGGACCGAGGGACGAGGGAAGCAGCCCCCGGCGAGGAATTGATCCCACGAGAACGACGGAGAACGAAGCGATGAGCCTGCATATGAGACCCGGAATGACCATCGAAGGCGACCTGCGTCCCCCGGCGCCCGTGAACGAGCCCGAGCGGGGATACGAGCCCGGCTCGGCCGAGCGGGCCGAGCTCAAGCAGAAGCTGGACGCGATGGCCTCCGAGGTGGTCGAGATTCCGATCATCATCGGAGGCGAGGACTACACGACCGGTGACACCGGGGACGTGGTGATGCCCCACGATCACGGACACGTGCTGGCGCACTACCACAAGGCCGCGGACGATCACATTCAGATGGCGATCGACTCGTGCATGGAAGCCTCGAAGGAGTGGTCGAACTGGCCGTGGCAGGATCGCGCTGCCGTGCTGCTCAAGGCTGCCGAGCTGCTGGCCGGCGACTGGAGACAGGTGCTGAACGCCTCCACCATGCTCGGTCAGAGCAAGACCTGCCACCAGGCCGAGATCGACAGCGCCTGCGAGATCGTCGACTTCTGGCGCTTCAACGTCCACTATGCGCGCGAGCTGTACTCGACCCAGCCCCTCTCATCGCCGGGCGTATGGAACATGACGGACTACCGGCCGCTCGAGGGCTTCGTGTACGCCATCTCACCCTTCAACTTCACGTCGATCGGGGCGAACCTTCCGACGGCCCCGGCCCTGATGGGCAACGTGTCGATCTGGAAGCCGGCGCGGACGTCACTGTTCAGCTCCTACTACCTCATGCGCCTGCTCCAGGAAGCCGGGATGCCGCCGGGCGTGATCAACTTCCTGCCCGGGAACTCTGCCCAGATCACCGAGAAGCTGATCGCGAGCCCGCACCTCGCTGGGATCCACTTCACGGGCTCGACGGACGTCTTCCAGCTCCTGTGGAAGACGGTGGCCGACAACCTCGAGCACTACCGGTCATATCCGCGCATCGTGGGAGAGACGGGTGGCAAGGACTTCATCGTGGCGCACGAGTCGGCCGATGTGGACGCCGTGGTGACGGCGATGGTCCGCGGCGCCTTCGAGTACCAGGGACAGAAATGCAGCGCCGCCTCCCGCGCCTACATTCCCGATTCGATGTGGCCGGAGGCGAAGGAGAAGCTCGGCGCGCAGCTGTCCGACGTGCGCATGGGCGACCCGCGTGACTTCGAGAACTTCTTCTGTGCCGTGATCGACAAGGCCGCGTACCGGGACATCACGGGCTACATCGAGCACGCGAAGGCCTCGGCCGACGCCGAGATCCTGTTCGGCGGCGGCTACTCGGACGAGAAAGGGTACTTCATCGAGCCGACGGTCATCCTCGCGAACGATCCGGCGTACAAGACGATGTGCGAGGAGATCTTCGGACCGGTGCTCACGATCCACGTGTACCCGGCCGGGAGGTGGTCCGAGACGCTGGATCTGGTGGACGCGACTTCACCCTACGCGCTCACGGGCGCCGTGTTCTCGCGCGAGCGCGGGGCGACGCGTGAGGCCATGTCGACCCTGCGGGGAGCCGCCGGCAACTTCTACATCAACGACAAGCCGACGGGCGCCGTGGTCGGCCAGCAGCCGTTCGGCGGCGCCCGGGCCAGCGGCACCAACGACAAGGCGGGTTCGTTCCTGAATCTCGTGCGCTGGGTCTCACCGCGGTCGATCAAGGAGACGTTCGTGCCGGCCACCGACTTCCGGTATCCCTTCCTGAAGGCCGGGATGGGCGACACGGTCGAAGAGATAGGGCACAAGCTCGGCGAGCAGATGGGCGAGATCCGGGAGCACCTGGGAGTGCTCGGCGGCACTCTGCGCGAGAAGTTCGGCAGCGTGGTCGAGAAGGCGAAGGCCGAGGCGACGGCGGGAGCGGAATCCGCGCCGGCGGTAGATTCGGACGGCGATGCGTAGCCGAGCCTCGCGAGGGCCGACGAGCCTGAAAGGGCAAAAAGACCAACATATCATACAGGAGGCGAAACGATGAGACCTGCAGCTCTGACGCTGGGTCTTCTGGTGACGGCCGTTTCCGCGGGTCAGGTTGTGGCGCAGGAAGCCCCCGGACTTCCTGCACCACACGAGGAGGTCGAGAGCGCCTTCCCGACCGTAGACCATTACTCACCCTATGCGGGTCGCAACTTCCCGACGCGGGTGTTCTGGGGGGACACGCACCTTCATACCGGGATGTCCATGGATGCCGGGGCGTTCGGGGCCCGGCTGTCCCCGGAGGACGCCTACCGGTTCGCCCGAGGCGAGGAGCTGGTCTCTTCGACCGGGCTTCCCGTCAGACTCGACCGGCCGCTCGACTTCCTGGTAGTGGCGGACCACTCGGACAACATGGGGTTCTTTCCGCGCCTGTACGCGGGGGATCGGGACATGCTGGCGGACCCGACCGGCAAGCGGTGGTACGAGATGATCCAGGAAGGCGGCCAGAGCTCCGTTCAGGTCGCGGTAGAGGTCATCACGAAGTTCTCGCACAACACGTTCCCGCCGGCCCTGGCATCGCTTCCCGGCACCGCGGCATTCCGTTCCGCCTGGGACGTGGCGATCGACGCGGCCGAGAAGTACAACGATCCCGGCGAGTTTACCGCGTTCATCGGATACGAGTGGACGTCCAACACGGGAGGAGCCAACCTGCACCGCGTCGTGGTCCTCCGCGACGACGGGTTCAGGGCGGGTCTCGTCGAGCCGTACACGACGCTCAAGCCGCTCGGCAGCGATGATCCCCGCGACCTGTGGAAGTGGCTCCAGACGTACGAGGACCGGACCGGCGGCCGAGCGCTCGCCATCGCGCACAACGGCAACCTGTCGAACGGAATCATGTTCCCGTGGATCGAGTCATTCACCGGACAACCGATCGATCTCGAGTACGCCGAGACGCGCGCCCGCTGGGAGCCGCTGTATGAGGCGACGCAGATCAAGGGGGACGGAGAGGCGCACCCGTTCCTGTCGCCGAACGACGAGTTCGCGGACTACGAGACGTGGGACCAGGGAAACCTGGACCTGAGCGAGGCGAAAGAGAACGACATGCTGCAATACGAGTACGCCCGCTCGGGACTCCAGGTCGGCCTGCGGGCCGAAGCCGAGCTCGGCGTGAACCCGTACAAGTTCGGCATGATCGGGTCTACGGACAGCCACACCGGTCTGGCGACGGCAGGTGAGGACAATTTCTTCGGAAAGCACTCCGGCACCGAGCCGGGTCCGGAGCGCTATCTGCACCCGATGGCGAAAATCGACGATCTCGAGTACACGAGCTGGTCGATGGTGGCGTCCGGCTACGCCGCCGTATGGGCGACCGAGAACACCCGGCGGGCGATCTTCGACGCGATGATGCGGAGGGAGACCTACGCCACCACCGGGCCTCGCATGACCGTGCGGTTCTTCGGTGGCTGGGACTTCACGGCGGCCGACGCGGAGACCCGGCTGCCCGCCAACGTCGGGTACGCGAAGGGTGCGCCGATGGGGGCGACTTTCCGTGCCGCCCCGGAGGGGGAATCCATGACGTTCCTCGTGGCGGCGCTCAAGGACCCGCTGTCCGGGAACCTGGACCGGATCCAGATCGTGAAGGGCTGGCTCGATTCGAGCGGAGGGCGTCAGGAGAAGGTGTACGACGTGGAATGGTCGGGCGATCGGACACCGGGCCCTGACGGCAAGCTGCCGCCCGTGGGCAACACCGTGGACGTAGCCGCCGCCACCTGGGCGAATACGATCGGCGCCCCCGAGCTGATCGGCGTGTGGGAGGATCCGGACTTCGATGCCTCGCAGAGCGCCGTCTACTACGCCCGGGTGCTCGAGATCCCGACGCCGCGCTGGACGGCGTATGAAGCGCAGCGGTACCAGATCACGATGCCGGATGAGGTGCCGATGATCACGCAGGAGCGGGCCTACACGTCGCCGATCTGGTACACGCCGTAGCTGTCCGTGAGCCCGTGCCCCAATTGTATTGAGGCGGGGGGCGACCCCCGCCTCATCGTTCCGAGCTGCCTTCCCCCGGGATGGATCCGCAGGTGAGCAAGCTGCGACTCGTGGCCGGGATCGGTGCGCTTGCGCTCGTTCCCGTCCTGGCTGTAGCCGACGTCGGTCCCCCTGCCCACATGCAGGTCACCGAGAAGTCGCCGGGACTGTACGCCGTGCAGTGGCGGGTCCCCAAGGCCCTGCCGGCGCGGGCCGTTCCGACGCCTCTCCTGCCCGAGACCTGCCGCCCCGCCGGCGAGAGGTCCGTCACCGACCAGCCCGGTGCCTGGCTCCTGTCACGGGATTGGAGATGCGACGTCGGCCTGGCCGGTCAGGAAATCGGCATCCGCTACCCGTTTCCGGATCTTTCGCTCACGACCGTGATCCGGGTGGATCTGATTTCCGGCGACCGCTTCGCGCAGGTCGTCTCACCCGGCGAGGGAGTCTGGCTCCTGCCGGAGGGCACGGCGCCGCCGGATCCGGTAGTCGGGGCGCAGCGAGCCGTGGTCGCCGGGGCCGTGCATGCGATCGGCAGCTGGATTCACCCGGGACTCGTTCTCGTCCTGTCCCTGCTCGGGGGGCTTGCCGTTCCCGTTCGACTCGTCACCTGCTTCATGCTCGGACAGGTCGCTGCGGTGACCCTGTCCGCCGCTGTCGGCGCGAGCCTGCCGGCGGGACCGGCGGAGATCGGCCTGGCGATCGGCGTGGTCCTCCTGGCACGGGAGTCCCTGCGAGCTCCCGCAGAGCGTCGGAGCCTGGAAGCGCTGGCGACCGCGGCCGGTCTCATCCACGGGCTCGGCCTGGCGGCTCTGCTTGCGGAGGATCTCGGTGCCGGGGTCGGATTCGGCCCGCTCGTCGTCGCGACGCTCGGCATGGACGCGGCGCACCTTCTCGGCGTGGTTGGATGCGCGACACTTCTCGGCCTGGCGGCCCGACCGCCGGCTGGAAAGCGTGCGCGCACGGGATTGGCGTACGCCGCCGGAGCCGCCGGGTTCGCTCTCGGCCTGTCGATCGCCTTCGGAGGACAGGTTTCCTCTGCCTCGGCCACCGCGTCGGATCGCGTCCCGGGCCAGGCAGCGTCGCCCGCAGCCGCTGGTCCGGCAGCTTCGCAGCGGCTCGCCCGGTCCGCTCCCGACGCCGCGATACAGAGCTTCCTGGCGGTGGAACCGTTCGAGGTGCGACACGAAGTGATGCTGAGGTTGGGTGGCCTTTCCACAGCGCTCGGACTCGACGCCGGATCGAGGCTCGGCGTCGAGGATCAGCCGTCCGTCGCCGACAGCCTCGTCCGGCTTGTCCTGGGCCGGACGCGCCTGACCGTGGACGGCGCAGCACCGGATCCGGTGCTGCGGCGCGCCCACTTCATGACGGTTGATCCGACCGGCGCTTTGCCGCGTACGAGACCGGTGCCCGAGGACGTGGCGGAAGCCGTTCTCGGCCTGGTCGTTGCGTACCCGACCGGAGGCATGCCCGAGCGTGTACGCATGGAGTGGGTTCCGTTCCCGGAGATCGTGGAGGAGCTGCCCACCACGATCATCGATCCGGAGAACACGGCATCCGCGACCCTGACCTCCTCGCAGGCATCGGTCGAGTGGGAGAACGCGCTCCTCGAGGACCCGATTCCCAGCGTGGTTTCCGTCGAGATCGAGCCGATCCGGATTCCGATACCGTTACTCTCGCTGCCCCTCCTGATCGTCTCGGTGATTCTGTTCGTATCGGGTTTGCATGGTCGCGGCCGTGCGGCCTCCATGGCGCTCGCCCGATTCGTGCTCGCGGCCGCGCTCGTCGTCGGCCCTGTCACGCAGACCGCGGTGGCCGTGCCCGGGTCGGCTGGTCGTCTGCCCTCGGAACGGCAGGCCAGGCGCATCCTCTCGGGTCTCCTCCCGAACGTGTACCGGGCGCTCGAGTTCAAGGAGGAGGCGGCCATCTACGATCGACTGGCCGTGAGCGTGACCGGAGAGACCCTGCTCGATGTCTACCTGGAGCAGCGCAGGGCGCTCGAGATCGAAGAGAGGGGCGGTGCGCAGGCCCGGGTAGAGACCGTGGAGGTGCGCGAGGCCGGGGATATCGAACGCTCCGGGGACGGCTTCTCGGTCCGCGGGAAGTGGACTGTCGGAGGCACGGTGACGCACTTCGGACACAGACACTTCAGGCAGAATCGATATGACGCCCGCGTCGGCGTGGAACCGGTCGAGGGAACCTGGAAGATCCGTTCGATCGAAGTCCTCGAGCAGGAGAGAATCCGATGAAGCTGTTGCGTGAGCCCCTGGGCCAGTTCGTCGCTCTGGGGATCGTCCTCTTCGTAGTGTACGCGCTCGCCAGCGATCTCCTGGCGAGCGACGAGGCGAGGCGCATCGCGATCACGGAGTCGGAGATCGAGCTCCTCGCGACCACCTGGGAGAGACAGTGGCAGCGCGCGCCCACTGCGAAGGAGCTGCACGCGCTCGTGGACAGCCGCGTACGGGAGGAGGTGCTGTACCGGGAGGCGCTCGCGCTGGGACTCGACCGGAACGACGTGGTGGTTCGCCGTCGCATGGTGCAGAAGATGGAACTGCTGTCCCAGGACCTGGCGTTGCTCGCCGACCCGACGGATCCGGAGCTACAGGCCTTCTTCGATGAGAATCGTGAGGACTACCGGATCCCGCCGCGGGTGAGCTTCAGTCACGTCTACTTCAACGCCGACCGCCGGGGCGAGGCCGTCCTCGAGGACGCGGAACGGGTGCTGGCGGAGATCCGGGCCCAGACCCCGCAACCCACGGCGGCGTCGGGCCGCGGCGATCGGTTCATGCTGGCGTACGACTACGTCCTGCGCTCGCCGCGGGAGGTCCAGCAGGCGTTTGGGGGACAGTTCGCCCGAGCGGTGTTCGAGCTCGAGCCGGGCTGGCACGGGCCGGTCCTCTCGGGCTACGGAGCGCATCTCGTGCACCTCGCGGAGAGGGTGGAGAGCCGGCTTCCGGAGCTCGGCGACGTACGGCAGCGTGTCGTCGGGGACTTCAACCGGGCTCGCAGTGAGCGAGCCAAGGAAGTGCTGTATCAGGGGCTCAAGGAAGGGTACGAGGTGGACGTGGACCGGGACGCGCTGGCCGGACGGGTTCTGCCTGCGGCGACGGACATCCCGTGGCGCGGCATGTTCTCCTACATGGCCGATGCCGCGCTGTTCACCGCCTGCGACGGCGGCCAGCGGTATCCCGTGGCGCAGGAGGCCGACTATCTGGCCCTGGAGCGCGCCTATCTGGCCGCGGAGCACGAGCCCGGCGAGGCCCTGCTCGCCGCGATCGTCGGGCGCGTCGACCAGCGGCCGCCCATGGAAGGCGAAGGGACCCGAGAGACCCTGATCGTCGAGCGCTTCGTGGAGATCCGGGCCGGCGCGTCTTGCGTTGGCGACCTCGCCGAGTAGGATGGCTGAGTCGTTCCCGACGACCGGTTGTGCGCCTGGCGCCGCCGTCGCTTCCCGCGTCCGCACTCGTGACCGCAGTGGGTCGTCCAGACCGAGAGAGAGAGAGCCTCAAATGAAACGCTCCGTGTGGCGTGCCGTTCTGCCGGCCATCATCGTCCTTTCGCTCGCCGGGCCCGGCCGCGCCCAGGACTTCGGCAATGCCGAGGAATTCGCGGCCGGCACCCTGAAGAATCCCGAGTACTCGCCGTACGCCGGGCGGGGGTACCCGACGCAGGTGTTCTGGGGCGACACGCACCTGCACACGAACCTCTCGGTGGATGCCGGGATGTTCGGGAACCGGCTCGGGCTGGAGGAAGCCTACCGGTTCACTCGGGGAGAGGAGGTGATCTCCTCCACAGGAGTCCGTGCCCGCCTTTCGCGCCCCCTCGACTTCGTCGTGGTCGCCGACCACTCCGACGGCTATGGCATGTTCGCCAAGCTCGTAACCGGTGACCCGGATCTCATGCAGTACGAGACGGCCCGCCGCTGGAACCGCATGTTCAACGAGGGGGGGCAGTCGGCCGTGGAGGCGACGCTCGAGCTCATCGACCTGTTCTCCAAGGGCGAAATGCCCTTCCCCATCAACTCACCGGAAGCCATCGGACCCGTATGGGAGGACGTGCTCGAGGCGGCCGAGCGCTACAACGAGTCGGGTGTGTTCACCGCATTCATCGGGTACGAGTGGACCTCGCTGGCGCCCCCGGGCAACAACCTGCACCGGGTCCTCGTGTACCGGGATGACGCCTCACGCGCAGGCCAGAAGCTCCCCATGACGACCGAAGCGAGCATCGATCCCGAGGACCTGTGGGAGTACATGGCTGACTACGAGGCGAAGTCGGGCGGCAAGGTCCTCGCGATCGCGCACAACGGAAACCTGTCCAACGGTATGATGTTCGACGTGAGCACCATGGAAGGCAATCCACTCACGCGCGCCTACGCCGAGACCCGGCTCAGGTGGGAGCCCGTGTACGAGGTCACGCAGATCAAGGGAGACGGCGAGGCGCATCCGCTGTTGTCTCCGGACGACGAGTTCGCGGATTACGAAACGTGGGACCTGGGGAACCTCAACCTGAGCCAGGCCAAGACTGAGGACATGCTTCAGCATGAGTACGGCCGCTCGGGGCTCAAGCTGGGTCTGCAGCTCGAGGATGACCTCGGAGTGAACCCGTTCCAGTTCGGGATGATCGGGTCCACGGACTCGCATACGAGCCTGCCCACGGCCGAGGAGGAGAACTTCTTCGGCAAGCACTCGGGGGTGGAGCCCAATCCGGAGCGGGCCGGACACGTGGCAGTCGGCGCGCCGGACGGGAGCATGGCGTTCATGGGCTGGGACATGGCGTCTTCCGGATACGCCGCCGTGTGGGCGACGGAGAACACCCGCAAGGCCATCTGGGACGCGATGATGCGCCGGGAGGTCTACGCGACGACCGGCTCGCGCATGCTGGTCCGCTTCTTCGGCGGTTTCGAGTTCACGGAAGCGGATGCGCAGAGCCGCTTCCCCGGGAAGGCCGGATACTCCAAGGGCGTGCCGATGGGCGGTGAGCTGTCGGGCTCGTCCTCCGGCGCAGCCCCGTCGTTCCTCGTCGCGGCGCTCAAGGACCCGTACGGCGGCAACCTGGACCGGATCCAGGTCGTGAAGGGGTGGCTGGACTCGGGTGGCGAGCTGCACGAGAGGGTGTACGATGTGGCCGTGTCCGATGGGCGGGAGATCGATTCGGACGGTCGCGCCCGCCAGCCGGTCGGCAACACGGTCGACGTCGAGAGCGCGACCTGGCTCAACACGATCGGCGACCCGGAGCTCATCGCCGTGTGGCAAGACCCGGATTTCAACTCCGCCGAACGCGCCTTTTATTACGCCAGGGTGATCGAGATCCCGACGCCACGGTGGACGGCGTACGACGCATTCCGCTTCGGCATCGACATGCCGGACGAGGTCGAGATGACGACGCAGGAAAGGGCGTACACGTCGCCGATCTGGTACAGCCCCTGATCGTGAGCGGGTGACTTGATTCCTCGGATCCCGGCGGTGCGTGGGAGCCTGACCCCTCTCGCCGCCGCCGTTCTTCTCGTGACGTCACCGGCGGCCCTCAGGTCCCAGGACCTCGAGCCCCGCGCCTTCTCGCCCGTGCCGGCAAGCCTCAACATCGCCGCCCTGGGCTACGGCTACTCGTTCGGCAACGTGCTGCTCGACCCGTCGCTGCCGATCGAGGACGCCACGGCGAAAGTCCACTCGTTCATCGGCGCCTACGTGCGCACGTTCAGCTTCTTCGGAATGTCGGCGAAGGCGGATGTCATCGTCCCGTTCGCGATCGGAGATTGGGAAGGGAAGCTGGCCGGACAGGACACCAGCCGCTCGGCCACCGGATTCGGCGACCCGGCCATTCGCCTTTCGGTCAACTTCGTGGGCGCGCCGGCCCTCCAAATGCCGCGGTTCATGACCTACCGGCAACGCACGATCGTCGGTGCGAGCCTGCGCGTGATCGCGCCGCTCGGTCAGTACGACAATACGAAGCTCATCAACCTGGGCACGAACCGGTGGACCTTCGTGCCACGAATCGGCGTGTCACGGCGGCTCGAGCATTGGAACCTCGAGGCCATTGCCTCGGCCTGGCTGTTCACGACGAACCCGGACATGCAGGGAAGAAGCCTCGAGCAGGATCCCCTGTGGACGATCCAGGGCAGCGTAGCCTACCTGTTCGAGGGGGGCGCATGGCTCGCGGTGGATGCCGGCTGGGGGTCCGGCGGCCGCGCTTCCGTGAACGGTGTCCAGAGCAGCGCGATTCGGGGCCACGCTTGCCTACCCGCTGACCCGCCGCGCCTCCCTGAAGCTGTCATGGATCGGGGGAGTCTCCACCCGGCTCGGCGCGGACTTCGACAGCCTCATCCTGATGTACCAGTACCGGTGGGGCGGCGGGATCTGACCGAGCGTCTCGCCCGTCCATCAACGGAATCGCCCCGTTTTACGTTACGCCTGTCGACTCACTACATTATTGGCCTCCCGCACCCGGGCCGGCGGCCCGATGAGCGACATCGATGGAGGCTGGAATGGCGCGGTTCACGGACGAACAGCTGCAGCGGAAAGTCCAGGAGGGGTTCATCGTCGAGTCCGAGGCGGACATGACGGAGACGTACAAGAAGGCCCTCATCGTGCAGCTGACGGTGCAGGGTGACACGGAGCTCATGAGCGCTCCGGCCTACTACATGGCGGCGAAGGACGCTCCCTCGACCAACACGATGGTCTCCGCCACGGCGATCATTCAGGACGAAATGGGTCACGCCAACATCGCCTACCGTCTTCTCCAGGATCTCGGCGTCGACACCGACTACCTGCTGTATGACCGTCCTCCCGAGAAGTTCAAGAACCCCTTCGGGTTCGATCAGCCGCTCGCCAACTGGGCCGAGCTCGTGACGGCCAACGCGCTGTATGACAGGGCCGGGATCACGCTGCTGTCCGACGTGCACCGGAACACGTCGTACGGGCCGCTGAAGCGTGCTCTCGTCAAGGTGGGAATGGAGGAAAACTTCCACCTGAGGCACGGCGAGGTGTGGATGCGCCGTCTGTGCGAGGCGGGAGGCGAGGGCCGCGACCTGGTCCAGCGAGCGGTGGACTGGATGTTCCCGATGGGAGTCGAGTGGTTCGGGCTGCCGGACGACCGGAAGCGGCACAATGCGCAGCTCGACTTCAAGCTCAAAGGGATGACGAACGACGAGCTCCGCATGACCTGGATGAAGGCGGTCGTGCCCCTGTGCGAGCAGCTCGGAGTCCGGGTGCCGGCCCACTCGAACGAGGAGACCGGTGAGGTGGAGCTGGCGTACGAGCTTCCCGTGGCATGGGACGCGCACGAGCGCGTGTGGCTGCTGGACGAGACCATTACGTGGGACGAGGTGTGGGAGCGGTGGCGGGCCCGTGGCCCGATGAACGAGCAGTTCGTGGATTCCGTGCGGCGCAGCCGGCTCCAGGTCGAAGGCCTGCTGGCGGCGTGAGGAAGGATCGGACGTGACCTCCCGCCTGGTGCAGATCCGTCGTTCGGGCGAAGGGCTTCCGGTTCCGGGGGCCGCCTCCGATCCGACGGCGGATGTCGGGTACGAGTCGGTCCTGGATCGCGGCGTGGATTTCTCCGCCGTGTTGGCGGACGTGATCGGCCGCAACCCGGACCTCGTGCTGGAGATCCCGGAGTGGGAGACTCCGCCCGCCGACCTCGAGGAACGCGTGTGGCGGGCCCTGTACGAGGTGCCGGATCCGGAGTTTCCGATCTCGCTCGTGGACCTGGGGCTCGTGTACGGCGTCGAGGTCGAGGAATCCACGGAACCGCTCCAAGGTGCCCGCATCGTGGTGGCGCTTACCCTGACCGCTACGGCCTGCCCCTGCATGGAGTTCATCAAGTGGGATGTCCGCGACCGGTTGATGGCCGAGGCCGGCGTCGCGGACGTGTCGGTCCGCATCACGTGGGATCCTCCGTGGACCACCGAGCGGATCACGGAGCGTGGCCGGGAGGCTCTGCGGCGGGCAGGCGTATCGATCTGACCGGCATGGACGATCGGAAGACGAGGTGAGGACATGGGTCACCTGAGCGGCGAGCGTCTGTACGAGATCTTCGCCCGCCAGAAGCGCGAGGACCGGCTGGAGCACGTCGGCACCGTCTCGGCGCCGAATGCCTCGCTGGCCCGGGCGTACGCGTGGCAGACGTACGACGAGCAGAAGTGGTTCGAGATGGTCGTGGCGCCCCGCGAGGCGTTCGAAGCGGTGAACCGGGACGAGGCGCCGTTCACCCTGAACCCGGTGGAGATCCGATGAGCGAGCCGGGCGGAGCGTCGTTCCGCACCGCGGAGGAGCTGCCGCCGGACGTGCGGAACGATCTCGCCGTCCTGCTGCTGTCGCTGGCCGACAACAAGCGACTCCTCGGCATGCGCTACGCCGAGTGGCTCCTGGGTGCACCGACGCTCGAAGCAGGGATCGCCTGTTCCGCGATGGCCCAGGACGAATGGGGACATGGCCGCATCCTGTACGCCATGCTGAAAGACTTCGGACACGATCCGGCGTACCTCGAGCACGGGCGCCCGGCGGAGGAGTACTGCAACAGCGAGGCGCTGGACGAGTCGCCCGCCGAGTGGACCGGCGTGGTGGCGCTCAACGCGCTGCTCGACACGGCGCTCTCCGTGCAGTTCGAGTCGCTGAGGGACAGCCGCTTCGAGCCGCTGCACTACAAGGTGCGGAAGGTACTCGAGGAGGAGAGGTTCCACTTCGAGCACGGCCGCGGCTGGATCGCGCGCCTCGGGGTGGCTGACGCCGGGCGGGAGGCTCTCCAGGCCACGCTGACGCCGGTGTGGGAGGCGTGCCTGCGGTGGTTCGGAGCGCCCGACGGGCCGGTGATGGCTCGTCTCGCCGGCGTCGGGATCGCCGACGCCGAACCGGACGTGCTGCGTGCCCGTTGGCTGGAAAGGGTCGGTCCGGTGCTGCACGAAGCGGGACTCGAGCTCGCCGAGCCGGATGGAGGGGGCGGCTGGCGCTCCGCCCTCGAGCCGAGCTGGTCGGGGTGGGACGGGACACGGCGTCGGGCGGGCGCCGGCGGGCCCGACGCCGGGACACTGGCCGGGGTGCGGGGAGACAAGAACCGCGCCATGCTGATGGACTGACCATGCACGATCCGGTCGCACGCCGATCGCTCGGAACGCCGTTGCGCAGCGCCGCCATGCCGGAGACGGTCGAATGTCCGTTCTGTCGCGGGGCCGAGACGGAGCAGTTCTCCGCCTTCGGAAGCGCCCTGTCGGTGAGCCAGTACTACTGCCGTTCCTGCCGTACCGTGTTCGAGTGGATGAAGCGTGCGGGCGGTGAGCGCCCGGCGGACCGAGGGTAAGGAGAACATCTTGAAGCGGATTGGCTTTCTGACGTGGCCCGCGATCGTGGCCGTCCTGCTGTGGGCCGCGCCGGCAGGGGCGCAGCTGTCGATGGGCGTCGCCGCCGGCGGCACGTATTCGAATCTCGGCGGCAGCCTGATCAGCAACACGGAGTCGGACTGGGGCGTGCTGCTCGGAGGCTCCGCGTTCTATCGGTTCCAGGCGAACGCGGGGCTCGCCCTGGAAGGCAACTGGGTCCAGAAAGGTGGCCACGGGAGCACGGACGAGGGGAGCATCGACGTCGATGTGGACTACTTCGAGCTGCCGCTGACCCTCCACCTGGTCGTGGAGCTGGGAGCACAGTGGGACTGGAATCTCTACGGAGGCATCGGCCTGGCCTTCAAGACACAATGCTCCGTCAGCCTGGACCCGGGGGAGAAGCAGTCGTGTGACGACAGCCCGCTGGGGTGGACCTTCCAGAGCACCGAATGGAGTCTGCCGTTCGGGTCGAGCGTCACCCACAGGTTCCGGCACTCCGCTCTCACGGCGGATCTGAGATACTCGTACGGTCTCTCGGCGCTCGTGGTATCCCCCGAGTTCAAGAACCGCTCCTGGCAGTTCATCGTACGATGGGGCTTCCAGATCTGACGCCTCGTGGGAGCTGAGCACGAGCGCTTCGCGACCCGGTTCTGGCGGTCCGTTTTCCGTACGCCGCTCACCCCGCACACCGAGCGCGAGCGCAAGCGCCTCGTGCTCAACCACCTGTTGCTCCACCTGCGTCCGGTGCGGCTCCCGGAACGCACGGTGGCCTTCCGGCACACCTTCGGTCTCGGGGGCATGGCGGCCACCCTGGTCCTGCTGCTGATCCTCACGGGCGTCCTCCTGATGTTCGTCTACGAACCGACGCCGGAGCGCGCCTACGGATCGATCGTGGCGATAACCAGCGACGTTCGGTTCGGCGGACTCGTGCGGAACGTGCACCACTGGAGCGCGAACCTCCTGGTGTTCATCACGTTCCTGCACCTCCTGCGGACGTTCTTCACGGGCGCCTTCCACGGGGCTCGGCAGTTCAACTGGGTGATCGGCGTGTTGCTGCTGCTGGTCGTCCTCGCGGCCAACTTCACCGGTTATCTGCTTCCGTGGGACCAGCTCTCCTACTGGGCCATCACCATCGTGACCGGGATGCTGGGCTACGCGCCCGCGATCGGGAGCGGGCTGACGAGGCTGGCACGGGGTGGAGCGGATATCGGCGGCGCCACGTTGATCAACTTCTACACGTTTCACACCACGGTCATTCCGGTAACTGTCGTGGCGTTGATGGCGTTCCACTTCTGGCGCGTGCGCAAGGCGGGCGGCGTCGTGGTCCCGTACGCGCACGACGAGGCGACGGAGGACAGGCCGGACACGGTTCTGTTCGTGCCCTCCCTGCTGGCACGGGAGTTCGTCACGGGGCTCGTTCTGGTGGCCGCCGTGATGGTCGTCTCTGTCGCCTTCGATGCGGGACTCGGGCAGCCCGCCAACCCGGGAATGAGTCCCAACCCGGCGAAGGCCCCGTGGTACTTCCTCGGCCTGCAGGAGCTCCTGCTCCACTTCCACCCCACGTGGGCCGTCGTCTGGCTGCCCGGTGCGGCGCTTCTGGGTCTGCTGGCCATCCCCTACATCCGGTACGACGAGCCGCTGGAAGGGGCCTGGTTCGTGTCCGAGACGGGACGGTCTCTGGCAGTGGCTGGAGCGCTCGCGGCCGCGACGCTCACGCCCCTCTGGGTGCTCCTCGACGAGTACGTCACGGATTGGTCGGGGTGGCTTGGCGGGTTGCCGCCCGGTCTCTCGGAGGGCCTCGTGCCGGCCATGGTCGCGTTCGGATCGACGTGGCTCGTGGTCCGGCTGGCCGGCCGGCAATACGGGGGTAACAGGCAGGAGACCCTGCAGGCGGCCTTCGCGTTCCTGGCCACCGCGCTGGTCATCCTGACGGCGGTGGGAGTCTGGTTCCGAGGCGAAGGCATGGCGTTGACCTGGCCGTGGACGTCGTGAAGAGGATCGAGTGAGCGGAGACCGGCGTGATGAGCGACCGCCGACCGGCGGTGAGGTCGAGACGACCCGGCGTTCCTTTCTCGCCAGGCTGTGGCTCGGCCTCGGAGGACTGGTGCTCGCAGAATACCTGTGGCTGGTGGTCGAGTTCCTGCGCCCGCGTCCGAGTCCGACCGAGGAGGCCGGCGTCCTGGTCGCCGGTCCGGCGGACCGGTTCGAGCTCGGCACCGTCACCGCGTTTCCGGCCGGCAAGTTCTACCTGGCACGCCTGCCAGACGGAGGCTTCCTGGCCATGTCGCGGGAATGCACACACCTCGGGTGTACCGTCCCGTGGATGGCGGATGAGGATCGGTTCGTCTGTCCCTGCCACTCGTCCGCCTACGACATACGGGGCGACGTGATCAGCCCACCGGCCCCGCGGGCCCTCGATCTCCATCCGATCCGCATCGAGAACGGGATCGTGAAGGTCGACACGGGGCGGACACGGCGGCGGCGCTCGTTCGAGGCATCGCAGGTGACCCGGGCGTGATCAGCGATCCGCTGCGCCGGTGGAAGATCGCGGGCGTCGCCGCCACCGCGGTCATCGTCCTCTCGCTGCCGGTGTATTCCGTTAAGGAGAGCCGGCAGCGCGAGCGGCGGGCGAACGCGATCCCGGCTCCGGCGTTCACGTTCGTCGGCCGGGAACGGTGCGCCGAGTGCCACGAAGAGGCCACGCAAGCGTGGATCGGCTCGGATCACGACAACGCGATGGCACCCGCGGACTCGACCACCGTGCGCGGCGATTTCGGGAACGCGCAGTTCGAGCACAGGGGGATCGCGAGCCGCTTCACGACCCGTGACGGCCGATACTACGTGGTCACGGAGGGGCCGGGGGGCGAGATGGGGGAGTTCGAGGTCGCCTACACGTTCGGTTGGGAGCCGCTCCAGCAGTACCTGATCGCGTTCCCCGGAGGTCGCTACCAGGCGCTCAGCATCGCGTGGGACACGGAGAAGGAAGAGTGGTTCCACCTGTATCCGGATCGGGACATCCCCGCCGATGACTGGTTGCACTGGACGCGCAGCGCCCAGACGTGGAACGGCATGTGCGCGGAGTGCCACTCCACGAATCTGAGCAAATCGTACGACCCCGAGACCGACACCTTCGAGACCACGTGGTCCGAGATCGACGTGAGCTGCGAGGCGTGTCACGGCCCTGGATCCCGTCATGTGGAGTGGGCCGACCTTCCCCCGATGGCTCGCCCGGACGTGCCCGACTACGATCTGGCCGTGCCGACGTCGGGGATCACATCCCGCCAGCAGGTGGAGCTTTGCGCGCCCTGCCACGCGCGCCGCACGGAGCTCGGCGACTACACGCACGGCCGGGCCGACCTGATGGATCACCTGATTCCGGCTCTGCTCGAGGAAGGTCTGTACGAGGCGGACGGGCAGATCCTGGAGGAGGTGTACGTCTGGGGGTCCTTCGTGCAGAGCAAGATGTACCGGAACGACGTGCGGTGCTCGGACTGCCACGACGTACACGGCCTGAAGCTCGTGAGGGAAGGCAACGACCTGTGCCTGCAGTGCCACCGGGCCGACACGTACGACGTGTACGAGCATCACTTCCACGAGGCACTGACCGAGACGGGCGAGCCGAACGAAGGCGCCCGGTGCGTACGGTGTCACATGCCCGAACGGCCGTACATGGTCACCGACTGGCGGGCCGACCACAGCCTGCGCGTTCCCCGGCCCGACCTCACGCTCGAGATCGGGACGCCCAACGCGTGCACGGCCGCCGGGTGTCACGAGGATGAGACCGATCGCTGGGCCGCCGACTACTACGTCGAGTGGTACGGAAAGGCGAAGCGCTCGCATTACGGCACGACCCTGGCCGCCGCCCGGCGCGGCGATCCGGCGGCAGATTCGGAGCTGATCCGCCTGGCGGCTGACCCACTGTACCCGACGATCGTTCGGGCCACGGCCCTCGGGCTGCTGCGGACCTATCCGGGTGCGGAGTCAACCCGGGCCATCAACGCGGCCCTGCAGGACGAGGAAGCCCTGATCCGGTACACGGCCGCAGCGGCGCTCAATACGGCGGACCCGACGGAGCTGGTGGATCTGGTGGCGCCGCTGCTGTTCGATCCGACGAAGGCGGTTCGCGGGCAGGCGGCGGTACGGCTGGCGGGAGTACCGCGCGAGCTGCTGAAGCCGTATCAGGCGGAGGCGCTCGACGAGGCTACGGCGGAGTACGAGGAAACGATGCGCTACTCCCTGGACTTCCCGTTCGCCGGCCACAACCTGGCGAACCTGTACGTAGCCAGGGGCGATGCGATCCGGGCCGAGGAGTACTACCGGAAGGCCATCGAGATTGACGACCTGTTCGTTCCGGCCAAGATGAACCTGGCGGTACTGTACAATTCCCAGGACCGGAACGCGGAAGCCGAAGAGCTCCTGCGCGGGGTGCTGGAGGACTACCCGGACAACCACGAGGCCGCGTATTCGCTCGCTCTTCTGCTTGTCGAGACCGGTCGGGCGGAAGAGGCGCTGCCGTGGCTGAGGCGGGCGACGGATGGGCTGCCTCAGCGCACGCGCATCCGATACAACCTGGGACTCCTGCAGCAGCAGCTGGGCCGGGTCCGGGAGGCGGAGGCCAGCCTGCGGGCGGTGGTCGACGCGGATCCCCGGAATCTCGAGTACCTGTACGCGCTGGCCGACCATTACGCGAAGCGAGGTGACTTCCGGCGGGCCCTGGCCGTGGCCGAGCGCATGATCGAGACGCACCCCGAGGCCGCGATCGGCGGCGACATGAAAGCCGCGCTCGAAGGGGCGATCGAGCAGAGCGGAGGAGGCGGCTGATTCTGCGGCGCGGAGGGATCCTCGAGAACCTCCTGGCCGTCCGCGGCGACCTGGCCGAGCCCGCCTTCTGGACCCCGGTCCTCAGTCGCCAGTCGACTCTCTCGGCACTCCCCCCGGCGGCAGGTGTTCGTTCAGGTAGCGCGTCATCGAGGTGAACAGGTGCGTCTGTGTACCCCGGCCCTCGTAGATCCCGTGTGACCGGTTCGGATACGCCAGCATCGTGAAGTGCTTGTTGTGTCTGATCAGCTCGTTGATCAGCTGCTCGGCGTTCTGGTAATGGACGTTGTCGTCTCCCGTCCCGTGCACGAGGAGCAGATTGCCCTCCAGTCCACCGGCGAAGTTGAGCGCGGATCCGTCACGGTAATCCTCCGGGTTCTCGTCGAGGAGGCCCATGTACCGCTCCATGTAGATCGTGTCGTAGTTCCGGAGGTTCGTCACGGCCGCCACGGAAATGCCGGTGCTGAAGACCTCGGGGTAGCGGAAGAGCACGTTGAGCGTCGTCTGGCCGCCGCCGCTCCAGCCCCAGATCCCCATGCGTGAAGCGTCCACGTAGGGTCGCTCCGAGATGACTCGGGCCGCGGCCGCGATGTCGGCGCTGTTCACCCGACCGAGCTTCCGGTACTGGGCCTTCCGCCAGTCGCGACCGCGTGGTCCGGGTGTGCCCCGGTTGTCCACGCTCGCCACGATGTAGCCCTGCTGCGTCAGCATGGTGTGCCACCCGAAGTACAGGAAGTCCCACCTGTCGACCACCGTCTGGTCGAACGGGCTGCCATAGACGTAGAAGAACACCGGGTACTCGAGGCTCGGGTCGAAGTCGGGGGGATACATCATCCAGGCGTCCAGCAATGCGTCGCCCACGTCCACCTGGAAGAACTCGGTGCGGCCCACGTCAAGCGCCGCGATCGTTTCCCTGAGACGGGCATTGTCCTCCATCACCCGCAGGACTTCGTGGTCCGGGAGGCGCACCAGGCTTGTGACCGCCGGCGTGGTAAGCGTCGAAAACGTGTGCATGGCGAACGCGCCGTTCGGCGAGATGCTGTAGGAGTGCGTGCCCGGTTGGTCCTCCGGCGAGAGTCGTTCCGGATCGCCGCCTCGCAGACTCACCCTGTACAGGTAGCGCTGCGTGGCGTCATCGGGCGAAGCGATGAAGTAGACCCAGCCGCCGTCCTCGTCGATCAGCTCTACGCTGACGACCTCCCAGTCGCCCGACGTGACGGCCGCGAGCTCTCCGCCGCGCCGGTCGACCGTGTAGATGTGCCGCCAGCCCGTGCGCTCGCTGATCCACGTCATCCGCTCGTCGCCGCCCAGCCACATCCAGTCGTCGATCGCATCCAGGTAGGCAGCGTCGGTCTCTGTGAGCAGCGTGCGGATCGATCCGTCACTAGCGTCGCACAGCATCACCTGGTTCGTGCTCTGGCGGCGGTTCATGCGCTGGATCGTCACCTCATCGCCGTTCCCGGACCACTCCATGCGCGGGATGTAGTTGTCACGCAGGTCGCCCGGCACCTCGCACCACACGGTCACGCCGCCGCCTGCACTCACCACCCCCACCCGGGCGGCCGAGTTGCGGGTGCCCACCTTCGGGTACTGCACGGGAATGGTGTACGAATAGACCGAATCGGTGTTGTTGATCATGTCGAACACGCCGATTCCCTCGGCGTCGAGCTGCCAGTAGGCGATCGACTCGCCGTCGGGCGACCAGCGCCAGCCGTCGGCCGGGAGGGGCACGAAGAACTCCTCTTCGTATACCCAGTCGAAGTTTCCGTTGATCGTGGTCTCCGACCCGTCGCGGGTGAGCCGCGTGACGTCGCCCGTCACCACGTCCTCTACATACAGGTCGTTCTCGCTCACGTATCCGAAGCGCTCGCCCGACGGATCGAACTTGCCGTACATGAGGCTCGACGCTGGCCGGTCCGCGCCCATCTGGTGCAGAGATCCGCTGTCCAGATCGAGGACCCAGTAGTCGCCGCGCGAGTTGAACCGCCACACGCGTCGCGAGTTCGTGTAGATCAGCAGTCTCCTCCCGTCCGGAGACCACTGGTAGTCTTCGATGTCCAGCGGACCGGTAGCGCCCCGGGGCACGAGCCGAGACGCGGAGACGAGGAGGTCTCGCTCGCCGGTGACCGCGTCGTACCTGACCAGGTCGCGCCCCGCGCCCGTCGCGCTGCGCTCGAGCGTCGTGTAGGAGGAGCCGTCTTCCAGCCACCGGGACCGGCCGACGAAACGCGGATAGAACTCGCCTGACGTGAGCCGGTCGAGCGTGATCGTACTAGGATCCGCCGCCCGCTGGGCCGCGGAGGGTGACGCTATCGCCAGGAAGGCGAACGCCACGAGCCAGGACTTCGCGTATCTCATGTCAAACCTCTGGTTGCGCTCTTAGTAAGGACAACGGTGGCCGGCGCGGCGTTTACTGCGTGTCGCCCCCCGCTCCGTTCGGGGAGTCCGCGACCGCCCTGCCGCCCGGCGGCATGTGCTCGTGGAGGTAGCGGGTCATCTGGGAGAACAGGTGTCGACGCGTTCCCGGTCCCTCGAAGATGCCGTGCGATCGTCCCGGATACGATAGCATCGTGAAGTGCTTGCCGTACCGCACCAGCTCGTTCACGAGCACCTCGAAGTTCTGGTAATGCACGTTGTCGTCCGCCGTCCCGTGCACGATCATGAGATTCCCCTCCAGGTTCCGGGCATGCGTGAGCGGCGCCCCCGCCTCGTAATCCGCCGCCGCCACGTCGGGGAGACCCATGTATCGTTCCGTGTAGATCGTGTCGTAGTACTTCTGGTGCGACACCGCAGCCACCGCGATGGCCGTGCCGTACAGGTCGGGGTATTGGAAGATCAGGTTCAGCGCCATCTCGCCTCCGCCGCTCCAGCCCCACGTGCCCACCCGGGACGAATCCACGTAGGGGCGTCCGACGATGATCCGTGCCGCGGCTGCCAGGTCGGCCACGTTGAGCTGGCCGATGGCCCGGTACAGCGCCTTGCGCCAGTCGCGGCCGCGCGGACCCGGAGTGCCCCGGTTATCCACGCTGGCCACGATGTAGCCCTGCTGAGTGAGCATGAGGTGCCACAGGTACGTCTGTCCGCCCCAGGCGTCCAGGACGGTCTGTCCCCACGGCTCGCTGTAGCCGTAGAACAGGATCGGATACCTGTTCGCCGGGTCGAAGTCCGGCGGCAGCATCAGCCACGCGTCCAGCCTCGCCTCGCCGATGTCCACCTGGAAGAACTCTACGTCTCCCCGGTCCAGCTGTCCCATCGTCTCCACGAGAGGAGCATTGTCCACCAGCGTGCGGATCAGCCGATGGTCCGGGAGGCTGACGAGCTCCCTGACGGGAGGTGTGCCGAAGCGTGAGTACGTGTGGATGGCGAATCCGGCGCCCGGCGCGACGTCGTACGCGTGAGTACCGGGCCGCCCGTCGGGCGTGAGCCGCTCGGACCGTCCGCGCCCACTGAGCCTGGCGCGATACAGGTAGCGTTGCGTCGCAGTCTCGGGCGACGCCGTGAAGTAGACCCAGCCGTCAGCTTCGTCGATCCGCAGAACGCTCACGATCTCCCACCGTCCCTCGGTGATCCGCCACACGCGGTGGCCGTCGCGCGACACCCGGTACAGGTGCCGCCACCCCGTACGCTCGCTCACCCAGGTGAACCGGCGGTCGCCGTCCAGCCAGGCCCAGTCGTCGACCGCGTCCAGGTAGGACGGGTCCGTCTCGGTGAGGACCGGTCGGACGGCTCCCGTGGTAGCCTCGCACAGCATCACCCTGTTCTCGTTCTGGAGGCGGTTCATGCGCTGCAGGATGATCTCGTCCGAATTCCCCGACCACTCCATGCGCGGGATGTAGTAGTCGCGCGCGCCGCCTGGTACGTCACACCAGGACGTCTCCCCGCCCCGGCTGCTCACCACCCCGACACGGGCGGCCGAGTTCGTTCCGCCCGCCTTGGGGTATTGAACAGGGATCGTGCGGGAGTAGACCGAATCGGTGTTGTTGATCATCAGGAAGTCGCGCACCCCCTCGGCGTCAAGCTGCCAGTACGCGATCGCCGCTCCGTCCGGGCTCCAGCGGAACCCGTCCCGGTCGGAGAACTCCTCCTCGTACACCCAGTCGAACGTGCCGTTGATGAGCGTCCCGGTGCCGTCGAACGTCAGCTGTACGATGTCGCCCGTCCCTAGATTCTCGACGTACAGGTTGTTCTCGCTTACGTAGGCGACGCGCTCACCCGCCATATCGAACTTGGCGAACATCAGGCTCGATGGGGGGCGGTCGGCGCCGAGGCGCCGGAGGATGTTGGTCCCTATGTCCAGCACCCAGTAGTCACCCCGCGTGTTCTGCCGCCACACGCGACGCGAGTTCGTGTATACCAGAAGCCGGTCTCCCTTTGGCGACCACTCGTACCCCTGAACGTCCAGCGGCCGGTGCTCGCCTTCCGGGACGAGCAGGGCCGCCGAGACCATCACGATCCGGATGCCGGTCTCGGCCTCGTACCGGACTATGTCGCGGGCTCCGGGCGCCGCGCGCGATAGCTCCAGCGTCGTGTATGAGGCTCCATCCCCCAGCCAGCGAACCGTTCCGAGGGTGTCGGAATGGAAATCCGAGGAGTCGTGGATCCGGGCCAGCGTCACGGCAGCGGGATCCGGCTCCTGACCCGGCGCGGCGGTCGTTCCTGCGAGCAGGGCCCACGCGGTGGCGCTCGCGACCCGGGAGGCGAAGCGCGGCTGAGCAATCATCGACGACCTCGGGCTTCAGCGGTTGGTGCGCGAAAGCGCGGATCGCGCTCCGCTCCGGGGCCGCGCGACCGGAGCGCGACCGAAGCCCAAGGTATCGTTCCGGGCCGCCTCCCGCGCGGCGCCGGGGGCCGCGCTAGAGGCCGACCAGCTTCAGGATGTCGTTCAGGAACGCGAAGCTCATGAAGAACACCACCACGGTTGCCCCGGCGATGTTCGTGTATCGCACGGCGGACCTGGGAAGCGGTCTCCGGATGACCCCTTCGACGACCAGCAGAGCGAAATGACCTCCGTCCAGAACCGGGATCGGCAGGAAGTTGAGGATGGCCAGGTTGAGGGATAGGAAAGCCACGAAGGCGAAGAACTGGTGCCAGTTCATCTGGTAGGCCTTCTCGCTCATCCGCGCGATCTCGACGGGACCGCCGACCTCGCGCAGCCCCACGGCTCCGGTGACGAGCAGCCGTCCGCTCTCGGTGATCAGACGGGTGTGCCGCCCCACTTCGCCGGCCCCGTAGGCGATCGCGCCGCGGATGTCCTCGTCGCTCATCTCCGTGCCCAGATGGGCGCCCAGCCACCCGAAGCTTCCCTCGGCGACGAACTCCGGATCCGGCTGCGGCACCGGGACGTCCAGTCCCGTTCCGTTCCTCAGTATACGCAGGTTCACGGGAGCCGTCGGGGCCACCGGCATCGTCCCGAGCCAGTCGTCGAACGTCGGGGTGGCCTCACCCTCCACGGCCACGATGCGGTCACCGGTCCGCAGCCCCGCCCGCTCGGCTGGAGATCCGACCTGTACCTTCCCCAGAACCGGGGGAAGCGGCGGAAGCAACGAGGCCAGGAGCTGCACTCGCTCATGTCGGCCCTCGGGTACCACGACCGTGCGGTTGGCGCCGTTCGAGAACTGCAGCCGCTGCTCGCCCGGCGCGACCGCCAGCAGGGCCAGGGCGAAGCTTCCCCAGTCACTCACCTCGTGCGCCCCGACGCGGACCACGTCAACGTCGGGCGGCAAACGCTCCCAGCCCGTCGCCCCGGGCGGCAGATCCTCTTCGAACACTGCGGCGACGCGCGCCGGAGTGGGGGCGGTGACCCCACCGGCCGATCCCAGGATCGCGTAGATGACCAGCGCCAGGGCCGCGTTGGCGGCCACACCGGCTACCACGACGATCATTCGACGGTGCACCCGCTGGAAGGCGAAGCCGGTCGGCCAGTTTCGGCGCTCCTCGTCCGTTCCGCGCATGCCCAGGATGCGAACGAAGCCTCCGAGCGGAATCAGGGCCAGCTGGTAGCGCGTCTCGCCGATCCGGAATCCGAACAGGGACGGTCCGAAGCCGATCGAAAATGTCGCGACCGGCATGCCGGCCCACTTGGCCGCCATGAGGTGTCCGAGCTCGTGTGCCAGGATCAGCACGTTAATAACCAGCAGAAGAAGCCCCGCCAGGACCATGACCACCCCTTCCGTTGTTCTGATCGCGCGCTCGTTGGACGGACGGACGAGTGCGCTTGCCCCGTGCGGTTCCACTCCGCCACGTTGGGCCAGCGGTGCAAGTTCCGTTCGGTCTCCGCGACCGTCACACGCAGCGGACCTTTCCTCGGAGCAGGGCGCTGCCTGGCCGCGCGCGCCGGGTTCGACTGTACAACGTATCTCCGCCGTAACAATACTAATCATATATATTTACAGGAGTACTAGACCGGCGCCGTGGGCCCTCGGAAGACCCGGAGTCGCCCGCGATGGAGCCCGCTGAGCTCGTTCACCACACGCCGGGACCGCCTCCGGGAGCCGCACCGTTCACTCCGAGCGTTGCGGCGAGGCCACAGCGATTGCCGCCCGGGCGTGGCGTCGACGCGTCGCCGTGGCATCACTCTCCGACACAGCCTCGCCCGATCGTTGTTGTCCGTTCGGGCAGGCCCGCCTACATTCCGCGCTCCCCAGTCCAGAAACATTCGGGGAAGCGCGGTGCAGGTGGGGACACGAGGGGAACATGAGAGCGACCGGCCGACCACGGCCGACGCGGCGCCGCCTTCTTCCCGACCGGTGCGAGAGCGCCGATGTACAGGAGGATTCGATGCACGGTTGGCTGCAAGGGATTCGGAATCTGGTGATGCCCTGCCTCGCCGGCGCCTCCGCGCTGGCGACGCTCGGCGGGTGCTATCCGGGCGACATCACCAGCATTGAGGAGACGGACGTCGTGCTGACCGTCCACGAGGACACGGATTTCTCGCAATACGTCACCTACGCCATGCCGGACACGGTCATAGACGTGTGTGAGAACGCCGACGACCCCGAGTGCGAGAACGCGCTGGACATAGATCACAGCTACGACGGGGAAATCCTCGACCAGATAGCGGTCCGCATGGAGGGCTACGGATATCAACGGGTTCCGATCGACGAGGTGAACGAGAATAATCTGCCCGATCTGTTCGCCACGGTCTTCGTGTTCGCGAACGAGCGCACGGCGTACACGTTCTATCCCTGGTGGGGTTGGTGGGGCTGGGGGGGCTGGTGGCCCGGGTGGGGACCCGGTTGGGGGCCCGGCTATCCCGGCGGCGGCGTGTCGGTGACTCGTTGGAACCAGGGGACGCTGGAGATCGACCTGATCGACCCGGAGGACACCATTCCGGAGGAGGAGATCTTCAACCTGCAGTGGACGGCCACGTTGAGTGGCGTGCTGAGCCGGAGCGAGGCCCCGATCAACACGGACCGGATCGACCGCGCCATCCAGCAGGCCTTCGACCAGTCGGAATACCTCGACCGGAGCGGAAACTGAGCCATCCAGCGAGAATCGGAGCGACACGATGAGACTGATCAAGGGAATCGCCGCCTCGCTGGCCTTCCTCCTGCTGAGCGGTGGAGAAGCGCAGGCACAGGACTGGTGGTGGGGCATTACGTATAACATGTCGGCGACATCGAGCCTGCCCGGCAGCTCGGGCGGGGACGTGAACTTCATCGAGGACTTCAGCTTCCGCGGCATCGGCATCGATGCCCGATACGTGCCGGAGAGTGGCGCGAAGTACTCCTTCGGATTCAACGCGAGCTGGAACGTGCTGAACGAGAGGAGCGAGTTCGGCTCGGAGCGGAACACGATCAGCCTTCCGAGTGCTGACATCACGGGGACGCAGCTGCGGTACTTCAACTCGATACCGCTGCTGGCGAACGCGTCCTACTACTTCGGCGAGCGCGGAGGCATCCGTCCGTACGTCGCGGTCAACGCGGGCACGTACTACATCGAGCGGCGCGTGGAGATCGGGGTCGTGGCGATCACGGAGGACAACTGGCACTTCGGCTGGGCTCCGGAGGCCGGAGTCGTCGTCCCCCTGGGGCGGCCCGAGGTGGCCTTCCTGGCGAACGTGAAATACAATTGGGCGTTCAGCTCCAGCGGCACGGGTGACCAGAAGTACTGGGGTTTCAACATCGGGCTGGCGTACCGCTGACCCGGTCGTGCCGCGGCGCCGAGCCCGGAGCCCGACGACACGATGTCCGAAGGGCGGGGAGACCGTCGCTTGTCTCCCCGCCTTCTTCGCCACGCTAGAGGGGAGGTAGTCTGACTTTTGGCTGAGGTCCAGATCCGCGAAGGGGAAGATGTCAACAAGGCGTTACGGAGATTCCGCCGCAAGGTTCAGCGCGCGGGGATCCTGAAGGACTTTCGCAAGCACCGTCACTACGAGAAGCCGAGCGAGAGGAAGCGGCGGAAGGCGCAGGCGGCGGAGCGCCGCAGACGGCGCCAGGCGCGCCGCAAACGACGCACCTGACCCGACGATCAGGCCCACATCTCCTCGAACAACAGGTACTGCGAGGCTTCCATCCCCAGGCTTCGATAGGTCGCCTGGGCCGGAACGTTGTCGCGCTCGACGTACAGTCGGAGCCCGATCACCTTCTCCTGCCGGGCGGCCGAGCGCACATGCTCGTGCAGCCTGCGGCAGATACCCTCTCTCCGGTGGCGCTTCGACACGTACACGCTCTGGATCCACCAGATGGGGCCGTCGCGCCAGTCACTCCACTCGATCGTGATCATGGCCTGGCCGATGACTTCGTCGCCCTTTTCCGCCACGTAATACCACCCGAGCGCCGGATCTCCCAGGATCGCCCCTACCCCCCGTGTCAGGGTGCGGCGGTCCAGCTCGCGCCCCTCCGTCTCGCGGGCCATGGCCTGGTTGAACAGCACGATGCGATCGCGGTCCTCGGGTCCGGCGCGGCGGACGAGAATCGGCATTCCGGCTCCTCCTGCTTGGTGATGGGGCGGACGGCAAGGTCATCGCTTCAGCCGGTCCCGGCAAACAGGCGGACGCCTGCGGGTCCCCAAAGTGCAGCTTGGGCACCCGGAATGGACCGTCTGGCGCTCCCGGCGCCGCATCTTGCGGGATGCCGCATCTGCTGGCGTCTCACAACGTCACGGGAGCCGAGATCCCCGATTCCGGGGCGATGGGAGCGACCTCCGGGCCCGGAATCGGTGAAAACCGCTGAAATGCCCGTGCGGCACGGCGATTGCTCCTGACCGGGGGGACAAGTCGTGCCAAACTCAGACAGGAAGGCGAAACTCGAGGTGATACCGGCGCGGGCGGCGCGGCGGCTCCTGTGGGAGCCGCCCGGAGAATCACTCCTGCCGACGGGAAGCGCGGGGGAGCTTACGATTGCGCGTGCGCGCGTCGTGCTCTCCGCCCTGCTCCTGGCGGTGGCGGGCCTGGTGTACGGTCGGGACCCCGGCGCCGCACAGACCCGAATTCATCTCGTCGGCGGGATGCTGGCCCTTCCCCTCACCGTTCTGATCTACCTGCTCGTCCGCCGCGTGCACTACCGGTGGTGGATGGGCATCGGTACCAGCCTGCTGGACGTCACGATGGTGAGCGCGGCCCTCGGCGTGTTTCTTGTCGCCGGCAATCCGTACCACGCCGTCAACAGCCAGATCGTGTTCCCGTTGTACTTCCTGGCCCTCGCTGCGACCACCATGCGGCTGGATCACCGGGCATGCTCTCTCGCGGGCTTCCTCGGCGTTCTCCAGTACGTGACGATCGTGCTGATCGCAGCCCTCGGCTGGGAGCTGAACGTGCCCGAGCACGCGCCGTTCACCCACGGCATGTTCGACGCGTCTTCACAGGCCGGCAGGGTTCTGCTGCTTGGGGCGATGGGCGCGCTCGGGACCCTCGTGAACCTCCGGATGCAGAAGCCCCACATCCTGTCGGCAGCGGACACGTTGACCGGCCTGCAGAACCGGCGCACGTTCGAGGAGCGCTGGCACGGCGAGGCGGCCAGGGCCCGACGGTACGGACGTCCGATCTCGATCGCTGCCGTTGACATCGACTACTTCAAGCAATTCAACGACACGTACGGCCACGCCGCGGGCGACGCGGCCCTTCGGTCCGTGGGCCGGGTGATACGCAGCCGGGTCCGGGCCGGTGACTTCGCGGCCCGCATCGGGGGCGAGGAGTTCGCCATCGCGCTTCCGGAGACGAACTCGACCAACGCCATGACCATGGCCGAGCAGATCCGGCAGTCCATCGCCGACACGCAGGTCCGCATCGCGGGCCACCGCCGACCGGTGAATGTCACCGTGAGCATCGGCGTCGCGTCGTGGCCCGAGCACGGAGAGGAGATCTCGCGCCTGCTGGAGCGCGCCGACAACCGGCTGTACGAGGCGAAGTTGGCCGGCCGGGATCAGGTCAAGGGACCCGGAGTCGTCGCGCCCTCCCGACCGCAGCTCGTCCGTACGAGCGGCGGGCGGGTCAGACCTCTCTGAGGAGGAGCCGGAACAGCAGCCAGCAGATCCCCAGAGCCGCGCCGATCCACAGTACTCCCCACACCATCCCGGGCACGCCCGTCAGCTCCGCCAGCATCGCCGCGTCCGAGCGCAGCTCCGGGCGGTCGAGAACATCGCTCTTGATGTCGAGAACGGCGTACAGGCAGCTCGTCAGTCCGAGAACCCACAGGATACGCGTGTTGGCGGCCGACGACAGATATCGCGCCGCCGCGATCAGGGCCGCTCCGGCCGCCATTCCGAATAGAAGGCCGAACGCGTTCCGGATGTACAGGAGGCTGATCAGTCCGATGGCGCCGCCGATGAGTGCAGTGATCCATGAGGACCGCCGGCCCGGCCGGGCGGCCAGGTAGACGAGCAGCGTCCCCCACATCAGGCTTCCCAGATAGCCGGCGGACAGCGTGAGGAACGCGTCGCCGCCGCCGCAGTGACAGGCTCCTCCCTGGTCGGCGGTGATCACGATCCGCTCGATCGCACCACCGGTCGCCACGGCGGCCAGCCCGTGACTCACCTCGTGCAGGAGCACAACGAACAGCTTCAGCGGCGCCACCAGCCACGTGTCCCACAGGAGCCACAGAGCCACGAAGAACGTCGTGAAGCCTGCGATGAAGCGGGCCTTTCCCCTCGACGGGCCGGAAACGGCGGCTTTCGGTGTAGCTCGTGTCACGCGTGGCTCTCCCGCACAGGTCTCGTCCGCCGTCCCGCGCCGCGAGCGTCGCGACGCCACCGGACGCCCGGTATACTGCACCCGCAGCTACCCGTTCCGATACGCGAGACCGCCCAGTGAAGATTCTCCACATCGCCAGCGAGGCCGTGCCCTGGGTCAAGACGGGAGGGCTGGCGGACGTCGTGGGGGCTCTGTGCGGGAATCTGGCGGCGGTCGGCCATCACGTGACGCTCGCGCTACCGCTGTACCGTGCCGTTCGGGAGGCCGGCTTCGACCCGGGAACGACCGTGGCCGAAGTCCGGCTGGAGGGACGGCGTGTGGGCCTGCGAACGGTGGAGACGACGGATGGCTGGCGCGTGGTATTCGTGGATGCGCCGGACCTGTTCGACCGGGAGGGCCTGTACGGTACGGGCGGAACGGACCACCCGGACAATCTCACCCGATTCTCCGTGTTCGTTCGGAGTGTCCTGCGGATGGCGGTGGCCTTCGACCTCCATCCGGACGTCGTGCACTGCCACGACTGGCAGACGGCCCTGGCGCCGCTGTACGCGCGGGACGGCTGGCTCACGCCCGACGACGACGCCCCGCGGAGCACGCCACCGATCGTGCTGACGGTCCACAACCTGGCGTATCAGGGGACCTTCCCGTCCTCCGTGGTGGCCTCGGCAGGACTGCCGAGGTCGGGACGCGACTCCGTGGTAACGCGCCGCGGTGTGAACGTCCTGCGAGGGGGATTGATCGCGGCTGACCGCGTGACCACGGTAAGCCCGCGATACGCGTTCGAGATCACGAGGCCCGCACACGGGTGCGGACTGCACGACGTGATCGCAGGTCTCGAACCGCCTGTCGCCGGGATTCTCAACGGGATCGACACGGAAGTGTGGGATCCCGCGTCGGATCCGACCATCGCCGCTCCGTACGACGCCTCCGATCTCACGGGCAAGGTGGCCTGCAAGGCCGACCTTCAAGAGGCGCTGGGCCTGCCGGCGGAGCCGGAGGTCCCGCTGTTCGGCATGGTGTCGCGCCTGGTGGATCAGAAGGGCCTGGGACTGATCGCGGACCTGGGGGACGATCTGGTCCAGCGCCGCGCGCAGTTCGCGTTCCTGGGCACAGGCGAGATTCGTCACGAGCGCTACCTGTTCGACCTGGACGAGCGTCACCCGAACGTCGCGACGCGGCTCACGTTCTCGGAGGAGCTCGCTCACCGAATCGAGGCTGGAGCCGACTTCTTCCTCATGCCGTCGGAGTACGAGCCGTGCGGCCTGAACCAGATGATCAGCCAGCGATACGGGACTCCGCCGATCGTCCACCGCGTCGGAGGGCTGGCGGACAGCGTCACCCACGCATCCCCCGAGGCCCTGCGGGCGGGTCGGGCGACAGGTGTCGTCTTCGAACGCCACGATGCGCCGACCCTGTCGTGGGCCGTCGACTTCGCCCTCGACATGTACGCCGACCCGTCGGTGCTGGCAGCGGTACGCCACGCCGGCATGGAACGGGACTTCTCGTGGGCTCGGAGCGGCCGGCAGTACGAGACGCTGTATCTTGATGCCGTCGAGACGAGAACCAGGGAGGCCTGATGCGCGGCAACTTCAGAGTGCTGGGACTGGTGATGGCGGGCGGTGAAGGTCGCAGGTTGCTGCCGCTGACCGAGGAGCGGAGCAAGCCGGCCGTCCCCTTCGGGGGGAGCTACCGGATCGTGGATTTCGTGCTGTCCAACCTGCTCAATTCGGGAATCTACTCCTGTTTCGTCCTCGTGCAGTACCGCTCGCAGTCGCTCATTCACCACCTGAGAGAGGGCTGGCGACTGAGCACGCCCGCACCGGACGATTTCATCACGGTCGTTCCGCCGCAGATGCGGGTCGGGAAGACTTGGTACCAGGGCACGGCGGACGCCGTCTACCAGAACTTCAATCTGATCTACGACTTCCGCCCCGATCTGATCGCGGTGTTCGGGGCGGACCACATCTACCGGATGCACGTGGGACACATGATCCGGTTCCACCGGAAAAAGAGGGCGGACGTCAGCGTCGCGATGCTACCGGTTCCGGCGAGCGATGCCTCCGGCTTCGGGATTGCGCAGGCGAACGAGGAGGACACGATCCTCGCCTGGAAGGAAAAACCGCAGGATCCGCCGGAGATGCCGGGGCGACCCGGCTGGGCGTACTCGTCCATGGGGAACTACGTCTTCGAGCCGGGAGCCCTCGTGAACGTACTCCGACGCGTGATGGAGGAGGGTCTCGAACCGGACTTCGGGAGCACCATCGTGCCGCTGATGGTGGAGGATCCGGAGTACCGCGTGTGCGCCTACGACTTCCATCGCAACGAAGTCCCCGGCGTGAAAGCGACCGAGGAGAAGGCCTACTGGCGGGATGTCGGCACCCTGCAGACGTACTGGTCGGCCCACATGGACCTGCTCGGACAGGATCCTCGCTTCGATCTCAACAACCGGCTGTGGCCGATTCACTCGCAGACGTACCGCCGGGCAAGCCCGCGCGTGCTCTCGGGAACCATCGAGGACAGTTCTCTCGGGGTCGGGACAGTCGTGCGGGGCGCCCGAATCGTCCGCTCGATCATCGGGCGGGACACGCAGATCGAGACCGGGGCGGAGATCGTCGACTCGATCGTGATGGATCACTGCCGTGTGGGCCGTGGGTCGCGCATCAACCGGGGAATCGTAGACCGGTACAACTTCATTGAATCGGGCGAGGTGATCGCGGCGGATGCTCCCGAGCACCGGGAAGGAGCCCGGGTCGTGGACGATCTGATCGCGCTTCCGCGCGGGAGGACCCGCCCGATCTGATCCGCCGTCGTCGTCGTGCGCTCGAAGCCGTGGACAGTCCGTGAGCGATCAGAGAAGCAGGATCGCGAGCGCCACGAGGCACATCGCCAGGCCGATCGTCGCCAGGAACGGAAAGCGTCGATCGAAGCGGGCCCGGCTGGCGGCGAAGATCGTCAGAAACAGGGCCAGCGTTGCATAGAGACCCGTCAGGGCCGCCCTCCACAGCCGCCCGTCCGGGTAGAGGAGGACGGCCGCCGCCGAGACGACCGTCCCGATGAACAGCAATCGCTCGGTGAGGGCTTCCTCCGGTCTTGGCCGGCGCGTGGCCGGCAGACGGCCCGCCATGGCGAATCCAAGCAGAGCGATCAGCTCCACTCCCATCACGGCGAGCCACACGATCCGGCTCGGACCGAGCCCGGCACCCGGCTGCAGGGCGGTCGTGAAGGCGGCGAAGAATACGGACGTGAGGGAGATCGCGCCGAGGGAGTAGATTCCGAAGGCCATCAGCCGGCCGATCACCAGATTTGCGGCGAAAGTACCGGGGGCGTCCCTCCGGAACCGCAGGGACGGTACCGCATCCAGCGGGTTGCGCAGCACCACGCCCGGCGGCCATCGGTGATTGCGCGCCGCCCGCAGCACGGCAGCCGCCTCGGCGCGCGTCCGTTCCACGTCCTCCAACTCGATCCACCCCGCCTCCTCCGCCTCCGTCAGCTCGTCCTCGTCCAACAGGCTGGGCGGTGCGGCTACCGGCTGCCACACGTCGAGAAACAGATCCGTGAGCTGCCAGACGGTTGTCTCGGGCTGCGAAGGACGGATGAAGTTGGTGTAGTAGCCCAGGAGCTCTCCACTGGGATCGTACACGGAGCCGACCTCGTACGGGCGGCCGGGGAACATGAACCACAGGATCGCGCCTCCGGGCGGAAGGTCGATCTCTCCGACGCGCAGCGGTCCGTCCTGCGGCTCGAGGACGAGGAGAGTGATCTTGCAGACGGACCCGTCGTGCAGCAGCTCCTGCGAAAAATGCTGCACATCGTCCGGCGGTCTCGCGTAGACGATGGCCACCGTAGGGGTGCCCGCGTCACCCGGGGCAGGTACGCCGCGGGAACGCGCGCGTCTGCCGATCAAGCGTCTAGGTAGAATCGGTAAACATCTGGTTGTGCGCCGCCATCCGTGCCAGGAGCGGGGCCGGGGCGAATCGGTCGCCGTGCGCCGCGGCGTACGCCGTGAGGGCCGAGTGTATCGTGTCGATCCCTATGGAATCGGCCCAGCGGAGGAGACCGCCGCGGAACGGGGGGAAGCCGATACCCAGCACCAGGGCCAGGTCAACGTCGTCCGGGCCGCCGATCACTTCCTCCTCGATCGCGTACGCCGCCTCGTTGACCATCCGGAACAGGCACCGGTGCCGAATGTCGTCCCCGGGAACCGGCTCGTCCGTGACGCGGAACAGCTGGGCCACCGTCGGATCCACGTCCCGACTCCGGCCGCCTTCGTACCGGTAGAAGCCCCGTCCGTTCTTCTTTCCCAGTCGGCCGTCCTCGAGCATCCGTTCCACCACGGTGGCCGAGCCGAATCGGTCGCCGAGCGCAGCCGCCATCTCGCGGCTGGCGTGCCCGGCCACGTCGAAGCCGATCTCGTCCAGCAGCCGGAGCGGACCCATGGGCATGCCGAATGCCTCGAGGGCGCCGTCGATGACCGCCACGGGGGCTCCCGCCTCCACCAGTCTGCCCGCTTCGTCGAGGTACGGGCCGAGTAACCGGTTGACGAGGAAGCCGGGTCGGTCCGCCACCAGGACCGGCGTCTTGCCGAGGTCCAGCGCCAGTCGGAAGCCGGTGGCGAGCGACCGGTTCGACGTACGGGGCCCCCGCACGACTTCCACCAGCGGCATCTTGTGCACGGGGTTGAAGAAATGGAGCCCCAGGACCGTGTCCGGGCGATCGACTCCGTCGGCAATGGCGTCGACCGAGAGCGCCGAGGTATTGGACGCCAGCACGGCGCCGGGGGCTGCCGATCGAGCCTCGCGCATCACCTGCTGCTTGACCGGCAGACGTTCCACAACGGCCTCGACGACCAGGTCCACCTCGCCGAACTCCTCGTAGTCGAGCGCGCCCGTGATCAGGGCGAACTTGAGCCCCGCCTCCGCTTCGCCGAACACGCCTGCGGCGGAGGCCTTCCGGAGCAGCTCCGCGGCGTGCCGCAGTCCCGAATCCAACGCGTCCTGGTCGATGTCCTTGAGAACGACGGGCAGATCGTTCGCCGCGGCCAGCTCCGCGATCGCTCCCCCCATTACGCCGGCCCCGATCACCGCCATGCGACCTACTGGTCTCCGCTCCGCCAGCACCTCCGGTGACAGTGCCCGCCGCGCCTGCTGCGAGAGTCGGAAGACTCGAACGAGGCTGCGGGATTCATCGGTCGCGGCCAGGGTGCCGAGCGCTTCGGCTTCCAGCTCATAGGCGTCGTCCGGCCGCCGCCCGATCGACGTCGCGATGACGTCGATGGCCTTGAGAGGGGCGGGGTAGAAGCCCTTGCTCTCCGCCGTCGCCCGCTGGCGCGCCGTCCTGAATAGCAGCCGCCGGCCAGGAGCGGTCCGCTCCAGCAGGCGCTGTGCGAACCGGAGGCGAGGCGCGGCCCGGTCGATGTGACCGGCCACCACGTCGTGGACGAACCGGGCCGTCTCGTCATGGAACCGTCCCGCCGGAACCACACGATCGGCCAGTCCGATCCTGCGCGCCCGTGCTGGCCGTGCGGCCCGGCCCGTCACGATCATCCCGAGGGCATTCTGAATGCCGACCAGGGCCGGCAGCCTCACCGTGCCCCCGAACCCGGGCAGGATGCCGAGCCGCACTTCGGGCAGGCCGATGCGGGTCGAGTCCCGGTCCGACACGATCCGGTGGTCGCAGTGCAGTGCCAGCTCGGTGCCTCCGCCCATGCACACTCCGTCGATCGCCGCGATCGTCGGGACGCGGAGCCGCTCGATGCGGCGAAACACGCGCTGTCCCTCGGCGCTGGCGGCGCGAGCCTCGGCTGCCCCGGGCAGAGCCGCTATGGCCTCGACGTCCACCCCTGCGATGAAGGTGCCTTCCTTTCCGCTGTGCAGGACCAGGGCCAGCAACTGGCCGTTGGCGATCCGGGATTCGAGCTCGGAAAGGAGGATGTCGAGCTCTCGCAGGAGCTCGGGTGTGAGGAGATTCACCGAGGATCCGGGCAGGTCGAACGTCACCCAGCCGACGTGGTCGGCGTCGATGCGAAAGCGAAGGCCGGTATCCGGGTCGGGGCTCGGGCGGTCCATCGTTCAACCCGCTCGGTTCAGGGGCACGGTTGCCGGGGGCGGCACGGGGGGGGTGGCCCCGCTGTCCGCCGGGCCCGGCTCTCGGCCAGGCCCGGTGACACGCCGGGTCAGAGGCGGATGCGCTCTTCTCCGTTGGAGATGTCGAGGCGCAGCGTGTCCACCTGTGCCGGATCGATCTTGATGTCCCACACGAACTCGCCGCGCGGCACGCGAAGGCGCGACGTCACCCACCAATCGCCCGCCGGCAGGGACCGCGTCACGTAACCGTCCGCGTTGGTCGTGTCCTCGAACACCTGGCGTCCGAGCTCCGCGACCAGGCTCTCGCTCACCTCGAAGTAGTCCTCGTACGCTTCCTCTTCCCATGTGTCGCGCACCACCCTGAACGAGTCCACCCGACCGGTGACGGCGTCCTGCAGCGCGGTGAACTCGTTGAACAGCGCCTCCTTCTCGCTGTTCAACCGCCTCTCGACTCCCTCGAGCTGTTCGAACTCCTCGTACCGCGACATGTACTCCCGGGTCCCCCGGGCGCGCGGATCCATGGCGTTCATCTCTTCCGACAGCGTCTGGAGACGATCGCGGGTCTCCGACCATTCGCCCTCCTTGGCCCTCCACTCCTCCTGGAGAGCCCGGATCTGCCGGAACGTCGCCAGCATGTCCGGCGGGATTTCGGGCCTGGGCGTAGCCGCTCGCGCCTCGAGCGCCTCGAAGACGGAATCCCGATCGAAGGGATAGAAGAACACCGACAGGTTGGCCTGGGGCACGGGACCGTCCGCTCCCTCTCCCAGTACCTGCACCGTGACGTCGGAGCCTCCACACGCGGTCGCCGTGAAGCCGGCGCACGCCACCATCAGAAGAAGAAACCGCTTGCCTCGCATACGTGTCTCCACGCTGGTTGTCCGTTCTACGGGTCGCGAGGCGAGAATCTACCCGGGCACCGGGGGATTTTCAAACGTCCCGGAGGTTGGTGCGACCGGGATGACGAAAGGCCCCCCCGGTCGGAAGGGCCTTCGGTCATGGGTCGCCTCGTCGCTCCCGAATCGGGGGACGCCGCGTCACTCGTAGATGATGTCGTCCAGCAGATACTGCCGCGGGTTCACCTGACGACCATCCACGAGCACCTCGTAATGGAGATGCGGCGCCGTGGCCAATCCGGTCTTTCCCACCTCGCCGATGATGTCGCCGCGTCGCACCCGCTCGCCGCGCTTGACGGAGATCGTCCCGACGTGCGCGTACCTCGTCCCGTAGCCGAACTCGTGATCGACCTCGACCGTCTTGCCGTACCCGGTCTTCGAGCCGGCGTAGGAGATGATCCCATCGGCCGTGGCGAAAATCGGAGTTCCGGCGAGAGCCGATATGTCGATTCCGGGATGCGGGCGGTTGTACTGGAGCACCGGATGGAAGCGGCTGTAGCTGAAGCTGGAGCTGATCCACGAGTCATCCGCCTGCACCGGCCGGATGGAGGGTCGGCGGAGGAAGATGTCCCGATGCAAGGCCACCGAGTCCATCGCTTCCTCGATCGAAGCGCTCAGCAGGTCGATGCGCCGGCTGAGCAACTCGGCGTCGTACGCCGTCGCGTACACGCGCTCGGCGACCTGCGGAGCCGCGGCAATGAACTCCTCACGCTCCGTCGCCACACGCAACGGACCGCCGACGCCCACCGATCGTACCTCGTCGTCGATGTTCGGAAGGCCTGCGAGCAGACGGAACCGCTGCTCCTTGGCTGACAGAGCGTCGACGGAATGGGTGAGGAGGCCGACCTGGCTCTCCACACGAGCCAGGTTCTCGGCCAGGTGGACGTTCTCCAGGCGCAGGCGAATCAACTCCGCCTCGCGGCCTGCGTCCACAGCCAGACTGGCCAGAAACGCGACCACGACGAAGGCGCTCGCGATGCCCGCGACGCCGGCAATCCGAACAGCGCGGCGGGTCACCCACAAGGTTCGGGTCCGCCCCACTCCGTCCGGCATGATCTGGACCGTCCAGCGTAAAGGGCGATCCTGTCCGCTATCGGCGGAACCGTGCAACATCATATCTGGTCATGTCCTGCTTGTGGTTCGCGATCGACCGGCCGAGCCGGCCCGTCCACCCCGCGCCGCCCACTGAGATCGAATCTCTCAGCAAGTCTCGCGCCTCGATTCGTGCGAGCGTGCCGGAGCACCTGCCCGTGGCGCAACACCGTGCGTTCGGCGTGCCTGATGCCGGCCGCGACGCGCGCGCCGGACCGGTTGGGACGGGTTGACACTAATCACGGCCCGGAAGAAGTGTCAAGCGGCCGCTCAAACACCGGCGCCGCCCCGCTCGGCCCGCGGAAACAGGACCGTGTCCCAACGCTCGGGCACGATCCCCGGCGTGGGCCCGGGAAGCTCCTCGAGCGCTGGCAGTTGCGAGCCCCCCAGGCGTTGCCACATTTCCGCCGCCTTGGCCGGCATGAACGGTCCCAGGGCGACGGCCACGGTGGCGAGCGCCCGCACCAGTGCCCCCAGCACGGCGTCCAGGCGGTCCCCCGACGCGGGGTCCCTGGCCAGCTTCCATGGCTGTTCGGCGTCGATGAAGCCGTTCGCCCGGCGAACCACGGACAGAACCGCATCCAGGCCCTCGTGCAGCCGGTGCTCGTGCATGGCGCGACGATAGGCGCTGAGTGCCTCATCGACCGCTGTATCCAGCTCTGTGTCTTCCGACGACCGGACGTCCCCGTTCCGGTACTTGCGCACCATGGTGATCGTCCGGTTCAGCAGATTCCCGAGGTCGTTCGCCAGGTCCGCGTTGTAGCGCTCGTCGAACTGGTCGAGAAACGCCTCCACCGTGGCAAAATCCCGATCCCGGTCCCACGGGATCTCGCGCAGCAGGAAGTAGCGGAAGGCGTCCGGTCCGTGACGATCCACCAGGTGATCCAGATCCAGCAACCGGGCCTCCGACTTCGAGAGCTTGCCGCCCCCGATCTTCACGAAGCCGTGTCCCCACACGGTGTGCGGCAGCTCGAGGCCCGCGGACATCAGCATGGCCGGCCATATGACGCAATGGAACCGTGTGATGTCCTTGCCTATGACGTGCAGCTCCGCCGGCCATCGCTCCCGGAATTCCGGGTCCGGGAAGCCGACGGCCGAGATGTAGTTCGGCAGGGCGTCGAACCACACGTAGACCGTATGTCCTTCCTCGTCGGGGAACGGCACTCCCCACGGCACGCGCGACCGGGAGGCCGATACGTCGTCCAGTCCCCCCTCGAGGAGCTTCAGAATCTCGTTGCGCCGGCTCTCCGGCCGGATGAACTCCGGGTGCGATTCGATGTGCTCCCGCAGGCGATCACGGTACGCCGACAGGCGGAAGAACCAGTTCTCTTCCTCCGTCCAGACGATGTCGCGGGTCGGATGAATCGGACAGCGGCGGTCCTCCAGCTCCGCTTCCCGCTTGAACGCCTCGCAACCCGTGCAGTAGAAGCCTTCGTAGCGGTCCCGGTACAGATCCCCCGCCTCGCGGATCCGTTCGACGAGCGCCTGCACGGCCCGCCGGTGACGCGGCTCCGTCGTGCGGATGAAGTCGTCGTGGGAGATGTGAAGACGTTTCCATACAGCTTCGAAGCGGGCGGCGAGCTCGTCCACCAGCTCCTGCGGTGACCGCTCCTGTCGAGCTGCCTCCTGCGCCACCTTCTGTCCGTGCTCGTCCATTCCGATGACGAAGTGCACGTCATCGCCGACAGAGCGGTGGAAGCGCGCCACCGCATCGGCACCCACCTTCTCGTAAGCGTGCCCGATGTGCGGCTCGCCGTTCGAGTAGTCGATGGCCGTGGTCAGATAGTATCGGGGCACGGACGGTGTCCTGCGTGGGAATGCGCGATCAGTCGGTCGAGCCCCCGGCGAGCCCGCTGCGCCGGGTCGAGGCGGTCTCGGCCTTCAGGTCCTGCAGCGCCACCGTGCGGGTCTCGCCGTCAGAGCCGCGCAACGAGATCATTTCGTTGAACAGGTCCCACCCGATGACCTCCTCCTGCCCCCGACCGGTGCTCAGCTGCTTGCCGATGCGCGGAAAGCGCTTCCGGGCCTTCACGTAGAACTCGTGCTCGTACCGCAGACACGACATCAGTCGGCCGCAGGCCCCCGAGATCTGGGCCGGGTTGAGCGACAGCCCCTGATCCTTGGCGAGCTGCAGCGTCACCGGCTCGATCTCCGGAAGCCACAGACGGCAGCACAGCTCACGTCCGCACCGGCCGATGCCGCCGAGGCGCTTGGCCTCGTCGCGGACGCCTATCTGACGCAGTTCGATGCGCGTCTTGAAGGTGCGAGCCATCTCCTTCACCAGGGTCCGGAAATCCACTCGCTTCTCGGCGGTGAAATAGACGGTCAGCTTGTTGCGGTCCCACTGCCACTCGGCCTCGCTCACCTTCATCTTGAGACCGTGCTTGCCCACCAGGCGGCGCGTACGCGATCGGACCTCAGCCTCGCTCTCGTCCAGCTTGAGGCGTCGCTCCACGTCCGCCGGGGAAGCGCGGCGCAGGACTTTCCGCTGCGGGGGGACGACGGGGCCGTGGTGCGCGTGATCGCACCCGCCCTCGCAATAGTGCGATTCCGCATCGACCGCGCGCTTCACCCAGCCCAGATCCTGTCCCCGGTCGGCCTCCACGATCACGTACTCGTTCGGCTTCAGGGGGACTTCGCTCCGGTGGCTGAAGTAATCGGATCGCACTCCCTTGAACATCACCTGGGCGATCTGGATCGCAGGATCGCTGGCGATCGGACGCTGCGCCCCCGCGATCGGCCGCGGTGCGGGGACCGTCTGACGCGGCCGTCTCCCTTCACCCCGCCCGCCCGATGTCGGCCGGGGTCCGCGGCGTCCGCCGGGACGCCCTCCCGGTCTTCCGCCTCCGGTGCCTCCACGCTCCTCAGCCATCCGCAGTCTCCCGGCTCACCTCTTCCCAGGCACCCATGGCGTAGTACTTCTCTCGCCGCGTCGTCACGAGCTGGTCGGCGTTGAGTGGCTCCAGCTCACCGAGATGTCGCAGAACGGCCTCCCGCAGCGCCTCGGCGGCTCCCTCGGCGTCGACGTGAGCCCCTTCCTTCGGCTCGGGCACCACCTCGTCGATAATCCCCGAGTCCTTGAGGTCCGTGGCCGTGAGCTTGAGAGCTTCGGCCGCATCGGCGGCCCTGTCGCGGCTCCGCCACAGGATCGCCGCGCACCCCTCGGGGGAGATGACCGAGTAGATCGCGTTCTCCATCATCAACACGCGATCCGCCACGGCGATTCCCAGCGCGCCGCCGCTTCCGCCTTCGCCAATGATGCAGGCCACGATCGGGACCTCGAGACCGGCCATCATGAGAAGGTTCTGTGCGATGGCCTCTGCCTGGCCCCGTTCCTCCGCTCCGATGCCGGGGTAGGCGCCCTGCGTGTCGACGAAGGTGATGACCGGGCGGCCGAACTTCTGCGCCATCAGCATCAATCGCTCGGCCTTCCGATATCCCTCCGGATGCGGCGAGCCGAAGTTGCGGTGCAGGTTCTCCTTCATGTCGCGGCCCTTCTGGTGACCGATGGCCATGATGGAGCGCTCGTCCAGCGTTGCCCATCCACCTACGATCGCGGGGTCGTCCCGGAAGTCGCGGTCGCCGTGCAGCTCGAGGAAGTCGTCGCACATCAGGCGGATGTAGTCCAGGGTAAACGGGCGCTCCTGATGGCGCGCCAGCAGCACGCGATCGTACCGTGAGAGCTCGGCGGGCTGAGCGCTTTCGATACGCCTCTCCAGCTCCCGCACCTCGTCGCTCACATCGATGCCCCTGCGTTTCGCGAGCGAGCGAAGCTCTGCGAGGTGCTCCCGCATGTTCGCAAGGCTCTCTCTCGCCTCTCCGTTCATCCCTCTATCCGCGGATCAGGTGCACCCGCTCACTGCCCAGCAGAGTTCGGAGGTCCGCCAGCAGCCCCGCCGACGGAGTGACCCGCAGCGAGCGCGACGCGAGCATCGGGGGCTCCCCTCCGTTGCCTTCGGATCGCCAGCGCAGGTAAAGATTCCCCTCGCCCGGCGACGTCTCGAGCACCTCCCGCACGCTGCGGAACTCTCCGGGCTGCGCTTCGTCTCCCTCCCGGAGCTCGATGCAGACCGCAACCCCGCCGCTCCGGTGCACGTCCTCGAGCAGGCGGACCGAATCTACAAAGATGGGGGGATTCTCCTCATCCCGCGAGTTTCCGGACACGGTCCCCTCTATCAGCACCGGGACGTCCTCCGCGAACAGACCACGCACGTCCCTCCACACGTCGCCGAACACCATGGCCGCGGCCGTACCGTGGAAGTCCTCCACGGTGAGCCTGCAGTACTCCTTTCCGCTGCTCCGACCCACGTTGACGCTCATCGAGGTCACGACACACGCGAGCTCCACCCGACAATCCCGCATTTCACCGATGGTGGACGTGTTGGTCTCGAGGGCCAGCATTTCCACCAGGTCCCGGAACCGCTCCAGGGGGTGCCCGGAGATGTAGAACCCGAGGACCGCCTTCTCTTCCTTCAGCCGCTTCGTCTCCGTGAGGGGAGTCACCTGCGGGAGTCGTGGCTCGCGGCTCTCTGCCGAGTCCGCGACCCCGAACAGTGACTCCTGGCCCGTGTCCCGCTCCCGCTGCCGTACCTGTGCCTCGGAGAGGATCGTCTCGAGGCCCGTCTTCATGGCTCCGCGCTCGCCGAACTCGTCCAGGGCACCGGACGCGATGAGGCACTCGAGCACGCGCTTGTTGTTCAGTCGCAGATCGATGCGCTGGCAGAAGTCGAACAGCGACTCGAAGGGCTTCTCCTCGCGCGCCTCGCTGATCGACCGGATCGCCGATTCCCCGACACCCTTGATAGCCCCGAGTCCGAACCTGATCCGCCGGTCGTCAACCACCGTGAACTTATAGCGTGACTCGCTGACGCTGGGAGGCAGTACCTCGAGACCCATCGACCTCGCGGTCGTGATGTACTGGACGACCTTGTCGGTGTTGTCGATGATCGAGCTCAGCAGGGCGGCCATGAACTCGGCCGGGTAGTGTGCCTTGAGCCACGCCGTCCGGTACGAGATGACGGCGTAGGCCACCGCGTGGGCCTTCGGAAAACCGTATCGGCCGAACGTCCGGATGAGGTCGGCGATCTCGCGTGCCTTCTTTTTCGACAGACCCTTTTCGACGGCCCGCTCGCAGAACTCCTCCAGCACCCTCTTCGTAAGCGCGGCGTCCTTCTTGCCCACCGCCTTCCTGAGCACATCCGCCTCGGCCAGCGAAAAACCGGCCAGCACGTTGGCGACGCGCATCACCTGCTCCTGGTACGTGATGACGCCGTACGTGGGCTCGAGCGCTTCCTCGAGCTCGGGGACCGGGTAGCTAACCTCTTCGAAGCCCCGCTTGCGCCGGATGAACACGTCCGTCATTCCGCTGTCGAGAGGTCCGGGTCGGATGAGGGCGTTCACGGCCACCAGGTCATCGAACCGGTCGCACCGCATGGCGCGAAGCTTCTCCGTCGCCAGCGACGACTCGAACTGAAACACCCCGGGCGTGCCCCCCGACGCCAGCATCGCGTACACCTTCGGATCGTCCAGTCCGATCTCGTCCCAGTCCACGGAGGTGTCGTGTCGCCGCTGGATGGCGCCCAGAGCGTCGTGGATCACGGTGAGGGTGCGCAGGCCGAGGAAGTCCATCTTGAGCATCCCGACGTCCTCGAGCGCGATCATGTCATACTGCGTGATGACCTGATCGCCGTTCTTCGGGTCGCGGCAGATGGGGACGTACTCGTCCAGCGGGCCGGGAGCGATCACCACCCCGGCGGCGTGCACGGAGCTGTGGCGCGACAGGCCCTCGATGGCCATGCCGTAGTCCAGGAGCTGGCGCGCCCTGGGATCGCTCTTGTACAGGTCTGCCAGGTCCTTGACCTTCTTGACCGCCTCCTCGATCGAGAGGGAGTAGCCCGGGCTCGAGGGAATCAGCTTGGCCAGCTTGTCGGTCTCGGCCGGTGTGAACTCGAGCACGCGCCCCACGTCCCGTATAGCGGCCCGCGCCTGCAGAGTCCCGAACGTGATGATCTGGCCGACCGAATCCGAGCCGTACTTCTCGCGCACGTAGTCCATGATCCGACTCCGGCGCTCGTAGCAGAAGTCGATGTCGATGTCGGGCATCGACACACGCGCCGGATTGAGGAAGCGTTCGAACAGCAGGTCGAACTCGAGCGGGTCGACGCCCGTGATGCGCAGGCAATACGCGACGATGGAACCGGCGGCGGACCCGCGGCCCGGGCCGACGGGGATGTCTCGCTCCCGCGCCGCGCGGCAGAAGTCCCACACGATCAGATAGTATCCGGAGTATCCCGTCCGCTCGATCACGTCGAGCTCGAACTCGAGGCGCTCACGGACGGCCGTTGGGAGTGGGTCTCCGTACCGCTCGCCGGCCCCCTGCGTGGCGAGGTGACGCAGGTGCGCCGTCCCGTCCGCGAACTCCGGCGGGACGGGGAACCCGGGCAGGTGGCGCTTCTTCTCGAACCGGATCCCGCAGCGTTCCGCGATATCGACCGTGTGGCTCAGGAGCTCCGGCCGGTCCGGGAACAGCGTTGCCATTTCCTCGGGCGACTTGAAGTACGATTCTTCCCCGTAGAACGAAAGGCGGTCCGGATCGCTCTTGACCACACCGGTGCCTATGCACAGCAGCGTGTCGTGGATGTCGGCGTCCTCGCGGCGCAGGTAGTGCGCGTCGTTGGTCAGCACGAGCGGCAGGCCCAGCTCCTCGGCGAGCCGGAAGATCCCCTCGTTCGTCTCCTGCTGTCCCGGGATCCCATGATTCTGCACCTCGAGGTAGTACCGGCCAGGGAACGTGCGGGCGTAGAACTCGGCGGCTGCCTTCGCGTGCTCGTATCGGCCGAGCTCCAGGTTGCGGGCCACCTCGCCGGCCATGCAGGCGCTCAGCACGATGATCCCATCCGAGTGCTCGGCGATGATCTCGTGGTCGAGGCGCGGTTTGCGGTAGAACCCTTCCGTGTAGCCGCGCGAGGAAAGGCGGACCAGGTTCCGGTATCCCGTCAGGTCGCTGGCGAGCAGCACGAGGTGCGCATACTCGGCCGGCGCGTCGGGGAGGCGCTGGCGCTCGCGCCGGTCACCGTACGCGACGTACGCCTCGCATCCGATGATCGGCTCGAGGCCTTTCTTGTGGGCCCGCTTCTGGAATTCCCACGCCCCGTGCAGGTTCCCGTGGTCGGTGATCGCCAGGGCCGGCATGCCCAGCTCCACGGCCCGGTCGACCAGCGCGTCGATCCGGTTTGCTCCGTCGAGCAGGGAGTACTCGCTGTGGCAGTGCAGGTGGACGAACGACATCGCGCGGTGGGCTCGCTCCTCTCGGGAATTCGGGTTCGCGATTCAGCGAACACAGGAGAAGGAGTCGAGAATCTCCTCCAGCTGCGTCATGTACTCGTATTTACTGCGCCGCGGATTGGGCGAATACAGCCAGGCGTCCAGGTAGTAGACGTCCTCCCCACAGCGCACGGCTCGCGCCACGAAGGGGCCCGCCGCCGGGTAGGCTGCCCGGTCCCGCCAGGTACCCCGTACCTCCACGGCCTCGGACCCGTTGAGCTCGAAGGCTCGACCGGAGCCGGCGATCACGTCGAAGTCCTGCGGCACGTTGTACTGCCGATCGTCGATGGTCGTTCTCCACACGTAGACCATCGCGGGCCACATGGAGTCGACGGGTGCGCCACGCTGGATCAGGATCGAGCGGATCAGCTCGCTGGGGTCCGGATTGTCGTTCCGAATGAGCACGATGTCTCCCTCACGCTGCACGCGCCGGTACACGCGGGGCACCTTGAGGGAGATGCCGTATGTCTCGCGGAGAAAGTCGGCAGTGACGGAGTCGACCCCGCTCACGAACATCCGGTCCAGCACGTACTGGCGGAACTGCTCCTCGAGAAGCTCAGACAGGGCCGGGAGGATCTCGCGCCACGACTCGATCTCGCGGCCCGGCTGGAGTATGACCGCCGTGGCCAGCTGTCCCCTGGCCCACACGTTCGAGGCCTGCACGAGGTCGCCGGGGGCAACGCTCTCGCGGCCCGCCGCCGCGGTAATCCGGCGAACGTTCGCGTCCTCGGGTGACCCGAACACCAGGACCTGCCTCCACAGCAGGAGCTGGCTCACTTCCCCGGAGGTCGGGTCCGTCTGGGTGACGTTGAAGATCTTCTCATCTCGCGTCGTGTGGACGGTGCGCTCGAGCCCGGCGTACGTGTCGTCTTCCACCTGCTCCCAGACGGAGTCGGGCGCGACGACGATGAGGGAGTTGGCCTCTCCCAGGGCGGTGGGAAGTCCGCACCCCGCGGCCGGGTAGGCCCCGGCGACCGCCAGGGCCACGATCGCGGGGCGGATCTTCGCGCGCGTTCTCATCGTCGGCCGTCCTGCCGGAAACGTGTGTGATCGGGTCAGCCCCGCCAAACTACCCCGGCGCCGAGACGGTCAGCAACGGGCCGCGGCGGCGGCCCGAGAACTTTCGCGAACCCGGCGGGTAAGCGGGCCGTCGCGAGGTGCTCCGGACCTGCCGGAACGCCACCGCGGGAATCACCGGAAACGACGGAATCGACATCTTGAACTCCATTCGCAACATTGCGATCATCGCGCACGTGGACCACGGAAAAACCACGCTCGTGGACCAGATGCTGCGCCAGACGGGCTCGTTCAGGGTCGGCCAGCGGGTCGAGGACCGGGTGATGGACTCCAATCCCCTCGAGCGCGAGCGAGGCATCACCATATTCTCGAAGAACGCCTCCGTTCGCTGGGATGCCCCCGGCGGTGGCGGCGTGAAAATCAACCTGGTGGACACCCCCGGACACGCCGACTTCGGGGGCGAGGTCGAGCGCATCCTGCGGATGGTGAACGGTGTCCTCCTGCTGGTCGACGCCTGCGAGGGGCCGATGCCGCAGACCCGCTTCGTGACGCGCAAGGCGCTCGAGCTGGGACTGCACCCGGTGATCATCATCAACAAGGCCGACCGCTCCGACGCCGACCCGGAGCGGGTGCACGACGAAGTGCTGGAGCTCCTGATGGAGCTCGAGGCCACCGATGCCCAGCTCGATGCTCCCTTCCTGTACGCATCGGCGCGGGACGGATGGGCCTCCGAGGATCCCGCGGCGAGCGGGGGTGATCTCACCCCCCTGTTCCGGGCGATCGTCGATTCGGTTACCGCGCCGAACGGTCTCCCGGGAGCACCGTTCCAGCTGCTGGTCTCGACTCTCGACTACTCCCCCTATCTGGGACGCATGGCGATCGGACGTGTCGAGAACGGGGTCCTGCGGGAGGGGGACTCCGTGGCGGCCTGGGCGCTCGACGAGGACGCACCCGGAGCCTCCGTTCGCGTGCCGAAGATCTACGCCTACGAGGGGCTCGGCCGCGTCGAGGTCGAGGAGGCGCGGGCCGGCCAGATCGTGGCGGTCGCCGGGATCGAGGCAGCGGAGATCGGGTCTACCCTGTGCGACCCGGATTCGCCGTCCCGTCTCGAGGGAATCGCTGTCGAGCCACCCACCCTGTCGGTGGAATTCCGTCCGAACACGTCCCCCTTCGCAGGTCGCGCGGGCCGCTTCGTCACGTCGCGCCAGCTCCGCGAACGCCTGTTCCGAGAGGTGCAATCCAACGTTGCCCTCCGCGTGGAAGAGACCGACGAGCCGGACCGCTTCCGGGTGTCCGGTCGGGGCGAGCTCCACCTGTCCATCCTGATGGAGACGATGCGGCGCGAGGGCTACGAGTTCAGCGTCTCCCGACCGCACGTGATCACGCACCGGGGGGACAGCGGCGGGATCGAGGAGCCGTACGAAGAAGTGGTGGCCGACGTGCCCGAGGGGATGATCGGCGTCGTGATGAGCGGCCTCGGCGAACGACGCGGAGAAATGATCGACATGGAGAAGGGTGACGGCGGTGCGGTCCGGCTCCGGTTCACCGTGCCGTCCCGCGCTCTCACCGGGTATCGGTCCGAGTTCCTGACCGAGACTCGCGGGGAGGGCACGCTGCACCGGCAGTTCGAGCGCTACGGGTCGTGGGCGGGCGACGTGGAGACGCGGGCCACGGGATCTCTCGTGTCCATGACGGAGGGAGTCACCACGGCGTACTCGCTGTTCAACCTGCAGGAGCGCGGGAAGCTGTTCCTGGGGCCGGGCGAGGCCGTGTACGACGGGATGATCGTCGGCGAGAACGCCCGGGAGAGCGATCTCGAAGTGAACGTGACGAAGGGGAAGAAGCTCAGCAACGTCCGGGCCAGCGGGGCCGACGACGCCATCATCCTGGAGCCCTCGCGGGAGATCACCCTGGAATACGCGCTCGAGTTCATCCGGGATGACGAGCTCGTCGAGGTCACGCCGGTCGCGATCCGGCTCCGTAAACGCGCCCTCACGAGCCACGCGCGGAAGCGCGACCGGCGGTCCGTCGGCGCTCGCTGAACGGGTGCGGAGCGCCTTCACTGTGGTACCCGCTAAGCCGTGACGCTCACTTTCGTTGCCCCCGGTCCTTGACAGACGCGGTTCTCTCGTTTAATAAGCGGCCAAAAGCCCCACGTTTCCCCGTTTCAGGAGGCTCACCGATGGCCGCTGCGTTGAGGGCCGAGGGGTTGCTCGCGGACGAGGTCGACTTCGCTCGGATCCTGCTGCAGGAAGACGAGGAAGACCTGGACGACGACGAAGAAGACTGGGACGACGACGAAGAAGACTGGGACAACGACGAAGACTGGGACGACGACGAGGAGGACTGGGAGGAGAAGGTGGACGAGGGTGTGAAGCGCCACGTCGACGACTGGCAGTGAGCCGGCTGCGTCGCGCCGGCGCGCGAAAGGTCTGTCCGCGACGATCGCGGGCTCATGGTGAGACGGCGATCCAGGATCCGGTGATGGGCGGGCTTCAGCTAGACCCCGCAACGCGCGCCGGAGACCGCAGTCCCGGTTGACTCCGGTGTCCGATCCGCTACCTTTTCAGCCCGCTGCGAGTCGCCCCCTCAAGCGACTCGCGTTGTTTTTCGGAGGCCCCGTTCGGGACACCCCCCGGAGGCGAGAGGCGGTACCGGGGCCCGTAGCTCAGCTTGGTTAGAGCGCACGCCTGATAAGCGTGAGGTCGGTGGTTCAACTCCACCCGGGCCCATTGTTGGAAGAACATACGCCGCTTGAGGTTACGGCCTTGTGCGGCTTCTTCATTGGCCCCTGGCGAGGCCCCTGCTGTCGATTACTACTGTCGATTCAACCGCCGTCGGCGCCCACCGGTTCGGCCTGACGGTGGAGGACCTGGGCCGCCGCGCCGCCGCTTCGGAGCCGCGGGTGCGCGCGGCGCAAGCCCGGCTCGATGAGATCGTCAGACAGCGCGGATAACGGCGAACGGCGCGGGTAGACCAACCTGCGTCTGCTTGCCGGCTGGGACAGTGATGGTGTCGGAGGACTCGCCGTGACCGCTCAACTCAGCTTTCTTAACCAGGTGGATCGCAGCTTCGAACGCGCCGCCAAGCGTGGGCTCGACGGATCCGGGGAGGGTCGATGTCCGTAGCGACGCTGATCGGTTATCTCGGGTCTGCCCTCGTGGTGGCTTCGCTGTCGATGCGGTCGATCCTGAAGCTCCGAATCATCGGTCTCGCCGGCGCTTTCACGTTCGTGGCATATGGATACTTGATCGACGCGTGGCCGATCGTTCTCACGAACGTCGTGATCGTAGGCATCCAGCTGGCTTTCTTGCGCGAGATACTCACCGCCGAGGAGTACTTCAGGCTCCTCGAGGTCCGACCTGATTCTCCGTATCTTGACGTGTTCCTCGACCGCTACGGATCGGAGATCGCCAAGATCTGGCCGGATTTCTCCCAGGAAGAGGCGAGCGGACGGCTGACGATCTTCGTCCTGCGTGACCTGGTGCCGGCCGGCCTGTTCGTAGCCAACGTCACGCGACCCTCGGTGCTCGAGCTGCGCGTCGACTTCGTCATTCCCGGCTACCGCGACTTCAAGATAGGGCGCCACCTGTACCATAGCGGCAGCCTACTTGAACGGGGCTTCACTCGCATCACCGCCGTACCGAAGAGCTCCCGGACTGCTGACTACCTGCGACGAATGGGCTTCGGAATCGAGACTGAGGATTCGGGCGGAACGTCGTTCGCGCTGGACCTCGAGCCCGGCGGCGGACGGCAAGATCAACGGCGATAGCTGACTACGAACTTCCAGGTCGCGACGCCCGCGAACTGGCGAGATGGTGACGATTGCATCATCTCGAACGCGGTCCCGGAAGAGGAGTTGGACGCGAAGTTCCCGAAAGGATACGAGACGATCAAACCGTACCTGAGAACGACACCGCAACTCGCCTGGCTCGATTCACTCCCACTTTCGCCCGCTGGCCCCTCGCTCTTCCTGGTCGAGAAGGGGAATCGAAGGGTCGCTCGTAACATTTTGGCTGCGAACGGCAAATACTGTGTGAGCCCTTTCTTCGCACCCTGAACGCGTTGGAGACACGCCGTGGACTACCGAACGGCACTTGGCCAGATCGCGGCCGGTGTCCCGCTGGCGGACATAGCGCAGGAAGCCGGTGTCAGCGAAGCCGAGATCCGACGCACCCGCCTCGAGCCAACCAGCGGTTTCTACCTTCCGCCACCAGCCAACTGGAGACAGGTGCTCGCGCAACTGGCCTGGGAGCGCGCCGTTGTGCTTCAGGCGTTCGCCAGGCAGCTGGAGGCGGAGGCTGAACGGGCAGTCCTCTGACCCAAGGCGGGCGCCCTGGGTCAGACCCGCGAATCCACCGTTTCTGACGGGAGTGGGAGTCGGGTTTAGCCCTCCTCGCCCTCATGTTCTCCTTCCGCCGCCTCTTTCTTCATCTCATGCTCGTGTTCATGCTCGTGCATCATCATCTCGCACTGCATTCCCTGTTCGGCGTACTCGGCGAGCTTAGCGCGGTGCTCGGCGACCTTCGCCTCGCATTCCTCGGCGCCCTCCGCATCACCCCCGGCGGCCATCTGCTCACACTTCTCGGCACCCTTCGCGAGACGTTCCTCGGCCATTGCCATGCGCTCGGCGTGCATCTGCTCACACTTCTCGGCGCCCTCCTTGTCACAGTCACAGCCCTTCATGGCATGCTGGGCGCGCATTTCCTTACACTTCTCGGCGGCCTCCTCGTCGCCTGCAGCCATCTCCTTGCACTTCATGGCAGCTTTGTCTGCGGCCTGGGCGGCGTACTCCTTCTTCGCCTTTTCCGCTTCGGGCTGCACTTCCTGCCCGAAAGCGGGCGGCGCGGCGACCGCGAGCAGGACGAAGGTCGCTGCGGCGAGTGTCAGGCTTGTACATGTTCTCATGTCGTCATCTCCGTCGTTTGTTGGGGACTGTGGTTGAAACCAGTACCCCGCGACACGGCAGGGGTTCAGTGAGTGGAGGGACAGGAGAGGCGGCGGGGAGCACGGCCTGTGGAACACCTCGACGCTGCTTTCGCCTCGCACGGCGCCTGCCAGCGCTCGACAGACTGTGTGCACGAGGAACGAGTCCTGTGGCGCGTGATAACGCCGGGGCCGGGTCGTTGTGAGCATCCAGCCAGAGTTTGACAGCGTCTCCCGCCCGTGCCCAGTTTCACGCCCATGCCGAAAGATCTGTGGCCGAAGCTCAGGAAGGGTCGTGTCTTCCAGGTGCTCCTGCTCTACCTGGGAGCCTCGTGGGGCGTGCTCGAGGTGGCCGAGCTTCTCCAGAACAGCCTCGCCCTCCCAGCCTGGATCGCTCCGGCCGCTTTCCTGCTCCTCCTTATCGGGCTGATGGTCATCCTCGCGACGGCCATGGTGCAATCCCATCCGTATACCGAGGCCCGCCAGAAGGCGGGCGAGGTTCCGGGAGCGTGGGAGCTGGCGCCGAAGGAGCTCGGCGAGGGACTGAAGAGAGGCCGCCTGCCGCACCCCACGTGGAGCCGGGCAATCATCGGCGGAGTCTTCGCGTTTTCTCTCCTTTTCGGCCTGGCCGGCGCGTACGTCGTGATCCAGGACCGGGGGGAGAGCTTCGCTCCCGTAGAGGCAGTGGCGGATGAAGCAGGAGAGGGGCTCGCCGTCGTTCCCTTCACGGTGAACCGGGAGGACCTCGAGGTGTGGCGCGAGGGCATGGTGGACATCCTCTCCACCACGCTCGACGACATCGGCGGGTATCGAACCATCGACAGCAGAACGGTGATGGCGAGGTGGCGCGAGGCCGTACCGGGCGTCGAGGTGCCGGACCTCCAGACGACGCTCGAGGTCGCGCGTCGCGCCGGCGCGCGGTACCTGCTCACAGGCAGCGCGGTGGGAACAGGCACCGACGTCCGCCTCGTCGCCGAGATCTACAAGGTCGGCACGGGCGGAGAGTTCGGCCGCGCGCAGGTTCAAGGTCCCGCCGAGAACATGCTGGACCTGGTGGACGAGCTCTCGGTGGCCATCATGCAGGAGCTTCTGGAGGAGGGCGGTTCGGGGCCCATGCCGGGCGGGCGCGTCGCCGCACTCACCACCTCGTCCCTGCCGGCGCTCAAGGAGTATCTGGAGGGAGAGGCCCTGTACCGGAAGGCAGAGTTCGCGGCGGCCGTGGAGCCACTCGAGCGGGCCCTCGAGCATGATCCGGACTTCGCCCTCGCCCACTACCGGCTGGGAGACGCCTACGGCTGGGTCGAGACCATCGGAAGCGAGCGCGGAAGCGAGCACCTTCAGCGCGCGGCGGAGCTGGCGGAGGATCTGCGGCCCCGTGACCGCACCATGGTGCGGAGCGCGGCGGGCCTGGTGAGCGGCGACCTTACGCCGCTGGAAGACCTGAAGGCGGCCTCCCGCCGTTACCCCGACGACCCGGAAATCTGGTACGGTCTGGGGGAGTTCTACTACCACTACAGCGGCAACCTGATGGTGCCGTTCGACGAACTGGTCGTTCCTCTTCAGCGGGCCGTCGATCTCGATCCAACCTTCGCCCCGTATTACATCCACCTCATCGAGCACGCGGTCGTGACCGGCGACAGCGCGGGCGCGGCGGCCCTCATGGACCGCTACGAGCCCGTCAGCTCACCCGAGTGGTTCACCGGCTTCTCGCTCGCTCTGCCGCTGTTTCTGGGAGACTCGGTAGGCCAGGCGGCCGCACGTGCCGCGCTGGACACCCTGAACGGGGAGACGCTGCGGCATATGGCGCTCGGTTTCAGCCCCGCGCGACCTGTAGCTACGGAGCCCATCATTCGGGAGCTCTCGCGACGAGATCTCTTCCCGGGCGGCAGACTGCCTTGGGTGTTGCTCCAGGCCGGAAAGGCCGACGAAGCGGCCGAGGTCTTCGCGGCGAGCGAGGGTCCGCTCGCATACCACGCGAGTCTCTATGCAATCGACCGTTGGCTGAAACCGGTAGAGCCAGGGCTTCTCGAAGCGACTCTGGTGCCGGGGGCATGTGGGGATGCGGAAGACGCTTCCTGGGACTGCCTCATCTTGGTGGGCGCGTATCTTGTCGAGGCCGGCGAGCTCGCTGATCTCGGGGTGCACCTGACGACAATACGCCAAGCGGAGGCCGCGGCGCGGGCCGAGGAAGACGGGTACGCCGGCGGGCACATTGGTTTCATCGCTGACGCGATCGAGGCGTACGTCCTGGCGAGCACCGCGGACACCCAGTCCGCGATCCGAACGCTCGAACGCCTGCAGGGAAGCGGCTACCGTGCAGACAGATGGGTCCGCTTATGGCTGGCGGAGCTGCTCGCGGAGTCAGGCCGGCCGAACCAGGCTGCCAGGTACTTCGAGTCGCTCGCCGACACGAACTGGTGGACGTACGCCCTGTATCGGCTGGGCGACCTGTACCTCGAATTGGGGGAGGAGGGGAAGGCTCGGAACGCGTATATCGCCTTCCTCCAGGCCTGGGAGGAGGCCGACCCCGATCTTCCGCAGCTGACAGAGGTACGGGAGGCGCTCCGGACGCTGCGCGGGGGCTGAGCAGTCGACGACCGTGACGTCATCCCCGCGGCCCGGACGCGAAAAACCTTCTCGCCCCCGGGATCGGGGAGCTCGACGACCCCGCCCTCTCCGCGGAACGCCGGTCCCGCGGGATCCACGGACGTTGCCTCGCCTCCGAACATGGCGCAGAATTACAGGTTCGCGAACGAGGGCTGATTGCTGTAGCCGAGGTATTCTCACTGCATGAACAAGCTCATCCAGGAGATCCACCGCCGTTCACTGTGGCAGGTGTTGGGCATCTATGCGGTAGGTGCATGGGTGGCTCTGCAGATCGTCGATGTGCTCGCCCAGAACTTCGGACTTCCCGAGTGGTTCCCGGCCTTCGCACTCGGCCTCCTCGTTCTTGGCTTGCCGATCGTCCTGGCCACCGCCGTTGTTCAGGAGGGCGTGCGTGGGGCCGACCCGTCCGATGCGATGGCGCAAGGCGGCATCGAGGTCGGGTCCGAAGCCGCTCCAGGGCGACGGTCCGGCGGCAGCACGTTGTTTACCTGGCGCAACGCGCTCCTCGGTGGAGTGGGTGCCTTCGCCCTGTGGGGCGTGGTGGCTGCAGGCTGGATGCTCAAGGGTTCCGGGACGGAGTCGGAGGTCACCGAGGCGGAGCTTGTCCGAGACATCCGTTCCGTCGCCGTACTGCCGTTCGCTACGCGTCTTTCGTTGGAGGAAGACGAGTATTTCGCCGAGGGGATGCACGACGACCTCTTGACCCAGCTTGCCAAGATCGACTCGCTGAAGGTGATCTCGCGCACGTCGGTCATGGAGTACAAAGGGGTCAACCGGAACATCCGGCAGATCGCCGACGAGCTGGGAGTGGCGACCGTTGTGGAGGGAGGAGTCCAGCGATCCGGGAACCGGGTGCGCGTGAACGTGCAGCTCATAGACGCGCGCACGGACAAGCACCTGTGGGCGGAGACGTACGACGAAGAGCTCACTGCGGCGAACGTGTTCGCGATCCAGAGTGATCTGGCGAAGAAGATCGCGTCGGCACTCCAGGCGACCCTGACGCCGGAGGTGGAAGAACGGATCGAGGAGCGGCCGACAGAGAGCCTGGAGGCGTACGACCTGTACGTGCGCGGCAGGTTCATCCTGGACAATCGTGGAAGCACCAGGGACGGAGTGGAGTCCGCGGCGGATCTGTATCGTCAGGCGACCGCAGCGGATCCCACCTACGCGCTCGCGTACACGGGGCTGGCGACCACGTACGTGCAACTGTTCAATCTGGGTTACGTATCCGAGGAGGAGGGGTTGCCCCGGGCGCGGGAGGCCCTGGAGCAGGCGCTGGAGCTGGATCCGGATCTGGCGGAGGCTAGGGTCTATCGCGCGGAGCTGCTGCGATTGGACCTGCGGCCCGAGGAGGCGGCGAAGGAGCTCGAGCGAGTTCTCGTGCTCAACCCGGGCAACGCGGACGCACATTCCCGGTACAGTGCGGTGTTGCTCAATCTCGGACGTTCCGAAGAGGCCGTCAGGGAGGCCCGCCGTGCCGTCGAGCTGGATCCGCTGTCCGTGGGTCTTCGGCGGAGCCTGGTCGCCAGACTGGCCTGGGTGCGCGACTACGACGAGACCATCGAGGAATCGCGCAAGCTCCTCGAGCTCGAGCCCACGGAAGCCGACGCGCACTATTACGCCGGTATGGCCCACACGATTCAGGGCGACTCGGAGAATGCGATCGAGTCGTTCGGCAAAGCGATCGAGCTGAACCCGGCCGACCCGTACTATCCGGCCGGGATCGCGTGGGCGTACGCCACGGCGGGGGACCGGGAGCGGTCACTCGAGTACCTCCGGCGGGCCGAGGCGGCCGGGGTACCGTTGAAGGAGATCGGATTGGTCTACGGGGCGCTCGGTGATCTGGACCTGGCATTCGACTACCTCGAACGGGGCTTTGAAGCCGAGCCGGGAACGTTGGCCGGCATCGCGGCGGATCCCTCGGCCGATCCGCTGCGCGCCGACCCGAGATGGGGGACACTGCTGGATAAGCTCGCGGGGGAATGAAGACCTGCGCATCGGTCGCTACAGTCACGATGCCCCGTCCGACCCGTCACGAGGCCGCTATCGACTGACGTTGCCGGACGCCCTTACTGCCCCTGCCGTCGCAGCGGGAGCGGCGTGCCGTCGACCGTCTCCGGAAACCCCAGGCCGGCGAGCGCGGCCATGGTGGGTGCCACGTCGATCGTCCGTGCTCGCCCCGTGGATGCCCCGGCTTCGATTCCAC
>JBDGXC010000019.1:0-44824 GCA_039584815.1 Gemmatimonadota bacterium
GTCTACTCCTGACGACCGAGTGCGTGGTGGTCGAGCGTCCGGAGAAGGATGCCGTGCCGGCGATGCCTGGCGGCGGCATGGGCGACATGTACTAGTCGCTCGATCCTGCAGGAGCGAAACGGAGACGGCCCGATCGACCGATCGGGCCGTCTCGCCTTTGCGGTGAGCTCCTGCCCGACATGGGCCGGCCCCTCTCCTGCCGACCCCGGCGTGGAGAGGAACGCCACCGATTGTTCCTATCCCCGGAGGCCCGATGCCCGACGATCTTCTGGAAGCCTGGCGCACGAACCACCGGATCAACCTCTACTTGATCGAGCACATCACCGACGAAGGTCTGCGGTGTACGCTCTCCAGGCATGGCGGGAGGGACGTGGCATTGCAGTTCGCGCACATCCACAACAACCGTGTCTGGCACCTCGAGAAGCGGGCCCCCGACCTGGCTGACGATCTGAGCGTGTTTCCTCCGAAGATCAGCCCCGGCAGGACGTCACTGACCGGAGCTATGACGGCCTCGAGCGACGCCATGGAGACCTTCCTCTCCGGAGTGCTGGCGGACGAGCCGCGGCGGCGCGGTTTCCGTAAGGGGGTGTTCACGACTCTCGCCTACATCGTAGCGCACGAGAGCCACCACCGCGGGAGTATCCTGCTCACGCTCAAGCAGTGCGGCCATCAGCCGCCGAAGGAGGTCAGGTACGCGATCTGGGCGTGGGACCAGATGTGATCCGTGCCGTGATCGCCGGCTACCCGCCCGCAGCCCGCAGCTCGCCCAGCTTCTCCCTCGCGTTGTCGTTCGCCGGGTCGATCTTGAGCGACTTCTCGTAGTAGCGGATCGCCATCTCGGCATCGCCGTGGTTCATGTACGCCTCGGCGAGGCTGTCGTACACGTTCCCGGAGCCTGGGAACAGCTCGACGTTGAGCGTGAACACGTCGATGGCGGCCTCGATGTCGCCCTCTCCCATCACGGCGTACCCGAACCCGTTGAGAGTGCCTTCGCCGAAGTCGTAGGATCCGCGCCCGTAGAATCTCTCTCGCAGCCCCCGGTACCGAGCGATCGTTTCCTCCATTCCAGCGGCCTGATAGACCTCCCTGAGCTCCTCGGCAAGCGTCATCGGCCGCGGCCGCCCGCGGTGGCACGTGTGACACCACAGGTTGACACGCTCGGGACCACTCGGCTCGATCGTCCGGAGCGTTTCGTTGATGTCACCGAGCATGCGGAGCATCGTCCGGGCCCGCTCCTTGTTCGGGTTGTCGTCGGAAGGGAAGTCGTAGAATGCCAGGGGCTGGCCCTCCTCCCCAACGTGGCAGTGCGAGCAACGCACACCGAGAGCTCGCGTGAATCCAGTCATGACGGCCCGAATCCTCTGACCCGAGAAATCGGACGGCAGCACCTGCAGGTTCTCCGCTTGATCGGGCCAGCTCCATTGCTGGGCCGTGACCGACCCGGCGGCCGTGAGGGAGATCGTCACCAGCGCCGTCACCACCCGTCCCATCGTCCTCGCATGCACGGTTCCGCCTCCTCGTCGCAGAGTGCTCCGTTCCTCCCGATGTCTTTTTCGGAACCCGGAACCCCCGTGGACGGTTCCGGACGGGGACTCGATCGCTCACCGCCTCGGGTTAGGCAGGGCGCACCGGATGGGGCAGGTTGTGGAAAGGGGCTGGAGCGCTTGGGTCCCGTCGGGAGGCGGGCGAGACGCTGGCTCCGCGGCGCGCCGACGTCCAGTGGGACGTCGCGGTGGGAGAGGTGTAGGACGACGTGCCGGATCGCACTCGATCGATCTCGAACGGAGTCGTTCTCTCATGGCTGAAAGTCCCGGTCATCCAGGACCGCAGGTGCAGATCAACGCGAGCGATGAAGTGGCCCGGGGCCGCTACAGCAACAATATGCTCGTGACCCACACACGCGAGGAGTTCATCCTCGATTTTCTCCTCACGGCGCCGAACGGCACGCAGCTCGTGTCCCGGGTCATGGTGAGTCCCGGCCACATGAAGCGCGTGATCGCCGCACTGGTCGACAACCTCCAGAAGTACGAGGCCAACTTCGGAGAGATCGTCGCCCTTGAAGGCGGTCAGCCCCAGTTCCACTGAGGTAGCCGTGCGAATCCGCGCATACATCGCAAGGAGCCTCGACGTCGGACGGTGGGGTGGCGAGGCTGCACGATTTCGCGCCATCGCATGCTCGACCGCCGCCCGGGACGCCCTCTCTTACCTTGCCATTGGACTTTAACTATGTGCCGTAACATTCGATTGCTCTACAATTTCGAACCACCAGCGACGGAAGCGGAGGTACGGGCTGCGTCGCTGCAATTCGTTCGCAAGGTGAGTGGCTTCCGGAAGCCTTCGCGGGCGAATGAGGAGGCCTTCGACCACGCGGTGTCCGCTGTCGCCGACGCGGTGCGCGAGCTGCTCGAATCCCTCGTCACGCGGGCTCCGCCGCGTGACCGGGTCGTCGAGGCGGGCAGGGCACGAGCTCGGGCCGCGCGCCGCTCGCTCGGCTGATCTCAGGCGACGTCCGGCGAGGCACCGACAGCCGGCAGCGGCCCTTCACGGCGAGCCACAGCGTGGAACACGCTCCGCCGATCCGGTTAGTTGATGCGCATGCGTGAGCACTTTCGCGGGCCACGTTGGTGGGCTCTACTGACGGCGGCGGCGGTGTGGCTCGGGCCAGCTTCCAGAGCGGTGGCCCAGAGCGCCGCCGCGGCTGCCGGGAACGGACCGCGGACCGCGTCCGCTGTGCCGGCGGAGCCGATCGGTCCCCCGGTGCCTCCCCTGTACGACGCCCCGCGCTTCGAGCGCATGCTCGCCGAGGCGGAGAGGATGGAGCCCCTCACCAGCCTGCTGGTCGCGCGCCGCGGTTCCGTGCTGGTCGAGAACTACTATCGGGGCCTGCGAGCCGGCCAGATGGTCAACGTGAAGTCGATCTCCAAGACCCTCCTGTCGCCTCTCGTGGGAATCGCCATTCGAGACGGCCTGCTGGAGGACGTGCGCCAGCCGCTCGCCGAGCTGCTACCCGACTATTACGAGCGCCTGGCGGGGAACGGCGCGCTCGATCCTCGCAAGACGAACATCGAGCTTCGCCATGTGCTGAGCATGCGCACGGGCATCGAGACGACATCGTTCGGGAATTACGGAGCCTGGGTCTCTTCATCGGACTGGGTGTACGACCAGCTCCGCCGGCCGATGGTGTGCGATCCCGGCGACTGCCACGTGTACTCGACGGGCAGCACGCACCTCCTGTCGGCGATCCTCACGCGGAGGACGGGCAGGAGCCTGCGACGCTACATGATCGACGAGCTCTTCGGCGCGCTGGGCATTCCACTCGGGGAGTGGGACCGAGACCCCCAAAACCGGTATCTGGGCGGCAACAATATGTCCCTCCGCCCGCGAGATCTGCTCAAGTTTGGGCAACTGTACGTCGACGGCGGATGGTACGGAGATCAGCAACTGGTGCCGGAGGAGTGGATCGAGGCCTCCTGGAGATCCTACGGATCGTCTCCCTGGAACGGACACGGATACGGCTATCTGTGGTGGCGAGAGCGCTGGGGAGGCGAGCATGTCTACTTCGCCTGGGGATACGGTGGCCAGTTCATCGCGGTCGTCCCGCGACTCGATCTGGTGATCGTGGCGACCTCCTCGCTGCGCGGCCGGCAGCGGGGCCATACGCGCCGCATGTGGCGATTCTTCGACCGCTTTGCGGTTCCTGCGTTTCGGGTCGGGTGGGGGGCCGAGACCAGGGCGGCGCCTGCCGCGGGAAGGTGAGACAGCGATGCGGTGGTTTCACTTCATCAGCTGGGTGCCGGCCGCCTCGTGGATCTTCGTGCAAACGTACGTCGAGCGCTTCGATGGTTGGGGTCAGTGGGCCGCCGCTCCGCTTCTTCTCGTCCCGGTGGCCGTGAGTGCCCTGTTCGTAGGTGTCGGCCTGCTCGCCGCCGCGCGCGACGGAAACGGAGAGCCGGAGCGCAGGGATGCCATTGCCGTCGGCGTGGCGGCCTTGCCTCTGCTCTGGTTCGGCGCCCGCGTGGCACTGACGGACGTCTCCACCGCGCTGAAGTGGATGCTCGTCGGAGCCCTGGTTCTCGCCGCGGTCGTGGGCCTCGATCGGCTCCTGCTGAACCTGGAGTCGAGGGGCTGGCTCTTCCATCGCCGAACGCGCGGCGTTCGGGGGGGAGCGATGTACCACGCGCAGGAGCTGGGCTCCGTGTTCACTCCGGGGATGAAGCACGTCCAGGAGGCGCACGTGCAGGAGGAGCAGGAGGAGGACGAGTCCGGCGATCCCCCGGTCTCCGATGGCGAGGCGAAAACGTGACGACCGGATGTCTCCGCATCTACTTCTCCGCGTCGATCAGCGGCGGGCGTGACGACGCTCCGCGATACGCCGCCCTCATATCGGCCCTGTCCCGCCGGGGCTCGGTTCTCACCGAGCATATCGGAAATCCGGACCTATCCGACGGGGGAGAAGGCGATCCGAGCGATACCGAGATCTACGCCCGGGACATCGAGTGGCTCGAGGAGGCGGACGTCGTGATCGCCGAAGTCACGACCCCGTCTCTCGGTGTGGGATACGAAGTCGCACGCGCCGCCGGCATGCGAAAGCCGGTCGTGTGTCTCTTCCGTCCGGACAGAGGGCGCCGTTTGTCCGCCATGATCCGTGGGAATCCGGCCGTCCGAGTTCTCGAGTACGCCGCGTCGGACGACCCGCAGAGTGTCGCCGATCGGGCCCTCCGATACCTGGGGCGCTCCCGACCGTCCGGCAACAAAGGAGAGACTCTATGAATCGCCTGGTCGCCGGGGTCCTGGCCTCGGCTCTCCTGCTCGTTGGCACCGCTCCGGCGCATGCGCAGGCTCCCGAGACCGAAACCGCGCCCGGCTCCCCGGAGACCGCGGTCCGAACCGTGTACGATCTGGTCTCGTGGAACGCCGGTGAGATGGCCGAATGGGACGCTGTTCGGGCCGTGTTCGTGCCCGAGGCCGTGATCATCCTCCGCTACCCGCAGGGTCTCACGAGCTTTTCGGTCGAGACCTTCGTACAGGATTTCATCGATTTCGCCGGGCGTGCGGATGTCGAATCGAGCGGGTTCCGGGAGACGGTCGTGGCGGCCAGGGTCTGGGAATTCGGAGACATCGCGCACGTCGTGACGGTGTACGAGGCGAGCATCCCGGGTCGTGACCGACCTCCGATCCGAGGAGTCGACAGCTGGTCCCTGACCCGGGTCGAGGATACGTGGAAGGTAGTATCGGTCGTCAATGAGCTCCCCGGACCGGGTCGCGACATTCCGGAAGCCCTGTTCGACTGAGGCCGGTGCGTGACACGCCGGCCGGCTCTTGTGATCGAGGGGGGGCGCGTGCGATCCTTCGGCGGGCGCCGCGGCGCCGACCCCGACTGGAGTGGCCATGCGAGCCTGCGCCATCATGTGGGATTTCGACGGTACCCTCGTCGATTCGCGTCACCGGAATCTGAGCGTCAATCGATCCATCGTCGAACGCCTTACCGGACGCACGTGGGCTGATTTCAAGGCCCTCACCTCGGTCTCCGAGTACGACGCGGCGGTCGCGCGGTGCACGAACTGGCGTGACTTCTACGAGAGGGAATTCGAACTGCGGGGCCTCCAGATCGAGTCGGCCGGCCGCCTGTGGACCGAGTATCAGCTGCGGGACGGCACGCCGGTGCCACCGTTCGAGGGCGTGACGGAGGCCCTGGACGCCCTCGCTCATCTACCGCAGGGCATCGTGTCACAGAACGCACGCGACATCATCACCGCCACGCTCGGAACGATTGGCCTCGGGGACCGTTTCCGGCACGTCGTTGGCTACGAGGAAGTCGGCCCGGGGAGACAGAAGCCCGCTCCGGACGGGCTCCTCGACTGCCTCGCGGTCCTCACGGACTTCGCTCCCGGCACGGCATTCTACGTCGGGGACCACCCGACGGATGCCCAGTGCGCCGCCGAAGCACGGCGAGAGCTCGGCGCACGCGGATTGGATATCGAGGTCCTGAGCATAGCCGTCCTGTACGGGGGCGGAACCCCCGGCGACTGGGTCGTACCGCCGGACGCGACCGTCCGGACGCCCGCCGAGATCGTGGACGTCGTCAGTGACCACACCGCGTGCCGGAACAACGGGCCAGGTCGCTCGGGAACCCGGGCTCGCTCCGTCCGTCTTCAGGACCCCGTCTGAGTGGCACCCTCGAGCCCGTACTGGGAGACCGAAGAGGCGGTCGAGCGTTTCACGGCTCGGGAACCGGACCGGCGCCTGGCGGCCATGCTGGACGACTATCCGGAACCGGCCCGCGTCCGAGTGCTCGACGTAGGTTGCGCTGCCGGCCGCAATACGGCCCTCCTGGCCCGGCGCGGTTTCGACGTGCTGGCCGTCGATGGGTCGCGTGCCATGGTCGCCAGGACACGCTCCCGCGTCGCCTCGATCCTCGGGGAGGCCGAGGCGGCGCGGCGCGTGCGGCTCGGACGAATGGAAGACCTGGTCGGGCTGGAGAACGGTTCTTTTCACCTGCTCGTGGCCCTCGGCGTGTTTCATCAGGCCGGGAGCGCGGAACAGTGGGAGCGCGCGATCGCGGAGGCGAGCCGCGTGCTGGCGCCGGACGGACTCCTGCTGTTCGCGGGCTGGAGCCCCCGGTCGCGGCCGGAAGGCGAGGCGTTGATCGAGGTACCGGGAGAGGAGAACGTGTATCTCGGTTTCCATTCGGGCGCTCGCTATCTGCTCGAGGCGGCCGGCCACGACGCCGCTCTGGCCTCGCATGGATTGGTTCCGGCGATTCCGACAGAGGAGATACGGGTCGAGATGGATCGAGGGGAGCGCGTGACGATCAACGCGCTGTACCGACGAGTGGATTAGCGAATCAGCTTCGACGGGCTGCGAGTCGTGGATCGGATACGGGAGGATCAGCGAAGGACTTTGCTCGAGCTGGCGAGGCAGGCCGTGCGGCGGGCTCTCATGCTCGAAGACGCGCCGCGCATCCCGACCTCCCTCGTCGAACTGACCGACCCCCGCTCGGCCTTCGTGACTGTACGCAGCGTCGATGGCAGGCTCCGTGGCTGCCGCGGTGAGTGTCCGGCCCGGCGGTCGCTGCCCGAATGTGTCCGGGCCGTGGCTGTGTCCTCGGCCCTCGATGATCCACGCTTTCCGCCCGTCGTTCTGGAGGAGCTTCCCGACGTCCGCTTCGAGATCAGCTCTCTCTCGGAGCCGCGGCCGATCGAACCGGAGGACGTGGAAGTGGGCCGGCACGGACTCCTTCTACAATCCGAGAGCGGTGGCGGCCTTCTGCTTCCCCAGGTGGCCGTTCACGCCTTCTGGGATCGTGAGGATTTTCTGGAGGGCGTCTGCACCAAGGCGGGCCTGACGCCGGGTGCCTGGCGGCGCCGGGACGTGAAGCTGTTCTGTTTTGAGGCCGAGGTCTGGGCCGAGCAGGAGCCCGCCGGGCGATCGCCTCTTCAAGGTCCTGCGCCGCACGTGTAGGTTGTCGGTGGCGACAAGTCCGGCTGGGGGTTGCGGATCCATGCGAAAGCTGCTCCACACGACCATCGTCATCCTGGTGCTCGGCGCGCCGGCCGGAGCGCTGGCCCAGCGACCGTCCGTCAGCCTCGTGATGGACAGTCGTGGGTCGGTCTACTACTCGGATCTCAGCAACGTGTGGCGCATTTCTCCCACCGGGCACCGATCGATCGTCGTTCTCGCGGTGCACGCTCGTCAGCTCTACCTGGATCCCGAGGACCGGTTGTTCGGAGAGGATCTCTCGACGAATGACATCACCGGTCAACCCTTCCACCGCATCTGGCGCCTCGATCCGGATGGCAGCCTGCGGGATGTCATTCCGCGCCGCGCCGGCAATCTATGGGACTACGGTGACTTCGGCTTCGTGCGCGATCGGGCGGGAGTCCCGTACGCGCTGCATCACACCGGGGGGGCGGCCCTGGCACGCCTTGGCGCGACCGGTCGCGTGTCCCGCACGACGCTGCCGCGACCGGACCCGGCGGTCGCTCTGCCTCTACCGGACGGTCGCGTGGCCGTGACCGCCGGTTGGGACCTTCTGAGGGTCGACCCGCGCCGCCAGCACGCCTCCGTGTGGTTGGCGAATCTGGCGCGCCTCGTGCCGCGTGTCGGGGAGGTGGAGGAGCGCGACGCGCTGCTTGGAATGTGGCTGGATCGGGATGGAAGGCTCTATGTGGCCGCCTACGCCGGGGCGGCGGTCATCGTCGTGGAGCAGGACGGCTCGGCGAGCGTGGCGATGCGATCTCCAGACGGCTGGTCGCCCACCGGCGGAATGGTGGCACCGGACGGAAGGCTATGGCTCCTGGAGTATTCCACGGCCGGGCAGGCCCGGGTCAGGCGGATCGCCGGGGACGGAGAGGAGACCGTGTTCTGAAGTCTTCACCGTGAAGTGGGCGACGGTCCGGCAGGCCGACCGGACGTGATCTCCGATCGCGCGGACCGTGCGGACTCGCCGGCCCCGACCCGGGACGACGTCCGGGTCACCCGTCTCTCGACCTCCGCACCGGCCCCGCTCGACTTCGTCGGAACGGCGTATTCGCACGGGTGGGCCGTCCTGGAGCCCAACCGCTGGGAAGCCGATGCGTCGCTTCTGTTGCGGACGGAGCGACTCACATCGGGCCGCGTCGTTGATCTCGCCATCGGGGAGGGCCGGTCGTCCACTTCACCCCGGCTGCGCATCGAAGTCACCCATCTCGGAGAGCTGGATTCGGCGGACGCGGCGGACGTGCGACGGCATGTCCGTCGCATGTTCCGGCTCGACCAGGACATGAGTCCCTTCCACGCGCTGTGCCGCCAGGCCGGTGGCCGCTGGGAGGCTGTGGGCAGGGGTCTCGGGCGCCTTCTCCGCTCTCCCACCGTGTTCGAAGACACCGTGAAGACCATTTGCACCACGAACGTTCAATGGGGCGGCACTCGTTCCATGGTGCGGCGGATCGTCGCTTCGCTGGGAGAGCTTGGACCGGAGACGGCCGGCCGATCCCCGCGCGCGTTTCCCACCCCGGAGGCCATCGCGAGTGCCGACAGGGCGGCGCTGGAGTCGGCGCGCCTGGGATACCGGGCACCGTACGTACGGGAGCTCGCGGAGCGAGTGGCGAAGGGCGAGCTGGACCTGGAGGCGCTGCGAGACCCAGATCTTCCGACGGCGGAGATCGAGCGGCGGTTGCGGAACATCCGGGGAGTCGGAAGCTACTCGGCTGCCACCCTGCTCATGCTCGTCGGCCGCTACGATCGTCTGCCTGTCGATTCTGTGTTTCGCGCGTTCGTCGGCGACCGGTATTTCGCCGGAGAGCGCCCGGCGGACTCCGAGGCTGCAGCGGTCTACGCGGGCTGGGGCAAGTGGAAGTATCTTGCCTACTGGTTCGACCTGTGGCAGGGATCGCAGGAGAACGTCTGACGTCTGACACGCCGTGCCAAGGTGTCCGCAGCTGGCCGATCCCGTGAACCGAGGAGGAATCGGATGCAAAGGATCTCGACGGGCCTGGTGCTCGCAGCGATGACTGTGCTGGGGAGCGCCTGCTCTCGACAGGCCGTCGTGGAGAGCGGTCCGGCTGTTGACTCGAACGAGGTCACAGCCCGGGGCACCGTCCGCCGGCTTGGCAGCGAAGGAGCCGTACGGACCGTAATTCAGGGCGCCGAGTCAACGGTGGTCCTTGGCGATTACGAAGACGAGATCGGTCGGATCGCTGGGGCGGAGGTCTGGGTCTCCGGGGTGGCGGAGACCTCGGCGTACGGACCCGCGATCCGCGCATCCACTTACCGCATCCTGTCGGTGGACGGGGAAATCCCGGTAGTGGGCGTGCTTGCCGAGGACCCGGACGGGTTCTACGTCGTCCGGGATGATGGCTCGATCGTCCGCCTTGACGTGAGCGAGCGTCTGGCGGCGGCCCGAGGAGCCAAGGTGTGGGTCGTTCTGGGTGCGGACGGAGTGACGGTGAACCGCTACGGGATCCTGCGCGACTAACCGGATGGCGCAGGAATCGATCGGGCGATGAGCGGCCCCGCGTGGGGCCCGGCCATGGCAGTCTGACGGGGGTCGATCGCATGTACGTTACACGTTCGACGGATCAGCCCGCCGAGCCGGTTTCCGCGGGGACGGGCACCAGGTGCCAGGTCCTGATCGGGGACGACACCGGTCCGCATTTCCAGATGCGGCGCTTCGTGATGGAGCCCGGCGGCGGCATGCCGTCTCACACGAACCAGGTCGAGCACGAGCAGTACGTGCTTCGCGGTAGCGCACACGTGGGGATCGGTGATCAGACGTTCGAAGTGGAGGAGGGCGACGTGGTCTTCATCCCTGCGGGCGTGCCTCACTGGTATCGGGCCGACCGCGGTGAAGTGTTCGAGTTCCTGTGCGTGGTTCCCAACCTGCCGGACCGGATCGAGCTGATGCCCCAGGATTCCTGATCCGCTCAAAAACCGATTCCCACGCCAACGGCGATCACAGGGCCGCCTCCGTCGTATGGCGAGTTACCGTCTTGGATCACCTCGTACAGCACCTCGAGCAACAGCCACGTGCGGCGCCCGGCGCGCCGGCTGTATCCTCCGCCCAGGAACAGAAACGGATAGGTCACGCGGTCGCTCTCGCCCGTGAACAGGATCCGATCATAGTTGCCGGCTCCCCCCTCCGCATGGAGGTAGATCTGTGGGATCAGGCGAAACCTGGAGAACAGGCCTCCCGCGAACGCATGCGTGGTGAGCGTCTCGGCGAACCGTTCGCGCCACCAGACCTCGTGGCCGACGCGGACACCTGCAGACCACCGCGATGTGATGTTGTACCCGACCAGCGGGTAGATCCCGATCCCGCTGGTACGGCCGTACCGTACGCTGATCGACCCGCCCCAATAGAATGCACCCGCAGCGCTCCACGGCGACTCCGGACGCCCGGCTCGCTGGGCGTGGAGCGGGGCGGCAGTCGTTCCCAGGCCGATCGCCGCGGCAACCACTGTCGCCAGCAGGACGCCAGTGGGTCCGCCCGGGCGCTGAGCTCTGCGGCCGGGGAGCGGACAGGCCAGCGACTGGTCCGTTCGGCGCACGCGCTCTACTTTCTCCACCTCGTTCTTTACGGGCATGTCACATGAATGACGAATCCATGCCCCCCCGAGGTCACTCGAATCATCGACGGGTATGCGATGAGCGACTCCATGCTGAGGGTAACCCTCCCCGATGGATCTGAAACAGAGCTTTCCGCCGGTGCTTCCGCGGCGGATCTGGCCGCCGCGATCGGGCCTGGCCTGGCTCGTGCCGCCGTAGCCGCCCGGGTAGACGGCGAGCTGTGGGATCTGAACCGTCCGTTGCCGGATGGCTCCGCCGTCGCGATCGTGACACGCGGCGATGACGACCCGGACGCCCTGTACGTACTCCGGCACTCGGCCGCCCACGTGCTCGCCACAGCCGTGCGGGACCTGTTTCCGGGGGCCGGCATCGGCTTCGGTCCGCCGATCGAGACCGGTTTCTACTACGACTTCGAAGTTCCGGAGCCGTTCTCTCCGGAGGATCTCGAGAGGATCGAGGCCCGGATGGCGGAGGTAGTGCGCCAGGCGTACGTGTTCGAGCGCAATGAGGTGGACCGCGTGAAAGCCGAAGCCCTGTTCGCCGACGATCCTCTCAAGCTGGAGCGCCTGGCGGAGATCCCCGCGGACGAGACGATCTCCACCTACACCGACGGGCCGTTCACCGATCTGTGCCGCGGTCCCCACGTGGCCTCCACCGACGAGATCGAGCACTTCAAGATTCTCTCAGGGGCGGGCGCCTACTGGAGGGGAGACGAGACCCGCCAGATGCTCCAGCGCATCTACGGGACGGCGTTCTACCACAGGAAAGCTCTCGCTGCGTACCTGACGCAGCTGGAGGAAGCCAGGAAGAGGGACCACCGCAAGATAGGCCAGGAGCTCGACCTGTTCAGCTTCCATGAGGAGTTCGGGCCGGGACTCGTCGCGTGGCACCCGAAAGGGGCCCGCATCCAGCTGACCCTGCGACGCTGGGTCGAGGACATGCTCGACAGACAGGGATACGAGTTCGTGTACACCCCGCACGTGGCCAGCGAGTCGTTGTTCAGGCGCTCGGGCCACCTGCCGGCGTACGCCGAGAACATGTACCCGGGCATGCGGGAGGATGGCGACGCAGAGGGGTTCCGGGTCAAGCCGATGAACTGTCCCGGGCACACGTTGATCTACGCGGCCCGGCAGCGGAGCTATCGGGACCTGCCGCTGCGCCTGTCGGAGATCGCCAACGTGTACCGGTACGAGCGATCGGGCACGCTGCACGGGCTGCTCCGCGTCCGTATGCTGACCATGGACGATGGTCACCTGTTCTGCACTCCGGATCAGGTGGAGGACGAGATCTTCACCTGTATCGACCTGGTCGACGAGGTCATGGGCACGCTCGGGCTCGAGTATCGCCTGGACTTCTCGACCCGACCGGCGAAGCGGATCGGCGCCGATGAAGTGTGGGATCGGGCCGAGGCCGATCTACGGCAGGCCCTCGACCGCGTCGACCGGCCGTACGGGATCGACGAGGGTGGAGGCGCCTTCTACGGTCCGAAGATCGACATCAAGTTCAAGGATGCGATTGGGCGCGAGTGGCAGGGCGCCACTATCCAGCTCGACTTCAACCTACCCGAGCGGTTCGAGCTCGAGTACATCGGAGCAGACAACAAGCCCCACCGGCCGGTGATGATCCACCGCGCCATCTTCGGGACACTGGAGCGCTTCACAGGATTCCTGATCGAGCATTTTGCGGGAGCGTTCCCCGTGTGGCTGGCACCGGAGCAGGTGCGCGTGCTCCCGATCACGGACGACCACGCTCCGGGCGCCGACGCGATCGCGCGGCGACTCAAGGACGCTGGTCTCGCGGCGCAGCTCGATGCACGCTCGGACACGCTCAACTACCGGATCCGCGATGGAGAGCTGAGCAAGATCCCGTATCTCTTGGTCGTCGGAGAGCGAGAGCTCGAGGGGGGCACGGTGGCGGTGCGAGCCCGCAGTGCCGAGAAGAAGCAGGTCGTCATGCCGGTGGACCGTTTCATCGACCGGGTGCTGGGGGAGATTCGCGCGAAGGCCCTGGTTCCGTGAGCCGCTGGACCCGCAGGGCCTTCCTCGTCCTCGCGGGAACGGGAACCGCCGCCTTCCGCTTCCGGCCGTTGGGCGCGATCGATCGCGACGACGCGTGGCTGGCCGTGCTCCTCGGTTCGATCCAGGACGGGGGTCTGCCTCAGGCGGGCTGCTACACGAATCGCTGTGAGCGCGCCCGGCACGATTCTCACCACGTCGCATCCCTGTGCATCGTGTCTCCGGACACCGGCCGGGCGTGGCTGGTCGACGCCTCACCCGACCTGGTTCGCCAGATGGACCTCATTCCGGGAGCCGCGTTCCGGCGCCGCGCGTCTGAGCGCAGGCCGTTCGAGGGCATCCTGCTCACACACGCCCACATCGGCCATTACCTGGGCCTCGCCATGCTCGGACGCGAAGGCTTGGCCATTCAGACCACGCCATGCTATTGCAGCGCCCGAATGGCCCGGTTTCTGGCGGACAACGGGCCGTGGAGCCTGCTCGTCGAGGAGGGTCATCTGGACCTCCGGGTGTTGCAGCCGGACGTGCCCGTCCGTCTGGCAGCCGATCTGGACGTAACCGCCCTCGAGGTCCCGCACCGGGACGAGTTCTCTGACACGTTGGGCTTCGTGTTCCGCGGGCCGCGGGGCTCGCTTCTCTACCTGCCCGACATCGACCGCTGGGATCGGTGGGAGCGGCGCATCGAGGACGTCGTGGCCACCGTGGATGTGGCCCTGATCGACGCGACCTTCTACTCGTCGGAAGAGGTTGCCGGCCGCTCCCAGTCCGAGATTCCGCACCCGCTCGTGACGGACACGCTGGAGCGCCTGGGGGAGCTCGCCCGAGGCGGTCGCACGATCGTCCTCACCCACATGAACAGCTCCAATCCGATTCTCGACCCGGGGGGTCCCGAGAGGCGGAGCGTGACGGAAGCGGGATTCGGCATCGCGCGCGCCGGCCTGAGCTACCGCCTGTGAACCGCCTTCCGGTCCCTACACCTCTGATGGCCCACGCTGGAATCGAGGTTCCGCTCATCGGCGGAGCCATGTATCCGTGCAGCAACCCGGAACTCGTCGCCGCCGTGTCCGCCGCCGGCGGCATCGGGATCGTGCAACCGGTGTCCCTGACGTATGTGCATGGTCACGACTTTCGCGATGGACTTCGGTATGTCCGCCGCCTCACGTCGCGCCCCATCGGCATGAACGCGCTTATCGAGACGTCCTCGCGTCGGTATCGGCGCCGCATGGAGCGCTGGCTCGACATCTCGCTCGAGGAAGGCGTGCGGTTCTTCGTCACGTCGCTCGGCAACCCGACGTGGGTGGTCAACCTCGTCCACGCGTGCGGAGGAGTCGTATACCATGACGTGACGGAGCGACGGTGGGCCCTGAAGGCACTCGACGCGGGCGTGGACGGGCTGATCGCAGTCAACGACAGGGCCGGTGGCCACGCGGGCGGCCTGTCAGCGGAGGCGCTCCTCGAGGACCTCGAGGAGCTGGGTCTGCCGGTGGTGTGCGCCGGAGGGATCGCCGAGGCGGCGGAATTCGTCAGCGCGTTGCGACTGGGCTATGCCGGCGTACAGATGGGTACCCGGTTCATCGCCACCAACGAATGCCACGCCAGTGACGCGTACAAGCGGGCGCTTGTGGAGGCGGCGGAAACGGACGTCGTCCTGACCGAGAGGGTGACTGGTGTCCCGCTGTCGGTCCTTCGAACACCGTACATCGAGGCCATGGGATTGAACATCGGACCGGTCGCGCGCCGCCTCTTGAGAGGCCGCCGTACAAAGCGGTGGCTGCGTGCCTGGTACGCGGTCCGATCGGCGATTCGCCTGAGGCGGGCCAGCCGGGACCCGGCTGGCCGCTACCAGTTCTGGCAGGCCGGACGGAGCGTGCGCGGCGTTCGCTCGGTCGAGCCGGCTGGGGACATCGTTCGTCGCCTCGCTGCGGCGGCGGCCGAGGGTTCCTGAGACTCGCAGCCGGGGGCCACGGCCCCGGGGTCAGGCGCGAAGCTCCCCGCTGAGGATCGTGACCGCGTTTCCGGCCAGAAGGACCCGGTCCGAGCGAACGCGCACTCCCACCGTTCCTCCTCGCTCCGACAGCTGCCGGCCCACCAGATCCGACGTATCGAGCCGCTGGGCCCACCATGGGCCGAGGCAGCAGTGGGCCGATCCCGTTACCGGGTCTTCGTTCACTCCCACAGCGGGGGCGAAGAAGCGCGAGACGAAGTCGACGCCGCCAGCCATCAAGTCCGGACCGGCCGGCGCCGTCACCATTACCCCACGGACGGGAACCGCTCGAAGTCGGGCGAAGTCAGGCCTCAGAGCCCGTACAACGTCTTCGTCGGCCACCTCGACCAGGATGTCGAAGCGGTTCCGGGCCACCGCCACCGGGTGCGGGTCACCCAGCGCCTGTAGCAGACCCGGTGGCGGCTCGCCCGGGTGGGGCGCTTCGGCCGGGAAGTCCAACTCGATTCCGTCGCCGCGATGAGAGGCCGCCAGACGACCGCTCTGCGTATCGAACAGGGCTGCATCCCGCGGCGCCAGAATCCCTTCTTCCCACAGCACATGTGCCGTGGCGAGGGTGGCGTGGCCACACAACTCGACCTCGACGGCCGGGGTGAACCAGCGCAGCCGAAAGACGTCGCCATCCGCCTGCACGAACGCGGTTTCGGACAGGTTCATCTCCTGCGCCACTCGCTGCATCCAGTCCTCGTCGGCCGGCCCGTCCAGGAGTACTACGGCGGCCGGATTGCCGCTGAACGCCACGGAGGTGAACGCGTCGACCTGCCACATGCGCCGGCTCATCGGCTTGCCTCCAGGACCGCCCGCCGGCAGCCGGTGCTCTGTATCAGTTCGGGGTGCCGGCCGCGACGCCGGCCTGTCCGCTGTTCCTCTGCTCATGCTCCGGGTACAGCTCCGCGAGGCTAGTGCGTCCAGGGGTACACACTCCCCGGTCGGTGATGAGCCCCGTCACGAGTCGCGCGGGGGTCACGTCGAAGCCGAAATTGGCGACCGGGCTGCCGGCCGGGATCACGCGGACGGACTGAATCGTGCCATCGCCGGCCAGCCCCCGCACCTCGGCGACCTCCGTCGCTTCTCGCTCTTCGATCGGAATCCCATCCGCCTGCCCTTCGTCCAGCGTCCAGTCGATCGACGGACCGGGCACCGCTACGTAGAAGGGTACGCCGCAATCGCGGGCCGCGGTTGCCTTCAAGTACGTGCCGATCTTGTTGCACACGTCTCCCGCGGCCGTGATGCGATCGGTTCCCGTGATCACGATGTCGACTCTGCCGGTGCGCATCAAATGCCCGCACGCGTTGTCCGGCACCACCGTGTGCGGGACGCCCTCTTGGAGTAGCTCCCACGCGGTCAGCGAGGCGCCCTGATTGCGTGGTCGGGTCTCGCTCACCCACACGTGCAGGGGAAGGCCGTCGCGGTGGGCCAGGTACACTGGAGCCAGTGCCGTGCCCCAGTCCACGGCGGCGAGCCACCCGGCGTTGCAGTGTGTCAGGATCTGGAGTGGCTCGCCCTCCGGAAGGTCTGCGGCCAGGTCCCTCAGAACCGCCGCTCCGTGCGCTCCGATGGCGCGACAGATCTCCACGTCCTCCTCGGCGACACGATCGGCTCGCTCGAACGCGGCAGCCACCCGCTGGTCCGACGGGAGGCCGTGCAGCCGACCCCGCATGTCGTCGATCGCCCACAGCAGGTTGACGGCCGTCGGCCGGCACCCGAGGAGGGCCTCGCAGGCGCGTGCGAGGGAGCCGTCGGACGCATCCTCGCGCATGGCAAGGGCGATTCCGTACGCTGCCGCTGCCCCGATGAGAGGAGCACCGCGAACTTGCATGTCCGCGATGGCCCGGACGACATTCTTCAGCGTTTCCAGCCGCACGAACCGGAGCTCGTGCGGGAGCCGCGTCTGGTCGATGATCTCCGGACACCCCAGACCGTCGGGACGCTCTACGAAGCGGATGGTTCGCACGTCCGTGCCCTCAACCCGCACTGTACGACCTCCCCGGTTCGGGGTGGAGGTGTCCCGCGGGCCGCCGGCGACCCGTCACAGGTACGGGGAGAACAGCCACGCGGCGCCGTCTCGGAGCTTGGAAGGGAGACCGCGCCGGGCCAGCTCGTCTCTCGATAACGGGCGAGCGTCGTCGATCCGATCCGTGATGAGCTCGTCGAGTCGAGACACAAGCTCGCAGTCGTAGCACTCCACGTTGAACTCGAAGTTAAGGCGCAGGCTGCGGGGGTCCCAGTTGCCCGATCCGAAGAGGGCCCACCCGTCGTCGACCAGCATGAGCTTGGTGTGGTCGAACGGCGGAGGTGAGAGCCACACCCGGCATCCGTACTCCATCACCTGTGCCAGCTGAGCCCTCATGGCCCAGCCCACGATTCGCAGGTTGTTGATCTCGGGCAGCACGATATCGACCCGTGCCCCGCTCAGGGCGACCGTGTTCAACGCCGCAGTCAGGGCGGCGTCGGGCAGGAAGTACGGCGTGACGATGCGGACGTGGCGGTCCGCCGCCGCGAGTCCCGCGAGGATTGTCCAATGGAGCTTCTCGAAGTCGTCGTCGGGGCCGTCCGGCACGCCGCGCGCCGCCGTCCGTCCGACCGGTTGAAGCTGCGGACACCACAGAGCGGCTTCGAGGTGCTCGCCGGTCGTGAACGTCCAGTCTCGGGCGAACGCCTCGAACAGGTGCCCGACGACCGGTCCCTCGAGACGAAAATGGAGATCGCGAACCGGGCGCTCCGTGTCGAGGCGCAAGTACCCTCCCTCCCTGATGTTCATGCCTCCTGTGAAGCCGGATCGTCCGTCCACCACCAGGATCTTCCGGTGATTGCGCAGGTTGAGGTACGGCATGCGCCACGGCAGCCGGCTTGACATGAACTCCGCCACGCGCACGCCCCTGTCACGCAGGACACGGGACGTGCGGGGTTTGCTGTATCGAGCTCCCACTCCGTCGATAAGGACCCGAACCTGGATCCCCCGGCCGGCGGCGTCGGCCAGAGCGTCGACGAACTCACGACCCGCTCGATCGTAGTCGAAGATGTAGGTGGCCAGGGCGATCGACTCGCGGGCCTCGCGTATCGCGGCCAGCATGCTCGGGTACACGGTGTCCCCGTGGCTCAGGGGCTGGATCAGGTTGCCCGGGAGAAGCTCGTTCCGGGTCACCCGGTCGACGGCCAGTGCGAGCGGCCGCAGCTCGTCCGGTACCTGAGGATCCGGATGTGAGGGGGCGAGCTCGACGGGGAGTGGACGCCCGACGGCGACCCGGCTCATCGAGGCGTGGATCTCCGATCCCCGGCGCTTGATCCGATTGATGCCCAGAACGAGGTACGTGACGGAGCCGACGATGGGGGCGAGCCACACCAATCCGATCCATCCGATGGCCGCGCGCACGTCCCGCTTCCGGAGCAGCACGTGCGCCGAGACCACGAGGGCCAGCATCACGTCGAGCGCCCCGACGATGAACGGCCAGGCGCGACTGAGTGTGCTCACTGGTGCAAGGCTCCCGGCGCTCGGATTCCCCGTTGACGGTAGCACCGTGCTACGCGTTACCTTTACCTCGTCGCGGGGCGTGCGCAACACGGGGGACTCCGGCGAACGCCGGTCTACGGACGGGTGATGACGAGCGGATTCAGACTTTCGAGGGCGGCCCGGTTCCTTCTGTACGGAGCGGCGTTCGTCGTGATCGTAGCCGGGATCCGCACCGCGGAACCGATTGTCGTTCCGTTTCTCCTGGCCGTGATGCTGGCCATCATCTGCGCGACCCCACTGAGCTGGCTGCAGAATCGTGGTGTGCCGACGTGGCTCGCCGTGCTCGTCATCGTCCTCGGCCTCCTCGGCACGGGCACCATGGCCGGTACGCTGATCGGCACGTCGCTCATCGATTTCACGCGTTCCCTTCCGGGATACCAGGCGCGCCTGGAGCGGGAAGTCGCGGATCTCGCGCGCTGGCTCTCGGCGCACGGTCTGGAGATCTCCAGCCGCCTCCTCGCCGAGTCCTTCGACCCGGGCGAAATCCTGCGCATCGCCGGTCGGATCTTCACAGGGGTCGGGGACGTGCTCGGCAAGATCGCGCTCATCCTGATCATCACGGTCTTCATCCTGCTCGAGATCTCAGGCTTCCCGACCAAGATCCGTACGGCGTTCCCGGGAGCCGACCGGCACCTGTCGCCTCTCGCCGAGATCAACGCAAACGTCAGACATTACCTGGCCCTCAAGACGATCATCAGTCTCGCGACCGGCGCCCTCGTCGCCGTGTGGCTGTCCGTCCTCGCCGTGGACTACGCCCTCCTGTGGGGCCTGTTGGCCTTCCTGCTCAATTACATCCCCAGCATCGGCTCGTTCATCGCCGCCATCCCCGCGGTGCTCCTCGCGTTCCTGCAATACGGAGCGGGCGAGGCTCTCCTGGCGGCCCTGGGCTACCTGGTGATCAACACGACGATCGGGAGCTTCGTGGAGCCGCGGGTGATGGGGGAGGGAATGGATCTCTCGACGCTGATCGTCTTCCTGTCGCTGATCTTCTGGGGATGGGTGCTGGGGCCGATAGGCATGCTGCTGTCCGTGCCGCTTACCATGATCGTGAAGATCGTGCTCGGGGAGAACGAGGATACGCGCTGGATCGCCGTGCTCATGGGATCCACGGTCGCCGAGGGCGCGACCGCCGAACCGGGCGTGCCGGGAGTTCCCGTGCCGCCTCCCCCAGCCTGAGGGCGCCGCCGGCCGGTCTTCCGGTGTGACGGCCCGGCGAGTGTGCCTACCGATGCGCCTCCCGCCGCATGATGGGGCGCGTTTCGGAGCGACGAGCGACTTCCTCGAAGCCGGCGGCACGAAATGCCGAGGCCAGGCCATACCAGGCGAACGCGTCCGGCACCGAATCCGTGCGCGGCTCGACGGGATAGCCCTCGACGACCGAAGCACCCCGCTCGGCCGCATGGGCCACGGCGGCTTCCAGCAGTCTCACGCTCAGACCGCGCCGTCGAAACGGCCGGGCGACGAAGAAGCACGTGATGGACCAGACGGGCTGGTCATCCACCGGTCTCAGGATGCGGGAGCGCGCGAGGCGCGGCAGATCCGCACGCGGCGCGACGGCGCACCAGCCGGCCGGTTCTCCGTCGACCAAAGCCAGAATGCCGGGCTTCAAGCCGGACTCGACGATCGCGTGGAAGGCTCGCCGGTTCGCCTCCCCCTTGTTGGCCTCGAAGTCGGCCGCCGGGCTGCGCCACCACATGCACCAGCAGCCCCCGCATGCTCCTCGCTCGCCGAACAGGCGCACCAGGTCGGGCCAGCGATTCGGATCGAGGGAGACGAATTCAACGTCGACTCGTGTCACGTATGCACCTCTGGAGCGGGTGTGCACGCACGGGAACCCCCGGGGGAGCCACGCACAGGAAAGAGAATAGACCGCTGTGCCTCGGGCGTGCTAGACACCGGTCCCGACGGCCATCACGCGAGCGGGCGCCAGTCAGATTGTCGCCCGCTGCCCGGCCCCGTATCGTCATTGCATGATCAACTTCGGCACGGAAGACGGGCGTGAGCTGATCGACCTCGTCCGGTCCTCGGTGATCGGAGCCGACGAGGCCGTCCCCGGCCCGTTCGGGCCCCGACGTGTGACCTACGCCGACTACACGGCGTCCGGACGGTCCCTGTCGATCATCGAGGACTTCATCCGCGAGGCGGTTCTTCCTCTGTATGGGAATACGCACTCCGAGGGCTCGGGCACGGGACTGCAGACGACCCGCTTCCGAGAAGACGCGAGGAGGATCATCGGGCACTGCGTGGAGGCCACCGATGACCATGCCGTGATTTTCTGCGGAACGGGATCCACCGGGGCGATCGACCGGCTGATCGGGGTGCTGAACCTCCGGATTCCGGCCGACCTGGACGACCGGTATGGACTCACCCGGCACATCCCGGCGGACGAGCGTCCGGTCGTGTTCATCGGACCCTACGAGCATCACTCCAACGAGCTGCCGTGGCGCGAGTCGATCGCCGACGTAGTGACGATCCACGAGGATCTGCACGGCGGCATCGACCTGGCGGAGCTCGAGGCCAGGTTGATCGAGTACGCGGGGCGTCCGCTTCGGATCGGCTCGTTCTCGGCCGCATCGAACGTGACGGGGATCACCTCTCCGGTTCGTGACATCTCGGTCCTTCTCCACCGGCACGGGGCGCTCGCCTTCTGGGATTTCGCTGCGGCGGCACCGTACGTCGGGATCCGGATGGGATCGTCCGGAGACGGCGAGGAAGACCCGCTCGATTACAAGGACGCGGTGTTCATCTCCCCGCACAAGATGATCGGCGGACCGGACACGCCGGGCCTGCTCGTGGCCCGGCGCGAGCTGTTCCGGAACCGGGTGCCGGACGTGCCCGGTGGGGGAACGGTGTGGTACGTCAACCCCGACGACCACCGGTACTTCGAGGATCCGGAGCACCGCGAGGAGGGCGGAACGCCGCAGATCATAGGCTCCATCCGTGCCGGGCTCGTGTTCGCGCTCAAGGACGCCGTCGGCCTGGAGGCGATCCGCGAGAAAGAAGAGTCGTTCATCCGGAGGGCGATCGAGTCCTGGAGCGAGAACCAGAACATCGAGATTCTCGGGGACCGGGAGCACGAACGGCTTTCCATCGTTTCGTTCGTCGTGCGCCGTGACGGGAGATACCTGCACCACAACTTCGTGGTGGCGCTTCTGAACGACCTGTTCGGCATCCAGTCGCGCGGCGGATGCTCGTGCGCCGGGCCGTACGGCCACCGACTCCTCGGGATCGACGTGGAGAAGTCGCGTGAGTTCGAGCGCGAGATCGGGCGTGGTTGCGAGGGCATTAAGCCGGGCTGGGTGCGTGTGAACTTCAACTATTTCATCTCCGAGACCGTCTTCCGGTTCATCCTCGAGGCCGTCAACCTGGTTGCGGAGCACGGCTGGCGCCTGCTCGGCCAGTACGACTTCGATCCGCACACCGGGCTGTGGCGTCACGTGCGGGGGCGGGCGGAAGCGCCGATGAGTCTGTGGCAGGTCCGGTACACGCCGAACGGCATCGAATGCCCACGCCACAGGTACACGGCTGGCGAGGACATGCTGAACACGTACGTCGAGGGGGCGCGGGCCACCTTCACCGCCGCGGACGCCGAGGACATCGGCGAACGTGGCTGCTGCACGGATGCGCTCACCGAAGACTTCGAGCATCTTCGCTGGTTCCCGCTCCCCGGCGAATCCTCGACGCGCGCCGGAGCCTGAGCGGTCTTCGCCGCTCACTCCGGGGTCTCCGCGACAGGCCTATCCGACCTACCGATCGCCGGAAGTCTCGGCGCCTTCTCCGCGTAGCTCGGCCCGTCCCCAGGCGGCGAGCTCCTCATCACCGGCGGCATCAGCCGCCCTCACGAGGCCCCGCAGCGCCGGAACCCTGCCCGGAGCACGAGCCACGGCGATCGCGAACGCTTCGGCTGCCGTCGTCGGAGAATCCTCTCCCAGGAGCGCCTCGCCCAGCAGCTCGTGCGACGGCTTCTCGATCACCGGCGGGCCGAACGCATGGGGCAGGGATTCCTCGATCCGGGCCGCATCGGCGAAGTGAGCGATCGCGCCGAGTCGGTTCCCCTGGACTTCTTCCAGCAGGCCCTGGAGGTGAAGCTCGAGGATATGCGGGCGCCGAACGTAAGCCTCCTCGGTCATTCCCTCAGCGGCCATGGTCGCCTCGACCGCTGGACGGAATTCCCGATAGCGCCCCAGCCACCGACGTGTCTCCTCGGCATCTCCGAGGCGCGCGGCGGCGAAGCCACGGATGTAGGCGTCGGTGAGGGCGGCACGCGGGGAATCGGCAACGTCGACGGGTAGCTCCACCGCGCCACCGTCCCATTCCCTCGTGTCCAGCAGGTATCGGCTCCGCATGTCCAGGAAGGAGGGGACACGTCCGGCGTTCTCCGCCGCCTGCTCACCGCACTCCCGCAGCAGCGTGAACGCGGCGTCCTCTCGTTCCGTCATCAGGTAACCGTACAGCAGCCACTCGTTGTAATGGCCGCACGAATTGGCCGGGCGGCCATCTCTGGAAGCCCGCGCGTCGGACACCGCATCGGCCCTCTCATTGGCCCGGACCACATCGTCCCACATTCCGAGAGCAAGGAATATGTGCGTCGTCATGTGCTGCGCGTGTGCGGCGTCCGGGGCGATTCTGGAATAGGCGCGGGCGGCGCTCAGTCCGAGCATCGCATGCTCGGGGTCGTCGAAGGAGTGGATCACGTAGTGCGCGGCGCCCGGATGATTCGGGTGCGAGACCCGGATCTCCGACGCGATGGCTCCCGCCCTCATGTACTTGCCATGATCTCGCCCCTCGTGCGCGGTCCCCAGAATCGCCAGAGCGTGAAACGCCGCGGCTTCTGGATCGTCCGGGTACCGGCGGTGGATCTCCGCCATAGCCCTTTCGTACCGGTCGTCACGGGTGTGCTTCGGGCCCTCGCCGTACAGCGCGTCGATCGCCGCCATCCAGAGCCCCTCGCGCTCGGTCGGGGCACGGGCCAGACGCTCGGCGGGCGTTGGGGCGAAGCCGGCCAACGCCTCGAGGGCTTCGTCGCGGAACTGGGTATACCATAGTGGATAGTTCCATGCCATGGCCTCGCCCCAGTACGCCAGGGCGAAGTCGGGATCGATCTCCCGGGCTTCTCCGAATGCGCTTCGCGCGTCGGCGAACTCGAAGCTGTGGAGAAGCGCCAGACCCCTCAGGAACGGTTCCTGGGCTTCGGCCGACCCCGAGTTCGGGAACGATACGGTCCCGAGACGCGCCTGCTGCGCGATTCCGGGGCGCACGCTGGCGGGGCCGCAGGTCAGGAGAACGAAAGCGATCAGGGCTGACAATCGGCGCATAGCTGTGACTCCAGACTGTGGGGATCGGGCACGTATCAGGCGTCTTCGGAGCTCGGGTCCTCGGGCTCGAAGCCGATGTCGCGGTGCGTGCCGTCACAGAACGGCTTGTTGCTCGAGGCGCCACAACGGCACAGGGCTCCGGTCGCCCCTTCGATCGCCACCTCATCGGCTGCGCGAAGCATGTACCGGCCGTCCAGGACCAGCGGGCCATTTTCCCGAAGACGGATCGTCAGAGCGGCGGCCGTCGCCTCCTCCGGGACGCGCACACTCGACGTTCCGAGCTTTCCCGCATCATCGAATCCGACCTCGGCATGCCGCCCATCGCAGAACGGTTTGTTGCTCGACGCGCCGCAGCGGCACAGGGCCACTCGCGTCTGCCGGCTCAGTGGCCGTCGCTCGGCATCCACCAGAGTCAGGTTCCCGGTCGCGAACACCGGTCCGTTGGCCGCCACGACAAGAACGTTCTGCGCTGGGGGCGTCTCCCGTTCGCTTCCGTCCAGCCCTGTGCAGGAGAGCGCGCCGGTCGGGCAGCGATGTACAACGGCGGCGATCTCGTCTGACTGTGCAGCGGTGGCGTCGATCCACGGCCTCCGCTCCGGATCGAACACCACCGGCAGACCGCGCACGCATTCCGCGGCGTGAATGCAACGTCGCGCATCGTACGTCACGCGGATGTCATCGCCGTCGTAGTGCCTGGTTCCGGCCATCGTATCCTCCGTCTGACGTGCTCCGGTCTCCTGAGCCGGCCCGGAGGCTCCGGCCAGCCGAGCCAGCATAAGGTGTGTCTTCCGGCATGTCCTTGCCACGGTCCGCGTGGAAGCCACCCCTGCTTGCGCGCGCTCCCACCGACCGTAGCTTCCTTTCGCACCATGCAGGAGCGCCTGATCCGTCTGTTCCGCGACCGCTTCGGAGACGCCCCATCGGCCGTGCTCGCCCTGGCCGGGGACGGATCCAGCCGCGCCTACCGTCGTCTCATAGCGCCCCGCGGCGTGAGCGTCGTGGGTGTGCTGGGCCCCGATCACGAAGAGAATCGGGCATTCCTGTCCTTCACGGGCGCTTTCAGGGGCATCGGACTCCCGGTTCCCGAGCTGTACGCCGCGGACGAGGCCGGCGGTGTGTACCTTCTGGAGGACCTCGGCGATACGACTCTGTTCGACGCGCTCGAAGCGGAGCGCGCGCAGACCAGTGAGGAATTCCCCGCGTCCATAGCCTCCGTATATCGAGACGTGGTGGAGTGGCTGCCCCGTTTTCAGGTCGATGGCGGAGCGGTCATCGACTACTCGGTCGCCTACCCACGGGCCGCGTTCGACCGGCAGTCCATCCTGTGGGACATGAACTACTTCAAGTATCACTTCCTGAAGCTGGCGCAGGTGCCTTTCGGCGAGGAACGCCTGGAACGGGACTTCGAGACGCTGATCGACTTCGTGCTCGAGGTAGAGGGAGCGCACTTCCTGTACCGTGACTTCCAATCGCGCAATGTGATGCTCGTCGGAGGCGAGCCCCGGTTCATCGACTACCAGGGCGGGCGGCGTGGCGCCCTGCCGTACGACATCGCATCGCTGCTGTACGACGCCAAGGCAGATCTCCCCCCAGTCCTGCGAAGGGAGCTGCTGTCTCACTACCTCGACGTTCTGGAGACCCGCGTTCCCGTGGATCGCGCGGCGTTCGAGAGTCTGTACCGCGGCTACGTGCTCGTCCGAATCATGCAGGCGCTGGGCGCGTACGGGTATCGCGGCTTCTTCGAGCGAAAGCCCCGCTTTCTACGCAGCGTCCCGTTCGCAGCCCGCAACCTGAGGCACCTGCTCGAGGAAGGCCTGCCGGTGCCGCTGCCGGAGCTCGAGCTCGTGTTCGAGCGCATCGCGAGCGGTTGGGCACGGCCGGACTCCGTTTCGGGAGCGGACGGAGGCCTTACCCTGCACCTGTGCAGCTTCAGTTACCGCCGAGGTTACCCGGATCCGGCGGACACTCACGGAGGCGGCTTCGTATTCGACTGCCGCTCCGTCCCCAATCCGGGTCGGGAGCCCGAGTTCCAGACGCTCACCGGGCTCGATGACTCGGTGTGCCGCTTCCTCGAGGCGTCGCCGGCCACCGATGCGTACCTGTCGAGCGTCACGAACCTGGCGGACGCGCATATCGCCGAGTTCGCGCGACGGGGGTTCCAGAGCCTGACAATGACTTTCGGCTGCACCGGCGGACAGCATCGATCGGTCTATTTCGCCGAGCGCCTGGCGCAGCACGTGAAAGCCGCGTTCCCCGAAGTCACCGTGCGCCTTCATCACCGCGAACGCCCGTACTGGCCTACCCCGGCAGAGGCGTCCTGAGACTCTCGTGGACGGAATGATTCTGGCCGCAGGTCTCGGAACACGGCTTCGGCCGCTCACGGACGTGGGACCCAAGGCGCTCGTGGAGGTTGGTGGCCTCACTCTGCTGGAGCGCACAATCAGGCGCCTCGCGGAGACGGGCTGTGATCGGGTCGTGCTGAACCTGCACCATCACGCCGACCGGGTCGTAGGCTACCTGGAGGAGCACGCACAGGCGGATACGGACTCCGCCGCCAGGAACTTCCGATGGCACGGCACGCAGGTCGTCGTGTCGCGGGAAGTAGACGCTCCTCTCCAGACCGGAGGCGGAATTCTGCATGCCGCGGCTCTCTTCCGACCCGGCGAGGCGATTCTGGTCCACAACGTGGACGTGATCTCGGACATCGACCTGCCGGGCCTCGTCGAGACGCACCACTCCTCGGACGCCGTCGCCACGCTCGCCGTGAGTCGCCGGGACGCGAGCCGCTACCTGGTGTTCGATGGACGGGGGCTGTGCGGGAGGGTGGACGAGCGAACGGGCTCCGAGGATTGGGCCCGGACTCCGGGACCCGGACAGTGGCGGGCCGGGTTCGCGGGCGTTCACACTCTGTCGGCCGGTTTCCCATCCCTCATCGAGGAAACGGGCGCTTTCTCGATCGTGCGAACCTACCTGCGACTGGCTGCGTCCGGCCACGCCGTTCGTCCATACGACGTTACGGGCGCGCTGTGGTATGACGTGGGAACGCCCGAGCGGCTCGCGGCCGCCCGGGCGCGGTGGCCTTCAAAGGGTGCCTGAGCGCCATCAATCAGCGCCTGGCACCCGTATGGCGGCCCGGACGGCGAATGGCACCTCGAGCTCGTCCTCGGTCACTGCGTACAGGTAGCCTGCGCGGATGATGGGTGGTGGATAGAACTCGACACCGAATGGCGTGGTCACTTCGCCCAGGTATCGGCCCTCGGGGTCGAACACGTCGAACCGGCGGCCCTCCTCGTCGCCTTCGGTCACCAGTTGCACCCACAGGTTGCTCTCGTCGTCCAGGATGAAGTCCTCGAACGCCGGTTTGACCTGTGGAATTCGAGACCAGTCCGGCTTTCCACCGGCCTCTATGAACCATTTCAAGTCCTCTCTCGCCGCCTCCAGGTCTCCGGCGGTGACCGGAAGCGCCTCGTACTCCCGTCGCACGCTGCGAAGCGTGTCTCCTTCCCAGCTGAGCTGGAAGATCCGGTACTCACTCGTGAGACCCGCCCAGTAGGTTCCGTCCCGCGCCAGGCGCCACTCGAGACGCGGCGAGAAGGGGACTCCGGTGATCCACCAGTTGTCTTCCTTCCGCAGCTCGAACGTCTCCCGCTCTCCGGGGAACTCCGGCGGCGCGACGGAATCAACGGGCTGAAGATCCCTTCCGTACCGCACCATGACGAGCCCGAAACCGTCCTCCTGTGCGGTGTCGATTCCGTACGTGTAGAAATGGCCCGAGGCGTCGAATCCCCCGGGCCAGGGCTGCACGACGACGCCACCGATCGTCGGGTGGCTGGCCACGAACGCACCGGTCGTATCGACCACGGACAGTCGATTGTTCGAGGGGTCTGCAAGCCACAGGTGACCGTCCGGTCCCCAGTCCATCCCGATCACGCGGTTGAACTCGCCGGGGCCCTCGCCCTGGCGGCCCACCGTGCGCACGAACCGGCCGCTCGCATCGAACACCCTGAGGTCCTGGGCCTGGCCCTCGAACAGCCAGAATCGTCCGTACGCGTCCACCTCGAAGTCAGTGATCTCGCCGAACATGTCTGGTCCGGTCCCCTCGAGCGTCCCGACTCGCACGTCCTCGCGCACCGTCCACCCGGAACCTGGGGCCCACACGGAGCCGGCCGGGTTGTAGACGACGATCTGCCCGGAGGCGAGCGTGTCCACCGTCCCGCCCCAGCCGCTGGCGGGTGCCTCCCTGGCGCAGCCCGACGCTCCGACGATGACGATTCCAGACGCCAGGGCCCAGGCCGCCACGAGAATGCGTCGTCTTGAGGATTCATGGCGGCGGACATCTTCGCGGCGCATGTTCCCGGCTCCTTTGTCTGGAGGCAGCACGACGAGTCATCGGATCATGCAGCGTTCGTCGTTGAGACACGACGAAGGGCCCCAGCGTTGGCTGACGGTCGGCGGCGTCGACGGCGGCTGGGAGATCCTGCGGGAAGGACCTGATCGGGGACCCGGCTCGAGCCAACCGGCTCGCTGCGCCCCGCACCGGACCCCCGAATCAGATTCAAGCGTGAGCGAGACAGGTGTGGATCGACCCTCCGGAGAGGGCTGTCGCAGCCGGCCTCATTTCCTATTTGCCTCTCGGGCTCCAAATGTTACACGGAGCTTCTCGCCGCCGGTAAACGCGGCGCACCCGACGTGCGTCTCACCATCGAACACGGCCAGAACGGAGCGCGCGTGAGGGAGTCCCGGAATCCGGATGCCGTCCTGCCGGTCCTGATCCGCCGGGCACAGGCGGGAGACGCTCAGGCGTTCGAGCGCGTCGCAGAGAGCTACCGGGACAGGATGTTCCGCTGGGCCCTGGTGCGGACGGGGGACGAGGATGACGCGGAGGACGCCACTCAGGAGGCGTTGGTGCGTCTTCACCGGGGCCTGCGGACCTTCCGGGGCGCGGCTCGCTTCGAGACCTGGCTGTACTCGGTGACCCGGAGCGCCGCGGCCGATGTGCTGCGACGCCGAAGACGCGGGAAACAGGTGAAGGAGAGACTGGCCATGCTTGCCGCCGTGACCCCCGATTCGGAGTCCGATGATGTGCTCGACCGACTCGAGACATATCGGATCGTGGGACTGGTGGCGTCCTTCCTGCGCGACCTTCCGGCCCGCCAGCGAGAGGCGTTCGATCTGGTCGACCTGCAAGGGATCGCTCCCGGGCAGGCTGCCGCTCGTCTGGGACTGAACCCTGCCACCCTGCGGACGCATCTGTTCCGAGCCCGCAGAGGTCTCCGTGCCAGGTTGCTGGACGGGCCGGGCGAAGAACAGGGGTCGAGATGATCTGTTCCCGTTTCCGCTCCCTTTTGCTCGAGGCGAGCCCGGAAGAGATCGCGGGCGCCCTTCGCGGGTGGGAAGACGTGCGCGAGGAAGCGGCGATCGCCGCCTTCGCGGTCCACATCGCGGAGTGCGTGGAATGCAGGGACGCAGCGGAACGGATCATGGTTGCCCGCGATGCCCTGGCCGAGGCGCTCGATTCCGCCACGCCCCGACAGCCACTGGACACGGCGGTGCGGGCGGCACTCAGGGAGTCCGAGCGTCGTCGGAGCCGGAGCCGTATGGGGGCCTGGGTGCTGGCGGCCGCCGCCGTGGCGGCCGGGGTTCTCGCCGTCCGCGCAGCCGATATCGACCGTGTCGGTGGGCCGGAGTCCCCGATGGTTGCGAGCGTCCGACCGGCGTCCGCGGCTCTCGCTCCCACGGTCGAGACGCTGCTCGACGAAAGTGTGGCGGTGTTCGCGATCGACGACCCGGATGTCGTCGTGTTCTGGTTCTATCAGGGGAGGGGTGAATGAAGCACGGAACGATACGCGGCCCGGTATCCGGCCTCGTGACCTGTCTGATCCTCGCGCTTGCCGCTGCGTCATGTGCGGAGAACGTGCCCGAGCTCGAGACCCGGACGTTCGAGGTGCTGCACCTCGAAGACTGGGTCGCCGAGACTCTCGTCGAACCCTACGTGTACGCGGGTCGTCCCGGAGCGCCGGGAATGGCAAGCGTGGTTGAAGGGAAGCTCACAGTGCGCGAGACGCGGGAGAACTTGCAGCGGATTGAAGAGACGCTGCGGCAGTACGATCGACCGAAGCCGGTCGTCCGGCTGTCGTTCCAGATCATCGAAGCGAACGGCGACCAGGAGACTGATCCGCGCATCGCGGACGTGGAGTCCGCACTCCGCCAGCTCTTCCGGTTCGAGGGGTATCGCCTGGTCGGTGAGGTGATGGTGCACGGAACCGAGGGCAACCAGGTCTACCAGGAGTTCGATGTTCCCGATCTGGGCCCATCGGCGATCGAGGCCCTTATCCGGGATGTTCGAGCCGATTCCGCCGGCGGCAGCGTCCAGCTCGAGATGCGATTCCACGCCGGCTCGCGCACCGTGTTCGGGACAACCGTGCGGGTCCGCGCCGGCCAGACCGCCGTCCTGGGGCGCACCCCGAGCTCGGTCGGGTCACGAAACATCATCCTGTCAGTGAAGTCAGAACTTCAAGAACTATAAAGAATAACACGATGTTATCTCCAGTTAATTGTATGTAAGCCTCGGCCTCGATCCCGGGCGCGCGTTCCGCACACGATGAGAGGAGCGCCCGGGGTCACAGCATGGTTCGCATCCGTGCCAGACGGGGCAAGAAGCGGACTGTGTGCTCCTCATCCCGATGCTTCCCCGAGAGCCACGAATCGCCCCGGCGCGTTGACACTTCCGGACCGCGTCCCTAACTTGCCGACCCTTGAAAACATGGAAAGCGGAGAGTCATCTCCCACCTTTCGGCGTGGGGTCGCCTGCGGGCGCGGACACTGCTGCCGGGTCGATACACGAGGACGCATCCCCCCGGGATGCGTTCGGTCGTGCGTACCCGGTCGGCCCAAGCCGAACCGGGTTTTTTTCGTGTTCGCCGGCCGGCCCTGGGCCGCGCCGACCGGCGGGAGGCGTACGGTGGCCCCGGAAGAGGTGAAGTGAGCCAGGAAGAACTGCGCGTAAACGACAGGATTCGCATCAGCCCCGTACGCGTGATCGACGTCGACGGTGAGCAGCTCGGAATCGTAACGACCGACGAAGCTCGATCGATCGCCGAGAATCGCGGACTGGACCTGGTGGAAGTCGCTCCCAACTCCCGTCCGCCCGTATGCCGGATCATGGACTACGGGAAGTACAAGTACGAACAGGCACGCAAGGCCAAGGAGGCGAAGAAGAAGCAGCACATTATCCACGTGAAGGAGATCAAGATGCGGCCGAAGATCGAGGACCACGACTTCGGCTTCAAGCTCCGTCACGCGAGGAGGTTCCTCGAGGATGGTGACAAGGTGAAGTTCACGCTTCGCTTCCGTGGTCGGGAGATGACGCACCCAGAGCTCGGTGAACGAGTGCTGGAGCGGGTCAAGGAAGAACTCGCGGAGTTGGGCAACGTCGAGACGGACATACGCAAGGAAGGTCGAACCATGACGATGCTCATCGGTCCGAGGAGCTAGATAGAAAGGGCGGCCGAAGATGCCGAAACAGAAGACGAACCGATCCGCGGCCAAGCGGTTCAGAAAGACAGGGACGGGCAAGTTTCGCCGCAACAAGGCGTTTCATAGCCACATCCTGACGAAGAAGAGCCCCAAACGGAAGCGCAACCTGAGGAAGAAGACGCTCGTGTCGAAGGCGGACGAGAAGAGGGTGCGCCGACTCCTGGGAGGCTGATGGAGTCCGCCGGCCGGTGTGGACCCGGATCGGAATCGACTGGCAGTGGCTATAGAAAGAGGGTAGAGACATGGCGCGTGTGACGACGAGCGTCGCCCGCAAGAAGCGTAAGAAGAAGATTCTCCAGCAGGCGCGCGGGCAGTATGGCGCTCGGTCCAAGCTGTACCGGACCGCCAAGAATGCCGTTGAGCGAGGGTGGGCGTACTCGTATCGCGACCGCCGCCGCCGCAAGCGCGACTTCCGGCGGCTGTGGATCGCCCGGATCAATGCGGCCACTCGTGAGCACGATATTTCGTATTCGCGCTTCATCGCCGGCCTGCGTAACGCGGGGGTGGATCTCAACCGCAAGGTCCTGGCCGATCTGGCCGTGCGGGAGCCGGAAGCTTTCGCCGAGCTGGCGAAGATCGCGAAAGAGCACTCGCATTGAGCTCGGACGAAGGGGGAAGCCTCCAGGAGACCCTGGAGGCGATCCGACGCGAGGGACTCGAAGCGATCGAGGAGGCGGCTGACGCGGAGACCCTGGACCGCGCGCGGAACCGCTTCCTGGGCCGGAAGGGTCGACTGGCACGAGCCCTGGCCCGGCTGCGGGAAGTTCCGCCAGAGGAGCGGCCGGACACCGGCAAGACGGCCAACCTCGTGAAACAGGCGCTCGAGAGCACTCTGGAGCTGAAGGTGCACGAGCTGCAGGAGCTTCTCGCAGAGGACCAGGAGACGGTCGCCCGGGACCTCACGCTGCCGGGACGAACGGGGTGGAGAGGAAGCGTCCACCCGGTCTCCATGGTCATCGACGAGATCTGCGAGATCTTCCGCGAGCTCGGATTCACTCGCGCCGCGGGTCCCGAGATCGAGACCGACTGGCATAATTTCACGGCCCTCAACATCCCGCTCGACCACCCCGCGGCCGACATGCACGACACGTTCTACGTGGCGGACGGCGTGCTACTGCGTACGCACACGTCGCCGGTGCAGACGCGCACCATGCTCGAGCACGAGCCGCCGGTCCGCATCCTGGCGCCGGGCATGGCGTTTCGCCGTGATCCGTACGACGCGTCGCACGCTCCGGCTTTCGAGCAGATCGAGGGCCTGGCTGTGGACGAAGGCATCGATTTCGTCGAATTCCGAGCCGCCATCGACTACTTCGTGCGTCGGTTCTTCGGACCGGCGACACGCTCGCGTTTCCGGCCGTCATACTTTCCGTTCACCGAGCCCTCGGCCGAGGTGGACATCAGCTGCATCATCTGTGACCGATCCGGGTGCGTAACCTGCAAGCGCACGGGGTGGGTCGAGATCATGGGTAGCGGGATGGTGAACCCGGCCGTGTTCGAGGCCGTCGGTTACGATCCGGAGAAGTACACGGGGTACGCCTTCGGCATGGGGTCGGCTCGCATCGCCATGCTCCGCTATCGAATCCCGGACATCCGTCTGCTGTACGAAGCGGACGTGGGCTTTCTGGAGCAGTTCGCCTGATGGATGTGAGCGTGAGCTGGTTGCGGGCCCTGGCCCCGACGCTCGAAGGGTCAGCCACGGAACTGGCCGACGCGCTGAGCGCGCGGGCCGTTCCCGTGGACAGCGTGACGGTCGTAGGCGAAGGACTCGACGAGGTCGTAGTGGCGCGCGTGACGGAAGTCCGGAAGCATCCGAGCGCCGATCGCCTGTCGCTGTGTCGGGTCGATTCCGGCGCCGGCGAGCTGCTCGACGTCGTGTGCGGAGCGCCCGAAGTGGTCGAAGGCGCCCTCTACCCGTTCATCCCGGCCGGTGGAACGCTGCCCGGCGGCTTTCGCATCGAGACGCGGAAGATCCGTGGGCAGATAAGCAACGGGATGCTCTGTTCGGAGAAGGAGCTCGGCCTGGGCCGGGACGCCGCAGGCATCATGCGCCTCGCGGACGGGTACGTTCCTGGCCGGCCCCTGCTGGAGGCGCTGGGGCTGCCGGATGTGCGGCTCGAGCTGGACCTGACGCCGAACCGCATCGACCTGGCGTGCCACGTCGGAGTGACACGGGAGCTGGCTCCGGGTGGTGTGCGGGACCTGCGTCTGCCCGACTTCGGAACATCATGGCAGCCGGAGTGGGTCTCGGGTGCCGAGCGCGCGACCGCCGCCGGGGTGTCCGTCGTGATCGAGGATCCCGAGCGCTGTCCGCGCTATCTGGCGGCGATCGTGCGCGGCGTGTCGGTGGGTGCCTCGCCGGAATGGATGCAGATCCGTCTGCAGTCCGCCGGATCCCGGCCGATCAACAATATCGTGGACGCGACGAACTACGTGCTGCTCGAGCTCAATCAACCGCTGCACGCCTTCGACCTTGCCCGGCTCCGTGGCCCGGAGATTCGCGTGCGCGGGGCAGCGCAGGGCGAGCATCTGACCACTCTTGACGGAGGCGCGCATCGGCTGGGCTCGGAGGCGACGGTAATAGCCGACGCCGAACGGCCCGTGGCACTGGCAGGGGTGATGGGTGGAGCCGAGTCCGAGGTGTCGCCCGACACGATCGACCTGCTGATCGAGTGTGCCGCTTTCGATCAGCGGCACACTCGGCACACGGCTCGTGCCGTCGGCCTCGCTACCGACGCTTCGTACCGTTTCGAACGTGGCATCGATGAATCGGCGCTCGAGAGGGCGCTCGAGCGTTGTGTGGAGCTGATCCTGGCGACCGCCGGCGGACAGGCGGACGAGAGTGCAATCCGTGTCGGGCGGACGCCGCCCGAGCGGGCTCGCGTACGGTTGCGTCCATCCCGGGTACGGCAGGTTCTGGGATTGCGCCTGTCGCCCGAGCAGATCACCGGCCTGCTGGAGCCGCTCGGGTTCGACGTGGCAGCGGAGAGCGCTGCGGCGCCGGGGGACGGTCTGGAGGTGATCGTCCCGGGCTGGCGAGGCGATGTGCGGCACGAGGTAGACCTCATCGAGGAAGTCGCGCGGCGCTACGGGTACGAGTCGTTTCCGCATGAGCCCCGTGCCTTCAGGCCCAGCGCGGTTCCTGACAGCCCCACATGGCGCCGAGCCGACAGGGCGCGGAGCGAGCTGGCGTTGCTCGGGCTCCTCGAAGCGCGCAGCGCAGGCTTCGCATCGTCGGATCGAATATCTCGCGATGCCGTTCGACTGCTCAAGCCTCTGTCCGAGGCCGAGGCATTTCTCCGGACGGATCTGATTCCGATTCTCCTCGGCCGCGTGGAGCATAACTGGACGCGAGGCCGGCGTGACGTACGGTTGTTCGAGATCGGCAGCGTGTTCCGCCAGCGGCCCGACCACGAGTCGGCGAACGACGACGGTCCGGTCGCTGAGGAGGTGCGGGTCGCGCTTGCCTTTACCGGGCGCCGGCAGCCGACCCACTGGAGCGACACCTCGGCGGAGCTCGACATCTGGGACCTCAAGGGTATGCTGGAGCGGCTCACGGCCGCTCTGGGACTCGGGCGGGTTCGCTCCGGTGTCCCTCCCGACGAGACCGTTCCGGTGCCTTTCGGGACGGAACGGTGGCTTGGGAGCGACGCCCTGTGCATCTTCGACGGGGAGAGCCTCGTGGGTGTCGGGGGTGAGGTGGCCTCCGCGGAGATCGATTCTCCTCCGTGGGCGGCGCCGATGTTCGCCGCCGAGTTCCGCCTCGAAGCGGTAAGCCTTGCGGAGCACGGGCGATACAGGAACCTGCCGAGCTTTCCGGCGGCGGCCAGGGACCTGGCGTTCGTGCTGCGGGCGGACGTGCCCGCCGGAGCCGTGGCGGATGCGATCCGCGACGCCGCACCGGAGACGCTGGAGCGACTGGATCTGTTCGACGTCTACGAGGGTGAGGGCGTCGAAGAAGGTTGCCGAAGCCTGGCGTGGCGGCTGGTGTTCCGGGCTGCGGACCGCACGCTGACGGACGAGGAAGTGGAGGGGGGACTCGAGTCCATCATAGCCAATCTGAGGGAACGTTTCGATGTCAGAATCCGCTCCGCCTGATCCCGACGCCGTCGAGCGTGAGCTACAGGCTCTGGAGGAAGGTGTAGGGAGGCTTCTCCACGAGATCGAACAGCTCCGGGATCGGGCGTCGTCAGCCGAGCAGGAACACGCCCGGCTGACGGGCCTCCTGAGCAGCTCCGGCGTGGAGCTCGCCGATCCCGGATCCCTGGAGGTTCGGCTCAAGGAACTGACAGAGGAGAACTCCCGACTCAAGGAAGTCATCCGTGAGGCCCGGACCCGCGCAGAGGGGATGCGGGGCCGACTCATCGTCATGGAGGACGAGTCCGCGAGCTGAGGAGCAGCACATGAGCGATGGCGAGCAGAAGCTGACGGTCCGCGTGACGATCTTCGGGGAGGAGTACCCGATCCGGTCGGACATGGGTGAAGAGTACACACGCGCTTGCGCTCGACACGTTGACGACATCGTGCAGCAGGCCCATGTGCAGGGGCAGGTGGTCGAGCCGCACAAGGCGGCGGTGCTGGCGGCTTTGCAGATCACCGACGAGCTGTTCCGGGAGCGGGACGAGCGTCAGCGTCTGTCCGATTCGGTTCTCGAGCGGCTGCAAGAGCTGCGGACTCGGGTCGACGAGGCGACGGACGACGCCGATCGCAGCTTGCCAACCGAGGGATGAGCGATCACTTTGGAAGTGGCACCGAGGTGGGCGCTGGCTATCGATAACGGTCAAGTGGACGCATAGATCGCACGGCACGCGCGGCGCAGCGACGCCCTGTGTGGAGTGTTTCGGGTCGGCGGGACCTCGGGTGAGGCCGCCGGCCCTTTGTCGTTCCGACAGGGTGCGCGCGGTGGGGTCCCGGCCGCGCGGATCGCGCCGGGCGCGGATCTTCTCTTTGCAGATAGATGGAGCCAGTGATGGAGAACCTCATCACCGTCGGAGTCGGGGCGATCGCGCTCGTCGCCGGCATGTGGTTCGGGTGGACCGTTCAGGCTCGGCGCGCCCGTGTCGCGCGCGGCGCCGCCGAAAGCGAAGCGGCGGCGATTCTGGAGACGGCCGGCACGGAGGCCAGGAATCTGCTCCGGGCCGCTGAGCTCGAGGGAAAGGAAGAAGCGTACCGTCGACGCGACGAGCTGCTCGAGGAGGCGGAGCAGCGGCGCGCGGAGGTCGACCGACAGGAAAAACGCCTCGCCGAGCGGGAAGAGATCCTCGAGCGGAAGCTCGATGTGCTCGATCAACGACAGGAGCGCATCGCGGGTCGCGAAGAGGAGCTGAGCCAACGCCGTGAAGAGTTGAACACGGCGGAAGAGGAGGTCGAGTCCCGGCGCGCGGATCTCCGGGCGCGCCTCGAGAAGATCGCCGGCTTGACCGCCAAGGAGGCGCGGGCCGAGCTGGTGTCACGTATCGAAGACGAGGCGCGGGCCGAGGCAGCACGGACCGTGCGGGACATTCGCGAGCGCGCCCGTCGTGACGCCGAGCGGGAGGCCCGCAAGATCATCGCCATGTCGGTGCAGCGGCTGGCGGTCGACCACTCCTCCGAGATCACCGTTTCCGTAGTCCCCCTGCCCAGCGACGACATGAAGGGACGCATCATCGGTCGCGAGGGTCGGAACATCCGCTCGTTCGAGGCGGCGACCGGCGTGGACGTGGTCGTCGATGACACCCCGGAGGCAGTCATCCTCTCCAGCTTCGACCCGATCCGCCGCGAGGTCGCCCGCATCGCCATGGAGCGGCTCGTGGTCGACGGCAGGATTCACCCCGGCCGCATCGAAGAAGTCGTCGCTAAGGCGGGCGATGACGTGAAGGGTGAAATGCGGGAGGCAGCTGAGGAAGTTCTCTACGATCTGGGGATCCACGACCTTCCTGAACAGCTGATCGAGATCCTGGGCAACCTGAAGTTCCGGACGAGCTACGGTCAGAACCAGTTGATGCACGCGCAGGAGGTCGCGCTTCTGGCCGGCAATATGGCGGCCGAGCTCGGCGTCGACGTGGCCATGTGCAAGCGCATGGCCCTCCTGCACGACATCGGCAAGGGGCTCACCCACCAGCAGGAGGGGAGCCACGTCGAGATCGGCTACGAGCTGTGCAAGAGGGCGGGGGAGAAGGATCCGGTCCTGAACGCCATCAGGGCGCACCACGGAGAAGAACCGGCGCGCTATCCCGAGACGTTCCTGGTCACCGCGGCGGATGCCATCTCGGGCGCGCGACCGGGCGCCCGCCGGGAGTCGTTCGAGCACTACGTTAAGAGGCTGGAGAAGCTCGAGGAGATCGCCCGGTCCTACACCGGCGTGGCTAAGGTCTACGCCATTCAGGCGGGCCGCGAGATCCGGATCATGGTCATGCCGGACCGGGTGGACGACGAGGAGATGGCGAGGCTGAGCGAGAGCACTGCGAGCCGGATCGAAGAGGAGCTGCAGTATCCGGGACAGATTAAGGTCGTCGTCGTGCGGGAGACCCGGGCCGTCAATTTCGCCCGGTGACGGATCGTGTCTCCCGACTTCCGGCGATCGCGTGCAAGGAGAGGACATGTCCGCTCACACCATAGACGGGACGGCGATATCGAGCGCCGTGCGCCAGGAGGTCAAGCAGCAGGTGGCCGAGCTGAACGCACGGGGGATCGAACCGTGCCTGGCGGTGATGCTCGTAGGCGAGAATCCGGCCTCCAGAGTGTACGTCGGCATGAAGGAGAAGAAGTGCGCCGAGGTGGGAATCGCGACCGTAGACCGGCGTCTTCCCGAGGAGGCTTCCCAGGACGAGATCCTGTCCATCCTCGACGCGTGGAACGAGGATCCGGCGATCCACGGCATCCTGGTACAGCTGCCGCTCCCGGACCACGTCGACGAAAAGACGGTGATGGAGCGGGTCTGCCCGGACAAGGACGCAGATGGGTTCCATCCTGTGAACGTCGGCCGAATGACGAGCGGCGATCCGGAGGCGTTTCGCCCCTGTACTCCGGCCGGTGTTCAGGTGATGTTGAAGCACATCGGATACGATCCCGCCGGTAGGCACGCCGTGATCGTGGGCCGATCCAATATCGTGGGCCGGCCCATGGCGACGATCCTGTCTCAGAAGGAGCCCTTCGCAAATGCGACCGTGACAGTGGCGCACAGCCGCTCGAAGGACCTGGGCGCGATCACACGACTGGCGGATCTGTTGATCGTGGCGGTGGGTCGGCCCGAATCGGTGACCGCGGACATGGTATCCGAGGGTACGGTGGTGATCGACGTGGGTGTCAACCGCGTCGAGGATTCCGCCAGCGAGCGCGGCTACCGCCTGGTAGGAGACGTCGCTTACGAGGAAGTGGCGAAGAAGGCCTCGTGGATCACGCCCGTCCCGGGCGGGGTCGGACCGATGACGATCGCGATGCTCCTCAGCAACACCGTGAGTGCCGCCCGGCGACTCAGCGGCGACACCTAGGGGGTCGTGACGGCAGGACAGATCCCGTTGTTCGGCGGATCCGGACCCGAGAACCGGGTACCGGACTGTGCACCCGCCATGGGGGCGGACGTGGGGCCGTCGGGGCTCGCGCCCGGAAGCTCCGCTGCCGCGGCCGTCCCCGTTTCGGCGTTGAATGCCGCCGCTCGAGAGATCCTGGAGTCATCCTTCGGCTCCCTCTGGGTCCGGGGCGAGATCGGGAGCTGGAGACGACACGGCTCCGGGCACTGCTATTTCACCCTGCGGGACGAAGAGGCGCAGCTGTCATGCGTCATGTTCCGATCCGACGCCCGGCAGCTTCCGACGGATCCGGCCGAAGGCATGGAGGTCGCTGCGCTCGGACGGCTCACAGTGTACGAAGCCACCGGGAAGTACCAGCTCGTGGCGCGCACGCTGGAGAGTCAGGGCGAGGGGCTGTGGCGCCTGGCGTTCGAGCGACTCCGGGTGACCCTCGCGGCGGAAGGTCTCCTGGACGCGGCCCGCAAGCGCCCGCTGCCGGACGTGCCCGAGCGGGTGGGTGTCGTGACCTCCCGCTCCGGTGCGGCTCTGCGGGACGTCATCGCGGTGATTCGCCGACGAGCCCCGTGGACGAAGATCCTGGTATCGCACTGTCGGGTCCAGGGCCGTGACGCCGCCCCGGATATCGTGGCGGCGCTCGATCGCGTGTCCGATCACGGCAGCTGTGACGTGATCATCCTCACGCGCGGCGGCGGCTCAGTCGAGGATCTGTGGGCGTTCAACGAAGAGGCGGTGGCCCGCGGTATCGCCGCCTGTCGGATTCCGGTGATCTCGGCCGTCGGGCACGAGATCGATTTCACGATCGCCGACCTGGTAGCGGACGCTCGCGCCCCGACGCCGTCCGCCGCGGCGGAAACTGCGGTGCCGGAGGCCGCGGCCCTGCAGGGACGTCTGCAAGCCTTGCAGGCCGACCTCACGCTGGGGCTGCGGGGCATCGTGTCACGCGGAAGAGCACGGTCGGAGTCAGGCGCGGAGAAGTTGCTGGCCGTGGGGCGCCGCCACCTCGCCGAGGCCGACACCCGGTTGGCGGTAGCGACCGGCCGACTCGACGCTCTCAGTCCGCTGGCGACCCTGCGCCGGGGCTACGCGGTTCCTCTCTCCGATGACGGCACGGTGCTGCGCCGCGGCGACGATTTCACGATCGGAGGCCTTTTCGACCTTCTGGTGACGGACTCCTCCGTAACGTGCCGTGCGGAAGGAATCACCCCGAACCCGCTTCCCACGGAGACGGAATGACGGAAACCGCGCGGGGATTCGAGACGACGATCCGCGAGCTCGAGGACATCGTGAGCGCGCTCGAGACGGAGACCCTCGAGCTCGACGAAGCCTTGCGTCTCTTTGAGCGCGGCGTAGAGCGCCTGCGCCTGGCCACCAGGCTCCTGGACCGCGCGCACGGCCGTGTCGAGGAGCTGGTCGAAGAAGCGACCGGCCGGCCGAGCGTGGTTCCGTTCGAGACAGGCGAGGTGGAGACCGGTGGGGCGGACCCCGACTGAGTCGATCGGCGTCGCGGGCGGGCAGACGTCCGCTCCCGACCTCGAGGAGATGCGGAGCTCTTTGGACGCGGCCCTCGCCGCCTTTCTGGACGAGGAGCTGGCCGGGCTGTCGGAGGACGTGGCGGACGCCATCCGATATCCCGTGCTCAGTCCCGGGAAGCGCATCCGTCCGCTCCTTTTGCTGGCGGCCTACCGAGCGGCCGGCGGCGAGCGACCCGAGATCGCGGATCTCGCCCTCAGCGTAGAGCTCGTGCACGCGTACTCTCTCGTGCACGACGACCTGCCCTGCATGGATGACGATGTCCTGCGTCGTGGCCGTCCGACGGTCCACGTGCGGTTCAGCGTGCCGCTTGCCGTGCTGGCCGGTGCGAGCCTGATGCCGCTCGCCGTGCGCGCGATCCTGCGCGGGTGCGACCGGCTGGGCCTCGACGATGCATGCAAGAACGCCCTGGTAGCGACCCTGGCCGACGCCGCGGGGGCGTCCGGGATGGTGGGCGGTCAGCTACTCGACCTCCGAGCCGAGGGACACCCGATTTCCAGGCGGGAGCTGGAGGAGATCCATTCGGGCAAGACGGCCCGCCTCATCGCCGCCGCCACCGTGATGGGTGGCCTTGCGGCGGGCGCAGAACCGTCGGTCCTGGGAGTCCTGGGCCGGTTCGGGCTGGATCTCGGGCTGGCCTTCCAGGCGGTGGACGATATTCTGGACATGCGGGGCACGGCCGGCGAGCTCGGTAAGGAGAGTGGCAGGGACGTGGTCCTCGGCAAGGCGACGTTCCCTTCCGTATGCGGCCTCGATGCGGCCGAGCGGATCAGTCGCGAGCTGGCCGAGATCGCTATCGCGGGCCTGGACGCACTGGAACGTCCCGAAGGTTTGCGAGCCATCGCGGAATACGTGATCGAGAGGAGTCACTGACGTGAGACTCGGAGTACTGGCGCAGCCCCACCATTCCTCGATGCGGGAGATCCTCGGTCGTCTGCGGGCAGCGGCGGGAGAGCTCGGAATCGAGCTCGTGCTCACGGGCGAGCTGATGGCGGTGGCCGGCGGAGAGGGAATTCCCCTGGAGCAGGATCCGGGAGCGGTGGATTTCCTCCTTACGCTCGGTGGAGACGGCACGCTCCTGCGGGGAGCTCGCCTGGCCGGTCCACACGAGGTTCCGGTGGTCGGCTGCAATCTGGGCAAGCTGGGCTTCTTGACGACGGCGCCGCTGGAGCGCCTGGAGGAGCTGGTGCGGCGTCTGCGCGACGGAGCGTTCGCCGAAGAACGCCGCCTCGCGCTGCGAGTGCAGATCCACCAGGCCGAAGACGGAAAAGCGTCCGCGAGCCCATCGGAGACGTTCTACGCTCTGAACGACGCCGTCATCCACAAGGGCGGCTTCGCGCGTCTGATCTCGATGGGAGTTTGGGTGGACGACGAGGAGATCGGCCAATACAGCGCGGACGGACTCGTCGTCGCCACCGCGACCGGTTCGACGGCGTATAGCCTGTCGGCCGGCGGTCCCATCCTGGTGCCGTCCCTCGATGCGCTGGTGGCCAGCCCGATCTGCCCTCATACGATGGCGATCCGTCCGGTCGTCGTTCCGGGAGATGCGGTGATTACGGTAGAGATTCTGAGCCGCATGGACGGCATTCTCGTGACGGTGGACGGGCAGAGCGGGAGTCGGCTGGGAGGCGGGGGGCGCGCCCGGATCATGCGCTCGCCCCATCCGGTTCGCCTCATCCGACTGCCCGATCAGAATTTCTTCTCCGTCCTGCGCCACAAGATGCGCTGGGGTGACGTGAGACCGCGCGGCGGTTGAGCGACGTATGCTGCGAGAGCTCCGCATCCGCGACTACGCGGTCATCGACGATCTGCGTCTCGAGCTGGTCCCGGGTCTCAACGTGCTCACCGGAGAAACGGGGGCCGGGAAGTCGATCATCGTAGGAGCCCTGTCGCTTCTTCTGGGCGAGCGCGCTTCCTCGGACGTCGTGCGCGCGGGCGAGCGCAAGGCACTCGTGGAAGGGGTGTTCGACGTATCCGCCCACTCGGGCCTGGCCCAGGCGTGCCGCGCCGAGGGGATCGAAGCGGACGATGGCTGGCTCATCCTGCGTCGCGAAGTGCAGCGTGAGGGTCGCAACAGGGCCTGGGTCAACGGCTCGGCAGCGACGGCCGGCCTGATCGGGCGGCTCGGGGCCGGACTGGTCGACCTGCACGGACAGCACGAACACCAGGCACTGCTCCGGCGGGACGCGCAGCGGGCCATCCTGGATTCGTTCGCTGACGCGACGGATCTGGGCGAGCGGACTGCCGCCGCCCATTCGCGCCTGCAGGACGTCCGGCGGCGCATCGACGAGACCCGCGAGCGGGCCGACGAAACCCGCGAGCGGGCCGACGATCTGGAACATCGGACCAGGGAGATCGGGGAAGCGCGCCTCGAGCCGGGCGAAGACGAAGCCACGGCCGCCGAACTCCGGCGCCTCGAGCACTCCGAGGAGCTGATGGAACTGTCCGCCACCCTGCACCGAGCGGTGTACGGCGACGACGCGTCCGTGGTGGACCGTCTCGGTGACCTGTCGAGGCCGCTGGACGACCTGGCGCGGATCGATCCCGTGGCAGCCGGGCTGAAGACTCTGCACGCCGAGGCACGGGCCGTTCTGGAGGAGCTCGGACGCCGCCTGTCTGAGTACCACAATTCGGTTGAGCACGATCCGGGAAGGCTCGGAGAGCTCCGGTCACGCCTCGATCTGATCTATCGGCTGAAGCGGAAGTACGGCGATACGCTCGCCGAAGTCATCGCCGCCGGCGAAGCGGCCCGTGCGGAGCTCGAAGCTGCGGACAAGAGCTCCCTGGATCTCGACTCGCTGGAGCGGGAAGCCGAGGCGATCCGCTCCGAGCTCGAGCGGACGACGTCGGAGCTCTCAGGGCGACGGCAGGACGCGGCGGACCGGCTCGCCGCTGACGTGACGGCACTGCTGTCGGAGCTCGGCATGGAGGGTGGAGTGTTCCAGGTGCACCTCGATCCGCTGGCTGCGCCGGGAGCCCACGGCGCGGAGCGCATCGAGTTCCGGGTCAGCCTGAATCCCGGCTTCGATCCCGGCCCCCTGGCACGGGTAGCCTCCGGCGGAGAGCTCAGTCGTGTGATGCTTGCCCTGAAGACGGTGCTTGCGGGCGTCGACGCCGTACCCTGCCTCGTGTTCGATGAGATCGACTCCGGGATCGGCGGCCGCGTCGCCCATCGGGTCGCGGCCCGACTGGCCGATGTCGCGACCGCGCACCAGGTGTTCGCGATCACGCACCTTCCGCAGATCGCCGCGCGGGCGCACGAGCACCTGTACGTGGAGAAGGTGGAGGCGAAAGGACGCGCCGCGGCCCGCGTGCGGCGGCTCGAGGGGAGCGACCGGATCGACGAGCTGGCGCGCATGCTCGGCGGCGATCCCGAGAGCCAGGCCTCCCGCCGCCACGCGATCGAACTGCTGTCAGAAGAATCTGAAGGGGTTCGGGCCTCGGACACGTTGCCCTAGTTCGTGGCGGATCGTCCTCTTTTTCCGCGCACGGTTTCCCAAAACTGAGTCAGGTATGGGCCGGTCGTTTACGCGCCCGCTCACCCATCGAGCTCCTCGGGATCGGAGCGCGATCCGAGCACGGCCAATCGGCCGGCCTCGCGCTTAGCGTCGAACCGGGTCCTGTCCGTCTCATGAAGACTCGCGATTTCCAGCTCTGCGTGCTTGTGCGCCAGTGACCGGAATATCCGGTCGCCCACCTGCTCGAATTCGCTCCACAACTCGACCACATCCGGCGGCTCGGTCCCCGGCTCCCACCCAACGTCCGGATCGACGTCGTACGCCTCATGCAACTCCGCGAACCTCTCCGCGAAGTCGGCGACGTATATCTTCCGAGCTTCCCTCTCAGTCAACGCTTCGAGGCTGTGCACGATCAGGAAGAAGCAGACGTCGTCGCCGAGAACACGCAGATCCCTGGCGTCCTGGATTGCGGGGAGGAGCGATGGCTCTGTGGGGTCGTCGGTGATCTCGCGGACGCGGGCGACGAGGCGCTCGCGGGCCCTCTCATGCTCCTCGAAATTCCTGATCAGGTGTTCTGATACCTCGTGACGGGCCAGGTACCCGTGACCTTTTCGTTGAGTCATCGTCACCTCTCATGCGTACTGACGGAAGGGGTACCGGTCCGGCCCACATCGCAACCTGTTGAATACTGCTGTCAGAACAGCTTGAAGGGCATTCTGGCTGACGCCGTCACGAACGTGGCCACAGGAGTCTGACCACCGGTTCCGCCGATCGCCGTCTCCCACAGGAAGGCAAGCTCGATGGGGAGGCTGGACCGACCGGCGGCGTGCAATCGCGTCGTTCGGTAGTAGGCACCGATACCCAGCGTGTGTCGCGTCTGGCTTGTCTCGAGTGTGAGCGGAGACG
>JBDGXC010000020.1:0-44410 GCA_039584815.1 Gemmatimonadota bacterium
CCGTAGGGCAGACGGGCCGTGTCTCCAAGGTAGACGGTCGACTCCAGCGGAAGGCGGTGCCGGATGGCGCCCAGCACGGTCAACCCTCCCAGCCCCGAGTCGAACACACCGATGGGAGCCGTGAGGCGGCGCACGGCGAGCGGGTCATCGGCGTTCACGGACCGCCTACCGGCACAGAGTACTGCACGGCTACGCCGGGCGAGCCGTCCGGGGGCGGCACGATCGCGCCTTCGAAATCCCACATATGTGCGGAGACCCAGGCGTCCACACCACTGAGCAGACCCCAGAACACAGCCAGGACCAGCCAGTCTTCCCGCTGATCCTTGCGCGTCTCGACCAGACTCTCATTTCCGGCCCGCTCCGCCGCTTCCACCCTCGCGTGCGTCGCGAACAGCATCCACAGGGTTCCCGCCTCCATAGCGAAGTAGAAGGCGCCGCGGGTCGGCTGCTCCACTGCAACCTGCCCCCAGCCAGGAATCACGAGCGAGCGGAGAAAGGCGCCCATCGGACTCACCGGCCGCGCCACCTGCGCAGCGGATGTCGGAGGCTCGCCGGACAGCTCCCCCCCTGCGAACCTGTCCGTCGGCAGATCCAGCGGCGCGGCCACCGTGTCCAGCGCTTCGGGTTCCTGAGCGCCGACCCCGGACACGCCGGACAACAACCCCACGAGCAAGGTGACGGCAATCCGTGCGAAGTGGCGGGAGCGTGTGGGAGTCGAACCCACCCGGGACGCTGTTCGCGCCCCGCGACGGTTTTGAAGACCGCAGGCGACACCGGCCGCCATCCGCCCCCCCTGTTTGACGCGGAAGTGCTTCCTTCCGGCTCTCAGTGAAGCTTCGCCACCACCTCGATTTCCACCCTTGCGTCGGCGGGAAGAGCGGCCACCGCTACGGTCGAGCGAGCCGGATACGGCATCGTGAAATGCCGAGCGTACACTTCGTTCACGGCAGGAAACTCGGTCATGTCGGTCAGGAACACCGTCGACTTCACGACGTCCCCGAAGTCGAGACCGGCTTCCGTCAGAACGGCGGCCAGATTCCGGAACACCTGCTCCGCCTGTCCCACCACGTCGGCCGTCGCGAGCTGTCCCGTCTCGGGCACCAGGCCGATCTGACCGGCCGTGAACAGGAAGGGACCCGCGGCAACTGCCTGCGAGTACGGTCCGATGGCAGCGGGGGCCCTTTCGGTATGAAGTGCACGCATGACCAGAACCTTTCACCTGAACACCCGGGCTCAGAACAGCCCCTCGATCCGACCGTCCGTGTGCACCTTCATGCCCTCCGCCGCCGGCCGGGCCGAAAGCCCTGGCATGACCATGACGTCTCCCGTGAGGGCCACCACGAAGCCCGCCCCGGCCGAGATCCGCAATTCCCTGACCGTGATGTCGAATCCTCTGGGTCGGCCGAGCAGGGTGGGATCGTCGCTCAGGGAGTACTGTGTCTTCGCCACGCATACCGGAAGGTCACCCAGACCGTTTTCGACGATCTGCTGAGCCTGTCTTGCCGCCGCCGGAGTCAGCTGGACGCCGTCCGCCCCGTAGACCTTCGAAGCCACGGTCTCCAGCTTCTGCAGCAGGGTGTCGTCCAGCGGATACAGTGGGGCGAAGTCCGCTTCGCCCGCTGCCAGAGAGGCGAGAACCGCTTCCGCCAGTCCGATTCCACCGTTCCCCCCGTGCGCCCACACATCGCACTCGGCGACCGGGATTCCCTCGGATTCGCACATCGTCGTAACCATGCGCACGTCTTCCTCGGTGTCGTCAGCGAACCGGTTGATGGTTACGACCACGGGTACCCCGAACTGTCGCACGTTCTGCACGTGCGCCCGGAGATTCTGGAAGCCGGCGTTCAGCGAGCCGGGGACGGCCGTGCCGAGCTCGGCGGTCGCGGCTGACGCGTGGTGCTTCATGGCGCGGATCGTCGCGATCACGACCGCAGCTTCCGGCTGCAGGCCGCCCATGCGGCACTTGATGTCGAAGAACTTCTCCGCCCCCAGGTCGGAGCCGAACCCGGCTTCTGTCACGACGATGTCGCCGAGTTGCGTGGCGGCCCGAGTCGCGATCAGAGAGTTACAGCCGTGCGCGATGTTCGCGAAAGGACCGCCGTGAACCAGGGCCGCCCCCCCCTCCAGCGTCTGCACCAGGTTGGGGGCAAGGGCGTCTCGCATGAGCAGGGCCATCGCGCCACTGACGTTCAGGTCCCCAGCCCGCGCGAACGAGCCATCGGGTCGCGTTCCGAGGACGATGCGTGAGACCCTTTCCTCGAAGTCCTGGAGGTCTCTGGCCAGGCAGAAGATGGCCATGATCTCCGATGCGGCCGTGATCGTGAAGCCCTCCTGTCGCGGCACTCCGCCGAGAGGTCCACCCAGACCGATCACTACATCTCGCAACGATCGGTCGTTCATGTCCAGGGTCCGTCTCCAGTTGATCCTTCGGAGGTCGACCCCGATCGAGTTGCCGCGATGCAAGTTGTTGTCGAACACGGCCGACAGGAGCGAATGGGCTGAAGTGATCGCGTGGAAATCTCCCGTGAAATGGAGGTTGATGTCCTCCATGGGCAGCACCTGCGAGTATCCGCCTCCAGCCGCACCTCCCTTGATGCCGAACACGGGCCCGAGCGAAGGCTCCCTGAGGCACAGCATCGTGCGGTGGCCGAGGGCCCGCAGGGCCTGAGCGAGGCCGACCGCTACCGTGGATTTCCCCTCGCCCGCCGGAGTGGGCGTCATGCCCGTGACGAGGACCACCTTGCCGTTGGCCGGGCGCCCTTCCAGAGCCGTCGGAAGGACCTTTGCCATCGTGTGACCGTAGGGTCTCAGATCCTGCTCCTCGAGACCGATCTCGGCTGCCACCTCTCTGATCGGCCGAAGATCGGCGTCCTGTGCGATCTGTATATCGGTCGGCATCAAAGCCTTCCTGTCTAAGTTCTAAGCGGGCTCCGACGTCGTGTCGGGACGCCGTCGGGCGAGCCCCTGGAGTAGATCTTCCCGGTTTACGGGAACGGCCCCGAGCCTGGTGACCTCAATGCCGGCCGCGAAGTTGGCCAGGTCCGCAGCGTCGGCGACGGAAGCACCGGTAAGCAACGCGAGCGCCAGCACCGCCGTAACGGTATCGCCGGCGCCCGTCACATCAAAGACCTCGTGCGTCTCGGGCCGGAACAGTCGCGCTCCACCGGTCTCGTCGACCAGCATCATCCCCTCATCGCCCAGCGTCAGAAGCAGGTTGTCGCAGCCCAGTCGCTCCATCAACGGTACGATCTCTTCGGCGTTGCGTGGGGGACGTTCCAGCCCCATGGCAGCCGCCAGCTCCCGGGCGTTGGGCTTGAACACACGGGCTCCTGGAAACTCGAAAAAATGGCGCAGCTTCGGGTCGACGACCGAAGGGATGCCGCGCTCGCGCGCTCGGGCAAGCAGCGTGCGCGAGAGGTCGCCGGTCACAACGCCCTTGTCGTAGTCCTCGATCACCAGGGCGTCCGCCCACTCGAGAGCCTCAACCGCGCGCGCCGCGATGAAGGCCCGGGCCGGCCGCTCCAGCGGTGATGGATCCTCCCGATCCACCCGGATCATCTGGTGATGGCGGGCGAGGATTCGGGTCTTGCGCGTGGTCGGCCGACCGGCGATCGAGATCAGGTCGTCGGAGGACACTCCGGCCGACTCCAGCCCGGCGGCCAGTTCCTCCCCCGTTGGATCCCCTCCGACAGCAGCCACCAGCCGACACGTCGCGCCGAGCGCCACACAACCCAGAGCCACGTTTGCCGCACCGCCGGGGGCCGCGTGTTCTTCCTCCACTCGTACGACGGGAACCGGCGCCTCGGGCGAGATGCGATCGACGGCGCCCGTGAAGTAGACGTCGAGCATGGCATCCCCGACGACGAGCACGCGACCGTCCCGGGCTGCATCCAAGATGCGGCCTGCCTCGTCTGCTGTCACGGGAAGCGGGTGCACGAGCGACCTTCGTCTTGCGTAGGGTTTGGATCCCGGGTAACCTGCCGCGACGTCTGTCCGCCGCCGGGAAGCGGCGCGGCACGCTGGCCCCAGCAGTCGTTCCGACAGGTCCATGATTCGAGCAGGACACGTACTTACCGTAGTCTAGTCGCGGGGCGTGAGGGAGTCAAAGCCAGGGGGTCGCAGTCCTGCCATGAGCCTCATCGAGACAGCCCGCACCCCCCTCCGCTATCTCGACGACACCGTCAAGGGGTGGGCCCTCCACACGCAGCAGTACTTTCATCTGTTGGCCCGCTCGCTGCACGGCAGCGTGACACGGCCGTTCTATGGGCGGGACCTGGTCATACAGATGGACGTCATCGGAGTCGGATCGATCGGAATCGTTCTGCTCACCGGACTGTTCACGGGCATGGTTCTCGCCCTTCAGTCGGCGGTGGAGATGAAGCAGTTCGGCGCTACGATCTACATCGGCCGGCTCGTCGGTGCGAGCGCCGTGAGGGAGCTCGGTCCGGTGCTCACCGCCCTCATGGTCACGGGACGTGCCGGCTCCGGTATGGCGGCCGAGATCGGTGCCATGAAGGTTACCGAGCAGGTCGACGCGTTGTACACGATGAGCGTGGACCCGGTGCGCAAGCTGGTCGTGCCGCGGTTCGTGGCGGCACTTCTCTGCCTGCCGCTTCTCACAGTGGTCACGGACGTCGTGGCCATTCTGGGCGGGCTTCTGATCGCGGTCGTGAAACTCGATCTGACCATCGACCTGTACATGCGCTCGGTGTACCTGGCCCTCGCCGACACCGGATTCATGTTTCGCGTCGTCCCCATCGATCTGTTCGCCGGTCTTCTCAAGCCGGTATTCTTCGGCGCCATCATCGCGATCACCGGGTGCTACTTCGGACTCCGGACGAGCGGGGGAACGGAGGGGGTCGGTCGGGCCGCCACTCGGGCCGTCGTGACGACCTCGATCTTCATCCTGGCGACGGATTATTTCCTGACGCAGATCCTGATCGCGCTGCTGATCGAATGACCCGAGATTCGCTGGACGTGTGGGATTCGCAGATGCGACGCGAGGTGCGGGAAGAGGTCCGTCGGGCTCTGGCCGACCTCGGGGAGGTTCCCGCCCCGGCGGAGCTGGAAGGTCCGGTCGTGGATCTGCACGGCCTCGGGCTGACCTACGGATCTCACGTGGTCCTCCACGATGTGACGCTCACTCTGTACCGTGGCGAGACCCTCTCCATCCTCGGAGGATCGGGGGCGGGCAAGTCGACGATCCTCCGATTGATCCTGGGCCTGTCGTCGCCGGACACCGGCGAAGTGATCGTGGAGGGTCGGAACATCTCGCGGGCGCCCCTGACCCGTGTGCTGGCCTTGCGCCGCAACATGGGCATGGTGTTCCAGGAAGCGGCTCTCTTCGACTCGCTGACCGTATATGACAACGTGGCGTTCTACCTGCACGAGCACACCGATCTGCCCAACGCCGAGATTGGTCGCCGTGTGCGCGAGGCTCTGGAGCTCGTGGACCTCCTCCCGAGCCACGTCGAGAATCTGCTGCCCGCGGAGCTCAGCGGCGGCATGAAGAAGCGGGTCGGCATCGCGCGGGCGGTCGTCCATCGCCCGCGTCTCCTGCTGTACGATGAGCCGACGAGCGGCCTCGATCCCATTACAACGCGAACGATCAACGATCTGATACTCAAGCTGCAGACCGAGCTGGACGTAAGCTCCATCGTCGTGACGCATGATATCCGCTCGGCCTTCCGCATCAGCAACCGGGTCGCTCTATTGTCGGGAGGAATGCTGGTCTACGTCGGCGGTCCGGAGGAAATGGTGAGCTCGGAGGACGAATATGTCCGTGAATTCCTGCGCTGACACAGGTTCCGGCGTCGTCCGGACAGGTCCCGCGGCCGCGTCGTGAGAAGGGGCGCCGCGGTTACCTGGGAGCAGGTCCGGGTCGGACTGCTTCTGCTCGTCGCCCTGATCCTGCTGTCAGTCTCCGTCTTCCTGGTCGGCGACACCGGCAACGTGTTCGGACAACGGTATCGCCTCGTCACCCTTGTCGGGTCTGCAGCGGGTCTCGTGCCCGGCGCCGCTGTGCAGCTCGCCGGCCAGACCGTAGGCCAGGTCGAGGCGATCCAGTTCATCTCCCCGGAACGGAGGCCGCCCGAGGGAGAGGCCGTGGCCATCTGGCTGGCCATCAACGTCGACGTGCAGGAGCAGATTCGGTCGGATTCCCGTGCCCAGGTTCGCACACAGGGACTGCTCGGAGACCGGCTGATCGACATTCGACCAGGGAGCAGTGACGCGCACGTCCTCTCACCGGGGGACACAGTGGTATCGGCCGCATCGATGGACTACGACGCCCTCCTCGCCGAAGGCGCCGAAGCGGTCGGAGATCTGGCAACCGTGGCCCGCAATCTGTCTGACCTGACACACGGTCTCCTCGAGGGCCGCGGCACGCTGGGGCAGCTCATCGTGGACGACGCGATGTACACACGGCTGGTGGGGCTGGCCGCGTCACTCGATTCTCTGGCGGCGGCCGCCGCCGCTCCGGAGAACTCTCTGATGCGCCTGCTCAGAGACGATACGCTCTACGTGGCCGTCCGCTCCGCCGCGAGCTCGTTCGATACGCTGACCCGCTCTCTCGTGGAAGGCGAGGGGACGATGGGACGGCTGATCCGATCGGACAGCCTCTACATGGAGCTGACCTCGTCCGTTGGACGGGCCGACTCCCTGCTCGCCGCCCTGCTGGGAGGAGAGGGCTCGGCGGGACGCCTGCTCACTGACGAGGGAATGTATGAAGAGCTGCTGCGGACGCTGGTCGACCTGAACGCGATCCTGGCTGACATTCGCCGCGACCCGCAGCGCTTCGTTCCCGACATTTCGGTGTTCTGAGCCGGCGGGAGCCGGCCTCAACCGGTGCCGTCTCCGTCGTGAAGTGTCTCGAAGCTCAGCACGCGATACCGTTTCAGACCGTTCGGGAGCGCAGCCTCCACCTCGTCGCCTTCGCCCTTGCCGAGAAGGGCCTTGCCGATGGGCGAGGCCATCGAGATCTCCGCCTTCTCGAAGTCGAGGTAATCCCCGAACGCCAGCGTGTAGCGCTCGACGGAGTCGTCGTCCAGGTCGAGCACTTCCACGCACGATCCGAACCCGATGCGGTCTCCCGGAATCGTCTCGAGATCCACGTCGCTGATCTCAGACAATCTTCGCGAGATGTAGTCCAAACGGGCGCGCACGAACTGCTGCCGCTCCAGAGCTGCTGAGTACTCCGAGTTCTCGCTCAAGTCGCCCTGCGCCACCGCGCGCTCGATCTCGCACGGAAGGGTCACGCTGAGCTCGTGGAGCAACGCTTCCGCCTCGCCGTTCAGGCGATCCAACAACTCATCCAGCACGTGTCTAGACTCCTTGCACGGACCGAGGAGGGAGAAGGCTTCGGGCGCTTCTCGCCGCAATCCGTCCGGTCGGGTTCGCTGCCGAGGCCTGTGGCCTCCCAGGAAAAGAAAATTCCGCGACCCGGACCAGCGGGCCGCGGATGAAGGATGGAGGTGCCGGGAATCGCACCCGGGTCCGCGAGGTCTTCCCCGTCGGTTTCTACGTGCGTATCCAGGGATTCGCTCTTACCGACGGCCAGGCTCCCCGACGGCCTGTCGCCGGCCAGCCGCAGCGGGCTCACGCCCTCTCGTCTCCGCCACTCGCGGCTCGTGACGGAGACCAGCCCGATTCATCGACGTTCCCCCGACCGCCTCGGGCCCGGCAATCCGGGGAACGGACCGCGTTAGTTACGCGGCCAGAGCCAAGTTATCGTTGGCAGTTGTGTTTTTTCCCGGTGTTTCACGAGGTTCCGGGACACCTCGGCACGCTACCTAAGGATCCGAAAACGCGTCGAATCTGGTTCACCCCCGTATTGTCAATCAACGACACCAGAGCGCACCGCGGGGCCGCCGCGGCGGCCCCGGTTGCATTATGAACACTACTCCGGCGGCCGTGTTCCGTCAATCATCCGTCCCCGAATCGCAGCATCCGAAGCTCGGACGGTTTTGACAGGATTTCCGCAGAGCCAATATACTGCTGTCTCCCGGCGTTTCGAACCTGCGGTCCGGAGCGGACTCGGTTCCCTCCCCGGCCGTGCGACGAAGGAATAGATATGCAGCTGCGCGATTTTTTCACGGTGGAGGCCATCGATCTCGATCTGTCCTCGGAGACGAAGGACGACGCTCTCAAGGAGCTCGTCGCCCTCCTGGGCCTGGACGACAAGTCCCGTGGAATCCTGTTCAAGATGCTGAAGCGACGCGAGAACCTCGGCTCCACCGGGATTGGCCGGCGGATCGCCATACCCCACTGCCGCTCCCTCGTGGTCAACCGCCTTCGCGTCGCGTTCGGCCGCAAGGTGGCAGGCATCGATTTCGACGCGATCGACAAGAAGCCGGTGCAACACGTCTTCCTCATCGTGGCGCCGCCGCTCGAGGTATCGAACCAGTACCTGCCGGTCCTCGGTCGGATCGCCCAGTTCAGCAAGGAACCGGACGTGCCGGAACGCCTCGCGCATCTGGAAACGCCCGAGGACTTCATCTCTCTTCTGGAGGAGAAGGGCGTCTGAGCATGCACCCGCAGCTGGAGCTTCTGCTGGAGCTGCAGGATCTTCACTCCCAGCGGCGTGCCCTGCGGGAAGAGCCGCTTCGGGAGATGGAGGCGAAGGTGTTCGACCTCGAACCGTCCGAGGCACTGATCATCCTCGACACGAAGCTCGAGGAACTCGTGGAACGACTCGAACCGGGCGTGCGCAGCCGCTACTCCAGCATCGCCCGATCGCTGGACCGAGCGGTCGTCCCCGTGTTGAACGGGGTTTGCTACGGCTGCTTCGTGGCGACGCCGACCTCGTGGACCTCGGACGCGACGCGCAACGACAACATCAGCGTCTGCGATCACTGCGGGCGCTTCCTCTACTACATCGACTGACCGTCGGGGGTGACCGGGCGCCGCCCGGCTCACCGATCTTCCGCGACCCGTCCCTGCGGCGTTCGGCGCGTGACTCCGTTCCGGTCCATGTGCTCCAGCAAAGGGATCAAGTACTTGCGGGTCAGGGTCAGTGCCGCACGAAACTCCGCCGGCGACGCAGGCGAGCCGTGTCCGGCAACGGTCCGTACGATTCGCCTGGCCTCCGACTCCGCGTCCCTCGTGACATAAATCTCGGGAGTGATGGCCACGATCTCCCGCTGCTCCACCAGCAACCTCAAGAGGTCGTTCAGCAGGTCCCGCTCCACACCGACGCGAGCGGCGAGCTCCGCGGGCGGCGGCGGCTCGAGACGGGCGCTCTCGAGCACCGATCGAAGCGACTCGAGAGCATCCTGCTCCGCCGGCCGGAGGACTGGTGCGTGGTCGGGCAGGCGGATTCCCGGCCCGGATACGACCACCACGCCTCGTTCCGCCAGCTCCGTGACGACGGCGTCGACGAGCTCCGAACTGAATCTCTTCCCGACCGTCTGGCGCACGGATTCGAGGGACTCGGCGGAAGCCCGCGGACGGCTCCGATGGGCCTCCTTCAAGTGCGTTCTCACAGCGGCGACCACCTGGTCGAGACTGTCGCCGTCGAACCAGCGCTCCCTGACGCGGCGTAACCGAGCTGAGGACTCGAGGGTCTTCTTCGCCAGCGCGGCCGGGACGCCCGAGGCCAGCGGAACGTTCTCCGCCGCAAGCCCCGTCGGTCCCGCGAGCGCTACCGCTGCATGGATCGCCCCCGACGGGCTGCCGTCCAGCAGCGCACGCCAGCTCTCCAGCCGCCTGCGCCACGCGCGGGGAGGATCGCGTTCGGCCACCTGGCCTCCCGCGATCGTGACCACGGGAGAGTAGAATCGAAGGATGAACCGATCGCGCGTCCGAGCCACCACGGGCGTCTCACAATCGACCAGCGCCCATGCAACGGTGCCTCGCGCGACCGTCTCCCGGCGTTCGGTGAGCACTCGCGCCATCACCTCTCCGGTGCCGAGGAAGACACGAACCCGCTGGCCGTGGCGTATCTCACGAGGGGACTCCGGGGGCACCTCGATCCGGGCGCCGAAGCGCCGATGGGATCGCCACGCCGCTCCGGAGACGACCACGGCACCTCTCGTCGCGCGACTTGTCTCCACGCCCACCAGAGCCAGCGCAGCCCGGGAACCGGGCCCCACCGAGTCGCGATCGGAACCGTGCACCTGAAGGGAGCGTACCCGCGCCCTGAGGTCGACCGGAAGCAGTCGAACCGTGTCGCCTGTCGTTACCCGCCCGCTCCACGTGGTGCCGGTGACGACCGTTCCAGCCCCCGCCACGCTGAATGCACGATCCACGGGCATGCGGAATACATCCTCCTCCGGTCGCGCGGGAAGTTCGTTCGCGAGGTCCAGGATATGCGCCCGAAGCTCGGTCAGTCCCTCTCCGGTGAGCGTCGAGACCTCCACAACGGGCCAGTCCCGGTGCCCCAAGATTCGCCCTGATTCCTCAAGCGTCGCGTCCCGGGCCAGCTCCCGCCACTCGGGCTCCACCCGATCCACCTTGTTCAGGGCTACGATCCCGTGCCGGACCCCGAGGAGGCGCGCGATCGACAGGTGTTCTCGCGTCTGGGGCATCGGCCCCTCGTCCGCCGCGACGACGAGAAGAACCGCGTCGATCCCGGTTGATCCGACCAGCATGTTCTTTACGAAGTCTTCGTGACCCGGGACGTCAACGACTCCGACCTCCAGATCCGCGTCGACGTGAAGGGGAGCGAATCCTATGTCGATCGTCAGACCACGCTCCCGCTCCTCGGCCCAGCGATCTGTCTCGACTCCGGTGAGGGCCCGAACGAGCGCAGTCTTGCCGTGATCCACGTGGCCGGCGGTTCCCAGCACGATCCCCTTCAACGGTCATCCTCTGCGAGGAGAAAGTCCAGTGACCGCAATCGAATACCCTCTGCTGCATGATGTTGAATGAAAGACACGAGCAGAGCGGCCTGGCGAGCGGACGGCGACGCCACGTGCACGTTCCCGGCGACGAGCCGTTTCAGCGTCTCCACTTCGCGCTCGTTCAGCGCGGCCTCCCCTCGGAGACAATCGCGGCACGCCAGGCAGCCCTCGTGCACATCGAACGTGCAGGCCTCGTTCACGATCGGTCGCCCGCAGTGGGAACACGTCTCCAGCTCCGGCGCGAATCCGAGGGCGTCGACCATGCTCCAGATGGCGGCGAGACCGGCAGCCCTGACTTTCTCGGATCCGGAGGCGAGCGTGGCGTCGAGTCCCGCCGTGAGGGTGTCGAACAGTAAGGGATCGTGTTCCGCCGGTGCCAGACGGAGTACCAGTTCGCACAGGACACTGGCCGCGGCGTACCGCACGAGATCGCGGCCGATCTCCTGACGCGCCTTCGAGAGCTCAAACCCAGAGAGCGTGTGCAGCTCCCTGTTCTCTCGCATGTACAGAGTCGCCACTCCCTCGGCGAACGACTCCAGGACGCCCGAGAACTGGCTGCGCGGACGCATCGCCCCCCTGGCCAGCGCCGACTGCGGGCCGTGATCGTACGTCATGAGACGCAGGATCTTGCTGGTATCGCTGTACGGGTGGGTCTGCAGCACGACGCTGCGAGTCGTGACGATGGGCACGCCGCCAACCTACCGGCGCCCGTACGGCTCGGCAAACGAGGTCACTCTCCGTCCGCTGCTTCAGTACAGAGCCAGGTCCGTAGAGCCGAATCCAGACGACGCCTCGTCCAGAATCATCCCGTCGGGCTGGGTCAGAAGCAGACGGCCCGCCTCGGCGAAGCTGAAGGTCACGCACAGCAGGCGGCCGTCTTCCATGGCCGTCGCCGCCCAGCAAGCAACCTGCGTGCCGGCTCCGTCGCGCACCAAGATCGGGTCGCTCGGTCCGCGAGCGAACAGCCGCAGCGTCGGGTCGTACCGCAGGACGGTCGTCGACTCGAAGTCTGATGTGGTCGTCACGTACACATCCCCATCCGCTCCCAGCTCGAGGGATATGCCGTTCCCCTGGAGGGGCAGCGCTGTGCCGATCGAACCGTCCCCTACGCGGACGGCGACCAGTGCGCCGTTCCCTTCCGGCAGGAACGTACCGGGATCAAAGGTTCCCGCGGCCAGCACGATCAGGTCGCCCCCCGTGTATACGGCATCCGTCGGATTGAACAGATCCGCGGGCAGGGGAATGACCGCCTCTTCTCCGCCGTCCCGTCGCAGGACCACCACCCTCCCGGGCCCGAGCGGCTGAAATGTGCCCCCGTCGTCATCGAGGTTTGCGTCCACGACATACAGGTGATCTCCCACCGGTACGACACGCTCGATGAACGTTCCGACTCCCTCCGCAACACGCTCGGCGAGCCCGTCCCCGGGCTGAAGGCGATACACGGCATCGCTGCCCCGTCCCCCAACCCACACGGTTCCGACGTCATCGATCGAAGGCGCGGCGGGGTTGGCCAGATCGCCCTCCGGCAGCGGAAAGGTGGCGTTGAGAACCAGGCCGGTCTCGAGCTCCACCAGACGGATTCGACTGCCGCCAAAGGACGAAACGGTTGCCGCCGCATACGTCGCGGAGAGGTCCATCGCATCACCGTCGAACCCGGCTCCGAGGTCCACCGGTGTGCCGACGGCCGCCAGCCCGTCGCCGACCGAGAAGGCAGCAAGGGTCTGACCGGTGGAATTCAGGACGAACAGATCTCGGCCACTATCCGCTTCGGGGCCGGCGGGCCCGCCGCTGCCGCACGCCTCGGCAAACATCAGCATGAGCGATACAGGCACCCAACGCGCCATGAGCCGAAGTCCGCTCGCGCACCACGTCATTCGTTCACCCTCCTTGCCTCCAGGCGCACGATCAGACGGCGTCCCGGTTCAGGAAACATCTCGATCAGCTCGTACCGATGGTCCAGCAGGTTCTCCACCCTGATCAGCAGGTCCAGGCCGACGGCCCCGGACGACAGACCATGCTGCGCAGAGACGTCGAGCGTCGCGAAGGACGGCAGTTCTCGCGTTGCTGCGAGGCTCGTCGTCCGAGATCCCGTGTAGCGCAGATCCGCTCGGGCTCCCAGCGCCCGCCGCCAGCCCATCACTGTCAGGCGGCCTGACGCGGCCGGGTGATACGGCAGGGCGTTCCGGTTGTCGCCGAAGCCTACTCGACTCCGCTCTACAGAGCCCGCCAGCTGGATCCGCCACCCCCACTCCGCGACCTCATTCGGGGTCACACCAGCTTCGATCTCGATGCCGCGACTCAGGAGCTCACCCAGATTCTGCGGGCTCCATGCAGCCACCGCGCTGGCCAGCCACACGACCGGATCTTCCGTCCTCCGGAACCAGGCCACTCCGTCGACCTCCAGGCGCAACCGCCCGAGAGTCACTCGGCCCGCAGCCCCGACCTCCGCGTCCAGTGTGACGCGTTCCGGAAGCAGCTCTGGGTTGGCGCGGATGCGGTATTGGGATGCAAAGTACAGATCACCGAGGGTGGGGAGCCGGAATCCCTGCCCCACCCTTGCCCAGGCCCTCGCCTCCCGACCCAGCGGAGCGACGACCCCGAGCTCGGGGCTCACGGCACTGTGGCTGCCGGACACGTCGGCGGCGACGGAAGGCTCGACGAGGAGCGGACCCACCCGCAGGCTCGATCCGACATACCCTCCCAGCAAGCCCCGGGTAGCGGCGTCCGTCAATCCGTCCCCCTCGACCCGCTCGCCGGTCAGACGCAATCCGGCCGTCGCCGGCAGGGTTCCTTGCCGCTGGATTTCAACCGCGAGGCGCGCCTCCGTCACTTCTTGCGCGGATTGCGGATCACCCGGAGCCTCCTGATAGCCGAGGCGCTGCGAGCGCACGCTCGCGGACGCCCGCGCACCATGCCCCTCGATCCCGGCGTGGGCCGTCCACGACCGATCCTCGGCCCGGGCCGCGTCGAACAGAGTCGTGCCTATACGACTCGGGACGCCACGCTCCGTTCGATCGAATCGCAGGCTAGCGTGGGCGCCGCGGTAGCCTCCCGAGGCCGCCACGTGCACGGCAGCGATGTCCGAATTCCGACGCGCCTCGATCGGAGAACCGGGGCGCGCCCGGTTCTCGTAGCTGAAGTCGTTGTCCGTTCGGGAGGCGGAGAGGGTCAAACCGATCCGACTATGTCGAGCCGCCGTTCCAATATGAAGATCGCCTCCGCGTCCTCCGTACGATTCCATGCGCAGGCCGATGTTCGCGCCGGTTTCAGTCGCCCGCCGCGACGTCAGGAGCAGCACTCCCGCCGACGCGCCGGAGCCGAAGGCCCGGGAGGCGGCGCCTCGGAGAAGAGTTGCCGTTTCGAGCGTCGAGGTGGGAATGGACGACAGGTCGGCCACGCCCGTGATCGGATCATTGAGGGGCACGCCGTCGAGAAGTGCCAGGACGTCTGCTGGGCGACTGCCCCGGACGGAGAGGACCTGGCCCCCGCCTCCGCTGCGGCGTGTGTACGCTCCGGGAAGATCGGTGAGCCACTCGTCCACCGTAGCATACGTCAGCGGTTCGCGGTCGAACCGTACCGTGTGAGCGGACCGGGGTATGAGAGCCGGATGTTCCCGGGCGCCTCCTGCCCGCAGCGTCGGGAGGACGTACGGATCGACGGCGAGAACTATCTTCAGCGTTCCGGGACTCTGTCGGCCAGTCACCGAGACACTGCGCGCGACGTGACCGGGCGCGGCTGCCCGCACTCGATACGACCCCGTCCGAGACAGCACCACGTACACGGGCTCGTCGTCTTCCGGCAAGTGCAGGACATCCTTGGCCCCGACGGGCCTGTCACTCCCGTCCACCGACTCGATCTCGAGACGTCCCGCCGTGATCCTCTCTCCGCCCGCCGAGAGAACGACTACCTCGACCCGAACCTCTGATTCCGACGGGATAGCCTGTTGGGCGAATCCGATCCGCGGGACGAACAACATGGTGACAACCGCGACCGCTTCCAGGAGCGCACTCGGGCGACGCAAGGACCGTGCGCTCGGCCACGAAGTCCGAGTATTCCTCCGCGTCTCAGTCGTCACGCGCCCTCCGGATGCTCGCGCTGCTTCCCGGGCAGAACGAAGGGTCCATAGTCCTCGAGGTGCAGCACCGATACGGGCCAGGCGAAGGCCCGCTCCAGCTCGGTCGGCTGCAGGACCCGGCGGGGCTTTCCGGAGACCACGACGCGGCCTCCTGCCATCAACAACATTCGGTCGGCGAACCGGGACGCAGTGTTCATGTGATGAGTTACGGATATGACTGTAAGCGATTGATTGACAGTCTTTTGTGACACCAATTCCAACAGTCGCATCTCGTGACCCATGTCGAGATGGGCGGTCGGTTCGTCGAGTAGGAGCAGGAGGGGCTGCTGGGCGAACGCCCGGGCCAGGTGAACTCGCTGCAATTCGCCGCCGGAGAGATCCCGCACGTCGCGATCCGCCAGGTCCGAGAGGTCCACGTCCGCCAACGCCTCGTCCACCGCCTTGTGATCCCCGGGGCCGAGCGGCGCCCAGGCACGGACGTAGGGGTGTCGCCCCATCTCGACGACCTCCCGGACCGTCAGCGGACCATCCGCAACGCCGCCCTGTGACACCACGGCGACCCGACGAGCCAGCTCCCGTCTCGACCACTCGCCAACGGGCCGATCGAGGAGGAGCGCTGTTCCGGCGGTGGGGCGAATCACCCCGGCAAGGAGTCGCAGCACGGTGCTCTTCCCCGCCCCATTGGGGCCAACGATGGCCACGTGCTCACCGCGGTCCGCCTCCAGGGAAACCTCTGCCACCGCATCGCGCGTGCGACGCATGTAGCGGAACGAGACGCTCCTCAGTCGGCATATCATCGGGCGTAGCTCCGACGCAGAAGGAGGAGAAAGAACGGAACTCCGACGAACGCCGTCACGACCCCGATCGGAATCTCCATCGGGGCGGCCGCCGTGCGAGCTCCTGCGTCCGCCAGCACCAGGGTGGCACCGCCGAGGCCAAAGGAAAGCGGAATGAGCGCCCTGTAATCGCGGACGCCCGTAAGCCGGACGGCGTGCGGAATCACGAGTCCGACGAATCCGATGACTCCCGCGACGGCCACCGATGCCGCTGCCAGAAGTGATGCCAGGAGGAAGGCGACCCGCTTCACGAGCTCGGTGTCCGTACCGAGGTATGCTGCGGTGTCCTCGCCCAGGGCGAGAGCATTCAGATGTCGGCTGATCCCGAAGGTCACCGCGACTGCCGGCAGCGCGTACGCGGCCAGGGCGAGGATCATTCCCCACGATGCGCCCTCGAGGCTCCCAAGTGTCCAGAAGAACGCCGAGCGCAGCGTTCCGACGCGCGCGAACGTGAGCACGAGGAGAACGCAGGCGCTGAAGAACGCGCTCACCACGACGCCTGCCAGCAGCAGTACCCGGGTGTCCAGGCGATCTCCCAAACGGGCGACCCGAAATACGATGAAGATCGCGAGGAGGGATCCCACCAGGGCGGCAGAGGGCAGGAGGACGTAGGCCGAGGCCGGAATCCCCGCTACGAGGGCCAGTACGACGCCAAGGGCCGCGCCGGACGAAACCCCCAGGAGGTAAGGCTCGGCGAGCGGGTTCCGGAGAAGGGCCTGAAAGACGGCACCGGACACGGCGAGAGCGCCCCCGGTCAGCAGGCCCGCCGTGACCCGAGGCAGGCGCACGCCCCAGAGAATGGTTGCCGCCGTACCATCCCCGCCCGCCAGAGCCCGAAGCCAGGTCGCGACGGGAAGGTCGGCGGGTCCGGCTGCGAGGCCGATAGCGATCGAGACGCTCAACGCCACCAGGCACCACACCACAGCCATTCTCTTCACGGTGTCACGGCGGCGAACGCTTCCGGGTGGATCGCCCGCGCGAGCTCCAGGGCCGCCTTCGCCACGCGGGGGCCGAGCCGATGGACCAGGTCGGCGTCGACGAGACGGACGCCTTCGGGAACAGCGCGCAGCGTCGCCCAGCCCGGCCGCCCGGCAGGGTGAATCCCGTTCTGGGCGGGGTCCCGGCTGACCGGGTGGATGACGACCTCCGGATCCCGTGCGAGAATCGCCTCCAGGCTGACGCGCGGGGCCGGAGCGGCCAGATCGCCGAACACGTTGCGTCCTCCAGCGATCGTGAGCAGAGTATCGAGGTAGCTGCCGGACCCGGCGGTGAACGACGGTGGGTATCCGACGTCGTAGTACACCGACCGGACCGGACGCCCCGCCACCAATTCCCGGACCGTAGCCAGATCCTGTTCGATGTCTCCCCACAGATCCCTGGCCCGATCCGATCGTTTCACCAGTTGCCCCAATCGAAGGATGTTGCGACGCAGGTCGGCGAACGTGTTGAACAGCACCGTGAGGTGGGGAACTCCGAGACGTTCCAGATCCGCTGCAGCGCGGGCGTTGTCGGAGCCTCCGATCAGTATCACGAGATCCGGTCGCCTCACGAGGACAGCCTCCGTGGAGGGTCGGATCGCATCCCCCACGTTCGGAATTTCGCTCGCCTCCGTGGGATAGTCATCGAAACGAGAGCGCCCTACCAGACGATGGCCTTCGCCCAGAGCGAACAGGATCTCGGTCGCCACCGGCACGAGGGAAACGATGCGTCTGGGAGAGGACGCCGAGACCGGATCGCGGTCTGCCTCGTCGTTCAGGCGGTTGGCGGCGTCCTGACCCACGAGGGGGGACGAGATCACGAGGAGCACCGCCATCACGGCGCCTGTCTCGAAACGCAGCTTCGCCAGCAAAAAACCCGTCCTTTCAGAGAAAGGGCGGGTATGACCGAGTCACCACGAGGCGTGGCTCGCCCACACCCTTCCCGCGAAGAGTGACAGTGGGCAAGGACAGGCCACGTCTCCTGGCTCGAGGCTCCGCGCCACCTTCCCGGACTCGACCGCCCAGTGGCTCATCGGCGCTGGAGAAGTTCCGCACGCCGTCGACGCGGAACTCACGATCCTCTTACAGTGGCGGGGCCGCGTCAGATTCTCACTGACTTCCGTGCGCCCGTCCCTGTCTGCTGCAGGCAGACGATAAGCCGAGCCCGGCGACGCTCGCAAGACCCGGCAACATCGAGATCGCGCAGGCCACTAGAGGTGGTTGATCAGGCGGAGGGCGCCTGTTTGGCACGGGTATGTCGCATCGAGAACAGGGCAGCCGTCGCGAGGATGACGGAGGCAAAGAGCCACACCCAGGCCGCGGAACGCCTGCCCGGCATCAGCCTGGCCTCCACGGAGACGATCGCGCCGGACGCGAGGTCCGCGCCCGCGAACCGGCGCAGCCCGGTCGGCGAATCGGGTCCGACCGAACGCTCGAACAGGCCCGCTACCTCCACGTCGAGACCCGGTGCGTCCATCAGCAGTACCTCGAGTCGGCGGGTCGGGCCCGTGAGGGTGAGGCGGAATTCGTCGGCCGGGACTACATAGCCAACCGCGATTCGGACGCCGTCAGGAGGAAGGGCCCCGGTGTAGGCAACCTGGGTGCCGCCCAGTACCAGCTGCTGCGACGCGACTCCTCCGGACGCCACGACCGCGCCACGCCCATCCTGACCGAGAGACGCGGCCCACACGGCGCCCGAGTCAACGCTCGAAACGAGTGTGTGGCCTTCCCTGCCCCGAACATCGATGACCTCTTCCACACGAAGCCCGGCGCCGGCCAGTGGAGTGAGCACGACGTGCCGCATGGCCACTTCGAGATCCACGGCAGGAACCTCGACGACAGCCGTGTCGTACACGATCACGCGTTGCGGCTCCGTCCCCCCGCCGGCTGGCGTTGCGTGTACCGGACGTCCCCAGTACAGCACTCCGTCGTGCCGGGCTGCCGGAAGAAACACCGCTCCCGGGTCGTCCGCGTCCAGGGGAGTGAAATGGAATCGGCCGGCATCATCGGTACGAACGGAATCGACCACGGCGCCGGCGTCCTGCGTTATCCGGTGCAGCTCGACGACCGTTCCAGGCGCTGGAATGGAGTCGGCGATCCGGACCTCGCCTCGAATCTCCTGCCCGATGACCGGCCCGCCGATCGCGAGGGACAGCGTGGCGCACACCAGGCCGCTCCGCGCGACCTCCGCGAGCGGCTCCGGAATACGAGGTAGCGGCCGAATCACGGCATGAAACGGCCGAAGTCTTCGGGATCGAGTCGCTTCAGATAGTCGCGCAGCTTCTCGGCCGGTTCCTCGGGCACACCTTCGCCACTCGACCCGCCCTGTGGCTCGGCAAAACCCGGTTCGAGAGTGGCACCTTCGACTTCGACCGCGGTTCGATCCAGAAGCGTGCCGTCGGCGAAGATCGGAGCCGAGGCACGCAAAGCCAACGCCACGCTGTCACTCGGTCGAGAGTCGATCGTGATGACCTCTCCGTTGCGCTGGAAGACGAGGGAAGCGTAGTACGTGTTGTCCACCACCTTCGTGATCAGGACGCGAACGAGCTCACTGCCCATGCTGCGTACAACGGTGTTGAGCAGATCGTGGGTGAGGGGTCGCGAGAACTTGATTCCAGCCAGCTCCATGGCGATCGCGCTCGCCTCTCCGGGGCCGATCCAGATCGGCAGCAACCGCTCCCCTCCAACTTCCTTCAGGATGACCACCGGGGTGCTGGAAGCCTTGTCCATTCCCAGGCTGGCCACCTCGACCTCGATCACCGCGACCTCCGATCTGCGCCCTCGCGACCGACGCCCCGCGCCCGCGTCACGTGCCCATGTCCCACGATGCAAGATACCGCTCCTGCCGTTCCGTGAGCGTATCGATCCCGATGCCCATCGCAACGAGCTTCAACCGGGCGATCTCCCGGTCCAGGACGGCGGGAACCCGGTGCACCTGTCTCCCGAGCGCCCGCCCTTCGTCTTCCAGAAGATACTCCGCCGCCAGTGCCTGGTTCGCGAACGACATGTCCATGACCGCCGCGGGGTGGCCTTCGGCGGCCGCGAGGTTGATCAGTCTTCCCTCTGCGAGGAGGGCGATGCGCTTCCCGTCCACGACGTACTCCGTCACCATCGGACGCACTTCGCGGGCCGGCTCGCTCGAGATCTCGGCCAGTCGCCGGATGTCGATCTCGACGTCGAAGTGTCCTGAGTTCGCCACGATGGCTCCGTCTTTCATAACGCGGAAATGCTCCTCCCGGATTACGCTCGTGTTTCCAGTCAGGGTGAGGAACAGGTCACCGCGCAGCGCCGCATCGGACATCGCGCAGACTTCAAACCCATCCATGGATGCCTCCAGGGCAGCCACCGGATCGACTTCCGTTACGATCACCTTCGCGCCCGCCCCGCGCGCCCGCAGAGCCACTCCGCGGCCGCACCATCCGTAGCCCGCCACCACTACCGTCGCGCCCGCCAGCAGGATATTGGTCGCCCGCAGAACGCCGTCGAGCGTGGACTGACCCGTACCGTAGCGGTTGTCGAACAGGTGCTTCGTCAGGCTGTCGTTCACGGCCATGACCGGAAACTGCAGCACTCCGTCCGCGGCCATGGCCCGCAGCCGAATAATGCCGGTCGTGGTCTCCTCCGTGGATCCGATCACGTCCTGAACCAGATCACGTCTCTCCCCCTCTGACAGCTCCTTCACCCAGGCACGCAGCGGCGGAGCCAGATCATCGAGGCGATCGAGCGCCAGCATATGCAGCGCTCCCACGAGATCGGCGCCGTCGTCCATGGTGACCCGGGGACGGTGGGCGAGAGCGGCGCGAATGTGATCGTAATATCGATCATTGTCCTCTCCCCGCACCGCGAACACCGGTATCCGGCACCCGGCCACGAGGTACGCAGCGACATCGTCCTGCGTGGAAAGCGGGTTCGAGGCGCACAGGACGACCTCGGCGCCTCCCGCCTGAAGCGTGCGCATCAGGTTGGCCGTCTCTGTCGTGACATGCAGGCAGGCCGACATCCGGATGCCGTCCAGCGGGCGCTCGTCCGCGAACCGCTCGCGGATCTGCCTCAGAACCGGCATCGAACGCTCCGCCCACTCCACCCTCAGTCGCCCGCGCTCCGCCAGGGAGAGGTCCGCGACGTCAAACGTATCGAGCGTACCTGTCATGTCATCCACGCCTGTAGCTGTCCCTTGTCTAAACGGCATTCTGCAGTTCCTTGACCCGATTCGGCCGCTCCCAGCTGAATCCGCCGTCCTCTTCCGGCGACCGCCCGAAATGGCCATAGCTGGCCGTGCGTCGGAAGATCGGGCGGGTCAGCCCCAGGTCCTCGATGATCGCGCGCGGGCGGAGGTCGAACACCTGGCGAACCGCTCGCTCCAGCACCGAATCGGATGCTGCTCCCGATCCGAAGGAGTTGACCATCACGGACACCGGCTCCTGCACCCCGATGGCATACGCCACCTGAATCTCGACCTCGCCGGCCAGACCCGCGGCCACGAGATTCTTCGCGACCCAGCGTGCCGCGTAGCTCGCCGAGCGGTCTACCTTCGAGGGATCCTTGCCGCTGAACGCCCCGCCGCCGTGGCTGCCCACCCCACCGTAGGTGTCGACGATGATCTTGCGTCCCGTCACTCCCGCGTCACCGTGCGGCCCTCCCACCACGAATCGTCCTGTCGGATTGATATGATGCTTGACCCGCGACACATCGTACAGATCCGGAGGCATGACGGGCCGGATCACACGCTCAATGATCCCGCTCCGGATGGTCTCCGGCTCGGTCTCCGGATCGTGCTGCGCTGAGACCACCACCGTACGGATCGCTACCGGTTCCCGCTCTCCGTACTCCACTGTGACCTGTGCCTTCCCGTCGGGCCGCAGCCATGGCAGAGATCCGTCGCGGCGGGCCTCCGCCAACCGTCTCGTGATGTCGTGCGCGAGGGAGATCGGAAGAGGCATCAGGTTCTCGGTCTCCGCCGACGCATAGCCGAACATCATCCCTTGATCACCCGCCCCGCCCGTGTCGACCCCCTGCCGAATGTCGGCCGATTGCTCGTCGATCGCCGTCAAAACCGCGCAGGAATGACAACTGAATCCGTATTCCTCGCGGTCGTAGCCGATGTCGCGAACCGTGTCCCGGGCAATCTTCGCGTACGGGATCGACGTTTCCGTCGTGATCTCGCCCGCCATGAGAATCAGGCCCGTGGTGACGAGGGTCTCGCAGGCCACTCTCGATGCGACGTCCGCTTCCAGTGCCGCGTCGAGCACCGCGTCCGAGATCTGATCGGAGATCTTGTCGGGATGTCCTTCGGTGACCGACTCCGACGTGAAGAGATGATGGCTGTCGGGAACCACGCGCGCTCCGCTCTTGCAGATGACCTCGTCCGGGCGCGCCAAGCTACCGGGGGGCTATACCTTTGACAACCCGGCGGCGGCCGATTCCGGCAACGCGCCGCACTCGGCGAGATAGCGGGCGACCGGCTCTCTGACCTCGCGGCCGCTCTCGGCCCGGCGCAGTGTGCGGACGACACGCGCCAGGTCCTCCACCGAGACGTTGCGGATGAGCTCCCGGATCTCGGGAAGCGCGGTCAACGAGACGCTGAACTTGCGGTATCCGAGACCCAGAAGAAGGGCGGCGCCCAGCGGGTCGCCCGCCAGCTCACCACATACGCTCAGATCGAGCTCTTGGCGCGCGCTTTCGCGGGCGATGCGAGCGTACATGCGGACGAGGGCCGGATGCATCGGATCGTACAGGCGACCGAGCTTCGCGTTGCCGCGATCCGCTGCCAGTACGTACTGCGTGAGATCGTTCGTGCCGAGGCTCAGGAAGTCGACGTAGGGCGCGAACAGGTCCAGGGTCTCGACTGCGGCCGGCGTCTCGACCATCACTCCGAGCGGGATCCGGGCGGTGCTCGCGTCCCCCTCCAGCGATCCCTGAATCTCGGCCATGAGATCACGCGTCCGCTGCATCTCGTCCACGGAGGAGACGAAGGGAACCAGGATGCGGAGGTTGCCCACGCTGGACGCCCGCATCGCGGCCCGGAGCTGATTCCGGAACAGCTCGGGAAGGTCGAGGCACACCCTGATGGCTCGCCAGCCGAGATACGGGTTGTCCTCCGGCGGCATGGAGAGGAAGATGGGGAACTTGTCGCCCCCGATGTCGAAGGTTCGGAGGGTGACTTCGTGATCCGGGAACGCCTCCAACACGCTCCGATACGCTCCGACCTGCTCCTCCTCATCCGGGATGTCCCGCTTCCCGATCACCAGGAACTCCGAGCGGAACAACCCCACCCCTTCTGCTCCCAGCCGCCGGGCGTCTTCCCCCTCGTGTGGCAGGTCGAGATTCGCCTGCACCACCGTGTGCACACCGTCAGTGGTCTCCGTCGGCCGGGTCGCCATCGTCTGCAGCAACTCCCGGCGTCGACTGGCCTGGGCCACGCCCCGATGGAAAGCCTCCACCTCGGGCTGACTCGGGCCGATCCTGATTCTTCCGGTACGGCCATCGATCAGTGCGCGGCTTCCCTGCTCGACGGAGTGAAGCTCCGGGCCGACGCCGACTACGACCGGAATCCCCAAGGCCCGTGTGAGGATCACACCGTGCGATCCGCGTGATCCGCCGGACGTGACGACGCCGAGCACGTGTTCGGGCTCGAGACGCGCCGCGACACTCGGCGGAAGCTCGGCCGCAGCCAGGACAACCGGCTCGTCGCCGACGACGGCGAGATCCAACGGATCGTGTCGTCCAAGCAGGTTGGAGAGCACCCGGATCCGGACGTCACTCAGGTCCGCGAGGCGATCCACGAGCATCGCGTGCGCCGATTCCTGCATATGCACCCGCATCTCGAGCAGTTGCCACTCGAACGCCCGCTCCGCACAAATGAAGTTCTCCTGTATGTACGAAATGGTGCCCCGCACCATGTCCGGGTCTTCGATCATCATGGCCTGCGATTGAAACACCTTTCCCTCGAACGGTCCGATGCGCTCCGTCGTGTGACTCTGCAAGCGAGCCACCTGCCCGAGGGCCTGCTCCCGTGCACGATCGAAACGTGCCACCTCGCCTTTCACCTCGTCCTGTCCGATCGTCCGGTGCTGGACGAGGGGTATGTCCCAGTCGAACCAGGAGACGGGCCCCAGTGCCCGTCCCGGGGATGCCCCGACGCCTTCGAGGATGGAAGGCACGTCAGGTTCCTTCCACCGCGTCGTCGATCTCGTAGTCGGACTCGGACTCGCCGAATTGCCGCGTTACGAGCCGCGCCAGTTCCTGGACCGCCTGTTCCGAATCATGCCCCATCGCCCGGATTCGCAGTGTCGATCCGCACTCGGCGGCAAGCATCATCACTCCCATAATGCTCTTTCCATTCACCTCCAGACCATCCTTTTCCACCATCACCGTGGACACGAACCGCGAAGCGAGCTTCACGAACTCAGCCGCCGGGCGGGCGTGGAGTCCGTACCGGTTCTGGATCGTGACGACGATCTCGCTGTGGTTCGACTCTTCGGTCATCTCAATCGGTTCCGGGAACACGGCCCCGCCGTTCAGCGTGTCAGATCTCCGATCCACCACACCATGGGGGCGAGCAGCAACAGAGCTCCGGCGAGGCGCCCGCCCTGTTTCGGGAAGCGGAACGCCCACAGGGCCACCACGACTCCCAGCCCCAGCAACGGAGCTTCGAGACCCGCAGGCGCTCCGGCCCGCACCAATCGCGTCCCCAGCAGAACGGCTGCCCCACCCAGCATTAGCAGGTTGAGCGGCCACAGGCGCCGGGTGAAGTGCTCGATCCACGAGTCCTTCAGCAGGGGTCCGACCGCGAGGCCCGCTTCCCAGCCCTTGACGAAGGCCCACGTTCGCACGACCAGGTGACCGGAGTTGTACAGTAGCAGGAACACCGCTGCGCTCGCGATGGGCCCGGCGCCGAGCAGGAACATCACCACGGAGATGAGGAGACAGGCCGGTCGCCATTGGGCCCACACCGCCCTGTCTCCCACAGTTCCGAGGGGACCGCGCAGTGCCGTGCGGAATCGCTCCACGGTCTCCGGCTCGATTCCGTCCTGCTCCACCCTGGCCAGCGCCGCCACCGCCATGGCACACAGATACGGATGTCCGTTGAACGATCGCATGTGTCGTTGCACGGCCTCGGCGAGCCGGACTGGATCTCCCGCGTAGATGCGCCGCAACATCGGTAGCATGCCGAACGCGATTCCCCCGCCCACCAGGGTCCGATAGTTCCACGATCCCTGCACGGCGAAGCAACGCCACCATGCCTTGATGCGATCCGACGGCAGTGGCATCACGGGCTCGTGCCCGCAATCAACAGCACCGCGACAGCAGCGCCGGCCACCAACAGCGGCCAGCCCCGTACACCGAACGACGACGCACGGGCCGCCGAGCCTGTGGCCGCCGCCACACCCAGTGTCAGGACGAGCACGCCGACTCCACCCAGGGACGTCCAGTCTAGGCTCGCTGCCACGGCGGCGACCAGGATCGCCGGCACGGCAAACGACGCCACGAGAACCGAGCCGCGCAGCCCGTCCAGCCAGATCGCGAGGCGGTGTCGATGCTCTAGCAGTCCCGGATCGGCTGCGAGATCCGCTGCCGGACTGAGGACGCGTTCGTTGAGTCTGCGCCGGACGTGCACGGTCACCATGCCGATCCAGCCGAGGGCCCAGCCGACGACCACGGACGCTAGCAGGGCGCCCATGGCATGTCCTCCGGTCGCCGCGAACGCGGCGCCGGACACCAACCCGGCCGGACCTGTGTCGGGGTAGCGGGCCGCTCCCAGCGGTGCGTGTCGCAGTGCGTAGATCTCCAGGACGGCTCCCACCACCATGCCAGCTTCCGGGTCTCCGAACAGCCAGCCTCCCACGGTTGCAGAGATCAGCGGTCGGGAGATCATCACCTGCGGCCAGGACACGGCATCCATTCCGAACGCGGCGCCCGCGGCCACCAGGAGCATCCAGGTTCCCGGGCCCACGGCCAGCTCAGACCACGGCATTTAGCAACTCCTGGAGCTGCACTTCGCGTCCGTCGGGCAGGTCGCGGGCCGTGACGCTCCGTACGTGATCCCCGATGGCGCGGAGGTCATCCGCTTCCTCCGGACGCAGATACACGTAGTGCAGCGCACGCGTGCGATTCTCGCCCGCGTGCAGTCCGCCCACGTTGACCCGGCGCTCGCTGAGCAGACCGGTCTCGGCAAGCCCCCTCATCTCCCGCGTCCCTCGCGTGAGCAGCGCGCCGCGCCCCGGACGGCCATCCAGCGTTTCAAAACCAGCGATGGTCCCCGTCACGGATTGAAAGTCGACCGTGATGTCCTCGGGCAGTCCGGCACTGTACAGATCGCTCTCCCAATCGCTCTCGCTCAGAGAATCGTCGACGATCAGGTAATGGTCGAGACCCAGGCGCATGCCCCATCCGACGATGACCTGCCCGTGCAGGAGCCGCTCGTCGATCCGGAACAGTATCAGGCTCACGCCGCCGGATCCGGATGGAAGGCATTCATCCCTGTATGCCCCTTGTCCAGCAGTCGTTGCGAGAGAGCGCGCACGTTCATGTCCCGATGGAACAGATAGTCGAGAAGCATAGGCAGATTCGCGCCGGTGATGACGACGACGTTGGCCAGGTCATGCCCTACCGCGCGAGCCGCGTGCGCACAACTTCCGCTCGCCAGATCGACGAACACGATGGCCGACGCGGATCCTACCGCCTCGCGGATATGCTTGCGCACGCTGTCCGGTGAACGCCCCGTGTTGGAGATCGGGATCAGTGCGCCGGAGACGCCCGCGATGGATTCGGCCGTCTCGACGAGGCAGCGGGCCAGGTTGCCGTGGGCCACCACGACACCCCGGACCTCACTCATAGTCCTCCTCGAGATAATCACGTACTGGCTGCATGAGGAGCTTGAGGTTCTGCTCGAAGATTCGGGCGCTGTCGACCCCGGCATACCGTAGCAGGTGACTCATCGCCACGACCTCGCTGATCACGGTGATGTTCTTGCCGGGATTCAGTGGAACGACGACCTTCGGAAGAGAGGTGCCCAGAATCTCGGTCGTATCCCTCTCGAGGCCCGTACGCTCGTAGGTCGCGTTCTCGCGCCAGTGCTCGAGCTGCACGACAACCTCGACCCTCTTCTGTTGACGAACCGCCCGGATGCCGAACAGGGCTCGCACGTCGATGATCCCGATGCCGCGGATCTCCATGTGGAACTGCTGGTGCTCGTGCGCGTGTCCGATCAGTACGTCCAGGCCCCTTTGTCGTACGATCACGACGTCATCGGCCACGAGCCGATGGCCCCGTTCGACCAGATCGAGAACGCACTCGCTCTTGCCGATTCCGCTTGCGCCCACGAACAGCAGACCCACGCCATACACATCCGCGAGGGATCCGTGGATGGCAGTGGATGGAGCGAACGCCTCCTCCAGAAACGGTTTGATCCTACGGTAAAACTCTCCGGTCTTGAGGCTCGACTTGAGGACGGGCACTCCCCACTCGTCCGCCATGCGCAGCAGTTCGGGAGGTGGCTCGAGCCCCTTGGTGACGAATACGGCTGGAACGTCGAAGCCGAAGAAGAGCTCCAGGACATCCGAGCGCCGATCGGCGCCGAGCGAACGCAGATAGTCTATCTCCGTCTCGCCGAGGACTTGCATTCGATGGCGTGGAAATCGCTCCGTGAAACCGGCGAGCACCAGACCCGGACTCGAAATGTCCGCGCTGTCGATGCGGCACGCCAGCCCGGTCTCTCCGGCGAGCAGGGTGAGGTCGAGGCTACCTCGACGAAGTTCCAGTATGTCCGCTACGCGGATCGCACTCACGCTTCCGACTCTCCTGTCGCCGAGACCAGATCCGGGGCCGGAGCCTTGTGCTCGCGTCTTCGTGAGCGGCCTTTCTTGAGCTGCCGCGACAGCTTTTCATATACGCGATCCACGGCGGTACGGAACTCGGTGGACTCGGCTCGCGCGTGGACTGGAGCTCTGCGGTCCACGTTCAGATTCGCTTCCACCGTGTATCTTTTTCTCTCTTCCTTGAGGGTCACCTCGATCCGCGAAATGTTCCCGTCGAACCTCTCGAGGCGTCGGAATCGCTCCTCCATGTGCTCTCTCAGGCTCTCCGCGAGATCCACTTGCCTTCCCGAGATGATGATTTGCATCGCCATCCTCCTCTAGCGTGATGCAGCGTTCTGCAAGATAGCCTCCACGTCGCCCGCCGTCGCCTCCCACGTGAAGCGCTCGGCGTGCGCCACGCACCGCATCCCCAACTGCCTCCGCAGGCCCTCATCCTCCACGAGCCTCCGCACCGCCGCTGACCAGCGATCCACTGCCTGGTGCGGTACCAGGAACCCGGTTTCGTCGTCACACACAGACTCCCGCAGGCCCGGCGAGTCGCTCGCCACCGAGGGCGTCCCGCAGGCCGCCGCCTCGATGTTGGTGATGCCCCACCCCTCCTTGGGCGACGGGTACAGGTTCAACCAGCTCCTCTGCAGGATTCGGACCTTCTCGGACTCGTCGACGAACCCCGGAAACTTGACCTGCTCCGTGAGCCCCAGCTCGGCGGTCACTCGTTCCAGTCGATCCCGGTCATCTCCCTGGCCAACCACCAGCATCCTGACGACCAGGCCCTCGTCCCGGAGACGGGCGAGAGCCCTCAGCACGATGTCTATACCCTTGTACCGACGGAGTCTTCCGAGGTACACGGCCGTCGGGTGCTCGAAGGCATCTCTCGGATCGCCGGGCCGAAACACATCGTGATCGATGCCCGGGTAGCTGACGTGAATCCGCTTGCTGTGGAATCCCCTGCTCTCCAGGTCGTCCGCCGTGCTGTCCGAGATGACCAGGAGCTCCCGGTCCCGGTAGGCGGCGGGCATCAGTCGCTCCGCGACCCACACGGTCGCCGCGATCGGGAGCGACTCCTGCTGAAAAGCCGTAGCACCGAACAGATGTGGGACGAGGCCGACGACCGGCGCGTCGGCCCACAACGGCGTGAACAGCGGCAACTTGTTGATGTCTTCGACCAGGACGTCGAACGATTCGCCGGCAAAGCGCGAGCGGAGGGCCCGGCGTACATGCAACGGAAACGTGTACCGCGATCCCGTGCGCACGACCCGCATGTTGTCCACTTGTTCATCCGCCGCGCATGATTCCCAGCCCGACACGAGCAGGCTGACATCATGGCCACCACGCGCGAGCCGTCCGAAGATCTCGTGCAGATGTACTTCGGCCCCGCCCGCATTCGGGTTGAGACGATCCTGCCAGTTCACGATCAGGATGCGCACGCGGGTCGGCGTCCTTCAGGAATCTGCAATTCGGCGGCTCACGGCATCCAGGACGCCGTTCACGAACCCGGGGCTGTCCTCCGCCCCATACCTTTCTGCCAGGCGGATGGATTCGTGTATCGCCACCTTAGGGGGAACATCCGATATCCCGAGGAGCTCGGCGGTACCGATTCGCAGGATGTTGCGATCGATGGCTGACAGTCGCTCCAGTCTCCAGTTCGGCATGCAGGCCTCGATCCGGTCGTCACATTCGGGCAACCGGTGCTCGAGAACCGATAGCAGGCGTTGAACGTACGGGCGGTAGCGGGGATTCATGAAGCGCCCATTCAGCGCGTCTTCCGCCCATTCGCGAAGCGTCCCATCTCCGGCCATGTCCCACCCGTAAAGGATCTGAAGAACCCAGCTGCGGGCTCTCGAGCGTGGGTTGGCGGAGCTCATCGAAGGCCGGCGGCGAACTCGCACATGTCCAGGACCGCGTGCGCCGCCTCTTCGCCCTTGTTGCCCTTGCCGCCGCCGGCACGCGCCAGAGCCTGCTCGCCGTCATCTGTGGTCAACAGGCCAAACCCGACCGGGACTCTCGTCTCACGAGCGACGGCCTCCAGACCGGTCGTGGCGCCCATTGCGACGTACTCGAAATGCGGAGTCTCACCCCGGATCACGCAGCCGAGGGCCACCACTCCGTCGTACGCTTCGTGATCGAGGACGAGCCGGACGGCGAGCGGCAGCTCCCACGCTCCCGGCACGTGGACCGTATCAATGGCACCTGCCGGAACACCTTGACTCTCGAGGCAGCGCCGTGCTCCTTCCTCGAGCTTGGCCGTCACGGACTCGTTGAACCGGCTCACCACCAGGCAGAGGCGGAGGTTCCGTGTCGCCTTCGCCCCCTCGGCGTCTCCCATCACGAACCGAGCAGGTGGCCCAGCTTCTCCCGCTTGGCCTCCAGGTAGTCGTGATTCGTCTCGGTCTCTTCAACGGTAAGCGACACCCGGTCCGTGATCTTCAGGCCGAACCCCTCCAGCCCCGTCAACTTCTTCGGATTGTTCGTCATGGCCCGGATCCTCTCGAGACCCAGGTCCAGCAGTATCTGGGCCCCGATCCCATAGTTCCTGAGGTCCGGCGGAAAGCCCAGCAACTCGTTTGCCTCCACCGTGTCATGACCCCGGTCCTGGAGCTCGTAGGCGCGGAGCTTGTTCAGCAAGCCGATGCCTCGCCCTTCCTGGTCGAGGTAGACGATGACGCCGCGTCCCTCCCTCGCGATCTGCCGCATCGCCGCCCGCAGCTGAGGCCCGCAGTCGCAGCGCCCCGAGCCGAAGACATCGCCGGTCAGGCACTTGGAGTGAACGCGTACGAGGACGTCATCGGCACCCGCCACATCGCCCCTGACCAGCGCCACATGCTCCCGTTCGTCGACGGCGTTCCCGTACCCGATGATCCGGAAGTCTCCGTACGGCGTAGGCAACGTGGCTTCGGCCACCCGACCGACGAGACGCTCGTGCTTCAGTCGGTAGGCGATGATCTGGGCCACCGTGATGAACGGCATGTGGTGCTCATCGGCAAACACCTCGAGTTGCGGGCGGCGGGCCATGGACCCGTCGGCGTTGAGGATCTCGCAGATCACCCCCGCAGGTGCCAGGCCTGCCAGCCGCGAAAGATCGACCGAGGCCTCCGTCTGCCCCACCCTCTGGAGCACCCCTCCCGGCTTGGCCCTGAGCGGAAAGATATGACCCGGCCGGATCAGATCCGACGGTCTGCACTCCGGATCGACCGCCACCCGAATGGTGCGGGCCCTATCGGCCGCGCTGATCCCCGTCGACACTCCGAGCTCGGTGCTGGCGTCAATCGAAACGGTGAAGGCCGTTCCGTTGGGATCCTGACCCCGGCCATCGGACATCAGCGGCAGGTCCAACCGGTCTGCGATCTCGGGAGCCAGCGTGAGGCAGACGAGACCGCGGCCGTAGGTGGCCATGAAATTGATGATCTCCGGCGTCACCTGATCCGCCGCACATACCAGATCCCCTTCGTTCTCTCTGTCTTCGTCATCGGCGACGATCACGAGCCCGCCTTCCTGAATGACGTCGATGGCCTCGCGTACCTGTCGATCTTCGGAGGACAACACCCTCGTACCTCTCTCGCTGGGTTTCAACTCGTCCCGTCGTCTACGTACGGCTTCAGCAGCTGATCCACGTATTTGCCTACGAGGTCCGCCTCGAGATTCACGCTCGATCCGGAGGCCAGACGCCCGACGTTGGTATGACTCCATGTATACGGGATGATGGCCACTTCCGCGACGTCATCCAGCAGACGATTCACGGTCAGGCTGATCCCGTCCAGTGCGATCGAGCCGTACAGAACCGTCAGGCGCGCCACATCCGGTGGCATTCGGAAGCGCAGAAACACGGTTTCCCCTGCTCGTTCGACCTCCGTGATGTGCCCCACCCCGTCCACGTGGCCCTGAACCAGGTGCCCCCCCATGGGTTCTCCTGCGCGCACGGCACGCTCCAGGTTGATCGCGCGTCCCGCGGCGAATTCTCCGACAGTCGTCCGGGAAAGTGTCGTTCGCACCGACTCGAAAGCGAAGCCCTCGGACGTCACATCGAACACCGTATGGCAGACTCCGTCGATGGCAAGGCTCTGACCGTCGTCGAGCGCAGCCGCGATGTCCGGTGCGGCTGCCGCGAAGCGAATGCCCTCTTCGAACTCCGACCGGTCCACGATACGTCCCACGGTCTCCACCAGTCCCGTAAACATCAGGCCGCTTCCACCAACGCTTCGAGTGACGCACGTTCATCCAGTTCCAGCAGGGTATCCTCTCCGAGGGTGCGCTGACTTGCCAGCTCCCATTCCCCCGCACGCATCGCCTCCGTCTCCTGTCCGAAAGCGGGTACGGCCCGCGCTCCGAGCAGGAGAGGCGAGTAGACCAGGTAGAATCGCTGCACGAGACCCAAACGGAGGAAGGATGTCGCAAGGCGCCCGCCGCCTTCCACCAGAACCGACGTGACGTCGTGCGAGGCGAGCGTTCGCAGGACGGCGTCGAGGGACAGACCCTCCTTGCTCTCCACATCCACTGTCTCCACTCGCGCCCCGAGATTCCGAAGCTCCGTGATCCGCTCACCGGAAGCCGTCGGAGCGCACAGGATCAAGACCGGTGCGTGGTCCAGCGTGCCTAGGAGCCGTGCCTCTGCCGGAAGACGCAGCTCCGGATCCAGCACCACGCGCAGAGCCCGCATGCGGGGCTCGGGCTCGCCTCGCGCGGTCAGCAGGGGATCGTCGATGAGAGCCGTGCGCCCGCCTACGAGAATGGCATCGTGACCCGCCCGCAGTCGGTGAACGAACGCGTCCGCCGCCGGACCCGTGAGGCGGGTTCGCTCACCTGCTTCCGCCGCGATCCGGGCGTCGAGCGACAGGGCCAGCTTCAGGGTCACCCAGATTCCCCGACCGCTCGCGCCCCACAGGAACGGAGCGTTCAGGCGCACCCCCTCTCGTCGCCGGACGCCGAGCACGACCTCGATCCCTGCTGCCCCCAGTTCCTCCATCCCACCTCCCGCCACCGGATGCGGATCGCGAACCGCCACCACAATGCGGTTCACGCCCGCCTCCCGAATCGCCCTCGTGCACGGTGGCGTCTGGCCGTGGTGCGAGCAGGGCTCCAGGTTCACATAGATCGTGGATCCTCGGGCTCCCTCCCCGGCCGCGCGGAGGGCGGCGACCTCCGCGTGATCTCCCCCGAACTCGGCGTGATACCCCTCACCGAGCACTCTGCCGTCACGCACGACCACGGCACCCACGAGCGGGTTCGGCGCCACTCGACCCCATCCCCCCTGGGCGAGCTGCAGTGCCCGGTCCATGAACCACGCGTCCGTCCGCTGCTCCTCGTGGGACACACTCATACCCCTGCCAGCACTACCCGGCCCGTGCCCGGTCGAATTTCGCCGCACGTGAAGGCCAGCGCCCCGACGTCCGCGATGGAGCGCAACACCCTGTGCTCCAGCTCAGCAGAGACCACGGTGATCATCCCGATCCCCATGTTGAACGCTTCGTACAGCTCGCGTCCGTCGAGACCGCTCTCGGCCGCCAACACCTGGAACACCGGGCCGGGCTCCCAGCTGCTCCGATCTACGATCGCGTCGCACGAATCCGGCAATACCCGTTTCAGATTGCCTGGAATACCGCCTCCCGTGACGTGCGCGAGGGCTTTGACGTTCCCCGCCGCGCATGCGTCGCGCAGGGAAGGCAGGTAGGAACGATGGACCCGCAGGAGTACGTCCGCGACGCTGTCCTCAGTTCCCGGAAAGGACGCATTCGGTTCCAGGCCCAGCCGATCGAACAGGAGCTTTCGGGCCAGGCTGTACCCGTTCGTGTGCAGTCCACTCGACGGAAGAGCGAGCAGACGATCTCCGGGTCGTACGCTCCCGCGTCCCGGAATATTGAAGGTAACGCGCCCCACGATGAAGCCGGCCAGGTCGAATTCATCGGGCGAATATACGCCGGGCATTTCCGCCGTCTCGCCGCCCAGGAGGGCGCAGTGATTCACACGGCAACCCCTCGCCACTCCCTCGATGACCGCGTATGCCACGTCCGGAATCAGTCGACCACAGGCAAAGTAATCCAGGAAGAACAGGGGCTCCGCGCCCTCCGTCAGGATGTCGTTGACGCAGTGGTTGACAAGGTCCTCCCCGATCGTATCGTGCCGGCCCGCCATGCTTGCCACGAGGACCTTCGTGCCGACACCGTCGGCGCTGGCCACGAGCTCGGAATCGCCGTGAAGCCGGAAGCGCCCTCCGAACGATCCGAAATGTCCTCGGACGTCGCCTGTGCGAGTCGAGCTCACCAGGTCGGCCAGTCTCTCGGTCAGCCCCTCGGCCGCGCGGAGGTTCACTCCGGCGTCTGCGTAGGTGAATCGATCGCCACCCTTCACTCGACCACCTCCCGTTCCATGCGATCCGGGGCCGAGATCCCGAGCACAGAAAGGCCTGATCGCAACGTCAGCTGCACGGCGCGAGCCAGGGCCAGTCGCGCCGTGCGGCTCGGACCGTCAGCCAGTACGCGACGGGCCCGATCCAGATTCCCTTCGTGATACCAGGCGTTCACGGTGGCCGCGACCTCTTCCAGATAGCTGCTGATCTGGTATGGAGCTCTCGCCTCGGCTGCCGCCCGGACGCGCTCCGGAAATCGGAGGAGGGTCGAGAGCAGCCGTCTCTCGGTCTGCGAGTCGAGCCGGGCGAGGTCCGCATCGGTGGGATCGATCGCCTCCGGGTCAATCGATCCGCGTCGGAACACGCTGCACATGCGAGCGTGTGCGTACTGGACCTTGAACACGGGGTTGGCCTCTGAGGTGTCGAGCGCGAGATCGAGATCGAAGCTCATCGGCACCTCGGCCCTGCGCATCAGAAAGAAGTAGCGGGCCACGTCGGGGCCGGTCTCCGTGAACAGTTCCCGCAGCGTCACGAATCGTCCGGCGCGCTTCGACATGCGCACCTCGGTCCCCCCACGTGTGACCGTAACGAGCTGAATGATCAGGACCTCCAAGAAGCCCCCCGGCTGATCGAGCGCTGTCAGGGCCGCCTGCATGCGTGCTATGTGGCCGTGGTGATCAGCGCCCCACACGTCGATGGCCCGATCGTATCCGCGTGCCGCCTTGTCCAGGTGGTAGGCGATGTCGGACAGAAAGTAGGTGTGCGATCCATCGCCTTTGAACAGCACGCGATCCTTCTCGTCTCCGAATTCGCTTGTCCGGAGCCACAGGGCACCCTCGTCCCGGTAGGACTGACCGCTGTGGTCGAGCCGGTGGAGCAGGGACTCGACCTCGCCGGCGCCGAACAGCGAGGATTCCTCGAACCAGCGATCCATCGAGACACCGAAATCGGCCAGATCCCGTGTCTGTTCTTCCCGCAGAAGGATCGCCGCGTGCTCCGCGAGGAGGGCGACTCGGTCGGCCCGGTCCATTTGTGCGAGGCGTTCCTCGCCCAGGGCGTCCGCGAGGCGAACCGCCAGGTCGGCAACGTATTCGCCCTGGTATCCGCCCTCCGGCATCGCGACCGTGTCGCCTCTGGACTGCAGCAACCGGGTGTCTGCGGACTCACCGAGGAGCTCGATCTGGCGCCCCGCATCGTTGACGTAGTACTCGCGGGTGACCTCGTGTCCGGTCCACTCCAGCAGCGACGCGACCGCGTCCCCGATCGCCGCGCCTCGTCCATGCGCCACGTGAAGGGGGCCCGTCGGGTTCGCGGAAACGAACTCGACGATGTACCGCAGTGGCCGGTCAGCTGTGGAGCGTCCCCAGCTCTCACCGGCGCGGAGCAGCGTGCGAAGGCCCGCCCACAGAACCTCGTCCCGTAACCGGAAGTTCAGAAAACCGGGGCCAGCGACCGTGATGTCCGTCACACCGGCCGCCTCCCGGTCCATCCGCTTCGCCAGGTCGCGGGCCAGGTCCACAGGTGGCCGGCGCAGCACTCCGGAGAGGACGAGTGCCGCGTTCGATGCGAAGTCCCCGTGCTCCGGGTCGGACGGGCGCTCGACCTGGGGAAGAAAATCGCCCGGAGCCCCCACTTCACGCGCCGCTACGGCGACGGCCGCCGCCACGTCCCGCTCGGGAGCGTACACGCGATCAGTCGTCGCCATCGCCCGCGGCTTTCGAGCCCGACGACTCCCCCTCCCCTCCGGATCCGGAGGATTTCCTTTCCGACTCGCCCTTGCCTCCCGTGCCGCTGCGATAGTCCGTGGCGTAGAAACCCGGGCCCCTGAACACCAGTCCGCCTCCCCGCGAGATCAAGCGCCGCACTCCCCCCTCGCACTCCGGACATGTCGCGATCGGGTCGTCGTTGATGCCCTGGAAGCGCTCGAAGGCATGCCCGCATTCACCGCATTCGTATTCGTACGTCGGCATGGAATCCCCCGCTCATGTCTTCCCGGCGCGGCCCACGCTCCTCACATCGCCCCATAGCTGCCCCACAGATCGCGCAGGACTCCGCTGATCTCACCCAGGGTGGCCCTGACCTTCACCGCCTGGATCATCGCTGGCAAGAGGTTGTCCTCGGTGCGGGCCACTGCCGCGACCCGTTGCAGCGCTTGTCGTGCCACGTCCGCATCGCGCTGCGCCTTGACGGTTTCCAGCCGTCTCCTCTGCGTCTCTTGAAGCTCCTCATAGTCGGGAGGCGCCGCTGCGGCGGTCGGTTCTTCCCCGCGGAACACGTTGACGCCGACCACTTCCCGCTCCCCGCTCTCCGTTTGCAGATGCCAGGCATACGCCGCCCGATGGATCTCCTCCGCCATGTAGACGACAGCAGCTTCCGATCCATCGATCTCGTCGAGCCTCTCGAGGTACTCGCGGGCCCGTCTCTCCAACTGCGATGTGAGCGACTCCACGTAGTACGAACCGGCCAGCGGATCGACCGTGTCTCCCACCCCCGACTCCATCCCCAGCACCTGCTGCGTCCGCAACGCCAGCCGCGCTGCCTCGGCGCTGGGAAGTGCCAGTGCTTCGTCGTATCCGTTCGTGTGCAGCGACTGCGTCCCGCCGAGGATCGCCGCCAATGCCTGGACGGCCACGCGGACCACATTATTCATGGGCTGCTGGGCCGTGAGTGTGGAGCCTCCCGTCTGCGTATGGAACCGGAGGCGACAGCACCGGTCGGACGCCTCGAATTCCTCGCGCATGACGCGGGCCCACAAACGGCGGGCGGCACGGAATTTGGCCGCTTCCTCGAACAGGTGATTGTGCGACGCGAAAAAAAAGCTGAGCCGCGGCGCGAAGTCCTCGAGCTCCAGGCCTCTCTGGAGCGCACGCCGTACGTATTCACGGCCGTTGCCCAGCGTGAAGGCCACTTCCTGAGCCGCCGAGGCACCCGCTTCGCGCATGTGATAGCCGCTGATGGAGATGCTGTTCCAGCGGGGCAGCTCCGTAGAACAGAAAGCGAAAATGTCGGTCACCAGGCGGAGGCTGGGCTCGACAGGGTAAATATAGGTGCCACGGGCAATGAACTCCTTCAGGATGTCGTTCTGGACAGTGCCCGCAAGCCGAGTCCGGTCGACGCCCAGCTCGTCGGCGGCGGCCACGTACATGGCCAGCAGTATGGCTGCCGTGGCGTTGATCGTCATGGACGTTGACACGTCCTGGAGGGGGATGCCCTCGAACAGCCGCCCGACATCGTCTTGCGTGTCGATCGCTACCCCCACCCGGCCCACCTCTCCCTCGGCCCGTGGATCGTCCGAGTCCAATCCCATCTGCGTCGGCAGGTCGAACGCTACCGACAGACCTGTCTGGCCAGAATCCAGCAGGTACCGGAACCGTCGGTTCGTCTCCGACGCAGTGCCAAATCCGGCGTATTGTCTCATCGTCCACGGGCGACCCCGATACATGTCCGCGTATACGCCGCGCGTGAAGGGCCATTCCCCCGGCTCTCCGACGTGCGATTCGGGGTTCGAATCGACATCTTCCGGTCCGTACAGGCGCTGGATCTCGATGCCCGATGTCGTCCGGAACCCGCGCGTCTCTGAAGACACTGTCCCCCCTACTCCAGACGCAGTAGCACGGCGTCCCGCTCCACCGCCTGCCCTGCCTCCACGTCCACCGAGATCACGGTTCCCGGCCCGTCCGCCCGCAGCTCGTTCTCCATCTTCATGGCCTCCATGACGACCAGTCCGTCTCCCTTGTGCACCGTCTGCCCCACTTCGACCTCCACCCGTACTATCAAACCCGGCATCGGCGCCCGGACAACCCGCCGGGTGTCCGTCGGAAGGACCTGCGACGCCAGTTCGCGAATGTGTCGCGACCGCTCGTCCTCGACCCGGACCTGGAACGACCGTCCCTCCAGCTCGACGACCCATCCCTCCGGTTCCCGGCGAGCGAACAGCGAAAGTGAACGCCCGTCCAGACGCAGATGCTGACGATCGGAGCCAGGCAGCGTAGAGATGTCCGCCTCGATCAGCTCGCCGTGCAATCGGAGTCCGTCCGGGCCGAGCTCGAGCTCGTGACAGTCATCGCCAATCGAGGCAAAGTATCGTGTACTGTCCACCGGTCCCGGAACTCCTCCGCGGTCAGCGTCGCGTGAGCCACGCGATCGTTTCAACGTGCGACGTCTGAGGAAAGGCATCGAACGGTTGCAGCTGCCTCAGCTCCCACGTCTCCGACAGGCGACCGAGATCCCGCGCCAGGGTGGCCGGATCGCAGCTGACATACGCGAGACCGTCGGACGAACCGTGGTTCAGCATACGGGTCACGGCGCGAGCCAGGCCGGCACGAGGAGGATTCACGACGACCAGGTCCGCCGGCAGCAGCTGCTCAAGCCTGTGTTCCACCCGATCGGCAACGAACTCCAGGTTCACCCCAACGGCCGCCGCCGCACGGACACCAGCGGCGCATGCTCGCTCGGACTCCTCGCAGGCCACCGCCACCGCACCGCGTTCCGCCCAGCGGATAGCTCGCGCACCGACTCCGGCGTACAGATCCAAGACCCGCCTTCCGAAAACGTCTCCGACCCGACCGTCGAGCCACCCGTCCATGGCTGAGGAGACCCTCCGATTAACCTGCAGGAACACGCCTGGAGGCAACTCGAAATCGATCCCCTGCCACCGGTCCTCCAGGGTCTCCCGGCCCGCGACGTGCGTGAAATCTCCGGTGCTCGAGACGACGTGACAGCCCACCGGGCCCGGGATCGTCGCGAGGGATTCCGCCACATCTTCACAGACCGTATCGCCGACCGATGTCATGAGCAGGTCGACGTCCCCTGACTCCGAACCCCTGACGGTGATTCGCAGCTCCTGGCCCTGGCGAACGGAGAGGACGCCGCCGGCCAGATTCTCGCGCACCGCGGCCCAGGCCGTCCTCACCGCCGGCTCGGCAAGCGGACAGTCCTCGACGTCCAGGGTCTCCCCCGGATCGGCCACCTGTCGGAATCCCGCCACGACCCCGTCCGCCTCCCCACGCACGGTGAACGTGACCCGATTCCGGTAACCGAAGTCATTCGGCGCCGCGATGACCGGCGGGATGTCGACGCTCAAGCCTCCGATCCGCCGGACGGTCTCCCGGACTATGTCCCGCTTCGCCGCTAACTGAGCCCCGATCTCCAGGTGCTGCAGCCTGCAGCCGCCGCACAGGTCGTACACGCTGCAGGGTGCTGCACGTCGATCCGGACCCCATACCCGCCACTCTACGGCTCGGCCTCGCGCCCAACGCGCCCGGGCCTCCACGATCTCGACGACCACCCGGTCTCCGGGGGCCGACCGAGGCACGAAAACGGCGCGACCCGACGGATCTCGCCCAACTCCCTCTCCGCCAGCCGCGATGCTTCCGATCGAGAGCTCCACGACCTCCGCCGGCGTCAGCGTGGAAGAGCTGGAAGCAGCGGGCGTAGCTCGTCCCGACACGCTCAGGTCTCCTGTCGCCACTGGCGTCTCCACTCGCTGATCCCGCCACTCGACTCGTCCGACGTGCCTCCGGATTCTCGCCGCACCGCGGGCACGCCCCGCCCTCGAGTGCCATGCTCAAGAAGGGTGGCCGCCACGGCCGCGGCTCGACCGTGCCATGTCGCGGCATCTGTGTCGAGGAGCTCCGGATGTCGCTCCACGTAGCGAACGGACAGGTGACCGGCGCGAAAATCGGGTTCGTCGAGGACCGCCAGGTGAAAGGGCTGGGTGCTGCGCACGCCCTCGATCTGGAGTTCCCGCAGCGCCCGGCGCATACGGAGGATCGCCTGCTCCCGATCGGCGGCATGCACGATGATCTTGCCGAGAAGCGGATCGTAATGCGTGCCGACGTCTAAGTGTTCCATGATTCCACCGTCCCATCGGACTCCCGGTCCGGACGGCACCTCGAGCGATCTCACGCGTCCCGTGGAGGGAAGGAAACCGTGAAACGGATCTTCCCCGCTGATTCGACACTCGATGGCGTGTCCCACCGGCCAAGCCGGTGATGGTTCGACCGTGAGAGGCTCACCGGCCGCGACGCGGATTTGCTCCTGTACCAGATCGACTCCGGTCACCAGCTCCGTGACCGGGTGTTCCACCTGGATCCGCGTGTTCATCTCGAGGAAGAAGAACTCTCCGTCCTGATACAGGAACTCCACCGTTCCCACGCCCGTGTATTCGACGGCCCGCGCCGCCGCCACCGCCACGTCGCCCATGCGAGCTCTGAGATCTGCGTCGACCGCGGGCGACGGGGACTCCTCGATGAGCTTCTGGTGTCGTCGCTGTATCGAACATTCACGCTCGCCGAGGTGGATCACGCGACCAGACTGGTCGGCCAGAATCTGGATCTCGATGTGTCGCGGGTCCGGCAGATATCTCTCGAGATACACCCGATCGTCTCCGAACGCCTGCGCGGCCTCGCGCCGAGCCGCCTCCAGTGCCCGGGGAAGTTCCGCCGGAGTCGAGACACTCCGCATGCCTTTGCCCCCGCCTCCCGCGGCCGCCTTCAGAAGTACTGGCCAGCCGACCATGTCGGCCGCGCGTCGGGCCGTTTCCGCATCTTCTACCGCCGCAGAACCCGGAACGACCGGTACCGCAGCGTCGACCATGCGTTGTCGAGCCGCCGTCTTGTCACCCATGTCTGCAATGGCCGACGGTGGGGGGCCGATGAAGATCAGGCCGGCTTCCTGTACGCGCCGGGCGAACTCGGCGCTCTCGGCGAGAAAACCGTAGCCTGGGTGGATCGCCTCCGCCCCGCTCGAACGGGCCGCCTCGATCAACCTGTCGGCCCTCAAGTAGCTCTCGGCCGACGGAGCCGGACCGATGGGTAGGGCCTGACCGGCGAGCAGCACATGCGGAGAATGGCGATCAGCCTCCGAGTACACGGCGACGCTGCGGACGCCTAGCTCCTGGCACGCCCGTATGACCCGAACCGCGATCTCGCCGCGATTGGCCACGAGCACCTTATCGAACACGGGACCTGCTCACAGGGGTATGTTGCCGTGCTTACGGGGTGGGTTTCGCTGACCCTTGTTCTGAAGGCTCTCCAGCCCCGAGATCAGTCGCCCCCGCGTTTCCCGCGGATCGATAACATCGTCCAGGTAGCCCCGCTTCGCCGCCAGGTACGGGTGCGCGAATCGCTCGCGAAACTCCGCTTCCAGCTCGGCCGCCCGTGCCTCTGGATCCTCGGCCTGCTCGATCTCCCTACGGTACAGGATCTCCACCGCTCCCTTCGGACCCATGACCGCCAGCTCCGCAGTCGGCCAGGCGAGATTGAGATCGCCCCGTATGTGCTTCGAGGACATCACGTCGTACGCCCCGCCGTAGGCCTTACGGGTGATCACGGTGAGCTTCGGCACCGTGCTCTCGCAGTAAGCGAACAGCAGCTTCGCTCCGTGCTGGATGATTCCCCCATGTTCCTGAGCCACGCCCGGTAGAAAGCCCGGCACGTCCTCGAACGTGACGATCGGGATGTTGAACGCGTCGCAGAATCGGACGAATCGCGCTCCCTTGCGGCTCGCGTCGATATCCAGTACGCCGGCGAGCACGGCGGGCTGGTTGGCCAGCACCCCCACCGTGCGCCCGCCGAGGTGTCCGAAGCCTACGATCAGGTTGCGCGCGAAGCCCGCATGTACTTCCATGAACTCACCGTCATCGATGACTCGGCCGATCACTTCGTGCATGTCGTACGGCTGCGTTGGCGAGTCCGGGATGATCGCAAGGAGCTCCTCATCAGCCCGTCCCGGCGGATCCTCCGTGGCGCGGCGCGGCGGATCCTCTGCATTGTTCGACGGGAGGAAACTGAGCAGCCGTCGCACCGCCTGCAGGCTCTCGATTTCCGTCCGGTGTGAGAAGTGAGCCACTCCGGAGCGCGTGCTGTGCACGTCCGCTCCCCCGAGATCCTCAAAGCTCACCTCCTCGTGGGTCACCGTTCTCACTACGTTCGGGCCGGTCACGAACATGTGGCTGATGCCCTGAACCATGAAGACGAAATCCGTGATCGCCGGCGAGTATACGGCTCCGCCCGCGCACGGTCCGAGAATGGCACTGATCTGCGGCACGACACCCGAGGCGAGCGTGTTGCGGAGAAAGAGCTCGGCATATCCCCCCAGCGACGCCACGCCCTCCTGGATCCGGGCTCCCCCCGAATCGTTGAGGCCGATGACCGGAGCACCGTTCTGTAGCGCCAGATCCACGACCTTGCAGATCTTCTCGGCGTGGGCCTCCGAAAGGGAGCCACCAAAGACCGTGAAGTCCTGGCTGAAGACGTAGATCAGGCGACCGTCGATCCGTCCATGCCCGGTCACCACTCCGTCTCCGGGAATACGATTCCGCTCCAGGCCGAAATCCATGCAACGGTGCTCCACGAAACGGTCCAACTCGACGAACGAGTCCGGATCCAGCAGCACGTCCAGTCGCTCCCGCGCCCCCAGCTTTCCCCGCTCATGCTGTCTCTTGAGGCGGGCGTCGCCGCCGCCCTCGAGCGTCCGGTCACGAAGTTCCTGCAGCCTCGCCAGCTTCTCCCGCGAGCTCACGGCGTCTCCTCCTTCCCGGCGTCCTCCGGATCCTCTTCCTCCTCTTCCAGCGCCTTGAGGAACTCCTCGAGCTCCCGCTGGTCGGCCGCCCATTCAAGAAGCTCGGCCCGATCCGGAACCCGCAGTTCCCCATTCCGCAGGACCCGCACGATGACATCCCGACGGAGCTCTCCCGTACCGGGATCCACGCTCAACGCGCCGGTGGCTCCTCGAAACGTCCCACCTCGCCGGAGGGCTCGACCAAGGACTCCTCGCCTACCGGCTCCCGGTTCTGCAAGCCGGGAAAGGAGCAAGCGCATCCCGTCGTATCCGAGCGGAGTGAACATGCTATTGGCAACCGCCTTACGATATTCTGCCTCATAGGCTGTCTCAAATGACCGCCAGGCGGAATCCGGGGTCACACGATCAAGGTATGTGGCCACGAGTCGGAAATCGGCATAGCTGGCATCGAGCCGGCGTACCACTGCCGGGTCGGACCAGTGTGCGTCCCCACCCGTGACCCAGCGCCGGAGGCCGTAGTAGACGAGCTGCGGCGCGATCTGCAGCACCGTTCGGGCGCGATCCGCCAGGACGATCACGGCATCCGGCTCCACGGCCGCGAGAGCCGTTATGGGGCCCTCGAAGGTGGTCGAGTCGGAAGCGTAGGCTTCGACGCCCAGAATCTCACCTCCGGCTGTCTCCACCGCCTCACGCACCGCCGCGACCACATCCCTGGCACCCCCGTCGGGCCGGAGAACACCGAACGATTTCAGCTCGAGTTGCTCCGACATCCAGGTCGCGAGTGTTGAGGCAACGTCCACTTCCCGCCTCGATCGGTCCCACAGGGTGTAGGCATTGAGCGGCAGACCCAGGCCTTCGGTGGCCGTTGGGCTCAGTAGAAGGAGGGCGTCGTCCGTTCTACGGAGGGCGGTCGCCATCAGGGCTTCGGTCAAGATCGGACCCAGCACGGCGATCACCCCCATCGCCTCCAGCTCTGCCACGTTCCGCAAAGTGCTTTCAGTATTTGAGCTGTCATCGCGGACATAAAGTTCTATATGAGGTCCGATCCCGGCGTGGCGGTAGTCCTGTACGGCGAGCAGCGCGCCCTCCAGGATCTGCTCGCCCACAGCTGCGAAGCGACCGGTCCCGGGAAGCACGACGCCCAGGAGGACCGTATCTGCGAGAGGCGTGACCTCACCGGCAAGAACTCGCTCCACTTTGCGCCGATCTGGCCCGTCGATCTCCGCATCGACCTTCCGGGAGAGCGTTTCCGAAGCGGTGCGCTCCGCCTCCTCGAGCCGTCCAGCCCACGCGAGATTCACCGCCAGTTCGGCGGTGAGCACGGATCGAGCCGGGGCCCCTGCCCCGTCCCCGACCCTCAGGACCTCCAGCTCGGCGAGGGAGAGCTGTTCCACCAGCACTCGAAGGCGTTCACGCGACTCGTCATCGAGTTCGAAAGGGGCCCCGAGCAGCAGATGAGCCGCCCTGTCTTCGGCACCTACCGCATCGAGCAGCTCCGCAAGGTCCCGGGCGCTTCCCGGATCGAGCCCCGTGGACCCGGCCCAATCGACGTAGAGGGAGTCGACGAGATGTGTCGCATCCGCCAGCAGACCGTCCTGTAGCGCCGCACTCGCCGTCGCAAGTGCTGACGTGTCCAGCTCGGGTGCCGGCGGCGGGGGAGCGGGCTCGTCGGGCAGGGTAACCGCCGGCGTGACGGATCCTCCCCCGCTGGCACAGCCGGCGGAGAGCGCAATGGCCGTCAGTGCCGGAACCGTCAACAGCAAGTGCCGCATCGCACCTCCCCTGGGAACGACAACAGGGGCCCGACGCGACCGGCCGGGCCCCTGCGAGCCAATGTCATCTCGAGAACCGATCGGGCTGGTCAGGAGGACTTGTCGTCTTCCTCGACTTCGTCCGCCGCTTCCGGCTCCTCGGCTTCGTCCGCCGCTTCCGGCTCCTCGGCTTCGTCCGCCGCTTCCGGCTCCTCGGCTTCGTCCGCCGCTTCCGGCTCCTCGGCTTCGT
>JBDGXC010000021.1:0-47071 GCA_039584815.1 Gemmatimonadota bacterium
CGGCTTGCGGCGGGGGCGTCCGTCGTACCAGGATCACGCCTCGAGACGCCCGACGCGGGAGCACGAACACGCCTTGGAGGAGGCTGCTTGACCGAGCACGAGCACGACAGGAGGCCGTGGATCGGGCGCATCGGTCCCGAGCAGGCCGAGGGCGAGTTGGCCGAGGCGTATCGAAGTATCGGCGGCGGTCTGCCACTGGCCCGCATCATCGAAATCCACACGCTCCACCCGCAATCGATGCTGGACCACTACGCGCTGTACCGAACGAGCATGTACGGCCCTTCCCCGCTGAGCCGGGCGGAGCGCGAAGCGATCGCCGTCGTGGTCTCGGCGGCCAACGACTGCTTCTACTGAGTGCAGCATCACGGGGCGGGGCTCCGTAGGCTCGTGCGGGATCCGGATTTCGTGCAGGCCCTGGTCACGGACTGGCGCCGGGCGACGACGGGCGATGAGCGTCTCGCGGCGATCCTGGCGTACGCCGAGCGTCTCACGCTCGACCCGGCCTCGGTGGAAGAGGCCGACATCGACCGGATGCGGGCCGCGGGACTCGACGACGCGGCCGTACTTCATGCGTGCGAAGTGACGTCCTACTTCAACTACGTGAATCGGATGGCGGACGGACTCGCCGTGCAACTCGAAGATGACTGGTCTTCGCCGATCCTCGAGATGCCGAAACGACGAGACCGGGAGGGCAGCGAGTAGCGATACCGCGTACTTGTGCCGTCCCCCACATCCGGTAGCTTGAGAGGCCCCTGGGCCAGCGACGCTCTTCGCGGGCGCGCCGGCCTTTTGCACACTACGGGCGGTAGACGAAGTCGTGAGTGAACAGACCGGTGCGGGCGACCCGCGCGCCGACGGATACAACGCCGGGTATGCCGAGCAGCTGTACGAGAAGTCCCTGCGGGAGCGGGGCGTCGTTCCGCCGTCGCTGGCCGATCTCCTCGAGGTGGCTCCCGGTGCGGTCCCGGCACCTTCAGCCGGGCGACCGGCGGCCGGGTTCTCGGGGGAGCAACTGCGGATCGCATCGGCCGCCGGGTCCCTGGTGGAGGCTCTCCGCACGCAGGGGCATCTCAACGTTCAGATCGACCCGCTCGGCACGCCCCGAACCGGCCACCCTTCACTCGAGCCGGACTTCCACGGCATCACCTGGGAGGACCTGGAGGCCATCCCGTCGTCCGCCGTCGGCCTGGAGGCCCTGGGCCGAACGGCGCGAGACGTGATCGAAAGGCTGCGCGGCATCTACGCGGGCCGCATCGGCTACGAGCTGGACCACATGGAGGACCCCGTCAAGTGGAACTGGCTCGTCGATTACATCGAGATGGGCGTGCACAGCAACCCGATGGATCAAGGCGGCAAGGTACACCTGCTGCGCATCCTCACCGAGGTGGAGGGTCTGGAGAGCTTCCTGCAGCGGTCCTACCTGGGGCAGAAGCGGTTCTCGATCGAGGGCCTCGACATGCTGGTGCCGATGATTCGCCGGATCATCCGACGCACGGCGCTCGAGGGGACCCGCAAGTACTTCATCGGCATGGCGCACCGCGGCCGTCTGAACGTGCTCGCGCACATCATCGGCTTCTCGTACGAGGCGATCCTGGCCGAATTCGAGGGACGGGCGGCGCACGGGATGCAGGGCCGTGTCGCGGAGGCAGGAACCGGGGACGTGAAGTACCACGTGGGCGCCAGGGAGCTGGTGCGATCACAGGTCGGCGAGCTCGAGATCTCGCTCGCGCCCAACCCGAGCCACCTGGAGCACGTGAACCCGGTGGTGCAGGGCATGGCCAGGGCCGAGCGAGAGCTGCTGGCGCGGAAGAGCGGCGCGCCGGTGTCCGAGGACGACGAGAGCGCCCTCGACGCGTTCGGGACGTCGGTCCTGCCCATCCTCGTGCACGGCGACAGCGCCTTCATGGGCCAGGGAATCGTGGCCGAGACCTTGAACATGTCCCGGCTGCCGGGCTACGAGAACGGCGGCACGATTCACATCGTGGCCAACAACCAGCTGGGATTCACGACCGACCCCTTCGACACCCGCTCCAGCCGCTACGCGAGCGACCTGGCACTGGCGTTCCGGATGCCGATCGTGCACGTGAACGCGGACGATCCGGAAGCGTGCCTGTCGGCCGTCCAGCTGGCGATCGACTTCCAGCAACAGTTCTCGGAGGACGTGGTCGTGGACCTGGTGGGGTACCGCCGTTACGGCCATAACGAGGGAGACGAGCCGGCCTACACGCAGCCGGTGATGTACCAGAAGATCCGCAGTCACCCGACGGTGCGAAGCCTGTGGGTCGATCGGCTGGTCGAGGAAAGAGTCATCGAGCACTCAGAGGCCGACGAAATGGCATCTCGCATCACCGACCGCCTGACGGAGGCTCGGCACGCCGTGTCACGGGATGAAGAGGGCGAAGACCATGCGGTGGACATCGGGGCCCCCACGGCCGGGACGACGCTGGGGATCGGCATGGAAGTCGAGCGCGACCGGCCGCGCGGGTACGAGGCCCTGACCGAAGAGGCGAACTGGCGTGACGTGTCGACCGGGATCGAACGGGAGCGTGTGCTGGAGCTGAACTCGGCAATCCACGCGTGGCCCGCTGATTTCCAGCCGAACCCGAAGCTGGTGCGCCAGCTCGAACGGCGCCGGGACTCGGTGGAGGACGGCATAGACTGGGCGCATGGGGAGGCCCTCGCCTTCGCCGGCCTGCTGACGGAGGCGGTGCCGATCCGCCTGAGCGGTGAGGATTCCGAGCGCGGCACGTTCAGCCAGCGGCACCTCGTGCTGCACGACGCGGAGACCGGCCGGAAGTGGACTCCGCTCAAGCACCTGGGCGACCAGGCGCAGTTCCAGGTGTGGAACAGCCCGACGCTCGTGCTGTGGGAGGCCCAGTTCGGCGATTTCGCGAACGTGGCGCAGGCGATCATCGATCAGTTCATCGTGGCCGGACGCCCGAAGTGGGGCCAGGAGTCCAGGCTCGTGCTCCTTCTGCCGCACGGCTACGAAGGGCAGGGGCCAGAGCACTCGAGCGCGCGCCCGGAGCGATTCCTGGAGCTGGCCGCGCAGGACAACATCCGGGTCGCGAACTGCACGACTCCGGCCCAGTATTTCCACCTTCTGCGGCTCCAGGCGTTGCGTCCTGCCCGTCGACCCCTCGTGATCATGACACCGAAGAGCCTGCTCCGACACCCGAAGGCCCGGTCCGGGATCGCGGACCTGGCCGGGGGATTCGAGCCGATACTCCCCGTTGGCGGCGGTCGGCCGGATGCCGCTGAGGTCCGACGGCTGCTCCTGTGCTCCGGCAAGGTCTACTACGACCTCCTGGGGTCCGACCGGTGGAAGAACGCCGCGAGCGTGGATCTCGCACGAGTCGAGCTCCTCTATCCGTTCCCGCGCGAGGAATGCGCTGGTCTGCTCGGCCGGTACCCCGTGCTCGAGGACGTCGTGTGGGTGCAGGAGGAGCCGGCCAACATGGGAGCGTGGCGGGCCATCGCGTCTGAGCTTCGGGAGATCGCGGGCGGGGAGGTTCAGGTGCGGCTGGTCAGCCGACCCGCAGCCGCCAGCCCGGCGGAGGGCTATGCCGGCGCCCACCACGAGGCGCAAACGCGCCTCGTGGAGGAGGCGTTCGGCGGGCTCTGAGGGATCGCGAAGCCTCGAACGCCCCGGGACGCTCTCCGCTCAGAGAATCCCTATGCTCAGCCCCGCCCGCGGCCCTCAGCCCACTCCGATCTCGAACCCGAACAGGAGCTTGATGCTCCGGTACACGTACGTGGCCTCGAAATCCTCGTCCTCGTCACGCAGCAGGTTCGTGAGCTCCTTGTCGACCTCGCTCCCCCACCCGTAACCGATTCCGAGCGTGAGCCGCGCCGATCGGACCACGAAGTCCGTGCCGAGGGTCAGCGTGCTGATGTCGATGGGGATGATCGACAGTCCGGCCCGCTCGATGTCGTCGTCCAGCGTGCTGTTGTCCCGGAAGTAGGACAGGTATCCGGTGAACGTCTCCGAGACCGCGTACTCGAGTCCTAGCCCCCAGTTCAGGGCATCCGTCTGCTCGTGCACGGCGTCGAGAAGGACGCTCTCGCCCTCCGGCTCCTGCGCCTGCGCACTGTCACCCTGAATCACCACGTACGGCTCTACCCTATCGAACCATTCGAGGCTGCCGTGCAGGCGGGCCGATCCGATACGCCAGGCCAGCCCCCCACCGATCGAGAGCGGACTCCTGTACTCGGCGGGAAGATCCGTCTGGATCGCCGCGATCAGTGCCGTCGTGTCCGCCCCGATCGTGGACTGATTCAGGCCGAGCTGACCGCTGCCCGAGAGATGGATGCTCGGCGTCGTCACCGTGACCCCGCCCGTGATCGGCCCAACACCGACGAAGCCACCGAACTTAAACAGCGTGCGGAGAGCCGTGTACTTGCCGGTGCCGTTGTCGATGGTCGTCAGTCCCGACCCGTCCGTCCCGACGAACTGTGCGATGGACTGACGCTGTCGATTCTGGCTGCGCGCGGCTCCATACCAGGTCACGCCGAGTCCAACGTGGTCCCCGAGTGCGTGCGAGTAGGTGAGCCCCGCCCAGAAGTCGTTGAACTGTCCGGTGAAATCCACACCCCCGACCACGTCGTCGAGATCCGAGTCCGGGGGAAGCTCGTCATCGGTGAGAAACACGGCGCCGGCCAGGTCCTGCGTCCCGCGCGATCGAGTCAGCGCCGAGTACGCCAGGATCCCGGCTCCGCCGAACAGGCTCCGCGTGATCGTTCCGGCTACGAGCGACGGCCGCAAACCCGACTTCGCCGTGCCCAGGTCCACACCATTCCCGCCGCCGTCCTCGAGCGCGATACCCGTGTACTCGAACACGTCGGTGCTCACGGCGAACGCGAGATCCGTCGCCTGGGCGACCGCGCCCGGGTTGTAGAAGGTGCCGCTCACGTCGTCGACGCTTCCGATCACAGCTCCACCGAGCAGGGACGAACGGGGTCCGTACTGGAGGGTCCAGTAGTGGGAGTCCTGGGCATGGGTCGTGGTCGCGGACGAGATGAGACCGGAACCCGCCAACAGGATCGCCGTCAGGCCGAATCGCACACGCGGAATCACGCGGAACCTCCGCAGCTGATCGCCGATCTCACCCTACCCATTCCCCACCGACGGCGACAAAGCCCCTACGATGCGGCGGCTCCCAAGATACGTCTCATCGCCCGCGGATAACACGGTCTCAGTCCGCGTCCGTCTCCACAGCCGGCTGCACCGGCCAGCCGCCGCCGAGGGCCTTGTAGAGCTCGACCACCGAGGCCAGCTGCAGTTGCAGCGCTTGCGACGCAGCCAGTTCGGCTGAGAATTCCGAACGCTGGAGATCGAGCACTTCCAGGTAGCTCGTGAGGCCGCCCTCGTACCGCACCCACGAGAGGTTGGCGGCGTTCACCGCCGCGTCTACCTGGCGCCGCCGGGCTTCGTACTCGGCCTGGTACGTGTAGGTGGCCACGATCGCATCCTCCACCTCGCGGAACGCGGTGAGGATCGTCTGCTCGTACTGGTTGATCAACTGCTCGGTGCGGGCCACCTCGATCTCCACACGGCGCTGGTTCTTGCCCGCGTTGAAGATCGGTCCGAGCAGGCTGGCCCCGAGGCCCAGAAAGCCGGTGGCAAGCCCTCCATCCGTCAGATCTCCGCTGACCCCGGCGGTGCCCGTCAGGCTGAGGGAAGGGAACTTCATGGCCTCGGCCACACCTATACGGGCGGTTTGCGCGGCGAGTCGCCTCTCGGCCTGCAGGATGTCGGGGCGACGCTGCACCAGCTCGGAGGGAAGCCCGACCGGGATGTTCGGCGGGAAGGCCTGCTCGCTGAGCGCCAGGCCGCGCCGGATCGATTCCGGCGTGCGGCCCAGCAGAACGCTGATGGCATTCTCCGTCTGCGCGCGGAGCCGCTTGAACGCCTCCACCGACGCCTCCGCGTCGTAGACCTGGATCTCCGCCTGGTTGACGTCTACCTCGGGAATCATGCCGGCTTCCTGACGGACCCGAATGATCTCCAGGGACTCCTCACGCGCGTCCACCGTTCGCTCCGAGATATCGAGCCTGTTGTCGAGGTCGCGAAGGCGCAGGTAGAGGCTCGCCACATCGGCCACGAGGGTGATGGTGACGACCCGGTATGCCTCCTCCGTGGCCAGAAGCTCCTGCACCGCCGCCTCGTTGGAGCGCCGGATCTTCCCCCACAGGTCCACTTCGTAGAACACGTCCGCTGCCAGGAACACGTCGCGCGTCGGAACGTTGTCACCCGCGTCCGTGCGTGCCTCGACGAAATCGGCACCCGCTGCGATGTCCAAGCGGGGGTACAGGTCGGCCCTGGCGAACCCTGCCTGCGCCCGAGCCTCGGATATTCGGGCGAGCGCCACCCTCAGGTCCCGGTTCTCCTCCAACGCGACTCCGATCAAGTCCTGCAGCACCGGGTCGTGGAACAGGTCCCACCACGCGACGTTGGCGATCGACTCTCCCGAGGGAGGCGGTTCACGATACGTATCGGGTTGCGGGACCGGGGGCCGCACGTAGTCCGGACCCATCTTGCAGCCGCCGAAGGCCGCGGCAGCGACGACCGCGGCAACGAGGAGCCGGCCCCGGGCGGGGCCCTTCATCTCGACTTTCATGCCTTCTTCACCCGCTTGCGTTGGAGATACTCGAGGAATCCAAAAGCCACCGCCACGTACACGACGGCCATGATGATCTGTGCGATGCGCGTATAGAACTTCGACGTCGCGTCCGCCCCGGTGATCGTGACGCTCATCCCTACCAGCAGCACTACCGCGTTGAAAGCCGTCTTGAACAGCGGTGCGATCGGTCGATCCGAGAAGATCACGTCCGAAAACACCAGCCCGCTGACCAGTGTGAGCAGCAGGAACATTGTGATCGTCGGGTAGGCGACGAGCAGGTGGTAGAACACGATCGCTCCGCCGCCGCCGATCAGGTTTCCGAGAATGAGAGCCTTCCCCTGCTTCCAGCCCGCCGCGAAGCTCGGAAGCAGGGACAGCAGGCCTATGAACACGAGGATGACCGCGTCGGACGTCAGGCTCAGGTAAAAGAACACGGCCAGTACCGGAAACACGACGACCACGCTGCGTCGCGCGTACGCGGCGCGTGCCTCGATCGGAGGAGGCTCCTTCTTCGGCGCAGCGGCGGGCGCACCGGTCTCCACCCTGAGCGCAGGCAGATCCGGCAGGAGGACGTGGGTGAACCAGGTGACTCCGACCGCGATGGCCGCGCCTTCCACGAGCCCGATTGCCACTCCGATCGACAGCCCCATCGAGGCCATCCCCATGAGCGGAATGATGAGGGCCGCGATGAGGAGCCAGACCATGCGTAGCGGCGCTGCGCCGCCCGCCAGCGCATAGAAGATCCGGTACAGGACCAGGAACTCCAGAAACAGGAAGATCCCCTGGTACTGCAGCACGTAGCGGGTCAGGATCACGCCGAGGAGCGCGCCAGCCGCGACGGGAGCCACGAAGGCGGCGGCCGAACGCAGTGTGGGACGGGGGGCTGGCGAGGCGAGCAGCGTGGCGATGAGAATCGGGACGAGGAACGGAAGCTCGAACCCGATCAGGTAGGCGAACCCGGAACCGATCGTGACGCCGACCGAGAACCGGAGGATGCGTCGGGTCCGGGGATCCGCCGTCGCCCGCGTCGCTGGCACGACCGCACTGGCGGCCGCGACGTCAGCGGACATACGACAGGAGCGTCGTGAACCGGATTCTGAGTTTGCCGATGGCGTTGAGCAGGGGGTTGGAGCCCGCGTACACTATCACGCTGGCCCGGCCGCCGGCGCGCAGGAGTCCGCGCGCCTCTTCGTCCTCGAACCGCACGATGACCGGAAAGCGCTGCGGGTCCTGCAGCCAACCCTGGGCGCTCTCCGCCGTGGGCAGGCCGCCTCGGGTTCCCTGTCCAGTGTCCACGCCGGCGCTCACGCTGGCCACGTGCCCGCGGAAGACTCGCCCGGGGGCCACGTCCAGCGCTACCTCGGCCGGGTCACCAATCTCGATCCGTCCCAGATTGTTCTCTCGCATGTCGGCGCGCACCCACACATCCTCACCGGAGATCAACGTGGCAAGCGGCTGACCGGCCACCGCGTAGTGGCCCTCGGCCAGCTGGAGGTCGCCCACGATGCCGCGGCCCGGAGCCCGAATCTCCGTTCGCTCGAGGTTGAACTCCGCCTGCTCGAGTGCGGCCGCGGCCGCCCGGATGGCCGGGTTGTCCTCTCCCTCGACACCGAGGGTCTCACGGGCCCTCTCCAGCTCTGCCTCGGCACTGAACACGCCCGCCTCGGCTTGCGCGAGCTGAGTGGTGGCCCGGTCGCGGTCCGCCTGCGACAGGGCCCCGGGATTCTGCACCGCGATCGCCTCGACTCGGTTGAAGTTTCTCTGGGCTCGATCCAGCTGCGCCCGGGATACTCCCAGCCGGCCGGCTGCCGATTCGATGGCTGATGTCTGGGCCCTCACCTGCTGACCCGACAACTCCAGCTGGGCACGAGCCGAATTCACGGCGAGCTCGTAGGGAAACGGATGGATGCGCAGCAGGAGATCCCCTTCCTCGACGATCTGGTTGAGCACGACCGGCACTTCGGTCACATATCCCGAAACCTGGGGGGCGACCGGGACCACGTACCCGTCCACCTTGCCGAGGTCGGTGTACGGGGTGGCCCGGTCCGCCGCGATGTGCCACCCGAACAGCACCGCCACAATCGCGAGCACGATAACCGTGACGCGGCGCGCGGGGTCCATGGCCTTGAGCCACGACCGACCCCGAGCCACCGCGTCTGCGGGCATCTGGGTATCGACTGTATCCACGGACGGCCCCGCTCCGGTTGCCTCGCCAGAGGAATCGCCCGTCACGCGTCCCCCTCCGCTGGCACCGGGGCGCCGGCCGTGGAGAAAATCCCGAGGTCGGCGTCCTGCTCGAGCCAGGCCATCATGAGTTGATACGCCACGGCGAGCACCACGGCGCCCACGAACAGCCCGATGATCCCGGACATGATCATGCCACCGATCGCGCCGAGGAGAATCACCAGCATCGGCACGTCCACGCCTCGCCCGAGGAGAAGAGGCTTCAAGAACGAATCGCTGATGCTGACGAACAGCCCGTAGATGAGGAAGATCACGGCCGCCGTGGTGCTCTGCGTCGCAAAGGCCCACACCATCGCCGGACCGAGCACCAGGATCGGCGGAAGCTGCATGACGGCGAGGATCATGACCAGCAGGGCCCACACCATCGCACCGGGAGCCCCGATCAGGAGTAATCCGATCGCGGATAGGGCGGCCTGGATCACGGCGATGCCGAGGACGCCCTGGAACACGCTTCGAATCGTCGCCACGGTGAGGCGGACGAAGTCCTCTCCCGGCGGTCCGGCCAGCCGTGTGGCGAACAGGACCGAGAAGTCGCGGCCCTTTTCTCCGGACGACAGAAGCACCCCTGCGATCAGGATGGAGACGAAGAACTGGAGTACCGTTCCGGCCAACCCTGCCAGCGCGGACAGCGCCCACTTTCCGAACGCGGCCAGCTCGGGCTGCAGCCGCTCCAGCGTCGCCTCCAGGTTGCGGGACGCTTCGTTCCAGAGCGTGTACGTGCGCTCACCGATCAGGGGCCAGTCGCGGACGCCGTCGGCCGGCGGCGGAACCTGCAGCGTGCCGGCCTCCGCCTTCTCCGCCACCTCCCGCGCCTCCTGTACCGTGGCCCCGAAAAACCTCCAGCTTGGAACGAGCAGGATGGCGAGAGCCACCAGCGTGACCAGGAACGCGGCCATTTTCCCCCGGCCTCCGAGGCGCCGGGCCAGCCCCGCGTACAGTGGGTAGATCGCCACGGCGAGGATGATCGCCCACAGGACGATCTGTACGAAGGGTGCCACGATCTGCAGCGACCACACGAGGATCACGAGTAGAACTCCGATCCGGATGGCAGCTTCCACTGACCGCTTCAGAAACCGGACGTCTTCCATAGTGCTTTCCGCTTCCATGGCCCAGGCCTCCTGGATGGCCGGCCGAGGCTCCAACACGTGGCCGGCTGTTGTGACTGTGAGCTTCTATGCGTTGCGACCGATTCCCAATCTGTCAGCCCGATCCCCCAGCTCTCGAGGGTGTGCATCAGGTCGGGATCGGGCCCTCGCCCACCAGGCAGGTGATCTCGCGGCGGCTCCTCCACGTCTGCTCATTGGCTCCATCCTCTCAGGTGCAGGAGACGACTGACGCCGCGGCTCGTCCCCGCTCTCAGATCCATCCCATTGCGCGAATATACTAAGGATGCACGGGTCCCGGCGCAGTGGAATCGTCCGAAAAGGTACGGGATCGGTGTCGGCGAGTTCGAGCCCGACAGACCGCACTGTGGAGAACGCCGTGAACCCGCGGGTCCTGTCCTGCGTTTCTACTCGTCGGAAGGCGTGTCGAACGAGAGGCCGAGGAGCATAGCACCATATGAATCTGTCCTGCGAGCGCGTCCGGGACGTGCTGTGGCCGCTGGACCGACCGCGCAGTTACCGCCCCGAGGAGGAGATGGCGCGGGAGCATGTCGCCGATTGCCGGGAGTGCCGTGCGTTCTTCCTGCGCGACGCCAAGCTCACGCAGCTGCTGCGGCGGATCGGCAACGGGATAGACGTACCCCCCTCACCCCGGCTGCGGGCTGCGGTGGCCGAGGCCCTCACCGTGCACGCGCGAGGCCAGCGTCCGGCCGCCGGAGCATCGCATCCCCCCGAAAGCCCCGGCCGACAGGTGAGCGGCGGACGCAAGGGCTGGCGCGCGGTTCGGAAGGTGGATGTGGCCGCGGCGGCAGCCGCGCTCATCCTGCTCGCCAGCGGACACCTGCTGGCGGACCGGTACGATGAGATCAAGCAGTCCGAGAAGTTCGCCACGGACTACCTGAGAACAGCTGTCGTCCAGGCGTCGCCTCCGGGATTCGACACGGAGGAAGTCGGCCGGTTCTACGAGCGCGAGCTAGGGCTCCGTATCGTCCCGGTGGCGCTTCACGACGCCCCGGTCACCCGGGCGACGGTGTGCGACCTGAGAGGCGATCTCGGATCCATGGTCGAGTACGACCTGGCGGGCACGAGGCTGGTACACTACCGCATCCCCCTTGATGTACGCCCGGTCAGCGCGGCGACTCCCGTCGCCGTGGACTCACGACGCGGCGTCCAGGTGGCGCGCTGGACGGACGCCAAGTTCGAGAACGCGCTCGTGTCGAGGGCGCCGGCCGAATATGTGCGGTGGCTGGCGGAGAATCGTTTCACGAGGCCCGCCGTGGTGACGAACTACGGGTCTCCCGCATCCCGTTCCTGGCGCCGGTCGTCCGATTGAGCCGGGGCGCCGACGGTTCCGTCCTGCAGGTCCCGGAAGCCGGCCTCGCACAGACGTTTGAACCGATTGAGCACGTTGGACGTGACTCGATTGTGGATCGCCTCCCAGGTGCTCCTCACGGGGTGGATTCCGGCCAGAAAGCTCCGCCCGTACGGATTGAACCCCACGGCGAAGAACACGTGCGTCTGCTCGACCTCATCACGCTCCGGGATCGCCGAGCGCACGTAAATCGAGAACACGCCGATCGGATATCCACCGCTGCATTCCCACAACAGGTACCGCGCGTTGTCGAAGTCCGCGGAAATGGGCACCTGGCGGTTCTCCACGGCGTTCATGATGAACAGGGTCCCGGGTCCGGGCCCGAACCCGCGCCGCAGCCACCTGGTGAGCGGAGCTCGACCCAGGAGCACGACACGCAGGCGGCCTCGTTCGCCGTCGATCTCCTCCATCGTCGCCACGTGATCCGGCCAGCAGGGCGACCCTCCGTCCCACCTCGAGATCTCCTCGAACACGTACCGCACGGGCGCGTCGATTCCGATGCGGTGGACGTTCAGGATGGAGTATCCGGACACATCGATGCCCACGCGCTGAGCGATGCGGCGCTCGTAGTCTGCGCGGATGGATTCCGACTCGGTGGCGACGAGAGTGGACACGGCCGGACGGTGAAGCAGGAAGTGCCGCACGTCCGCAGCGAAGCTCCGGGTCTCGTCTGGTGCTGCGGGGAGGGAGCTCACCGGCTCGAGGTCCGACCGGCCTACGGACCGCGTGACCGTTCTCCGGTCACCAGGGCCTCGCGGATCGGTATCTTGGGAGCGAGGCTGGCGTAGACCGAGTAGCTCCACCCGAACAGGCCGAGGAAGCCCAGCGTGACGGCAGCCTCGATCCACCCCAGCGGCACGCCCTCACCCTTCCACGTCGAGGGCACGACCGCGTTGTACCGCTCGAGCCAGAAACCGACCAGGATGATCAACCCCACGAGAGACAGGTGGCGCGAGCTCATCTTCGGCACCCGCCACAGCAACAAGGCGAACGGAATGGCGAAGATCAGGGCCATCTGCGCATACAAGAGCGGTCCGAATCCGTTGACCAGACGCTGCTCGAAGAAGATCGTCTCGCGACCCAGATTACCGTACCAGATCGGCAGATACTGCGAGAACCACAGATAGCTCCAGAAGATGACGAAGGCGAACATCAGCTTCCCGAGATCGTGGAACTCCCACTTCCCCCACACGTCGTCCAGGTGGTACCGGCCACGGTAGCGCTGGGCGATAACGGCCACCAGGGAGACCAGGCACAGCCACCCGGCCACGAAAAACAACGGTCCCCAGATCACGCTGTAAAAGCCCGGCATGAGCGACATCGTGAGGTCGACGCTCAGCAAGCTGAATACCACCACCCACGCCAGGATGAGCACCGGCGCGAGCCACGCCAGGATGCGGCGCGAGCGGGCCGCCTCCTCTTCGTCCCCGCGCCACCCGCGGGCGACCTTCTCGAGGTAGCGTCTCCGCCACCCTGCCTGCCGCTCGGACGCCAGGAGCGCGTCGGGCCGGAGCGACACGCGCAGGAAGTAAAGGCTGGCTCCATACAGCACGAGCAGCAGGATGCCGTTGCGCAGGAACACTCCGTCGTGCGTGAGCCACTGGCGGTTGATGTGCCCCTCGACCGGCTCCATCCACGGGAAGATGTAGCCGGCGCCCCAGTACATGGCGACGAAGACGAGCAGCGACACCGGTAGGAAGCCGCCCGTGGCCTCGGCGACCCGGCGAAACGGCTTGCCCCAGTGCCCCTTCGCCACCACGAGGATGGCGCCGAAGATGACGCCGGCCTGTGCGAGCGCGGTCCAGAACAGGAAATTCACCCACACGGCCTGCCAGGCGCGCTGCGGCGCCTGGCGTACCGCGACGTAGAAGCCCACCGAGCCGATCGCGATCGCGACGACCCACAGTGCCGCGGCCAGGCCGCTGACCCGGCCCGAGACCGTGTTCAGGGCCAGCTCCCGCGTCGTGTCCGAGTCTTGCGCGCTCAACGTTCGCTCATTCCGTTCTCGTGCGGTCCGGTCCGTGCTACTCGGTCGCCGCCGGAGCGGCGTCCTGCAGGCTCCGGACGTACTCCACCAGATACCAGCGGTCTTCGTGCGGCACACGCCGGTAGGCAGGCATCACGCCGCGCCCGTTGGCGATCATGCCGTATATGTAGCCGTCCGACAGGTCACGCGCCCTGTCGGATAGCAGGCTCAGGGTGGGCAGAGGCGGCAGGCGGTTCGGCCCGACGACCGGGCCGTCCCCTGCCCCGGTCTCGCCGTGGCACGGAATGCAGTACTGGAGATACAGCGTCTCCCCGCGCTCCGGGTCCCCCACCGTGCCCGCGAGGGGATTGGACAGCATCGTGTCGGCAGCGAGCAGGTCGAAGTGCCGCTCGGTCCCTACCGGCACCGTGCCCGCTACCGGGGCCAGCGGCTGCTCGTCGTACGTCTCGATCGACGGCGTCCGGTACATGGTCTCGAACCAGGCCACGTGCTTGACCTGGTCGTCGCACGCCGTCGCTCCTGCGGCGGTGACCGCGAGAGCGACCAGACGGCGACGCACGGCGGGGGTGTGAATCATGCGCTCACCTCCACCTCGACGGCGCCGGTGGAGCGCAGCAATGCCTCCACGTCCCGCTGATCACTTCCGGCCGCTGCCCGCACGAACACTCCGAACCGGTCCACCGAGAAGGTCGGCCTGTAGTGGGCCGACAGACGCCCGGGTCTGCGTGTGTGATGCAGCACCCCGAGGAACCCGAACAGACCGGTGAACAGGATCGTCATCTCGAACATGATGATGAAGTAGGCCGGCCAGGAGAGAATCGGCTTCCCCTGCGTGACCAGCGGATAGGCCAGCGCGGTGAGACCCGTCAGGGCGACGGCCGTCAGGAAGCCCGTCGCGCCTCCGATCAGGGCCCAGCGACCCACGGGGCTCGCGACGATCCCCAGGGCTTCTTCGAGCTCCGGGGCCGGGATCGGCGAGAACACGTCCAGCTCTGAGTGTCCTTCCGCCCGTAGCCGCTCGATCGCCTGCCTGGTCGCGCCCAGCGTCTCGAACTGGGCCAGGATGCCGCTCATGGTCAGTGCCCGTTCCCGTGCTCGTGCTCGTGTGCGAGATGCTCCTTGACCTCCGCGATGCTGATCGTGGGCAGGGTCTTCGCGAAGAGCAGGAACCAGAAGAAGAACCAGGCGAAGCTGCCTACCATGATCGTCAGCTCCGTCAGGGACGGTGTGTAGACCTGCCAGGCGCTCGGATCGTACTCGTGGGCCAGCGAGGTGACGATGATGACGAAGCGCTCGTACCACATCCCGATGTTGACGAGCACCGAGATCACGAACAGCGCCTTGAGGCTGTTGCGCGTGCGTTTGAACCACAGGCTCATCGGCACGACGACGTTACAGAACACCATGATCCAGAACGGCCCGGCGTAGAAACCGGTGGCCCGCCACCGGAAGCTCTCCTGCTCGATGGGATCGGCGGAGAACCAGGCCAGGAAGTACTCCATGCCGTACGCGTACCCCACGATCAGGGACGTCAGCAGCAGGAGCTTGGCCATGTTGTCGAAGTGATACGTGGTGACGTACTTCTCGAGGCCGAACGCCCAGCGGAGCGGGATCGTGATCGTGATCACCATCGCGATCCCCGAGAAGATGGCCCCCGCCACGAAGTACGGGGCGAAGATCGTGGAGTGCCAGCCCGGCACGATGCCCATCGCGAAGTCCCACGACACCACGCTGTGGACGGAGAGCACGAGCGGCGTGGCGATCCCCGCCAGGTAGAGGTACAGGCGCCGGTAGTGGCTCCAATCCCGGACTGTGCCCTGCCAGCCCAGCGAGAACGCCCCGTACAGCCTCTTCTTGATGCCCGTGAACCTGTCGCGCAGCACCGCGAGGTCCGGAATCAGCCCCAGATACCAGAACACGAGACTGATCGTGAAGTAGGTGCCGATGGCGAACATGTCCCAAACAAGGGGCGACCGGAAGTTGGGCCACAGGAGCCGCGTGGAGGGGTACGGGACCAGATAGTAGAAGTACCACACCCTGCCCAGGTGGATGAGTGGGAACAGGCCGGCCGTCATCACCGCGAAGATCGTCATCGCCTCGGCCGTCCGGTTGATCGTGGTGCGCCAGCCGGAGCGCACCAGGTACAGCACGGCCGAGATCAGCGTGCCGCTGTGCGCGATGCCCACCCAGAAGACGAACGTGACGATGTAGACGCCCCAGTTGACCGGGTTGTTGATCCCGGCCACTCCCATCCCATCCCGGATCTGAATGGTCCACGCCACCCCGGCGGCGGCGATCAGGGCACCGCAGATGCCCAGCAGGATCCAGTATCGCCCGTACGGCGTCGATATCGGCCGGCTGATATCGCGGTTCGCGTCGGCGAGAGTGGGCAGTCCCTCTCTCGGAACGTCGATCTCGGCTGTTGCCATCGATCCCCGTGTCACTCGTGCTCAGCCGCGGCGCCGTGCTCCGCGGGTTCGGACTCCGTTGCGCCATGTGCATCGCCAGGACCATGTCCGCCCGCGGGAAGCGCGGCGTGCGTGACGCTCTTCAGGTATGTCACCGCGGGCCTGGTGTTCAGCTCGTCAAGCATGCGGTAGCCGCGCGACCCCTTGGCGATGCGCGACACCCGGCTCGCGGGATCCTTGAGATTGCCGAACACGATCGCCTGTGTCGGGCAGGACTGCATGCATGCCGTCTGGATCTCGCCGTCCGCCACCAGGCGCCCTTCGGCCTTCGCGTCGAGCTTGGCCCGGTTGATCCGCTGGACGCAGAACGTGCACTTCTCCATCACGCCCTTCGAGCGCACGGTCACGTCCGGGTTGAGTTGCAGATTCAGCGGATACGGGCGTTCGTACGTGAACCAGTTGAACCGCCGCACCTTGTACGGACAGTTGTTGGCGCAGTACCGGGTGCCGACGCACCGGTTGTAGATCTGACCGTTGAGGCCCTCCGCCGTATGGTACGCGGCGTATACCGGACACACCGGCTCGCACGGTGCGTCGCCGCACTGCTGGCACAGCGTGGGGAAATGGACGGTCTGGAAGCCCTCTTCGGCCTCCTCGAAGTACCGCATGATCTGCATCCAGGACATCTCGCGTCCCTGGTCGCACAGGTCTTCGCCGACCACGGGCAGATTGTTCTCCGCGTAGCACGCCGTCACGCACGCGCCACACCCGGTGCACGCGTTCAGGTCGATCGTCATGCCCCACCGGTACGGGCTCTGCGGATCCGAGTCGTACGCCGCCTCGACGAGCGCCGTCAGGTCGACGTGATGCTCGCGTACCGCCGCCATCGCGTCGTCGAAGTGGATGATCTCTGAGATCTCGCGGTCTTCGTCGTAGTCGTGCCCCTGCATCACGACGAGCTTGCCGCTACGGCCGGTCGCCGTCAGGGTGACGGCAGCGCCGGAGAACGCGAGCGCCCCGCTCCGCTCGTCCGCCGATCCGTCCAGCAGGTGGAGGGCGTTCACGCCGCGGCCCTCGGCGGTGCGACCGTATGCCGTGTGGCCCTGCCCGAGCGGGACGGCCACCGTGTCCACACGGATCCCCCGGTACACATACGCCGGGGCCGTGACGGATCCGGCCTCCGTGCGGACCTCCACGAGATCACCCGTCTCGACGCCGAGCGGCTCCGCGGTGTCGGGATGGATCTCCACCCACGCATTCCACACGGCCTTGGTCACCGCATCGGGAAACTCCTGCATCCAGGGCCGGTTGGCACCGCGGCCGTCGTAGAACTGCACTGTCGGGTAGGTGACCAGTGTCAGGTCATCGCCCTCCCCGCCGGGGGCCGCGAAACGGTAATTCGCCGCCGCCGCTGTCAGGGACGGCGCCGGGTCCGACGGGAATCCGGGTCCCACCGCACCTCCGCCGCGCGACAGGTTCTCGTGCCACCACTCCTCGAACGAGGGGCCGGCTCCGTACATCCGGCCGTGCAACTCGCGCCACACCGACTCGAAATAGGAGCGGTAGTCCTCCACATCGAAGGCGTCCGAGCCGGCGGCTGCCGCCATCTGGAGCAGAACGTCCTCGCGCTGGCGCGTGTCGAACACCGGCTGCATGACCGGCTGCGCGATCGCCATGTAGCCGGGGCGGACCAGGGCATCGCCCCACGCCTCGAGCTCGTGGTGCGACGGAAGCACCCACCCGGCGGCCGTCGCCGTCTCGTCCAGGTGCGGGTTCAGTGAGATGACGTTGGGCACGGCGGCCAGCGCCTCGGCGAAGCCGGAGGAGGCCGGCATGGAATACGCCGGGTTGGATCCGGCAACGATCAGCGTCTCGACTTCGCCCGCGCCCATCCGTCGGACGAGACCGGCCATCGCGGCGTAGGGCACGTGACGGCCGCGGATCGTCGCCCCGTCGAACCGGACGGTGTCTCCGTGCGCACCGGACACGTAGTTCAGCAGCGCGACGGCCAGGTGCGCATCGGTCGCCCCGACCCCCTGCCCCGCGATCCCCGGCGGAAGAGCGAGGGGCGATCGCGCTCCGGCGATCTCCCGGGCCAGGTCGCGGATCCGCTCGGCCGTGATTCCGCTCGCCTCCTCGACCGCCTCCGGCGTGAACGGGGCGAGGGTCGCTTCGACGCGCGCTGCCCGGCCATCGGCCTTACGCCGCGCCACCTCGCGCGCCGTGGCCAGGGCGACCAGGGTCTCGGAGCCGGTACGCGCCGGGAGCCATTCGTCCGCCTTGAGCCCGGACAGGGACAGCCTGGGACCGACGAACGTGTACTTGGCCTGCACCCCGTGATCCACGAAGCGACCGGACACGAATCGCCCGGCGAGTTCTACGGGGCCCAACCACGTGCCCAGGAAGTCAGCGCCGAAGCACACGACGCGATCGGCCCGCTCCAGGGCGTACGTCGGGATCTCATCGCGGTCGAAGGCGATCCGCTGGGCCGTACGCTGCGCCTCGAGGCCCAGCGGCTCCCACGCGACCCACCGCGCCCCGACAGCCTCCGCCCACTCCTGGTAGAACCGGGCCGCGGAACCCACGACCGGCGGCGTCAGGAGGACCGTCCGGCCCGCGGCGACGGCCGCGGCGGTCGCCGCGATCGCCTCATCCCACGACGCCTCGACGAGGCCGGCTTCCGTGCGCCGCCGCGGTCCGGGGACGCGATCGGGATCGTACAGGTCCTGGAGGGCGGAGTGTGCGAGAGCCGACAGCCGCCCCACGTTGGGCGAATCCGGGTTCCCTTCGAGCTTGATCACCCGTCCGTCGCGCACCGTCGCGTGGACACCGAGCGGTTCGGGTCCGGCGCCGGTCAGGACGGTGGCGTAGGTGACGTTGGTGCCGGGGATGATGTCCTCCGGCGGGATGAGATACGAGATCAACTTGTCGCCCGCGTCGGGCGGTCCGCACGCCGTGGCGGCGGCACCCGCGCCGGCCACGCCCAGGACCTTCAGGAACTCGCGCCGGGTCGCTCCGTCGCCGGTCGGTTCCGGGCCCGCCGCTCCGCTCCCGTCATGTCGCACGCCGCCGTCGTTCATTCAGTCGCGATCCGTGGCTCAGTAGTGGCAGGCGAAGCAGTCGATCGGTCCCCGATTGGCCGCGTACTGCTGATCCAGGCGGCGCGGGTACAGCCCGATCGGCTGTCGCTCGTCGGGTGTCTCGGGCGGCGGGTACCGCTCGACGAGCAGCCGGTCGGTCGCCACGTCCGTGTCCTCTCCGGCCGCCCAGTGGCACTCGAGGCACCAACCCATCTTGAGCGAAGCGAACTGGTAGACGCGGTCCATTTCCTCGACCTTGCCGTGGCACTCCTCGCACTCGACCTGGCTCCGAATGTGGGCCCGATGCGGAAACTGTACGAACTCCGGAGTCTTGTAGATGCGCTCCCACGGCACGGGCTGTCCCTGATCCCAGTAGCCGCGCAGGCGCTGGATGGCCTCGTGCTGCGCCCCCACGATCCGGTGGCAGCCCATGCACAGCTCGAGCGACGGAACCACCGCGATGGCCGAGCTCTCGGTGCCCCCGTGGCAGTACTCGCACTGCATCAGGAGCTCCTGCGTGTGGAAGCGGTGGCTGAACGGGATCGGCTGCGCGGGCCCCTCGGTCGCGGTCGCGTGGGCCGCGATGGCTTCCTCGGCGGTCTGTCCGGTCGGAGTGCGCGGTTTGACCTTCTCGAGCTCGAGCGGCGATTGCGGCGTCGCCTCCCCGGATTCCTGTCCCGCCGCCTCGCCCGTGCCGCGGCCGAGCCCCGCGACCACCAGCAGAGCTCCCACGAGGCCGATGGAAGCGCCCGCTGCCAGCTTGTGACGTAGGGTCATGGTCGAATCGGTGTTAGGGCGCGGTCCGCCGCCCCGCCGTCGCGTGGGGCTCACGATTTTCCGAGAAATAGACGGGTCAAGGTATCAGGTTTGGGGGGGGGCGCAAGCCGGACAAAACCGCTCCGGGCAGCCTTCAGAAGGTCCACCTTGGAGTGCGGATGAGGCCTTCCACAGTGGCCACGAACTCGGTGCGAGAGTCCCCGGGGACGTGGTCGTAGTCGGAGATGAAGTTCACTCCGAGATCCCATCTGAGGTCGGCCGGGAAGCGTCCCCCGCTGCGCCACCTCCCGGAGATGGACGGCCGCACCGTCGTCTCTGTCTGACCGCTGAGGATCCGGGGATAGTCGGGAAGCTCCTCGGCGGGGGGCCGCAGCTGCCGGAAATCGCCTTCCCCCATCAGCTGCACGTCCAGTCGCGGACCGAGCCACAGGCCCGCGAGGGGAAACCCGTCCGCTTCGAGGGTGAACAGATAGAGATCCACCTTGTCCCATCCGATGCCGATGCGCTGGACCGAGTACTCCTCCCACGGGAGGTCCGTGCGATACGCGAGACTCTGGATGGCCGTTGCGTTGGCGCGCCACACCCAGCCGCTCATCAGGCGGGGCAGCTCGATTCCGAAAGACCCGCCCATCTGGCAGCACGACCCTTCCCTGTTCGTCGCGTCGGCCAGCAGGCTGCCATACACGTTGAGCCCGGGGGTGGCGTGCCACCACGCGTCCAGCACCCCGATCTTGTTGTACGCCGTCTTCTCCTCGTCGCCCGAGATCTGCCAGATCGAGATCGGGTTGACGATGCGGAAGTCCACGTTCTGTCCGGGCCCCCCGTGCACGCTGGCCTCCGAGAGACTGATGACGAGCGCGTCGATCGGGCGGATCTCCAGCCGGTGCATGGAGACGTAGTGGGCGGTATCCGCCCCGAAGTCAGGATACGAGGCGAACATCCCGGTCACGAACACCCGGTCGGTTCCGACGCGATAGCCGATCTCCTCCTCGCTGTAGGCGTAGGCGCTGCGCAGGAAGCCGTCCAGGTACGGAGCGCCCCAATCTCGGTACATGCGTCCAAAGAACACCCTCGCATGCCGGGTCTGGAGCTCGAGGTAGCCTTCCTCCACGCGACTCGAGAGATCGTCCACTATGAACGCTTCGCGCGGTGGGGTCACCCGGCCGTCGGGGTATTGCGCGTCGTGCCGGTAGATCCCCTGACGCCACAGGCGAAACGCCCCGGCGACCACTCCCGCCTGCCCATCCAGCTCCAGCCGCAGGTCCTCGAGAAGCCGACCATCCGAGAACTCTCCGTCGAGCTCGGGCCGCAACGGATCACGATGCGTCTGCGAGTAGTACCGGGCCCCGGCGGCCGCCTCGAGCGACAGGCCCACGTGGGAGGCGCCGGGGTCGGCCAGCCAGGCGAGCTCGCGGGCCAGTTCCGCGCGCAGGCGGTCGAGCCAGGCGCTCTCTCCCCCACTGAGCTCGACGGGGACCAGCTCGAGGAGAGCCTGCGCTACGTCGACCCTTCTATACGGCCTGACGAACGGCGACAGCGAGGTGATGCGACCCGCCGCGATCCAGTATTCGAGGATCGAATAGGCCGGGTGCTCGAGCGGCAGGTAGGGGGACGCGCGGAAAGGTTGCTTCGGGGGTGCGTCCGGCTCGACCGCCGGCTCGGTCTCCTCCGGGCTCGATTCCTGCGCCCGCGCCGGACCCGGTCCCGCGAACAGGATGAGCAGGAGCAGGGTGGGCAGCAGTCCGGAAGTCGCCGTTCGGTGCATCGGATTTCCGAGGTGCGAAGAGGATCCGCAACGCCTTCAGGCCGGCCGCCTGCGACCGGTGCTCGATCGGAAGCTAAGGTGGGCCGAAATCAGGTACAACGGGGAGGCCGATCCTTGACCCCCGGCATCGGCTGGACTAACTTTTGCGGTCTCGCGAGCGGGGAGATTCTCTCCGCTCGCGTGCGCACGTTCGGGGGGGCCTTAGCTCAGCTGGCTAGAGCGCTACGTTGACATCGTAGAGGTCACTGGTTCGAGTCCAGTAGGCCCCATCGGCAGCGCTGTTTGAAAGGCCGTGGGTCATTGAGCGGGGGCTGTAGCTCAGTTTGGTTAGAGTGCCGGCCTGTCAAGCCGGAGGTCGCGGGTTCGAGTCCCGTCAGCCCCGTTGAACGCCGTGGAAGGGGCCGTAGCTCAGTTTGGGAGAGCGCTTGAATCGCACTCAAGAGGTCGCGGGTTCGAGCCCCGCCGGCTCCATGCTGCCACCGTAGCTCAGAGGTAGAGCACTCGATTCGTAATCGAGCGGTCGTCGGTTCGACTCCGACCGGTGGCTTGGTGGCGAGCAGAACAGCTGTCGATCGCGGGTGTAGCTCAGCTGGTAGAGCGCAACCTTGCCAAGGTTGAGGTCGCCGGTTCGATCCCGGTCACCCGCTTGAGATTCGAAGAGATGTCGGGGCGTGGCTCAGTCCGGTAGAGCGCTGCGTTCGGGACGCAGAGGTCCCCGGTTCAAATCCGGGCGCCCCGATTCAAAGGCCGGTCCGCAAGGGCTGGCCCTTGTGCATCGATACGAGGTCCCCGGTAACTCGCACGCTGGCGCGTGCTCAATGTCTCGGCGCGTTGCGCCTCGACGCCAAATCCGGGCGCCCCGATTGAAGTAAAGCTCGGACCATGGCTCTCGCCGCCGTGCGCCGGAGCGCGTGGAAGCGGTGCTCGATCCCCGTGGCCTCTCGCATTGCGTCCCAGCGGTGCCGGAGCCGCGCCTCCGCCCGACACCCCTCGGTTTCCTGCTCCAAGTCTCGGGCTCGCAGCAGCAGCTCTCGTATCCGCTCGGTCGTGTCCATGCCGGGAGGGTAGGGGCGGGGATCAACGAAGTATCAAAGAGAAGCGCCCGACCGTGGCCAGGCGCTTGCTGCAACTGACAGGCGGCCTCGTATGACCGCGCCTAGGTGTTCTGTCTTGCAGGTACCGTCTAGTCCTTGATCGGCACCATGATGTGTGCGTAGGGCGTGTCCCTATACATCACCCACGGCCCGCCGTCATCGGGGTGAGTCGGCAGACCTTCCAGCGCCGCAGCGTCCGGCACAACGATCATGATGTGGGGACCGCCGGGTGGAAGCCATTCATTGTCGGCCGTCGCCTCGGTCGCAAAGGGATCGGTATTGCTTCCGCCCTCGGTACCGCCTTGCAGCATGTACGAAAAGCCGATCCTCGTGATGGTCGGCTCAGTCTTGCCCATGTAAGCCTCAAGCCAATTCATCCAAGGTGCGTCAAGACACACGGGACCGAATCCGGCTACCATACAGGTCCACCCGTTCGAGCCTTCCTTGAGCACGTTTCCTTCCCCGTCCAAGATTGTCGCATCTGCGGAGATGGAAGCCGGTGCCGCGCTCATCGCCTTCTTGATCTGCTTCTCCTGCGCTTGTAGGGAAGAGGTCACAAGGAACAAGCCAACCAGTACCAGTGCGACAAGACGCGCGTTCTTCATGCGGAACCTCCATGCGGCGGGACAATAATCGGACATTTCAATGATAGATAAAGGACCGGCTACTTGTCAAAGACGGAGGTCTGCCATCTCGCCCGCCCCCGCGCGAGGATAGCGAAGCGCTCGGCGTGAACCGGGCGCTTTCTCAATCGGTGGGCCTCCAGATTGGCTGGACCCTTGCACCGCTCCGACCTGTTGCTCGCAGTCGAGCCACCGAGCCCACTCGTCCGCGAGGCGGACATGGGCCAACCGCCGGAGGCGCAGCTCTTCCTCCACGACTTGCCTTGCCGCTGACTTGCCGCACAGGAGTGGTCTTAGCAGACGGGAGAGGATTGCCCTCGGAGCGATTATCTCAGAAGTCCGCGATCCACCAGACTCAGCAGACTCAGCTCCACGCGGGACGGAGGTTCCAAATCCGGGCGCCCCGATTGAAGAAGGCCGGCCAGGCATGGTCGGTCTCTTTGCATCCGGAGCCTCACGGCCCCGCGATGTCTTCGCTCCGGGGCCGGCCTGGCAGGGCATCGGATGATGCGGATGGCAAGCCTGTTCCCCCCTGCCCGATCGCCGACTCGACCTGCTCCGCGAGAGCGTCCATGAGGGCGTGTGCGGCGGACTGGCGGCGGCGGACCTGCGCCCTGAAAATGGACCGGGCGAGCGAGTATGAGCCTGCGACTGCCGTCAGCGGTAAGGCGACGAGACCGGCGACAAGGCCCAGGGTGGCAGAGAGAGCGCCTCCGACGCCGAATCCCACGCCAAGGCCGACCCCGCCCATGATGCCGCCGAACAGTCCCCAGGCCAGGTCGCCGAAACTCTCTTCGATACGGATCAGGGTCTGTCCGTCGCGCGCCGAGACGAGCACCTGCCGGGCCGATGTGTTCGACTCCGTGCGCGAACTCCAGGTGAGGGTCCTGCCCACGGTGTTCGGCGTTCCCCGGCTTGTCGTGGCAGCCTGGATCGTGGAAACGAGATCTTCGAGCCGCTCCCCCGGTAGCTCACCCTCGATCACCCGCTCGATCTCGATGGCGACCGGCGCACCGACCAGGCGGTTGCCCAGGGTCGTCGGCCGGAGGACGTGAAGCTCGTTGGCGGCCTGCCGAAGCAGGCCGGGATCGATTCCCGCCTCGGTGGCAATGTCCTCCAACTCGGCCAGAGTCAGTCCGGCCGGATCTGGCGCCGTGGGCTCCGCCCGCTGCATCTCGGTGGCCCGACGCAGGATGAGCCCGACTTCCTTCTCGGAGTACCGACGGGGTCCGGACTGTGACTCGCTCATGGTTCGCGCAATCTAACAACGACGTGGCGACCACGCCGCCCCACTCTGCGTAGAGGAAACGGGCGGTGCCATCGTGTTCGGCGTGGACCCGGAGGCAGGACGGAATGTCTCGGCACCCGGTGCCGAGAGGGCAGATCCGGGCGCCCCGATTGAAGAAGGCCGGCCAGGCACGGTCGGCCTCTGTTGCGTCAAGAGGCGGTTCGCTCGACGAGAAAGTCGCGGATGAACGGAAGGGTCGCCGCCAGATTCCGGTGCGCCCGCTGCGACAGGCCCGTGCCGGAGGCGTCGAAGTCCTCTCCCCGAATCGCCAGTACATAGGCTTCGGGGCGCGCCTCGAGGTATTTCCAGGCCATGGACAGCAGAGTCTCGGGGGTCGGCGGATGCGTCGAGAGGCTGGACGCTGACGACGGCGCGATGGACCGCAGCTCAAACGGATCCGGACATGCTTCTTCGGCTTCCACGAAGACGACGATGTCGTGGTCGGCGACCGCCGCCGCATCCTCAGCCGTATGCTCACGAGCGCTGCCCACGTCCACGAGCGGAAGATCCATGCGGTCCACCGCCTCCGCCACTCGTCGCCCGAGATCGTCATCGTGACGCTCCGGGTCGCCACAGCCGAGGACGAGGACCCGGCGCGGACCGACCCGCTTCCGTTCGAGAGGTGCCGCTGTGCTGGAGGTATCCATTTCCATCCTGGTGCGATGGTCCCTGTCTGGCCCGTTTGGTGGGCCGGTGGTCCGTGGTTCTCGGCGCGGGGGGAGAACATTGTGCGGGCCGTTCGGCCCGACAGTTCCGTGGTTTCTTCTGCAAGGCGGGGGCCACAACGCCGGTTACGGAGAGGAACCGGGCGGGGCACGGGAAGGGCTCCAGAATCAGCGTTTTCGGGGATGTGCGGAGAACGATCCGCGGCGGGTTCACGAGGCGCTCCCGGTGTCGGGGTCAATGTGTCTCCGGTTGCCCGATCGCGCCCGCGCGACGGGTCGAGTGCGGTGGCGGCGCGAAGCGCAAGGTGGTATCGTTTCGCGCTCGAGATCAGGTCGAACGCAATCCGGATTCCCGTCCGGTGGGAGACTCGAGATGACCCAGTCGAGGCTTGCGGGGAACACGCGACGGCAGGTGTCTCGCTGGATATCGGTGGCCTTGGCGCTCGTGGTCGCGGCCGGCTGTGGTCCGGCCGAACAGGTACCCGACACCGAGACACAACTCGCCCTGTTCGACAGCCTCCTCGTGGACCTCGGCGGACCGCAGGCCATGGAGCTCAGCAGGGGACAGCGCTGGCGGCTGGTCGCGTCGGTAGGTACGGGGCTTCCGCCGGCTTCGTACCGGCTCGAGGACCTTCCCGAGCAGGGCTCCCGGGCGGTCGGCCTTCAGCAGGCCTACTGCCTCCAGTGCCATGGCGTTGCCAGCCCCAGGATGCATAGCTCGCAGGAGTGGCCGACGCTCATCCGGCGCATGATCATGCGCGGCGCGGCACTGGGCAGCCGACTCGGAGGTCCGCGGAGTGAAGGCATGGTCGACCAGATGTTGATGGCCGGGCTTCGCACGGTCCAGCTGCCACCGGCGGAAGACGTGGATTCACTGGTCGCCTACTTCCAGCGCAACGCGTTCTCCGCGGCGGCAGAGGAGGAACTTCCGGACACTCCGGACGCCGCCCTGTTCGTGGAGAAGTGCTCCGGCTGCCACGAGACGCCGTCGCCGATCGCGCACGGACCTGAGGATGCACAGGCGCTCGTGGCCCGCATGAGCGCGATGAGGGCGATGCTGAACATGGAGCAGCTGACGGTGGAGGAGCAGTCCCGCCTCGTGGCGTTCATGCAACGAGCGGCCGAATAGCCCTTCCCTGCTCCCCTTCGACTGAAGTCATACCGGTCCCCGGGGTCCGTCCCCCGGTCACGAGTCGAGGGTCACCGCGTGGGCGAAGCCCGGCGGGCTCGTAGCGTCCGCGAGATCCCACCCGATCCACAACACCAGGCGCACAAGGCGGCTCATCTTCTCGAAGTCCAGCGTGTCGGGCTCGTCCGACGGCTGGTGGTAGTCGGAGTGCAGCCCGCTCGTGAGAAACAGGACGGGCACTCCGTGGAGGACGAAATGGACCTGGTCCGAGCGGAACAGCAGGTTCTCCTCCGGCCATGGGTCGGTCACGAGATCCATGCCGAGGCCGGGGTGCGCCCCCGCCACGCGCTCGGCGCGCTCGAAGATGTCGGACTCGGGCTGATACACCGCGGCGACCCGGTCCGGCCAGTTACGCCCGAGCATATCCAGATTGATCATCGCCGTCGTACTGGCCATGGGCGCCGCCGGGTGCTCACTGTAGTAGCTCGAGCCGAGCAGACCGCGCTCTTCGCCGCTGAACAGGACGAACAGCACCGACCGACGGGGCGGCGTCGCGAGCGAGGCGAAAGCCTCGGCCAGCTCGAGGACGGCGGCCGTGCCCGACCCGTTGTCGTCGGCGCCGTTGTAGACCGAGTCCTCGGCGACCGGCTCGCCTACCCCCAGGTGATCGAAGTGGGCCGCGATGACCACGAACTCATCCCGCAACGCCGGGTCAGATCCGGCCAGTCGCCCGATCACGTTCACCGCCTCGGCCGGGTCGCCGGGAGCGGCCAGGTACCACTGGAGGTATCCGACGTCCCCCTCCGCTTGAAGTCCGAAGCTCGCGAACTCGGAAGCCGCCCAGCGCGCCGCCGCCTCGAGCTCGGGACTCGGGGTGGCCCGTCCACGCATCGAGTCGTGGGCAAGCGCGCCGACGCGCGCAGCGAGATCGACGGCCGTGATCGTGGCCTCCGCCGCCACGACATCGGGTGGAAGATCGGGACCTGCAGGACCGTCTCCTCCACAACCTGTCAGAATCAGGATCCAGACGAGGCACGTGAGGACCAGGATTCCCACAACCGCGACCGCGATCGGCCGCTCCCAATGATCCGCCGGTTCACCGTTTCTGTGGCGCATGTCGCCTCCCGCCCACCCCGCGGGTTTCAGTCGAGCCTACGGACGTCGTCGGCGTCTATCTCTACAACGTATGAGCGGCGAACTTCGTCACCGTTGATCACGGCCAGCTCCACCCGATAGCGACCCCCCTGGGGCGGTAGCAGCCGCTCGACTCGGAGAGTGGCCGTTCCGCGGGCCGCTATGGTCGCGGGGGCTCCGCCTGTTCCCTCCGGCATCGGGTCGGGGAGCGAATCCACCCGGCTCCACGAGCCTGCCTCCCAGCGCTCGGCCCGAAGGAGCTCTGCCCGGCACCGGCGTCCCGTGCCGGCCCCTTCGTTTCGAACACCGATCGCGATCCGCACGCCGTGACCCTCGCGTGCGAGCTCGGGGACGTCGGCGAGAAGCAGCCGGGGCCGTCGGTACCAGCGCGCCAGCCGCCACAGGCCGAGCGCCGCCACGGCCGCCACGAGGATCAGCAGGTATCTCGTGAGCATCAGGTGCAATCGATAGCGTCGGTGAGCCGCGCACGGCAATAGGTCGCGGTCCAGATCGTCGAGGCCGAGCGGGCCCCTCCAGCCACAGGCCGGTGCTTCACGCCGGCACGCCTTACCTACTTCCGCTTGTACCTGTCGAACACGGTGATGACGGGCCGTGCGTTGCAGTCCGCGTCGAAGTAGTCCCGGTCGCAGGCGCTGGCCGGTTCCCACCAGAAGATCCCCTTGATCCGCGTGTCGGAGATCGCCAGGAGGGTCTCGTTCACAGCCTCGAGGAACGCCTTGCGGGGGCCTCCGGGGGCGTCTTCGGGGTACGGAGGCAGCGCATCCTCTTCGTAGCGCCCGGGCCGGTAGCCCGCCTCCACCAGGATCACGTCCTTGTCCGGGTAGTTGTACAGGGTGGAAAGGAGATTGTCACGGAGCTCCAGCAGGTTTCCGTGCCACCACGGATAGTAGGAGTAGCCGATGATGTCGTAGGGGATGTCGTAGTCGTTGAACCTGTCGAAGAAGGCCTTGGCGCCGTCCGTGTCGGCGCCGTTGTCATAGTGGAGCATGATCAACGGACGAGGGGCCTGTCCCCGACCCGCGTCGATGCCGTCGATACCTGCCTTGAACAGCCTGGCGAAGTTGTCCCAGTTCTCCGGCAGCCGGCCGAGGGGCCACATCATCCCGTTCCGGACCTCGTTTCCGATCTGAACCATCTCGGGCATGACACCGGCCTCACGGAACGCGCGAATGGTATTCCGCGTCCAGGCATGCACCGAGTCGACCAGAACGTCGATGTCCGTGGTATCCCATGCGGCGGGCGTCGGTTGCTTCCCGGGATCGGCCCAGCCGTCGGCGTAGTGGTAATCGAGCAGGAACTTGAACCCGCGCGCCTTCGCCTCCTGCGCCAGCGCGATGGTGTACTCCAGATCGTTGGGAAGCTGGGTCGGAGTGTGGAAGAGGCGGAGGCGGATCCAGTCGTAGCCGTGGTCGCGGAAGATGTCCAGTCCCGGGCGGGCCACCCCGCTCTCCTTGAACTGGACCCCGCGGTCCTCAGCCGACTTCAGGAACGAGAGGTCGGCCCCCACGGCGTAGGTGAGCTCCACGCCTCGAGTCGAGTCGGGCTCCTGTGCCACGAGGCCGCTGGTGGCCAGGACGAGAGCGCCGAAGCTCGGCATCAAACCACGGGTCACGGATCGCATCGTTCTTCCTCTACGGTAAGAAGCCAGCCCCGGGTCATGCGGTCGAGTCAGTCGACTTTCCGCAGGTCGAGAGACCGAAAGGAAGGTAGGCTGGACACGATCCCACCAGGCTCGTGACGAGGAACGCCGCGGCGACGATCCCCAGCACGATGGCGAGGGTGCCGCCAATTGTCCCCGTGAGGTACAGCAAGCCGATGGCCAGCGCGCTCAGAAAGCGGACGCCGCGGTCCATGGTTCCCATGTTCTTGGTCATCGATCGCCTCCGGATAGCAGCGGTATACAGAACTCGAGGGCAGCCGGGAATGTCGCACCGACAGAGCCGGGCCGGCAAACGGTTGACATGCGGTTCGTGACATCGAATAGTGCCTCCAGGCGACAGGAGGCCGCCTCCCGGCCTGCGGGAAGGGTCAAACCCACCTCCGGTGTCGTACCAGGTACGACCTTCTTTTCAGCCCGACCGAGCAGGCCGCGGGCGTCGTCGAAAGGAAGGGTCCAGATGTCTTCGTCGTTTCCACGCCACCCGAGTCTCGACCACCTCAAGAAGCAGGCAAAGATGCTGCTCGCAACTCAGCGCCGCGGAGCCGCCCCGTCGTGTGCTGTGTTTCGCAGACTGCACCGGTTCTCCTCTCTGGCCGATGAGGACATCCTCGCGGCCAGCATCTCTCTGGCCGAAGCGCAACTCGCGTTGGCGATGCACTACGGGTACTCCAGCTGGAAGGAGATGTCCGAGGAGGCGCTGTCGTATCCTCCCGGCGGCGAATCCTCACTCGAGTCAGTTCTCCAGCGGTCGGAGGAGGCGGTCCCCGAGTATGCGGGCGCCGGAGTGCCCATGGCTGTGGTTGCCGCGCTGAACCAGGCCGGAGTTCCGATCCGGTTCATGGAGTTCGCTGCGGCCAGCGGTTGGGCGTTCAGCTTCGGTTACCTCTACGGCGATCTTTCACCCGCGTACATGGCGGTACGCGGCAATCCCCGTTCGGACGGACCACTCGAGGTGTTCGCCTTCCTCCCGCTCTTGTACGGGATGGGGTACGAAATGGCCCTCACGGGAGAGCCGGACGAACTCTGGAGTTTCGTGAAGAGACATGTGGATTCCGGCATCCCCGTGATGAGCGAGCACATGGACGGAGGGTTGATCTCCTCTTACCGAGTCAGGAAGGGACACCGTCAACTCTTCTTCGATGGGACGGTAACTCCCGGGTGGATCGACGTGGACGGCCTCCAACCCCACGCGGTGTACCGTTTCGTCAAAGAGAGCGAAGCTCGGCCCAGGAGCGAGATCAATCGGAGCGCCCTCGAGCGAGCCGTGACGAAGGGTAGAGGGCACTCGTGGCAGGGAGTGCCCCAGGGGCTGACCGCCCTTCGGCAGTACTCCGCGGATGTCTCGAACCCGAGCAAGGACTTCTCCGCATGTCCGGAGTGGTTTTGCTGGGCGGCCTTCGAGCGGCTGATGGCCAGGCGCTGCTGCGAAGTCTGGCTGAGGTCTGTCGCCGACCAGCTGACCGGTGATGCCGGGGACTCGCTCGCGACTGCCGCAGCCAGCTACGGAGAGGTTTTTCGATGCTACGATCGCTATCTGTCGGAGATCCGTGGGAGTGAGTCTTCGCGCCGCACCTTCCAGGAGCGTACCCGCGCGTCTGAGAGGATCAGGACCGTCACTCCGCTCCTCGAGAGGGCCATTTCGGAGGAAGCATCTGGCCTGGATGCACTGGAGGAGACGGTGAACCTGCTTGCGTAGGCCTCTCGGCGCCTAAGAGAAGAGCCGTACTCGTCCGAACTGGTTCGGTGCCACATCACGACCGGTGGTCACGTAGTAGTCGAGTCCTCGAAGCACCGCGCCGAGATAACGACGAAGCAACGGTACCAGGTACCAGCGGTGCAGAGCCCACTGAGGACCGAGGGGAAGCCGACGAACGCGCCGGGTCAGGCAGTGACCGGATTCCCTGAGCAGAAGGGATGGTACCGTGCAACGACCCCCAGGTTGGTCATGACTTCCCACACCCGCCCGGCGGTGGCCTGCAGCCGACGGGTAGCCACTGAAGGCTGCGGCCTGCCGAAAGAATGTGTCAGAAAGCGGCTAACGCCTTGTCCATGTCTCGCAGCTGCTCCAGCCACCGGCCGAACCTTTCCCCGAGGTTGGACTCGGCAACGAAGTGGAGGGTCACGCACGCCTCGAAAAGCACCCTCAATCCAGGTGTGCACCGCGCTCGGCTAGGAGTTCACGGAGCAGTGACCTGTGACATCGAGACTCTTCTGCGCAATAGCAGCCCACGGAGAAGTGGGCACCGTGCGATAGGACCGCGAGAAGATCAAGAAGCCGACTCTTCTCTGGAACGGCCATCTCGGCTCGGTACTTCTTCGCGAAGACTCCCCAGTCCTCGTCGCTGCCTACCGTCTTGCCCAGTTTCATCAACTCTCGGCTCGGTGCCAGATTGGGAAGCCAGACGTCGTAATAGTCCAGCGACGCGTATTCACTCTTTGGGACACCGCGGGGCGGACGTCTCACTGTTCCAATTCGCACTCCCTCTTCATGCTTCCTCACCGTGCCAAGGCGCACTATTCGGATCGTCATCTGATGCCGGCTCCTGACTCGTGTGTCGCTTCATGCTGGCGCAGGACGGTTGATCTTCGAGCGCGAAGTCGTGGAGACATTTCAGCCCGGCTCCTCCCGTCGCTTGAGGTTTTTCCGCAGGAAGTGAGCTAGCTCCTCCATGGACTCGCGAGCCTCCGGCACGTACCTGGCAGCGCTCTGGAATGCGTGCCACATGCCGGGCCAGACCCTAAAGCTGACTGTCAGTCCGGCCTGGCTCGCCCGGTCAGCCAGCCGCTCTGCATCACTGAGGAGCACCTCGTGGTCACCAACTTGAATCCACAGCGGCGGGAGCCCTGCCAAATCCGTCTCAAAGGGGCGAAGAAGGGGACTGTCTCCCGCGTGACTCCCGACGTACAGTGACGAAGTGAACCGGCATTGAGCCAGGTTGACCAGAGGATCCACGTCGGCCCGCGTCACATATGACTCTCCGTCGAGTTCGACCCAATCCGTAACGGGAGACATGAAGTACGCAGCACAGGGCAGAGGGAGACCCTCGTCCCGAATGGAGAGCAGCGCCTGGAGGGCCAGGCCTGCCCCCGATGAATCTCCACCGATGATCAACCGGGCAGGTGCATAGCCCAGAGCCAGGAGCCACTTATAGGCCGTCTTGGCATCATCCAGAGCTGCTGGAAACGGGAATTCGGGAGCGAGCCGATAATCCAGGGAGAGGACGCTGGCGCTCCCAGCGCTCGAAACGCGGGCGGCCATCTCGCGATGTGTAGCCGGCGAGCCCATGACGAATCCACCGCCATGGAGGTACAGAATGGCGGCGCCCGGTCGGGCTCCAGGACCGTGTACCCACTCCGCCGGGAGGCCGTTCACGGCAACTCGCGACACTCGCGTTCCTTTCGGCGGCCACTGGCTTCGGACCAGGAAGTCGTCCAGCTTTCGTAGTCTCGCGACAGAGCGCCCGGCGCTACGGAACCTCCGCCCGATCGAGTACTTGATCAGGAAGCGGATCAAGCGTGCCCGGTAAGTCGGCATGGCGCTTAGTCCATCTCGCTAGGAGCCCTCGGCCCGCGAGAACACCGCACCGTGCGGCAAGGCGGGCCCCGCCTTTCCATGTGGCCAGGAAGTCCGCTCGAAACTCACCCCCGGCGTCTCCGAGCCCGGGCTGCGGAAGGTCGAGTCCAGCGCGAGCTTCCCGTTCTGTGGGTACAGGCGGGCGATTAGCACCCGGTACAGGGTCGAACCGTGTCCCGAGGTTACGACGATGCGGTCTCCCGCCGGCTCCATGGAGATCCAGTGAGGCGTCCACTCCTCGTCGAGGGATAGCCGGTCCACCTCCACCGGATTCGCTGGATCCGATATGTCCAGTGAGATGAGCGCCGAGCCATCACGGTGCGCGAACGTCTGCACCCAGTATCGACCTCTGGTCAGCGGGATCCCGCAGTGGCCGACTTCAAAGTCTTCCCAAGGCAGAACGTTGGTCAGCTCCGCCCACGGTCGGTCCGTCTCGAGGTCGTGGAGGAGGTACATGGCGCAAGTGAAGGTGGTCATGATCGCGGTCGCGCTGTCGGGAAGCAGACGGGTTTCCGCAGGGTACCTGTGCTCGTAACCGCGGGGCCCCTCCGGGAGGCGAACCGTTGCCAAGAGCGCCAGGTCGGACAGCCGCCACACCTGAAACGAGGTCCCCTCCGCGGCACCCCACATGTCCGTCGTGGTGCTGACGGCGCGGTCGATGGCAGGAATGGGTGTAGCACTGTAGGCCCGAAGCTCCGGATCGACAGGGTCGGAGGCCGCGGAAGCTCGTACGAGATTGCCGGCCCGGTCGAGCTCGACCAGGCCGCCCGCGACCTCGTTGTCCTCACCCGTCGTCTGGAAGGTCGCGAGGACGTTGCCGTCGGGCAGCCGCTCGAACGAATGGGGATAGGTGTACTCGCCCATCTCATGAAACGCTCCGGCCACCTTAGGGTCGAGGGGGTTCGCCACGTCGATCAGGAAGCTGGCACCGGCCTCGAAGGAGTTCACGAACAGGGTATCGCCCGCCGGCATGACGTGCTCCGAGTGATGCGCCCCACCCTTGAGGCCAACCGGTACGCTGGCCACGATCTCTCCGTAGCGCCCGGACTCGGGCTCCGCGTCGATCACCGCGAGGAAATCGCTGTCTCCCTCGTCCTCGGCGCCGGCCCACACGAACAGGTACGGGCTGGTCGTCGCCGCAGGTTCCTGCTTGGCGGGGACATCGGGCTCGCTCGGCGCACAGGACAGGACGAAGGGGGTGACGCTAGCGAGGGCCGCGCTCCGCAGATAGGAGTGCATCGGAATCACTCAGGTTCCTCCTTAAAGGCTTCCTCCATTCAAGTCGGCACATCGCGCCGCACGCGCCCGTGTGCATTCCGTTCACAAACGACAGAACGCCCCTCCGTGTCAACCGGGGCCTGGCCGGCACGCCGCAGCGGCGGGGCCCTTATGCAGCCTCCAGCGTGTCACTTCGTTGTGTCACGTTCGACGCTCGAAATCACTCCCAGAGGACTACGCGCAGCGTCGTCTCGTTCCAGGCTGCGCGATTCGTCGCCAGACGTCAGCGCGGCCCCACCTCTTCGGGCGAGCATTAGACTCGCTGTGGCCGATCCGCCACCCAAGAGTACGAGAATCACCGCGTTGGCTATAGCGTCCGCGGCGGACCACGCGTGGCGCGCGTTTACGGCAAGAGCGATGAAGAGGAGAAGTCCGGCTCCAGAACCGAGCGCGGTGAAGTGGGGGAGCGAGAGCTGGTCGAGCGGACGGCCCCGTCCGATTATCGCCAAAACACCAGAGAAGGCCACACCGATCGGGAAGGCCCAGATTGAGCTCTTGATGACCATCACGAGCATCTCGAGACCCGAGTCGCCCCCAGAAAGTAGCCACGGGAGCACCAAGATCATCGAACCGACAACGCCGACACCCGCGGCGAAAACCAGTCCCATACCGATCATCCCACGGATAACCCTCAGCCAACGGGGCATGAATAACCTCCCTATGCGGTTATACTTTGTAACGCAAAGTACACTGCTCAACGGCGCCATGTCAACGATGGGATCACAAGGGGGGGCAGCGGCCTGCGAGCAAAGCTGGACGCCGTGCGCGTCGTCGATAGCCCCGGTCTCCTCCGTTCGATTCCCACGTATTCAGCCCGAGGGCGTTCGTCGACCAGCCCGTGACGCTTCCGGATCCGCTGGTTCTTCGCCTGCCGGCCTACGTCACGACCAACATGGAAGGTGTCAACGAGGTGTGGGATTGGGTTGCGGTCGCGCCGGCCGTCGTCGAGGAAAAGGCGTTGGCTTATCGAATCCACATGTGTATCGCAGTCAGTGCACCGAACCGCAGGGTGATCGGACAGTCTCTTTGCCTGCAAATCTGAGGGGACAGGTAACAGCAATCGCGAGCTTAATCACCGAATCGGCAGGGGCACAGCAAACATAGCCTTTGCCCACGAGCGGAGGTGGTGGCCCGGGAGATGGGCGTGAGCCGGCGCACGGCGCTTCAGCCGGCGGTGTTGCGCCAAGGGCCCGTGTCCTTATCGTGACCCTTCGGACTGACAGACCTCGCGACGCCACATCCATCAGGTGGAAGGAAACGACGGATGGATTTTCTCGGCGACATGTTCTACGGCAACCCGCTCCAGGACTGGCTCATCGCCGCCGTGCTCGTAGTGGCCGCCGTCTCGGCCCTCCGGTTTCTGATCGGGGTGGTGGCGCGACACTTGGCCGCCTCCTCCCAGCCCACGCAGACACCGCTGGATGACCTGGTGGCCCGGCTGCTGTCGAAGACCAAGCTGCCCTTCTTGCTTCTCATCGCCGTCTTCCTGGCCTCGCTGACGCTAGACCTTTCGGAGCTGACGGGCCTGATTTTGCGCCGTGTCGCGTTGATCGCGCTCGTTCTACAGGGCGCGATCTGGACCACGGACGGGGTGACGTTCCTGCTGGCTCGATACCGCGAGCAGCGCCTGGAGGAGGACGCGTCGGCCGTGACGACCATGACGGCGCTCGGCTTCGTCGCGAAGGTCGCCGTGTGGACGGTCGCTGTTCTCCTGATCCTGGACAACTTCGGGATCCAGGTCACCGCGCTCGTCACGGGCCTGGGCATCGGCGGGATCGCCGTCGCCCTGGCCCTCCAGAGCATCCTGGGGGATCTGTTCGCTTCGCTCGCCATCGTGCTGGACAAGCCGTTCGTGATCGGTGACTTCCTCAAAGTGGACGAGTTCCTGGGCAACGTGGAGTACATCGGGCTCAAGACCACCCGGATTCGCAGTCTGTCCGGCGAGCAGGTGATTCTGTCGAACAGCGATCTCCTCGGGAGTCGCGTGCGGAACTTCGGCCGCATGTACGAACGTCGCGTGGTCTTCACGGTCGGCGTTACGTACGAGACTCCACGCGAAAAGCTGGTTAAGATCCCGGAGATCATGGGACAAGCGGTCAAAGGGCAGGACTCGACCCGTCTCGATCGCGCACACTGGAAGGGTTACGGCGACTTCTCCCTCGACTTCGAGACCGTCTACTACGTCACGCAGCCGGACTATGCCGTCTACATGGACGTGCAGCAGGCGATCAATCTGGAGGTCCACCGACGGTTTCAGGAGGAGGGCATCGAGTTCGCCTATCCGACCCAGACGATCTACGCCCGGGGCCTCGGAGGGCAGAGGGAGGGAGTTGAGGCCGTTCCGGATTCCTGATGCCGGCAGCGCTGGGGAGGACCCTGCTCCAGCCAAGTGGTCGAGAACTGGTGGATGGACGCTGTAAGAAAAAGAAGAGGCGGCCGGAGCGCGCGCCGCCTTCTCTCGTGAACAGACTGCTCGGCCTTAGCTGCGGGCCGGGATCTTGTGCCAGGTCGAGCTGGACACCTCGTAGGTACGGACCACGGGCGTTCCGTCGATGACCTTGGACAGGCCTTTCAGGACCTCGGAATAGCCGTCGCGGTTATACTTTTCCGCGCTCTCTTTCTTGTCCCACAGGCTGATGGCCACGGCTTCCGTTCCGTTCGAGCCGAGCCGCTGTGCTTCCGAAGCATGGGGACGATGTCGCTCTCGAGCGTCCGTGTAAACTCAACGGTGTCACCAGGGCCGGTACACGGCAGAAAACGTCACGTAGTGGAACCACGCGAACGTGTAGATGTCTTCCACGTCCGCCCCTCCCTCAAGCGTCCGGTACCCGAGCGAAACGGACCAGCGGTCGGAGACATGGCGATACAGCTTAAGCGACACGTCGAACGCTCGTCCCTGGGGGGCGGCCGCGCCATCGGCGTCGAGTGTGAGGGCCCAGCGCGGAGATGGCCTCCAGGCGGCAGACGCGTAGAGCAGCGGTACGAACCCGGTATTGGAGTACGAGGCTGACGCTCCTTCCTGCGCGAGCTCGATCTCGGCCACACGCAGCTTGCCCGAGAGGCCGATGTCCACACGCCACTTCGGCTTCCCTACCAGTCGGTACCGGTAGGTGAGTCGATACGAATCGAATCGATACGATGCTTCGGTTGCAATTCCGGGTTCGAAGCGAACATCGTTGAAATCCACGGGAGTGGACAGCAGACCCGTACCCTCGATCGACAGAGGTGCCACAAGGAGCCGCAGTCCGTGCTTCCTGCCCAGTCGCCCTTCGGTATAGAGGCGGAAGGAAGGGAAGGGGCCGCTACCGGTCAGGTCATCCAGCGCGAAGCGAGTGCCGGTCTCGTCGTTGGGAACATGGACAATGTTGCGGCTCTGCCAGACCGGTCCGCCCTCCAGCTCCAGAATCAGCCGGGACGGCGGATCCGCTTCCTGGCCCAGAACAGTTGCAGGCGCCCATGGGAGGCCGATCAAGACCAGCCCTACCGTGCAGGCACGAAACCAACGTCCATGCGGGGCGGTCGGTCTCGTCGCTGTCCGGTTCACGTTCAGCACTCTGCGCATGTCAGCTCCCTTCATCGAGCCGTGATTCAACCGGCTCCGGGCGCTCCGCCATGCTCGTGCCGCGCGGCCTGGACGGTGGCCAGGGAATGAAGGCACTCGTCCGGGAAGCGTATTCGGCGTACTTCGGCTTACTTTCACGCAGTCTACGTTCCAGGAGAGTCACGCCTGACACACGCAGCAATAACAACGTCATGAGCAGGGGGCTGAAGATCGTCCACCCCCCTTTAGGAACGGACAAAGCGATCAGGAAGTAACCCCACCAGACCAGGGAATCGCCGAAGTAATTGGGGTGCCGCGTATACGCCCACAGGCCCCCCTGAAGCACTTCGCCTCTATTCGCCGGATCTATCTTGAACCGGCGAAGCTGAGCGTCGCCCACTGCCTCGAACAGGAAGCCGATCGCCCACAGTCCGGAGCCCAGTGCGTCGAAAATGGTCAGACGCGCGGGGCTCGCGGACGCCTGGCCGATCAGCAGCGGCGCTGAGATGAGCCACATCAGGATCCCCTGCAGCAAGAAGACGCTGAAATAGCTCTTCCACCAGAAGCCCCCACCCGCGGCCGTGCGCCAGGCCGCGTACCTAGGATCTTCCGGCTGGCCTCGCCCGCGCTGCAGAATGTGCACCGAGAGCCTCGTACCCCATACGACCGTGAGACCGCTCAGTAATACTCTTCGTGCCATCAGGCCATCGCTCGTGACCGCATAGAACAGTGCGAGAATCGCGAATCCCGTTCCCCAGAATACGTCTGCGATACCAGCGTCCCGCAGCAGAATGCTGAGCAACCACATGAGGCTCACCGCCAGGAGGACGAGGGCCAGGGCCCCGAGGGCCACCGACAGCCAGGACGGGTCCGCGAGGAGCCAGTTCATGTCGCGCCCCGAGAAGCGACCAGGTAGCCTACCGTCGCCACGGACGCGGTGAGTACTCCGCCCCAGGCCATGTCCACGGCCGCGACCGCAAGCGGGAAGTCTCTCATCGTAGCGAGATTCGTCAGGTCGTAGGTAGCGTAGGCGACAACACCCAAGAAGCCTCCGAGTAGGGCGGCCCGTCCCGGTGCCCCTCTCGGTACGGCGGGGACTACAGCGAAGACCACGATGGCTGCCACGAACAGCATGTAGAAGAAGATGGCAGGCAGCCAGCGAACCTCCGATGCCAAGAGGGTGCTAAGCTGGCTTCGGTAGAAGCCGCGGGCGACCAGGCCGAGCCACAAGAAGTCCAGCAACAAGAAGCTCACGAGCGACACCGCGTACGTCCGGATCAGCCCCGAAGTCGTCATTCTCCCCTCCGTTTCAGATTATGTATTCACACCGTCTCGAAATCTAGACATTAGCCAAACATCACGAGCGTCCACCCGGCTCATCGTTAGACAAGCACTTGACAATAATATACACGGCGGGCACATTGCTAGACAAGTCATGGACAGGACGTAACGCCAAAGCCCTATCAGCCCACCTCAGGGAGGACAGAAAAATGAACTGGTGGAACTCTTTTCGCACGTTGGCACTCGTGCTGGGCCTGGCGGCTCTGGCCGCCGGCTGCAGCGACGACGATGACAATGGGACGAACCCGACCGAGCAGACGGCGCTGGTGCGCGCGGTCCACGCTTCTCCGGACGCGCCGGCCGTAGACATCTATGTGGAGGGCAGCAGCACGCCGATCGCTACGAACGTGGCATATGGCGCTGCTACCGGCTACGTCACGGTTCCGGCTGGTACGTACAGCATTCAGCTCCGTCCGGCGGGCGCCGATTCGTCCACCGACCCGATCTATGAGACCGGCAACGTTTCGTTGGGGGCCGACGCGGTTCTTACTGCGGTTGCCGCGGGACTCCTGAACTCGGCGGATGCCGCGGACGCGTTCCGCATCATCCCGCAGTTCGAGGGCTTCGCGACGCCGGGTTCGGGCAACGCGATCGTACGTATTCTCCACGCGGGCTCGGATGCTCCGACCGTGAATCTGGACGTCGGCGCCGATGGCTCCAACGAGATCACGGACCTGGCGCGGTTCGCTGACACAGGTGCAGCCGGAGTGGATCTGCCTGGCGGCAGTCCTCTCACGATCGGCGTCGTAGTGGACGGCTTGACGGTGACCACGTTCACCACGCCCGCACTGAGCGCAGGCACGGAGTACTTCCTCATCGCCACCGGCCTGGTCGCCCAGGAAGACATCTCGGCGGACGATGCTTTTGTTCTGCTGGCTATCGACGCGGATGGTACCCTCTTCATTCGCCAGAATGGACCTGACGCCGGCAGCGCAATGTTGCGTGCGGTGCACGCCTCACCAGACGCCCCGACGGTCGATGTATACGCGAAGGGAATCGCGGTTCCGGTGATTTCAGCGCTCGCATATGGCGACGCGTCTCTCTACTTCCCGGTCCCGGCTGGCACCTACAACATCCAGCTGCGTGCCCACCCGTCGACCGAGGCGGATGCGGTCGCCTTCGAGACCGGACCGATCGATCTGGCCGCAAATCAGAAGATCACGGCCGTGGCGTCTGGCTTCCTCGCTTCGATGGACGAGGCCGACAAGTTCCAGATTCTGCCTCTCGTCGAGGATTTCGGAGAGCCTCAGTCCGCTCTGGTGCGGATCGTCCACGCGGGTCCCGACGCTCCGTCCGTTGACATCGACGTGGGCGACGATGGCGTCGTCGACTACAGCGACCTGGAGCGTTTCGCCGACACCGGAGCGGCCGGAATCGCGCTGCCTTCAGGTGAGGCACTGCAGGTTGGAATTCGCGTAGCGGGCGGTGACCGCGTGACCGCGTTCACGACGCCGGCGCTTCCGGACGGCGAAGAGATCTTCGTGATCGCCACCGGTACGCTGACGAGCCCGGCACGTGCCGATGACGGCTTCTCGCTGCTCGCGGTAGCCAGCACCGGTTCGCTCGGCTTCATCAAGCAGAACCCGGTCGTGTACGCACTGCACGGCAGCCCGGACGCTCCGGCGGTCGACATTTACGCCGGCCAGAGCCTGCTCGTGGAGAACATCGCGTTCGGCGAGCTGAGCGGCACCGTGCAGGTACCGCCGGGCACGTACACGCTCGACTTCTTCGTCACCGGAACGGGCACAGGCAGCCCGACGGCGAGCTTCGACACGCCGGACCTGATGGCGGGCGGCGCATACCTGGCCGTCGCGGCCGGTGAGCTTGCCCCGGAGGACACGGAGGAGGACTTCACTCTTCTCGCCTTCGAGGAGCTGTTCGACCCGACCGAGACGGCGCGGATCCGTGCGATCCACGCTTCCGGTGATGCTCCTGCCGTCGACATCGGTACGGTGGCCGCAGACACTATCGACACCGTGCTGTTCCAGAACCTCGCCTGGGGCGAGTCGTCCGACGACCCGGGCCTCGAGGTTCCGGTCGGCGACCTGACGATCGGCGTGGCTGCGACGGGCAACACGACTCCTGTCGCGACGTTCGACATTACTACCACGGCCGAGTTGCAGACCTTCGCCGTAGCCGCGGGCGCTTTGGTGCCGGACGGGGTGGAGGAAGCTTTCCGCCTGATCCTCGTGGTCGTGAGCGCCAATCCCTGGGTGGGCGCAGAGGTTCTGCCGAACCCATAACCAGCAACGGGGGTGCCACGGTGCGTTCGGTCCAGCCTCGACCGGTGCACCAGATCCCGGGCGGTCGCGCAGTCCGCGGCCGTCCGGGTCCTCCCTTCCACCCGACCGGCACCGTCAGCCCTGGTCGTTTCCCTCGAGTATCGACCGTGTGACTCGCTGCCGGTAGGCGAAGATCCGACTCAGCTGTGCTCGCACGAGCGGTTGGGCCCAGTTGCTGAACGGGTGGAGCGGCAACTGATAGCGTACCTCGTCGCGGATTGTGGTACGGCCGGACTTCTCGAAGAAGCGGTGGGTGTGGACCCACTCCCGGTACGGTCCGCGCAACTGCTCGTCCACGAAGTGAGTGGGGGGACTCCACTCAGAAATCAGAGTCTGCCAGGAAACAGGCAGGCCGAACAGGCGGAGACGATAATCGATGAGTGTGCCTTTCCTCATCTCGATCGGTGGTGGCGTGAGAATCCTGAATCGTAGCTCCGGCGGCGTGATCCTCTCCAGATTGCCGGCATCCGCAAAGAAATCGAATACTGCTCCGAGTGGCCGGGAGATCTCCATCTCGAGGTTCAATGAGGGCACAGGACGCTAGGCCTCTCTCGGCCGCGGGAATTGGAAGGCGCGTCCGCCGCGTCCGCGCCCGGACGGTCACAAGCCTAGGCCGCTTGTCCCAATGTGTCAATCCTATGTCCACGACAGATCGTTGACGTATACGATCGCGAACCCTATTACACACTCCGATGCTCTGTCCATGATTCGTCGAGCATTCGCTGAGTTGCGTGCCGGCCACGTCCTTTGGCGCCAGGAGCATTGAAGATGCAGAACGGATCAGAGGATAAGCGCCACCCTATTCAGGTCGTGGTGCGGCGAACCGGGCTCACGCCGGACGTGCTCCGCGTCTGGGAGAAGCGCTACGGAGTCGTGCGGCCGGGGCGTTCCGGCGGAGGGCATCGTTTGTACTCGGACGCCGATGTCGAGCGACTTCTGCTGCTGAGCCGTGTCACGGCGGCTGGCCGTCGCATAAGCCGGATGGCGGAGCTCGACATCGAGGATCTCCAGGAGCTCGCCAGGGAGGATGCCGAGGCCGCCCTCGTGGCTCGCGAGGCAGAGGTCGTTCCCATGAGATCGGAGCCCCACCTCGCGGCCAGCCTTTCCGCCGTCGAACGCCTGGACGCTAGAGACCTCGAGACTTCGTTGATGCGAGCGACCGTGGCCCTTCCGGCCGCGGTCTTCAGCGAGGAAGTCGTTGCGCCCCTCCTGGCACGCATCGGAGAGCAGTGGGAGCACGGCCAGATCACCCCCGGTCATGAGCACCTCGCCACCGCCGTAATCCGAAGGGTGCTCGAGTCCATCATTAAGGCCTGCGCGCCCGAGGCGGACGCGCCGGGCCTCGTTGTCACCACACCGACCGGGCAGGCACACGAGTTCGGAGCCCTCCTGGTCGGCGCGGCGGCGGCGGCGCTGGGCTGGCGGGTCACGTACCTCGGCGCGAGCCTTCCGGCGCGGGACGTCGCTGAAGTAGCACGGAGCACCTGTACGAAAGTCATCGCTCTCAGCATCGTCTATCCCCGCGATGATCCTCTGCTTCCGGCAGAGCTCAGGTCGCTTCGGGAGGCCGCCGGAGCCGAGACGGAAATCCTCGTGGGAGGACGCGCGGCTCCGTACTACCGGGAGGCGGTGGAAGCAATCGGCGCGACGCTCGTCACCGGTCTCCCACAACTCGTAGGCTATCTGCAAGGCCGATTGTCGAGCGGCGAGCCCGTGGTAGGCCACTAGGCATCAGGCACTCCGCGCTTGCCCACAACTTCATCCTGGCCACCGTATCGCCCCAGGAATCTGCTTACGCGAAGCTTCCGAGCCGTATTCTTGGACGTCATGTAGCGGATCTTGCCGAACACGGGACGCTCAGGTCCCCACGGTCGATCGTAACGCCCGAGGCACCAGAAGATGCCGCTGTACGAGTTCGGGTCACGCCCATCGAGGGCGTAGCGGTTGTTCAGCTCGATCATGACGCGTGCGGACTCGCGTGGCGTCTCCGTCCATTCGAGGATCTTCTTTCCCCACAGCATGCGCAGGTAGTTGTGGATCCGCCCTTCCGTCACAAGCTGACGCTGGGCGGAATTCCAGAGAGGGTCGTGTGTCCGTGCCCGTTCCAACTCCTCCACGTCATAAACGTGTGTCCTTGGATCCGAGGCGTGTCGTTCCAGCGTCTCGCGGGCCCAAGGCGGAAGCGACTCGTAGCAATCGTAGCCCGGCATAGTGAAGGCGGCGTTGAAACTCAGCTCGCGCCAGGTCGTGAACTGGTCCAGAAACGCCTCCGCACCCGCACCGACTCCCCACCATCCCTGCCGCTTTCCACGGGCTACCGGCGACAGCCTGCTCGGGTCCCAATCCTCCACTTCCATGACACTGCGAAGAATGTCGTGAGCGGAAATGTGCCCAAAGTGCAGGTAAGGGGAAAGACGACTCGTGGCCTCCCGATCCGGATGGTTCCGCCCATCTCCGTAACTGTGGAGTGACCCGGAGATGAAGCGCCGCAGAGTTTCCATGGCGGCTACCTGGCCTCCTCGCACCCCGGCGACCGCAGGGACGGAGTGGTCGATTGGCAGCCTCTCCAACCACCTACGGCTGGCGAGCGCTTGTGGCGCCACTGGGGGCCAACGGGTGCCCAAATCCGACGGAAGCTCGGCGAGCCGTGGCAGCCTGACACCGGAGAGCGGGTCGGATGCCGGAGTGGTCTGCAGATGCGTCGGCAGCTCCTGCTGCATGTGACGCCTGAAGGCGAAAGCAGTGGCATAAGTTCGATCCGATGCACGGATCGGCATCAGACCGTTGGAGTCGACTTCCTCCATCAGCACCGGCAGCCGCTTCGCCGCAGCGGCGCGCATACGGGGCAAGAAGAAGCCCGGGAAACTGTCGGCAACGACGACGCACGCTTCACCGCTCAGGTACTCGAGGAATCCTGTTCCAGCGTTCCGCGTCTCCTCGATATAGGGGTAGTACGTCGCGCCGGATGCCTCAAACCGCCGGGCGTTGTCTTTCATTCCATCCAGCACGAAAGAGTGAAAGCGCTCGCTCGCCCAGGGGTAGCCCGCGCGAAGTGGCTCGAACACGAACAGGGGCTTGCCCAGCTCCTGGGCCCATTCAACCGCTCTCTGCAGCGCGAAGTTCGAACGAGTGCGACGATAAGCGGTCATCCAGTAGAGGACGAATCGCCCATTCTCCTCGACCGGGCGTGTGTTCACCCGGTTGATTCTGATTGCTGGTACCATCGTGTCCGCCAGCCTTCAAGGGCACATTAGCAGATAATTGTCTTAACTATTGTCAATATAAATACTCGACATCAGCTTGACAAGAACGCGCTTGGTCTATATTGTTCCATGGTCAGGTCACGCGTCCCGGACAATAGGAACACGGCGATGGTAGAGGGTTTGACACTTGTGACGGGCGGTACAGGCTACGTTGGAGGCCGCCTTCTGGACGCGCTGGAAGCCCGCGGTACACCGCTGCGCTGCCTCGCGCGCAGACCTGAGCGTCTGCGCGCCCGGGATGCCTCTCGCTTAGAAGTCGTCCAGGGAGACGTTCTCGAACCAGCCAGTCTCCTGACCGCTCTCGACGGTGTCGATGTCGCTTATTACCTCGTCCACTCCATGTCCTCCGCGGGTGATTTTGCCCACAAAGACCTTCAGGGCGCCCGCAACTTCGCGAGGGCGGCCAGCGAGACAGGTGTTCGACGGATCATTTATCTGGGAGGCCTCGGCTCCGGAACGGAACTGTCTGAGCACCTTCGAAGCCGGCAGCAGGTTGGGGAGGTGCTTCGCGAAACGAGAGTCCCCACTATCGAACTTCGCGCGTCGATCATTATCGGTTCTGGCAGCCTGTCGTTCGAGATGATCAAAGCGCTCGTAGAGAAGCTCCCGGTCATGATCACACCTCGCTGGGTAGAGGTACCAGCACAGCCCATTGGCATCGACGACGTCATAGAGTACCTCGTTGCCGCGCGGGAGATGGGCATCGAGGGAAGCCGTGTGTACGAGATTGGCGGGGCGGACCGGGTCAGCTACGGTGAGATCATGAAGGAGTACGCGCGCCAGCGAGGATTGCGGCGGACGATGATCTCGGTACCAGTTCTTACTCCGTACCTGTCCAGTCTATGGCTCGGACTGGTCACACCGGTCTACGCCAGCATCGGAAAGAAGCTCATCGATGGCGTTCGCAACCCGACCGTCGTGGAGGACGAGGCAGCGCTCGAGGCTTTCGAAGTTCGTCCGCGAGGCATTGTCGAGGCCATCGCCGGGGCGCTCAACGGAGAGGAGCTGAGGCCGAGATGAGCGGATTTGCCCGGCCGCGGCTGGTCTTGAGCCGCTGTCTCGAGCTGGACAAGGTTCGCTATAACGGGGAGAAGATCGCCTATGACTTCGTACGCGAAATCGAACCGTTCGTGGAACTGGTGCCGATCTGTCCCGAGGTGGAGATCGGGCTGGGTGTGCCCCGCGATCCTATTCGACTGATCGAGGGAGAAGACGGGTCTCGTCTGTACCAGCCTTCCACCGGGCGTGACCTGACGAGCGAGATGCAGGACTTCAGCGATAGCTTCCTCTCCGCTCTGCCACCTGTAGACGGCTTCCTGCTCAAGAACCGCTCTCCGTCTTGCGGAATCAGCGATGTGAAACTGTACACAGTAGACGGGAGACCGTCGTCCTCTGGAAAGAGGGCCGGGATGTTCGGGCAGTCGGTCATCGATCGTTTCTGCGACCTGGCCATGGAAGATGAAGGCCGGCTGCGCAACTTTCGGATACGCGAGCACTTCCTCACCAAGCTGTTCGCGCTGGCCGCTCTTCGCGGGGTGGCTACGACCGGCTCCATGCGTGAACTGATCGAGTTCCATGCCCGTTACAAGTTTGTGCTGATGGCGTACAGCCAAAAGCGGCTGCGCGAACTCGGCCGTCTCGTCGCAAACGAAGCCGGCTTGCCTTACCCGGATCTCGTCCTCGCCTACCGCGCGGGCCTGGCGGCTGCGCTGCACCAGCCGCCCCGCTATACGTCGGTGATCAACGTGCTGGAGCATGCAGTCGGGTACTTCAAGAGCACCCTGAGCCGTCCTGAGAAAGCGAATTTCAGGCGCTTAATCAGGCAATACCGTAACAGGCGCGTGCCTCTGGCCGGACCGACGGCGGTAGTCTGGAGCTGGGTGGTCCGCGAGGACGAGGACTACCTGAAAGGACAGGTATTCTTTTGTCCTTATCCCGAGGGGCTGATCAGCATACTCGATTCGGGCAAGGGTCGGAAGATATGAATCGAGTGGCAATCAGTCGAACCTGATCGAATCTCAGCCGATCGTTCACCAGTCGCGCCGTGAACTCCGGTCGGTCGGGACACGATGAAAGGGGATGGAACTGCACGTATGGGGTAAGTCGCTTGATTTCCGCAAGGAGTGCGGCGGGATCATAGGGCTTCTGGAAATAGGCTTCGACACCCAGCTCCATTGACCTGCCCCCAACAGTGGTAGCACAAGTTAATGAGCACAGGGGCCATGCAGACACACGAGGAAACCCACCGCCGGACAAACGCCCCACGCCGGCTCGCTCGGCGCGGCAGAGCCATACACGCAAGACCTGCAGCGGCCCTCACCCATACGAAGTGAAGGACTATCACCGTACTAGAATGGCCTCTGAGCCAGGACTCGGCCAGTCGTGTGATTACCGAGCCCCTGACGTTGAATCACATTGCCGAGATCTGTTACCAGAACTGTTCTCCTTGCGTGGTGGCGTTCCCAGACGCACTCGCGTATCTTCGCGCCTCGGAAACGTGAGGGCTCCTCCCGCGACAAGTGTGCGACATCTTGTGCGACATTGGAGCGGATTAGCCCCGGATTGAGAAGGTCTCGATTCGGCGGAACCCCGGAAGAGACAGCACATTTCCGCATCGGGGCGTGGCGCAGCCCGGTAGCGCGCCTGAATGGGGTTCAGGAGGTCGCGAGTTCGAATCTCGCCGCCCCGATCTGGTAAGAGACGGTCCTGTCGACAATTACGGCAGGGCCGTCTTGTCGCAGTGCGCCACAGTGTCAAGAACAGTGACAAAACGGAGGGGATCGTGTATACTTATAAGTAGATGAAACGGGTGTTTTTAG
>JBDGXC010000022.1:0-66985 GCA_039584815.1 Gemmatimonadota bacterium
CCTGTGGGCGGACGAATCCGGTCAGGATCTCGTCGAGTACGCCCTGCTGGTGGCGCTGATCGCCATCGTGGTGATCGCCGCCCTGCGGATCCTCGGTCCGGTGATCGCGGCCGTATTCAACAACATCAGCTCGAACCTGAACACCGTCTGATCGTAGTCGGTGGGCGGGCCGTTGCGGTCCGCCCACCACCCAAAAATAGAACCCAAACGGGGGACCACCCGTGGATCTCAGCGCACTCGGATTGGTCCTGACTGTCGCCTTTGGCGCGGCGTTTGATGTCGGGACCCGTAAAATACCGAACTATGTCACGGTGGGCGGCCTGGCTGTCGCCCTCGTGGTGCGCGTGGCCACGGCCGGTGTCGGGGTAGAGGGCCTGCTCGGCGGTGTGCTCGGTTCTCTCCTCGCCTTCCTGCTCACATTCCCGCTGTTCATGCTCAAGGGCATGGGCGGAGGCGACGTCAAGCTCCTCACCGCGGCGGGCGCCTTTCTCGGACCTTATCGGACATTCGTAGCTCTGCTCGCCACCGCTCTCATCGGCGGCGTGCTCGCCATCCTGGTCTCGGTGCGCCGCCGGCGCCTCGGAGCAAGCCTGGCCGGCACGTACTTGGTGGTGCGCGGGCTGGCGCTCAAGGCGCTCAGCGGCGGAGAAGTGGATGCGGTGCCGACCCTCGAGACCCAGGGCGCCGTGACGGTGCCTTACGGAGTCGCGATCGCGATCGGCGCCGTGATCGGCCTGTTGTGGTAAACCCCAGACCGTGGCAGTCATGAGAATCATGTTGAGAAACAGGGAAACTGGTCATGCGTAGTCGACGACTTTTCATCGTGATGGCGATGGCCCTCCTGTCGGGCCTGGTGGCTGCCTGGCTGGCGCTGAACTACCTCCGGCAGCCAGAGAGCCCCATCCGTACGGCCGAGCCGGCCAGCACCGAAGTGGTGGTCGCGGCGCGTGATCTGCCGCTCGGCACGGTGCTGACGGCCGAGGACGTCAAGCTCGTCGCCTGGCCGGGCGGATTGGTTCCGGAGGGTTATAGCCCGTCGGTCGAGGAAGTGCTCGGGCGAGGGGTCATTACCAGTGTGGCGCTCAACGAGCCCCTGATGTCGGCTAAGATCGCGGTCAAAGAGGCGGGCGGAGGCCTGCCGATCGTGATCCCCGAGGGAATGCGGGGCGTGAGCGTACGGGTCGACGATGTGATCAGCATCGCCGGATTCGTCACGCCCGGGACCCGGGTCGACGTGATGGTCACGATCGACCAGGGTCAGGCGAACGCCAATCCGATCACCAAGCTGATCCTGCAGAACATCTCCGTTCTCACGTCCGGCCAGGTCGTCGAGCGCAACGTGAACGGCGAGCCGATTCAGGTGACGGTGATCACTCTCCTGGTCACGCCCGAAGAGGCCGAGGAGCTGGTTCTGGCGGCCAACAAGGGCCGGATCCAGCTGGCGCTGCGAAACACGCTGGACATGGACTCGGTCACGACACAGGGAGCACGTATCGCCAGCCTCCTGCCGTCACAGCCGGTAGCGCGGCGAACCACCACCCGGCGCGCGGCGCCCGCTCCGCGGGCCCAGATCGAGGTCTGGAAAGGCAACCAGGTCGAAACGGAAACTCTTGACGAGGGCGGCTCCCAATGAACGCGTTCAGCAATCAGACCCGGACACGCCGCCGCGTCGCGCCAGTCGTAGGCCTGGCCCTGATGTTCGCGGCGAGCCTCGGCTCCGTGAAGCCGGCCGCGGCGCAGGACGTAATGTCGGCCGTGACCCCCACCGGCGTGATCAACGTCGCGCTCGGCAACTCGCACGTCGTCGCGACGCCGGTCATGGTCCGCCGCGTATCCATCGCGGACCCCGAGATCGCGGACGTCGTGCCGGTCTCGTCCCGGGAGATCCTGGTCAATGGGAAGACGAACGGCACCACGACTCTCATGCTGTGGGACAACTCGGGCGGGCGACGCATGTACCAGGTACGCGTCTCCCCGGACGTGACGTCGCTGCAGGCCGACCTGCGGGAACTGTTCCCGGATGACAGCATGTCCGTCGTCTCATCGGGGAGCTCCGTGATCCTCTCCGGCCGCGCTTCGAACGCCATGAACGCCGAACGGGCCGTGGAGGTTGCCACGGGCTTCCTGGCGGGGTCCGAAGCCACGATCGTCAACCACCTCTCCGTACCCGACCCCGGACAGGTACTTCTGCAGGTCCGGTTCGCCGAGGTGAGTCGCACCGCTATCGAAAAGGCCGGCATCAACATCTTCCGGATCTCGGACGGAGAGGTGTCGGGCGGCATCTCCACCGGGCGGCCACCGCCCGCCGGTGGCGATATCGATCTCATCGGCGGGGAGTCGGAGGTGACACAGTCGCTTTCCGACGCGGTGAACTTCTTCCTGCTGCACCCGTCGTCGGATGTGTCGCTGTTCATTCAAGCGCTCAAGTCGAACGGACTGTTTCGTAGCCTGGCAGAGCCCAATCTACTGGCGGTGCATGGCCAGGAGGCCTCGTTCCTGGCAGGCGGCGAGTTCCCGTATCCCGTGGTCCAGGGAGGAGCGAACGTCGGGTCGGTCACGATCCAGTTCCGCGAATTCGGTGTGCGGCTGAGCTTCACGCCCACGATCCAGCCGAGTGGCAACATCCGGCTGCACGTGGCACCCGAGGTCTCGACTCTGGACTTCGCAAACGGCCTGACCCTGCAGGGCTTCAACATCCCATCGATCCTCTCTCGCAAGGCCGAGACGGAGCTCGAGCTGGCCGACGGGCAGACGTTCGCGATGGCGGGGCTGATCGATAACTCGATCATCGAGGACATCGACAAGATCCCGGTCCTCGGTGACATCCCGGTTCTCGGCAGCCTGTTTCGCTCCAAGGAGGCACGGCAGAACCGGACGGAGTTGCTGGTGCTGGTCACCCCGCGGCTCGTTCAGCCGCGCGAGGATGAACCGCCCCTGCCGACCGGTGAACCGGACGTGTGGAATTGGGACGACAGCATGCTCGAACCGCTTCCGGGGCTCGAAGACGAGGTCGGGAACTGAGATGCGCTCTGAGACCCGACGAACCCAAACCGCTCGCGGCGTGAGACCATGAACGGAAACGAGATCAAGAGCGCGGTGATCTCCACCGACTCCGAACTTCGAACCATGCTTGGCAGGGTGGTCGCAGAGGTGGGCGAGGAGATCGGCCTCAGCCTCGGGCTGGAGATCCCGGTGCCGTTTACCGAGATCGATGATGCCCGGCTCGAGCAGCTTCGGCAACTCGATCCCGAGCTGATCTTCCTCGACCTGGAGGACGATCCGCTGATGGGTCTGAAGTTCGCGCAGTTCCTCGTGGAAGGAGCCCCCGGACGGCGGTTGATCGGTCTCGGTCCCGCCCTGGAGCCCGAACTTCTGCTCCAGGCCATGCAGGCGGGCATATCCGAGTACCTGCAAAAGCCCCTGGGTGATGAGGAGATCCGGGATGCTGTCGACCGCATCAGCCGCAAGTTCGGACGCAAGACCGAGGAGCGCCAACAGGAGCCGGCGAGCCTGCTCGCCTTCTTCAGCCCCAAGGGTGGCGCGGGCTCGACCTGCGTGGCGACCAACGTGGCTGTGGCCCTGCACCTGCTGACCCGCAAGAAGGTGCTGCTGGTGGATCTGGACCTGGAGCTGGGCGAGACGGCCCTGCTTCTGGGCGTCGAGCCGCGCTTCAGCTTCGTGGACCTGGTGCGCAACTTCCATCGAGTCGACGCCGGGTTGTTGGCCTCATACATCGAGCGTCACGATTCCGGTGTAGAGCTCCTGTCCGCTCCCTTCCACCCGGCGAAGGCCGAGACGGTGACGGGAGATCAGATTCGGCAGATCCTGAACTTCCTGAAACAGCACTACGACTACATCGTCGTCGATACATCGAAGTCGTTCTCTCCCCCCACGCTGGCCACATTCGAACAGGCGGATCAGGTCTACCTGGTTACCAACGTGGATCTTCCGTCCCTGCGCAACATCACGCGCTGCCTGCCGTTGCTGGAGCGGATGGGATCGGTCAAGGGGACGGAATGGCTGCGGCTCGTGGTGAACCGCTACCAGACCAGTGATCCGATCACGCTCAAGGAGATCGAGAAGACTCTCGGTCTCTCGGTCTTCTGGACGCTCGGAAACGACTTCGAGTCGGTCATGAACTCCATCAATTCAGGTCGGCCGATCGTCCTGACTGACAAATCGGCCTTCGCCAAGGATCTCAAGGCGCTCGTGATGAATCTCACGGGGATCACTACGGATCCGACGGAAGGTGACGGCCTGTTCACCAGTCTGCGACGTATGCTCGTGCCGAAGGGCACCAAGAGGAGTGGAACGCGATGAACGAATTCGGCCTCTCACCCGCGGACACCAACGACCCCTCGGACCCGCCCGGTGGCGAACAGGGAGGCGAGGCTGTTCCGTGGGTCGGTAAAGAGCCGCTGGAAGGAGTCCCTGTTCGATCGCTCACCTTCGAGCAGGACAGCGGTCTTCTCCAGGAGATAAAGGTCCGCGTTCATCGCCAGCTTCTCGAGCGCTTGAATCTCTCCAATCTCGACGCCCTGGAGCGAGATCAGGTCGTCGGCGAGATCCGGAAGGTCGTGCACGATCTGTTGGCACGCGAGTCGACCCCCCTCAACTACGATGAGCGTGAGGATCTCGTCAGCCAGATCCTGGACGAGATCTTCGGTCTGGGTCCGATCGAGCCTCTGCTCCAGGATTCGTCGGTGTCCGACATACTGGTGAACACGTACGCCAGCGTGTACGTGGAACGCAACGGCCGCATCGAGGCGTCGGACGTGCGCTTCAAGGACGATCGGCACCTGCTCCAGATCATCGATCGCATCGTTTCTGCGGTCGGCCGGCGCATCGACGATTCTTCCCCCATGGTGGACGCCCGACTGGCAGACGGTTCTCGTGTCAACGCGATCATCCACCCTCTGGCGATCGACGGACCGCACCTCTCGATCCGGAAATTCAAGAAAGACGTGCTGTCCGCCACCGACCTCCTGCGCACGGAGAGTCTGACTCCGGCGATGCTCGAGCTGCTCCAGGGAATCGTAAAGGCCCGCCTCAACGTGCTGGTATCGGGCGGAACGGGCGCGGGGAAGACGACTCTACTCAACATGCTGTCCGAGTCCATCCCTCTTGAAGAGCGAATCGTGACGATCGAGGACTCGGCTGAGCTCCAGCTTCGCCAGCCGCACGTCGTCCGGCTCGAGACCCGCACGGCGAATGTGGAGGGAGCTGGCGAGGTGACGCAGCGGAATCTCCTGATCAACTCCCTTCGAATGCGCCCAGATCGGATCATCATGGGCGAGGTTCGTGGGGCCGAGGCCGTGGACATGCTGCAAGCCATGAACACGGGACACGACGGCTCGCTCACGACGCTACACGCGAACAATCCGCGGGATGCGCTGGCGCGTCTGGAGACGATGATCTCGATGGCGGGACTGAACCTGCCTGAGAAGGGCATGCGTCAGCAGATCGCAAGCGCCATCCAGGTGCTGGTCCAGGTGGGACGGCTGTCCGACGGTCAGCGGAAGATCGTGGCGATCAGTGAGATTACGGGCATGGAAGGCGAAGTCATCACGATGCAGGACATCTTCGTGTACGATCGCGAGGGCGTGGACGAGAACGGCAACGTGATCGGGCGATTCCGGGCAACCGGGATCCGCCCGCGGTTCACAGACCGCATGATGGCGTACGGGATCCATCTGCCGGTTTCTCTGTTCTCGAACCTCGAAGGCTGAACAGGCGGGGAATCCGATGCTGGAACTGCTACCTGGAAACTGGCTGCCGGCGCTCGTCGTCTTTCTGGCGGTCGTCATGGGCGTCGTATCGCTCGCGTTCCTGACCGAGAGTCTGCGGGAGGTTCGGCGGCGACGCGACTTCCGCAAGCAGCTCGAGTCGGTCACCGGACGCGAACCGGGCAGCACGACCGTCATCGACAAGGCGCTGCTCAGGGAGACTCATGGTGATCAGACGCCCGTCGACGCGATTCTCGGCATGCTGCCACAGGTGCGCGACCTGAGGGCGCTCCTGGAGCAGGCTGACCTCAACTGGACGCCGACGACGTTCATCCTCATGTCGATCGGACTGGCCGGGGCGCTGGCCGCAAGTGGCTTCATATTGTCCGGCAACGGGATCACGGCCGGCCTCGCCGCGACCGGTGGCCTCTTCTTCCCCTATATGTATGTGCGCCGACTCAAGCGCAGACGCGTCCGACGGTTCGAGGAGCAGTTCCCGGAGTCCATCGATCTGCTGGGACGGTCGATTCGGGCCGGGCACGCCTTCCCGACGGGTCTCAAGGTCGTAATGGAGGAGTCTCCGGAACCGATGGCCACCGAGTTCCGACAGATCTTCGAGGAACAGAAGTTCGGGTTGCCGCTCGATGAATCGCTGCTCGGGCTGGCTGATCGAATCGATCTGGTCGACGTGAGGATCTTCGTCACGGCGGTTCTCATTCAACGCGAGGTCGGCGGAAACCTGGCCGAAATCCTGGACAAGATCGCTTACACGATTCGTGAGCGGTTCATGTTGCTGCGACAGGTGCGTACATACACCGCACAGGCACGACTCACGGGCTACATCCTCGCCGCGCTCCCGGTCCTTCTCGGGTTCGCGATCACGGCGCTCAATCGGGAATACATGATGATTCTGTTCGAGGAACCCATCGGGCGGGCGCTCATCGCCCTCGCGGCACTTCTGCAGTTCATGGGATTCCTGATCATTCGTCGCATCATCGACATCGAGATCTGATGATTACTATCATCGCCGTTCTCATCGCCGTCACCGCCATCCTGGCGGTTGTTGCTGTGGCTGAACTCGTCCCGGCACGCGACCGGAATGTCGCGAAGCGCCTTGCGGAGCTGGAATCCGTGGCCGCCTCGCGCGGTATTGAACAGCGGCGGCAACGACAGGCCAAGCGGGAGCAGCTCGAAGTCTGGCTTCAGACGTTCGGCGAGCGCGTTTCGGAGGGGCGCAAGGACCTGTTCGAGGTTCGCGAGCGCCTGATTCAGGCGGGCTACCGCCGTCAGAACGCCGTCCCGATCTTCTACGCGCTCCGCGTCGTGTCGGTCGTGATTGGCATCGTGCTGATCCTGGCCGCGGCACCGACCCTGCAGGGACGGGACGTGATACTGTGGGTGGGCGCAGGCGGAGTGGTTGCATGGTTCCTTCCCACGGGGATCGTGGCCCGCAAGATCCGGCTGCGGAAGAAGGCGATCCAGAAGGCGCTGCCGGATGCCCTCGATATGCTGGTGATCTGCGTCGAGGCCGGTCTAGGACTCAACCAGGCGCTGCACCGCGTCTCGGACGAGGTGGAGACGATGAGCCCGATCCTGGCGGAAGAGCTCCACATCGTCAACCTCGAGATGAGGGCCGGTACGCCGCGCGAGGACGCTCTCCGCAACCTGGGGCGGCGCACCGGCGCCCCCGACCTGCAGGCCCTGGCCACGATGCTCATCCAGACCGACCGGTTCGGCACCAGCGTCGCCCAGGCTCTACGCGTGCACTCGGATACGCTACGCGTCAAGCGCCGCCAGCGGGCGGAAGAAGCGGCCGCCAAGACGACCATCAAACTGGTGCCACCGCTGGTGTTCTTCATCTTCCCGGCGATCTTCGTGGTCGTTCTGGGACCGGCGATGCTGCACTTGATCAATGAGCTGGGGGGGGTGTAGGTGCGCTTCGTCGCCGTGATCAACGAATCGCGTTCCGGCGCCGACCTCGGAGCCTCCATTGGGATAGCCGACACCTTCTGGACCCGACTGCGCGGTCTCCTGGGACATCGTCCACTCGATCGGGGCGAAGGGCTCCTTCTGGAGGGATGCCAGGCCGTGCACATGTTCGGCATGAAGCAGGCTCTCGACGTGGCCTTCCTGTCACGGGACGATCACGTCGTGGCCACGTACGAGGATCTGCGGCCCGGCCGGTGCTCGCGATATCACCGCGACGCTCACCGGGCACTCGAACTGCCGGTCGGTACGCTGAGCCAGACGGACACGCGGGTCGGCGACCGCCTGACCGTGCGTCACACCATTCCGGCCGACCCGAGCCACGGAGCCACCGATGTCGGATAGCGTACTTCAGGACTACGCGCCACAAGCCGCGAGCGATCCGGTCACGCAGATGGCACCGGCGGTGCCGCTCACCACGGCCGACACGGGTCTGACTCCCGGCCTGATCACGGAGCTCGTTCTCAAGAGCCTGTACACCCTTGGAGCCCGCACCGGCGATCAGCTTCGTCATTTCATACGGCTTCCGTTCGGCATCCTCGACGAGCAGATCGCGGAGCTGCAGCAACGTCGTCTGCTCGAGGTTCGGGGATCCGGCGCCCAGAGTCGGATGGCCTATACGTTCGACCTGACGAGCGATGGGCGTGAACGGGCCCGGGAAGCGCTCGACGCGAACGGATACGTCGGCCCAGCGCCGGTGCCGCTCAACCATTACGCTCGGTGGGTGGAATCTCAGACCGTGCGCGGTGTCCGGGTCACGGAGCAGACAATTCGCGAGGGATTCGCGCACCTGGTGTTCGACGAGGTGTTCCTCGACCGGCTGGGACCGGCGATCAATTCCGGACTGTCCATCTTCCTGTACGGTCACGCCGGAAACGGAAAGACGACCATCGCGGAAGCGATCTCTCAGATGCTCGGCGGCAACGTGTACCTTCCATGGGCTCTCGAGGTGGAGGGCCAGATCATCGTGTTGTACGACCCGGTGTACCACGATGTGGTCGAGGGGGAGGCAGGGCGGGTCGCGAGCCACGAGGAAGACGACGGCCAGCTCATTCGAAAGGGACGCGAGCACGACGATCGCTACGCCGTGATCAAGCGACCCGTCGTTTTCGTGGGAGGCGAGCTGACGCTGGAGTTTCTCGAGCTGCAGTACGACTCGCACAGCCGGGTGTACCAGGCACCCCCGCACGTCAAGGCGAGCGGCGGGGTGTTCATCATCGACGACTTCGGACGACAGCTCGTGCGGCCGCGCGATCTCCTCAACCGGTGGATGGTGCCGCTCGAGAAGCGCGTGGACTACCTGGCGCTGCGGAACGGCTACAAGTTCCCGGTGCCGTTCGATTGTCTGGTGATCTTCTCCACGAACCTCAATCCGATGGAGCTGGTGGACGAGGCGTTTCTCAGGCGGATCCGTTACAAGATCATGGTGGAGAGCCCGAGCCGACAGCAATACGAGGAGATCTTCCGGCGTTGCTGCGATTCCAATGGAATCCTGTACGAGCCGGCCCGCGTCGAGCATGTCTACAAGCAGTACTACGATCGTCTGAGCATGGCTCCACGCGGTTGCCACCCGAGGGACATCGTGGAAGTCGTCTGCAACATCGCGAAGTACGAGGATGTAGAGGCTTCGCTGTCGATCGAGGTCCTGGATCGAGCCTGTCGCTCCTACTTCCTGGACGTTCCGGGAGCCGGGACGTTCGGACCCTACCAGGCCGGAGACGAGCGCTAGGCGTGCAATCGGAGGCACCGTGGCCCGCCCGCTGGCTTCTTCCTACCCTGGGAGCCATGCTAACGGCAGCGGCCTACGCGTTTTCCCTGTTCTTCCGGGAGGGCTCTCTCTTCAATGGTGACGGTGATGTAGGCCGTCACATCCGCGTGGGCACGGAGATCCTGGCGTCTCGGAGCATTCCGCGTGTGGACCTGTTCTCGCACACGATGGAAGGACAGCCCTTCATACCGTATGAGTGGTTGTCCGAGGTGTGGTTCGGGGGTGCTCACCAGCTCGCGGGCCTGGCCGGCGTCGCCGTGCTGACGGCCGCCCTGTTTGCCGGCGCCGTGGGGCTGGTATACCTCACCATGGTCCGACTGGGCCTTCCGCGCATCCTCGCGCTCATCTTCGGTTTCGTCGGCCTCGTGATGCAGGCCATCCACCTGCTTCCGCGGCCCCACATGTTCACCACCCTGTTCGCGGCCGCGTTCTGCCTCGTGCTCCTGGAGGCACGGCGCGGTGCCGTGCGCTGGCTCTACGCTCTCCCTCCGATCATGCTGGTGTGGGCAAACGCGCACGGTGGATTCCTGATCGGCTTCATTCTGCTTTTCCTGTTCCTGGGAGACGCCGCGCTGCGCGCCAGACGCGATCCGGATTGCGCAGCCGGCCGTCTTCTGCGCGGTCTCGTCGCTTCGGGAGCAATCTGCTTCGGGGCCTCGCTGCTCACGCCTGCTGGGTGGGCCCTGTGGGCTCACACGATCGGGTATCTGCGCCTCGAGTACCTGGTGGACAACACCGACGAATACCGCTCCCCGGACTTTCACGATGCGCTGATCAAGTCGTTTCTGGGAGCTCTGTTGTTCGGCACGTGCGTGCTCGCGTGGTTGCGCTCGCGGGTCGACATGCTGGGCCTCGCGTGCTTTGTCCTGTTCGCTGCTTTCGCCCTGCATTCCACCCGCAACATCCCCATCTTCGCGGTGGTGGCCGTCCCCTGGATGGCCCTCTGGACACGCGACGTGCTCGAACAGACGGAAGACTCGACGGAGAGTCGAGGCAGGCGCTTCCTGACGTGGGCGCGGGAGCTTTCGCGCGCCGAGGCCGGGCTCATGGGGTGGCCCGTGGGTCTCGCGGTATGCCTCGTCCTCACGTTCCTGGCACTGAGTCCTGCGCGTGCCGCTCGCTACGCGTTCGGTGACCGGTTCCCGGTGGCGGCGGTGGATCAGCTGGATCGACTCGGCGTCGAAGGTCGCGTGTACAATGAGTTCACCTGGGGAGGATACCTGCTCTACGCGGCCTGGCCCGACGTCCCCGTATTCATCGACGGGCAGACGGACTTCTACGGCGTCGAATTGGTCAAGGACTACGACGGTATCCGGTACGCGCAGCCCGGCTGGAAGGACCTGCTGGCTCGTCATCGGATCGACTGGATGCTCGTCCCGCCTGAAGCTCCCATCTCGGCCGTGCTCGCCGAGACATCCGACTGGCGACGGGTGTACGGCGACTCCACGGCCTTCGTCTACGTTCGCCGCGACGGCGAATGACCGGGCGCCAGAGGAGTCATGGCGCGTCGGGAGCTCTTCCGGTGGCCGTGTTCCTTGCGCTGACCGTCATGACGTGGCGGCGCACGGGTGATCCGCTGGTCGACTGGGGACGAGAGCTCTACACCGCGTGGCGCCTCGCCGAAGGTGATCTCCTGTACGTGGACGTGGCCAGCCTGTTCGGCCCCCTGTCGCAGTACCTGAACGCGGCCTGGTTCACCGTCCTCGGACCCGGACACGTCGTGCTCGCCGTCATCAATCTGTCACTTATCGCCGGAACCGGGTGGCTCATTCATGATCTGGTCCTTCGCCTGGCCGATCGAGGCACGGCCCGCGTCGCCGTTCTCGTCTTCTTCACCCTGTTCGCGTTCGGACACCTGACGCTGCTCGGCAACTACAACTTCATCACGCCGTACGCGCACGAAGCGACGCACGGTACGATCCTGTGCCTCGTGATGCTGTGGGGAGTGGTCCGGCTGTCCCTCTCCGGCTCGCGCCGCGCCGCGTGGATCGTCGGTCTGGCGTGCGGAGCTACGTGGCTCACCAAGCCCGAGATCGCCCTCGCGTCCACCGTCGCGCTCGGTACCACGGGATTCTTTCTGAGCCGTCACACAGTTGCGCGTCCCGTCCTGCCGCTCGTGGTGGCGGGGGTGCTGGCGCCCCCCGCCGTGGCATGGATGGCGTTCGCGGCCGCGACCTCGCCGGGTCGGGCTGTCGGACACGTCGCGTTCCCTTTCACGGCGGTAGCCGCAGTCGATCCGTTGGCCCAGGAATTCTATGTAGCGAGCATGGGACTTGACGAACCGTGGGTGAACGTGGCCTCGATGGTCGCGTGGACCGCCGGCACGGCGCTGGCGGTGGCGCTCATCGTGGCGGCCGATCGGCGCCTTCCCGAATCTCTCACCCTCTCGGCGACCCGCTGGATTCCAGCGGCCGTGGCTGTGGTCGGGATCGCTCTTGCTCCGTGGCTGCCGGTATTGCAGCTCGCTCGCGTCCTTCCGCTCCTGACGGTCGGCGCCGCGGTTTCGTTCTTTCTGACCCTGGTCCGTCGTCCGGCACGTGATGCCGCCGGGTACGCCCGTCAGGTCGGGCTGCTCGCGCTGGCGGTCCTGGCCCTGATGTTCCTCGCGAAGCTGGGGCTTCGCCCTCGACTGCACCACTACGGCTTCTACCTGGCTCTCCCGGCAACTCTCCTGGCGGTGACGCTCGCGGTGCACTCTCTCCCCCGATGGTCGGCGACGGGCGGCGGGACCGGCATCCTCGTGCGCCGGATCGGAGTGGTGTGCCTGGCACTCCTCATGCTGGGGGGGTGGGCTCGATCGTACGCCCGTGTACAGGATCGTACGCACGAGCTCGCGACGGGGCGGGACCGGCTCCTCGCCCGCTCTCCCGCGGTAGACCCTCGCACGGCCACCGTCGAACGCGTCCTGGGCCGCCTGGAGACGCGGCCGGAGACGGAGAGAGTGGCGATCGTGCCGGAGGGTGCGATGCTCGCGTACTGGCTCCGGCGGGAACTGGCGGTCCCCTACCCCGTCCTGCTCCCCCCGGAGGTCAGGACGTACGGCGACACCGCTCTCCTCGCGAGCTTCCGATCGGGGCGGCCGGACGTGATCGTGCGGATCGACAGGGACTGGGCCGAATACATCCCCGATGGCGTGGCTGGAATCGTCCCGGGCGCCCCGGAGCTCTCCGCGTGGCTGGATTTGGAATACTGCCCCGCCCGGGCCGTTTCGCAGCTCTCGGACACAGGCGACCGGCACCGCGTCGAGGTCCTGGTACCACGGGCCGGAGCCGACTGCGAAAGCCCTGAGTCGAGTTCCGCCCCGTGAGGCAACTGTCCAGCCCCCGAACCGCGTGCCGGCGGGAGGCGGCGCTGGTGATCACCCTGGCCACGTTGACGATGGCGAGCCCGGGCGTGTGCCAGACAGGATCGCAGGAGAACACCGACCTCACGATCGCGCGACTCCACTACGAGGGCGGGGGTGACTGGTACGCCAATCCGTCCAGCCTTCCCAACCTGCTCCGGGCAATCCGCGAGAGGACCGATCTCCGGGTGTCCGAACGGCCGGTCGAGGTGAGGCTCACGGATCCGGACCTGGCCGACCGGCCCTACCTCTACCTGACAGGGCATGGAAACATCAGTCTTTCGGACCGGGAGATCGCCGCCCTCCGTTCGTACCTGGAGGACGGGGGGTTTCTTCACGCGGACGACAATTACGGTCTCGACGCCTCGTTTCGTCGTGAGATGGAGCGTGCCTTCCCTGATCTGCCTCTCGTGCACGTTCCGCTCGACCACTCCGTGTACCATGTGTTCTACGAGCTCCCGGAGGGTCTACCGAAGATACATGAGCACGACGGAGAGCCGGCGCAGGGGCTCGGGATCTTCCTGGACGGCCGCCTGGCCGTGTTCTACAGCTACCAGAGCGACCTCGGAGACGGGTGGGAGGATGCGTCCGTCCACGGCGATCCGACCGAGATACGGGAGCAAGCGATCCGCATGGGAGTGAACCTGTTCCTCCACGCCCTCTCCACGGGGCCCATGCTCTAAGCCGCCTTCTCTCGCACGCGTGCCAGCCGCAGCGCGTTCGCCGTGACCGCCAGTGACGCGCCCATGTCCCCTACCAGGACCGCCACGATGAGCGACACCCACCCCAGGGGGACACCGAGGGCGAGGATCACCTTGACTCCGATGGACGCCGCAATGTTCTGGCGGATGACGCGGCGGCTCCGCCGGGCCAGCCGGTACAGGTAGGGCAACCGCGCCAGTTCGTCCCCCATGATCGCGATGTCCGCCGTCTCCAGAGCGACGTCGGAAGCCGCTGCGCCCAGTGCGATCCCGACCGATGCAGCGGCCAACGCGGGCGCGTCGTTCACCCCATCACCCACCATCGCTACCCGACCCGTCTCGCGCTCAAGCCGCTCGACCACTTCCACCTTGGCCGCCGGTTCCAGGCGACTCCATACGTCGTCGGCTCCAGCTTCGCGCGCTGCCTCCTCGGCCGCCCGCTCGTGGTCTCCGCTGAGTACTACGATTCGTCCCACTCCAAGGCTCCGGAGGCGAGCGATGACAGCCGGCACCGCCGGTCTCAGCGGATCCGTCAGCCCGATCAGCCCGACCGCCTGACGCGTGCCGTCGGGCGTCTCGCGAAGCACAAGAACAGGCGTTCGGCCCTGCTCCGCAAGTTCGCTGAGGCCCTCGACGGCCTGCGGCTCCGGATGCAGGCTCGGACGCCCCACGATGTACGGAACGCCGTCGATCGTGGCCCTGGCCCCCCGTCCCGGATCGGCCTCGAATTCCGTAACGTCAAGCTCTGGATCCGGGAATCCGGCAGCCCGGACGATGGCACGCGCGATCGGGTGCTCCGAGCGGGCCTCGACCACCGCGGCCACCAGAAGCACTTCGGGTCTGCTCAGCTCGGCCACGGGAACGACGTCCGTGACCTCGGCCCGGCCGTGCGTCAGGGTGCCCGTCTTGTCGAACGCCATCGCCTTGATCTCGGCCATGCGCTCGAGGCTCGCCCCACCCTTGATCAGCACTCCGTGCCGTGCCGCGCTCGTAACCGCACTCACCACCGACACGGGCGTGGAGATCACCAGGGCGCACGGGCAAGCGATCACGAGCAGGGTGAGCCCTCGCAAGAGCCACGTGGCGAACGGCTCCCCGAACACAAGTACGGGTACTGCCACGACGGCCAGCGCTCCCGCCGTGACGGCTGGAGTATAGTAGCGAGCGAAGCGCTCTACGAAGCGCTCGCTCGGAGACCGTCGGCGCTCGGCCTCCTCGATCAGTCGGATCATGCGATCCAGAGTCGTGTCGCCCGCGTCCCGTCCGCTTCGAACGACCAGGAAACCCTCGTGCACGATGGACCCGGCGAACACGTGATCTCCTTCCCCTTTCTCCGCGGGCATCGCCTCGCCCGTGATCGGCGACTCGTCGACGGCCGAATGTCCCTCCACAACCTCCCCGTCCACCGGGATCCGCTCTCCCGGCCGGACGACCACCCGGTCTTTTGCTCGCACGTCAGCCGCCCGCAGCACGACCTCCCGTCCGTCCCGACGCACCCGAGCCACGTCGGGTGAAAGCTCCATCAGCGACCGCACCGAGGCCTCCGCCCGCTCCGCAGCGAAAGTCTCGAGGAGCTCGGCGAACGAGAACAGGAAGGCGATGGCAGCGGCCTCCATCGTTTCCCCGATCGCGATGGCACCCACGACGGCAAGCGCCATGAGCACGTGCATGTCGAGCACCCGGGCCCGGAGCGCACCCGCGGCCCGCGGCATGAAATTCCACGCTCCTGCCGCGGCGGCCGCCAGGAACAGGATGTCTTCCCCGGTGGGCCACGCCGGTCCACCGTGCGAATCCACGATCGTTCCGTGAAGGACGAGACGAAGCACCAGACCGGCAAAAAGGAGGCTTCCGGCCAGGTACGTCCGACGAGCGCGAAGACCGGACCACACACGGGCCACGGCCCCGCGGCTTTCCGTGGGAAACAGCGCCCGATACCCGAGGTCGCTCAGCTCCTGCCGTATCGCCTCTGGATGCACGATCGACGGATCGAGCCGTACGGTGAGACGGCGGCCCACCGGACTGCCCTCGACTTCCACCACACCGTCCACGCGCGTGAGGCGGCGGCGGATCGTATCCAGACAACTGGCGCAATCCATGTCTTCGACGCGAAGGTCCACGCAGAGGAAGGCATCGTCGCCTTCTTCACCAAGCGCCGCGCCGGCGAGATCCCGATGCGGATTCCTGGTCGACGAGCGTGGGTGGGTGTCGGACATGCCGGGGAGGATAATGCTCGGACCGGTAGAGCGTCCAATCGCCGTGCGTCAGAGCGGACCGCAGGGGGGGCCGCTCGGCCGCCACGGATCAGGCGGTGAACACGCCGTACAGCAGGAACATGGCCATCATCACGGCTACCGCTACGATCAGCGGCCCGATGAACAGCGCCCGAAACAGGCGCGCGTCGAACCGGAGGTGCATGAAGAACCCGACGACCAGCGTGAACTTGGCCGCCGAGAGCGTCAGAAGCACCGGCACGAGGACTGGCTTCAGCGCCTCGATGTAGAACACCATCACCTCGACCGCCGTGATGACCGCGAGAACGGCGGCGATCAGCACGTACATCCGCGTGCCCACGTGGGCCTCACCTCCGTGCTCCGAACTGTGCACCATTCCCGTCGTCTCCTTCCTCAGACCAGCAGGTATATCAGGGTGAAGAGAACGATCCACACGACATCGACGAAGTGCCAGTAGAGCCCCGCGATCTCGACGGTTTCCGCGTTGGCCCGGGTGAGCCGGCCACGGGTCGCCATGAAGAAGAGGCTGAGCAGCCAGATGACTCCCACGGTGACGTGCGCCCCGTGGGTTCCGGTCAGCAGAAAGAAGCTTCCGCCGAACAGGTTCGTTCTCAGCGTCAGGCCCTCGTGGACGAAGTGCGTGAACTCGTATACCTGTCCAGCCAGGAAGACCGATCCGAGCAGGGCCGTGGCCAGAAGCCACATCTTCCCCCTCTTCATGTCTCCCCGCTGCACGGCACCCAGCGCGAGGACCATCATGAGGCTGCTCATGAGCAGGACAAAGGTGGTGACGGAGATGAACGGGATGTTGAGGAGGTCTTCGGGATACGGCCCGACGATGCTCCTGCCCCGATACACCATGTAGGTGATGATCAGGGAACCAAATAACATGCACTCGGATCCGATGAATGCCCACATCAGGATCTTGCGGCTCGGGAGTCCCGTGGCCGAGTGCATCTGCGTGGCGATGGCTTCCGTCTGGCTCACTCCTTCGTCCTCACTTGCTTCGGTGTTCGAGGGGCTGGAACGCCCAGCCGTAGACTCCGAACAGGATGACACCCACGCCGGCGAACACGACCGGCAGGCTCGCCGCGATTCCGCCGGCAGCCAGGGTCACGATTCCGCAGGCCGTCACGAACGGGTACCACGAGGGTCCCGGCATGTGCGGCTCACCGACCTCCGGCTCCGGGATCGGCAGCGCGTCCGATGTGTCCTCGGCCCACAGTGGATCCCTGCTGTGGACCGCCGGATCGACCCGGAAGTTGTAGTGCGGCGGCGGAGAGGAGATGGACCACTCCAGCGTGCTCCCGTCCCACGGATTCGCTCCCGCCTTTGCCCCCTTGCGCAGGGTTCGCAGCAGGTTCCAGATGAAGATCAGCGTCGAGGCCCCGAGCAGAAGCGAGCCGGCGGTGGACATCAGGTTCATGGCCTCGAAGCCCAGATCGGCTTCGTACGTGAACGTTCGCCGGGGCATGCCGTGCAGGCCCAGGAGATGCTGCGGGAAGAACGTGAGGTTGAACGCGACGAGCATGAGCCAGAAGTGCAGCTTGCCCAGCCCCTCGCTCATCATCCTCCCGGTGATCTTGGGAATCCAGTAGTACAGCCCGGCGAACAGGGCGAACACCACCCCACCGAACAGCACGTAGTGGATGTGCGCCACCACGAAGTACGTATCCGTCTGCTGAAGGTCCGTGGGCGCGGAGGAATGCATGACACCGCTGAGACCACCGATGATGAACATCGCGATGAAGCCGAGACAGAACAGCAGCGGCGTGCGGAGACGAAGGGATCCGCCCCACAGGGTGGCGATCCAGTTGAAGATCTTCACCCCGGTCGGAATCGCGATCAGCATCGTGGCGGCCGAGAAGACCGTGTTCGCGATCGGTCCCAACCCGACCGAGAACATGTGGTGCGCCCACACCCCGAACCCGAGGAAGGCGATCAGGATTCCGGAGTAGACCACGAACGGATACCCGAACAGCGGCTTACGGGAGAATACGGGGATGATCTCGGATACCATTCCGAGGGCCGGCAGGAGGAGGATGTAGACCTCCGGGTGTCCGAAGATCCAGAACAGATGCTGCCACAGCAGAACATCGCCTCCGGCTGCCGGGACGAAGAACAGCGTCCCGAACATCCGGTCGAACATCAGCAACACGAGGCCTACGGTGATTGCCGGAAAGGCCATCACCAGCAAGAACGAAGTGACCAGAGTCATCCAGGTGAACAGAGGCATGCGCATCAGCGTCATGCCGGAACACCGCAGGTTGATGATCGTGACGATGAAGTTCAGAGCAGCCGCGATGGACGAGACACCGAGGATCAGAAGCCCGATGACCCAGAAGTCGATCCGCACTCCGGGCGAGTACTGGGTCGAGGTGAGATTGGCATAGCCGAACCACCCCGCGTCGGGTGCACCGCCGAACAGGAAGCTGGCGTTGATGAACAGGGCGCCGAGGAAGAACACCCAGAAGCTGAAGGCGTTCAACCGGGGGAACGCGACATCGCGAGCCCCTATCTGGAGCGGAACGATGAAGTTGAAGAACGCCGCGCTGAGAGGCATGATCGCCAGGAACACCATCGTCGTGCCATGCATGGTGAACAGCTGGTTATACAGGTCCGGATCGATCAGCGTGTTCTCCGGCGATCCCAGTTGTACGCGAATGAGCAGCGCCTCAAGTCCCCCCACCAGAAAAAAGAAGAAGGCACTTATTGCGTACATCATGCCGATCCGTTTGTGATCGACGGTCGTGATCCAGCTGCGGACTCCGCCGGCGTACGTTCCCCCGGGCGGGTGGCTGCTCAGCCCCGCCGCCTCGGCGGCTACGGCTTCAGTGACTGCCATGTATTCCCCTGCTCTACGGCTCGTTCGTTCGGGCCCGCTCGCGGGTCTATTCCAGGCTCTGCAGGTACCTGACCAGGTGCCTTATCGTCTCCTCATCCATCTCCGGTACGGCCATGAGCGCGCCCGGCTTGATCTCCTGAGGTGCGCGAATCCACCGCGCCAGGTCCTCCGGTGTGTTGTCGAGAATGCCGGCGGCGATACGCCGCCGGCTGCCCACGTGGGTCAGGTCGGGTCCGAGCGCGCCCTGCGCCGCCGAGCCCCGTATCCGGTGGCACGCCATACATCCGTTCTGCAGGAACGCCTGGCGGCCCTCGGCCACTCCAACCGAGTCCACGCCCACCGACAGCGCTTCGGACTGCTGCCGCGCGACCCACGCTTCGAAGTCGGCCGCCTCGTCGGCGACGAGCTCCGTCTTCATGAGCGCGTGTGAAAGCCCGCAGAATTCAGCGCATTGGCCGAGGTAGAGTCCGGCCGAGTCGACCGTGAACCAGATCCGGGTGTCATGACCAGGGATCGCGTCGCGTTTTCCACCGATGCGAGGTACCCAGAAGCTGTGGATCACGTCCGCTGAGCTCAAGCGCACATCCACCTGTCGCCCGACCGGCACGTGCATCTCGTTGGCGGTCACGATCCCGAGGTCCGGATAGCGGAACTCCCACCACCACTGATGCCCGATCACTTCCACGACGAGCGATTCGCCCTCCGGAGGACTGTCTACGTCCCAGATCGTACGAATCGTGGGAACGGCGATGATGATCAGGACGAGAGCCGGTGCCAGGGTCCACGAGATCTCAAGCAGCGTGTTGCCGTGCACCGCCCTCGGTACGGGTCCGCCCGGACGCTCGCGAAATCGCACGATGGCAACGATGAGCGCCGCCTCCACGAGGATGAACACGGCCAGGGCCCAGAAGAAGATGCTCTCGAACAGGTCCTGTAGTTTCCAGGCGAAGTCAGACCCCGGATCAAGGGCCGATTGCGGAAACGGCCCTCCGCACCCGGCAAGGGCGAGGGCCGTCACAGCTACCAGCGCTCCCGTCCAGCGTCGCCTCTGAGGCGAGTACCGTTCGTCTCCTCGTATCACCTTGCTCGTCTGTCCTTGACGTTGGCTTCCCGATGCCCGTACCCGTGGCAGGGGTGACCCACCTTTATAGACGCGATGTGCTGGCGCGTCAAGGGAGTCGCGAGGCCGGTTCGGCCCCCGTGCCGGCGGCCGAGCCACACGGGAAGAGAGGCGCGAGAATCTCCACGGCACGCTGGTGGATGGAGTCAGGAGACGGCCGGTTCAAGCAGTGTTCCGTAGCTCCGGAGATCCCGCACTCAGTGGCGAAACGTCCGACGACCGGTGAATACCATCGTCAGGCCGTGTGCGTCTGCGGCGGCACACACCTCTTCGTCTCTCTTCGAGCCGCCGGGCTGAATAATCGCGGTCACACCCGCTTCAACCGCCGCATCAATGCCGTCCCGAAACGGGAAGAAGGCATCGGAAGCCAAGACCAGTCCGTCCAGATCGAAGCCGGCGTCAACTGCCTTGCGTGCCGCGAGTCGCACGGCATCAACCCGGCTCATCTGGCCGGCACCGATCCCGATGGTAGCACCCTCCCGAGCCAGAAGAATCGCGTTCGACTTCACGGACTGAACGGCGGCCCAACCGAACGACAGGTCGTCCCATTCGTACTCCGACGGCTGCCGGGCAGTGGCCACCCTCGCGGACTCCGCAACCGTTGTCGGACGGGCGGGCGCCGGCGATCCCTGTAACAGGACTCCCCCGTTCACGCCACGGACGTCGAGTCCAGGAGCGAAGTGACCGGAGTGCGATCCGAAACGGCCTTCATCGCCCGGCTCCAGGATACGCAGGTTCTTCTTTTCCTGGAGAATACGCAGTGCCGGCGGCGCATATCCAGGGGCCACGAGGCATTCGACGAACAGGGACGCCATTTCTTCGGCCACAGCCTCCGTCACGGGCTCGCTGAACACCACCGTCGACCCGAAGGCGGAGATGGGATCGCAGGCCAGCGCCTTTCGATACGCCTCGGCCGGAGAGCGACCCACCGCGACGCCACACGGAGTCGTATGCTTGAGGATGGCGCAGGCCGGATGCTCACCGCCCAGGAACGGTGCGATCGCGAGGAGCGCGCCGTCGATGTCGAGAATGTTGTTGTAAGAGAGTTCCTTGCCGTGAAGCTGCCGCAACGCGGGGATGCCGACCGGAGGGTTCGACGACGTCCGGTAGAACGCCGCCGGCTGGTCGGGGTTCTCCCCGTATCGCAACTCCTGAACGCGTGTCAGGGACAGCAGGAGGTCGTCCGGCATCGTCGGCGCGGACTGTCCCTCCTCTCGTAACCCGCGGAGATACCCGGCGACCATGGCGTCGTACGTAGCGGTGTGTCGGAATACCTTGGCCGCCAGGATGCGTCGCAGCTCGGCCTGATCTCCACCTGCGTCGATTGCCTCGAGGAATCGTCCGTAGTCCGCCGGATCACATACCGGCCACACGAAGGGGTGGTTCTTCGCCGCTGCGCGCAGCATCGTCGGACCACCGATGTCAATCTGCTCGAGCGCCGCCGCAAGCGTCGTCTCCGGTCTCGACACCGTGTCCTGGAACGGGTACAGGTTTACGACGACAAGTGCGATCGGCTCGATTCCGTGGCGCTCAAGGTCCCGCACGTCGGTCTCGACTGAGAGCCGTGCCAGAAGTCCTCCATGCACCGCCGGATGGAGCGTCTTCACCCTGCCCCCCAGGATCTCGGGGAAGCCCGTGTGTTCGGAGATCCCGGTGACGGGCACCTCGGCCTCGCGGATCGCCTGCGCCGTGCCGCCCGTCGAGAGCAATGTCCACCCCCGGGCGCTCAGCTCCCGGGCCAGATCCGCGATCCCGGTCTTGTCCGATACGCTCAGCACGGCCTGCGGCATTCCTCGCCTCTCTGTATCACTGCGTGAAGTAGGTACCGTTCATTTCGAATGCTTCTCCCGGAAACCACGGGCGCGTCCAGCGTACGTGGCCCGCGTCCAGCCGGAACGCTCCCTCCGCGAAGGCCCCCACCACGGCCGGAAGCAGGCGATGCTCCACGTCGAGCACGCGGCCCGCCAGCCGCTCCGCGTCGTCATCCTCGAGCACGGGAACCGGCCACTGGGCGATAATCTCTCCGTGGTCATAGATCTCGTCCACGAAGTGCACCGTCGCTCCCGATATTCGAGCTCCGGAGCGTACCACCGCTTCGTGCACTCGATGACCGTACATTCCCGGTCCGCCGAACGCAGGTAGCAGGGCCGGGTGAATGTTGATCATGCGACCCCTGTAGGCCCGGACGATCGCCGCGGGCACGAGCTTCAGCCACCCGGCCAGAACCACGAGATCGGCCTCGCTCGCTGCGAGCTCGGAGCCGAGCCAGGACTCTGCGTCTCCCACGTCGGGAAGCACCGAGGGCTGCACACCGTGGCGTGCAGCCCGGTCGAGGGCCCCGATCCCGGGACGGCTCCCGATGACCCTCGTCACCTCGACCCGCGCGCTGTCCCTCCCGGTGAAGCGGTCGAGAATCGCCTGCAGGTTCGTTCCCGAACCGGAGGCCATCACCGCCACGGACAGTGGCTCCGGCATGCGTGGCCTGCCTCGATCTTGGTTCAGGGGCCGTCCGAATCACCCATGATGCAGCGGAGTCCAGTCAGGAGATCCGGTGCCCGAAGACAGCCTTCGGGAGTGGATTCATCATACCGCCCGCTCTCGTCGGCCACCAGAAGGCCCGTCCCTCCCGTCTCGAAGGCCGGCATCACGTCGCGCGCACGATCGCCCGCATAGACAGCGCCAGCCAGATCGACTGCCAGGTCCGCCGACGCGCGCCGGTACAGTCCGAGTGCCGGTTTCCGGCACTCGCACCCCACGTCGGGAGCGTGCGGGCAGTGATACACCGCGTCGATCCTCGATCCCGCCGCGGCCAGACGCCGCTCCATTTCTGACTGGACGGCCCGGAAGGCTTCCTCGTCGTACATTTCGCGACCGATTCCGGACTGATTGGTCACGACGATCACCGGAACGGAGGCGCGGTTGAGAAAGGCCACGGCCTCGGCCGCACCGCCTCGAATCTCGACGTCCGCGGGGTCTGCCGGGTAGCCGGTATCCCGAATGATCGTACCATCACGGTCCAGGAATACTGCCGTGGGACGGACCGTCATGCGTCGTGGACCGGGGCGGCCAGAGCCCGGCTGACAACCGCCGCCACCTGCACCTCCTCGCCAGGAAGAACGGTCCGGAAGTCGATGACGAGCGCGTCGTCCTCGATCCGCCCGACCAGCGGCGGATCCGACGCACGCAACAGGGCGTCCAACCGGGAGGCGGAGCCAGTCACGATCCAGCCGGCCGAGTCCAGTTTCACGCCCGGGCTCGTGCCACCGCCGACGAGTGACAGGACGGGACGGACTGTGACATGCGGCCTCGCCTCGGCCTCGAGGACCTCGAGCGCCAGGCGGGCTCGTCGTTCGACGTGCGTGGCCGTCTCCGACAACATGCGCAGCGCCGGAATCCGTTCGAGGGCCCTCTCGGGCTGCAGGTGGAGACGCAGGGTCGCCTCGAGCGCGGCCAGCGTCATCTTGTCGACCCGAAAGGCTCGAAGCAGCGGATTCGAGCGCAGGCGGTCGATCATCTCTCTCTGTCCGTGCAGAAGCCCGGCCTGCGGCCCACCGAGCAACTTGTCGCCGCTCCATGTCACCAGATCGATGCCGGCCGCAACCGAGTCCTGCGGTCGCGGTTCATCCGCCGGCGCAGCCAGACCGTCCCTGAGAAGGAAGCCGGAACCCAGGTCGTGCATCACGGGCACTCCGGCTCTACTGCCCAACCCTACCAGAACCTCGATCGACGTCTCTTCAACGAATCCCTGCACACGGTAGTTGGAGGGGTGAACCTTGAGCAGTAGCCCGGTCGACGGCGTCACGGCGCGAGCGTAGTCGTCCGCTCGAGTGCGATTCGTCGTCCCCACCGCCTTCAGGAATCCACCCGAGCGCTCGATGACTTCCGGGACCCGGAATCCTCCGCCTATCTCCACGAGCTCCCCACGGGACACGATCACCTCTCGGCCGCGGGCCAGCTCGTTGATCGCCAGAGACACGGCGGCCGCGTTGTTGTTCACGATCAGAGCATCTTCGGATCCGGTCAGACGACATAGCAGACTCGTACAGTGCACATACCTGTCCCCACGCGAGCCATCCTCCACGTCGTACTCGAGGCTCGAGTATCGGCCGGCCACGGTCGCCGCGGCCCGTACGGCCTCCTCCGCGAGTGGAGCTCGTCCGAGGTTCACGCTGGCCTCCAGTACTTCCGGTCGCAGCCCGGAGCGCCACTGGGCCAAGGTCTGACGTACCGCGTCGCGCACTACCTCGCGCCCCCAGCGCTCACACCACGGTGCGACTTCTTCCCGCTGGAGCAAGGCGTCGACCGAGGGCAGAATCCGCCGGGGGTCGTCCGTGCCGGGACCCTCCGTCACCGCTCGTCCTCCTGCGCTTCCTCCAGGCTCGTCGCCGAATCGCGCGCGACAGCCGGAACCGAGTCGGTGGCTCCGGGGGGAATCTCTCCGTCCGACTCCGGGCCCACAGCAGGCTCGACCTGCGCTTCCTCGGGATCGACGGGCTCCGCCGCTTCTGGTGGTGGGGGCTCGAACACGAACGTGGTGTCTCCCCCTCCGGTCAGGAGCCGCAGATTCGCGAAACCGCTCGCGCCGGCCACGTAGGTCCCGGCCTCCAGCGCGCGAGCCAGCTGGACGGTCACGAACTGTTGCGGGCGCGCCCGGTCCGAGTCGGGCTCAGGAGGCGCCCGCGCCCGGCGTCCCCCCGCTCGCTCGTTTCCACCCGACACCTCTCCGACCTCTACATCGGGCCGTGCTCCGGCGGTGTCCTGAGGGACCACGGTGGCGCTGTCCGGCGACCCCGCCGCGGCACTATCGGACACGGCGGCAGCCGAATCCTCGGCCACTTCCGGCGCACCGATCAGGAAGTCCTCTATCGGCCATTCCTCTCCGGTGTCGGCCACGGAGATGCGGACCGAGGCGGTCGCCAGCGGATGGTCCGGCTCCAGAAGATCGTCGAAGTCCAGTCGCACCTGCAGGCCATCGAGCGCCCGGGCCTCTACCAGCATCGGCGGTGTCGTATCGGGAGGGACCAGCCACAGCTCCAGGTCCGCGCGCGCCGTCGCGTCCGGAAGATCCACTCGACTGCTGTCGTGGGACTCGAAATCGCGATCCAGCAGGCGGTTACTGTTCTGGTCCTCGAAGCCAAAAGCCCAGTAGGCGCCGGTCGGAAGCGAGACGATCGTGAACATGCCCGCAGTATCGGTCTCCGCCACGTAGGGCACGGAGTCAGCGCCCAGCACCAGCACCTGGGCACCGCGGATCAGGCGTACGCTCTCGCGGTCCAGGATCCGTCCCACGGTCTGTGTCGCCGTGAGCTCGCTCCCCGTCGTGAACAGAAACTCGATTGGCGTCCGAGTCTCGTTGCGGATCAGGTCGCGCAGACCGGGGCGAATCTTGAAGTGGTACACCACGTCAGGCCGCCAGCCGTCACTCGGCCGTATGCGAGCGTTGCTGCGGCCCGTCCTGACCTCATACGTCCACGCGGGAGACGTGAACAGCATGCTCTGAACCGATCGGGGATCGCCGAGCGGCTCGTCGAACCGGATGAAGGCATCCTCGTCGAGATCGGGGACCGCAGATCCGTAGACCGGGAACATCTCGACTACGGCCGGAGGCTCGAAGTCCGGGCCGTGCCCGGGAGGCATTTCCTCCCGGGCACAAGCCGCCGTCCCTCCGATGACGAGGACCAGCACCGTCCACCACGGCCGCCGCGGCCCGCTCATGTCACCCGGGCCCGAATGCGGAGCGCTTCTCGACGAGCAGCGCATACCGCTCTTCGAGGGAACGCTCTTTGTCCCTCTCCCGCTGGACCACTTCAGCGGGAGCTCCTTCCATGAAGCGAGGGTTCCCGAGCCGGGCTCGCGTGCCTGTGAGCAGGCCCTCCACCCGCACGATCTCCTCCCCGATCCTCGATCGTTCACGCTCGATGTCGACGACTCCGGTCAGTGGCAGGAAAAGCTCCGCGCCGGCCTTGAGCACCGCATGCGCGCCCGGCTCTCCAGCCGGCGTCGTGTCGACCCGGCGAATGGACGACAAACGCCCGAGACGCAGGACTCCTTCCGTTTCCGCATCCAGCGCCGCCGCTACAGCGGACGACGGACGCGCCATCACGACCTCCAGCCGGCGGCCCGGGTCGATTCCGTAGTCGGAGCGCAGGTTGCGCACGGTACCCACCAACTCACGCACGGCCTCCATGCGCTGTTCCGCCTCCACATCCTGCCATTCGACCGGAGGCGCAGGCCATGGTCCGCGGAGCAGTGTGTCGTCGTCGGTGCGGCCGGGCAGATGGCAGGCCAGCTCCTCGGTGATGAAGGGCATGATCGGGTGCAGGAGGAGCAACCAGCCGTCGAGTACCGTCGTCAGGGTCGCCGCGGCCGCGCGCCGGCTATCCTCTCCCCTGTCGCCCTTGAGCCGCGTCTTCACCAGCTCCAGATACCAGTCACAGAACTCGCCCCACACGAACTGGTAGGATGCCTCCGCCGCCTCGTGAAGACGGAACCGATCGAGAGAGCGGGTCACGTCGGCGGCGGTGACCGAAAACCGGCTGAGGATCCAGCGATCGGCCAGCTCCAGAGGCGTCGTCCCGGGATCCGCTTCTACGTCGAGCAGGGTCACGTGGCCCAGCGCGAAGCGCACGGCATTCCAGATCTTGTTGGCGAAGTTCCGGCCGACCCGGAACGAGGACTCAAGATCTTCATGGTCGAGTTGCAGATCCGTTCCGAGTGCGGCCGCGCTTACCAGCGTGTAGCGCATCGCGTCGGCGCCGAACAGTCCGACGACCTGCAGTGGGTCGATCCCGTTCCCGAGAGACTTCGACATCCGGCGGCCCTGCGCATCGCGCACCGTGCCGTGCAGGAGGACGTCGGTGAACGGCAGCTCCCCGACGAACTCCATCCCGGCCATCACCATGCGGGCGACCCAGAAGAACAGAATCTCCGGAGCCGTGCTGAGCGTACTGGTCGGGTAGAAGGTCTTGAGGTCGGGCGTGTCCTCGGGCCAACCCAGGGTGCTGAACGGCCAGAGCCACGAGCTGAACCAGGTGTCCAGCACATCCGGGTCCTGATCCACCGCACCGCCGCACGCGGTACACTCCGTGAGGTCCACTCGTGACACGAGCACCTCTCCGCACTCCCGACAGTACCACACGGGGATCCGATGGCCCCACCACAGCTGCCGGCTGATGCACCAGTCCCGGACGTTGGTCATCCAGTGCTCGTAGACGTTGCCGAACCTTTCCGGGTGAAACCGCAGGCGCCCCTCCCGATACGCCTCGAGGGCCGGCTCGGCGAGGGGCTTCATGCGCACGAACCACTGAAGGCTGAGCCGGGGCTCGACCACCGTGTCACACCGATAGCAGTGCCCGACCGCGTGTGCGTGATCCTCGATCGCGCTCAGGAGATGGAGCGATTCCAGGTCCCGCACCACCTTCTCTCGCGCCTCGAGCCGATCGAGGCCCCGATACGGCTCGGGCACCTGCGCGTTCATCGTCGCGTCGTCGTTCATCACGTCGATCCGGGGTAGATCGTGCCGCAGGCCGATCTCGAAGTCGTTCGGATCGTGGGCGGGGGTCACCTTCACGAAGCCAGAGCCGAACTCCGGGTCCACGTATTCGTCGGCGATGATCGGAATACGCCGCCCCACCAGAGGAAGCTCGACCTCGTGGCCGACCAGATGTCGGTTGCGCTCGTCCTCCGGGTGCACGGCCACGGCCGTATCGCCCAGCATGGTCTCAGGCCTGGTGGTGGCGACGACCACGTGTTCGCCATCGCGATCGGCGAGCGGATACCGGATGTGATACAGGCGACCGCCCGTCTCCCGGTGCTCCGCCTCCTCGTTCGACAGAGCCGTGCGGCACCGCGGACACCAGTTGATGATGTAGTTTCCCCGGTAGATCAGACCCTTCTCGTACAGCCGCACGAATACTTCACGCACCGCTCGTGACAATCCGTCGTCGAGAGTGAAGCGCGTGCGATCCCAGTCGCACGAGCACCCGATGGTCTTCAGTTGCTCGATGATCGTCGAACCGTATTGCTCCACCCAGCTCCAAACGCGCTCGACGAATCCCTCACGGCCGAGGTCGTGGCGCGACAGTCCCTCCGTCGCGAGGTCGCGCTCCACCACGTTCTGGGTCGCGATCCCGGCGTGGTCGGTGCCGGGGATCCACACTGCGTCCCGGGCCCGCATGCGCTCGAAGCGAATCAGGACGTCCTGGATCGTGTTGTTCAGGCCGTGCCCCATGTGCAACGCGGCCGTAACGTTGGGGGGTGGGATGGCGATCACGTAGGGATCGACGGCGTCCTCAGCCGCTACGTGAAATGCTCTACGATCCAGCCACCGGACGTAAATGGACGACTCGATCCCCGTGGGGTCGTAGCGGGCGCTCAGCTCGTGCTGCGGTCCGGTGTCGCTCATGTCGTCCGCGAGGTGTGATCGAATCGGCCCCGCAGGGGCCCGTGAGCGGGACAGTTTAGCGGAAGCCAGGCTCAGTCGCGAGGCGGGGGGACACCCTCATCGGTCGAATCGGCGACGACTCGCGCCGTATCCTGAGCTCGGCGCTCGGCCTCCTCCTGGCTGCGGCGCCGCATGTCGTCCAGGCGCTCCTGCTGTGCACGCTCGACGTCTGTCTCGAAGTCCTGCCGGCGGATGTCCTGAAGGTCCCTTCCCTGCTGCCGAAGCTCCCTTCCGAGCGGTCCTTCCGCCTGGAACAGGGCACCCACGTTCATCGGAATCACCATGCCACCCAGTACCAGGCCATCTTCCGTGACTCCCCACTGTTGGTCTCCCTCGCCGATGAGCCATTCCACGGCCCGCCGTCTCTCTTCCTCCGAGAGCTGCAGACTGTCGAGCATAGCTCCCAGTCTCGCGCGCAGCTCCCCTTCGGCAACGCCAAATCTGTCCCTCAGGTACTCCGGAAGCGGTCTGTCGACGTAATCCTGCCACAGCCTCGGATCACCCTCGCGCGGTTGCAGCCTCTCGGCGTTCGTCATCCCCGGCCCTTCGTCGGCGCCCGCTCCCGGGACCGGTCGCCCTCCCCCCGGGATGGGCGGCTCCGGTCTCCGGATCTCGTCCCTCTCGTCGGGCGGGAGCTCGATGATTTCCTCGACGATGGACTCCGAGTCGATCGCCTGGTAGTCGATGACCTGCATGCCCAGCGGTGAACGAGGCGGGGTCTCGACGGTGCGAAACGGACGTGCGCCGATGTACAGCTGACGGGAAAGACCGAGGATCAGGAGCGCGTGCAGAAGGGCGGAAATCGTCAGGCCCAGACGGATGGACCGGCGGTATCCCCTGTCGTAGAACGCCGTGCGGCTCCCGAACCGTGGTCGGGATCCGTCGACCTCTCCTCCCCCGGCGTCGGGTCTCCCCGTCAAACGGCCTCCCGTATCCTTCGCCCGGCCCGTTCGTACTGATCCGGCGGCACGGCCAGGGAGGCGCGAACGAAACCTTCGCCCCCGGCACCCATCGCCGATCCCGGCAGCAATACCACTCCGGACTCGAGCAGCAGACGCCGGCAGAATTGCTCGGACGGCTCGCCGGTAGGCACCGGAAACCACAGGTACAGTGTTCCCCGCGGAGAGCTTACCTCCAGTCCGACCGACTGGAACGCGCGCACCGCCGCGTCCCGGCGTTCGCACAGCTGCCCGACGTTCCAGCGTATGTAGGCGTCCGCGTCCCGCAGGACCGCGGCTCCGGCAGCCTGAACCGCCATGAAACCGCCCGTGTCGAAGAACGTCTTCACCCGGCGCAGGGCAGCGATCCGACGGGCGTCACCGACTGCCCAGCCGAGGCGCCAGCCCGTCATGTTGTAGGTCTTGGAGAACGAGTGAAACTCGATCCCTGCCTCGCGGCCTCCGTCCACCTCCAGCAGGCCCGGAGCCCTGAAGCCATCATAGGTGATCTCGGAGTACGCGTTGTCGAAAAGCAGGACGGCATCCCGCTCGCGGCACGCCGTCACCACCTGCCGGAGATACTCCGGATCCGCGACCGCGCTCGTCGGGTTGTTGGGGTAGTTCAGATACACGATCCGCAGCCGTCCGCGTGCCGACCGAATTGCCTCCGGTGGCACCAGAAACCCTTCATCAGCCCGCAACGGCACGCTGATCACGCGAGCCCCGGCAAAAAAGCTTCCCCCGAAATAGGGAGCGTAACCCGGATCCGGGATCAGGACCGAGTCGTCTGGGTCGAGGAGCGCAAACGCGGCCAGCGCGATCGCCTCCTTGCTCCCGATCACCGGAAGCACTTCCGACTCCGGATCCACCGGACGGGAGAAACGGACCTGCATCCACTCTGCCACGGCGGCCCGAAACGCCGGCAGGCCTCTCTGAAAGCCATACTTGTGAAGGGCCGGATCGGCCGCCGCCTCGCACAGCGCCGGCACGGCCGCGTCCGGAACCGGCAAACCCGGGTCGCCGACCCCGAGGTCGATAACGGGGCTCCCCTCCGCCAGCAGACGCGCTTTGATATCAGGCACATCAGCCAGAGGATAGGGAGGCAACGACCTCAGGCGCTGCGGCTCGTTCCACCCCGGCCTGGCAGCGTCCTCCGAACGCATGTCTCCCCGTTCCATCATTGCCACTCGCTGCCTCAGGTCTTCAGCGGCTTCTTCCGAGCCGCCGGATAGAGGACGTTGTTCAGGATCAAACGATACCCGGCCGAGTTCCTGTGGAGATCGAGATCCGTCGGCGGATCGCCCACGAGGTGCTGTTGATCCTCGGGATCATGTCCCCCGAGGAACGTGAAACTCCCCTCACCCACAATCCCGTGCAAGTACTTCACCAACCCTCTCGTCTCATCGACTGCCAGGATGACGACTCCCGGCTTGAGCCTCTCGCGATTGAAGCTGGTCGTGAGACCGTAGTAGTCGGGCACGACCTTCTCGTGTGACTGGGTAAGCATAGCCGGTACGGGGTCGATCTTGGCGCTGAAGTCGAAGAGCTCGAAGCTCCGGGCCGGGAGGCGCCAGGGTGTGTTTACCTGGTGTCCGTCGATGTCGCTGAAGGCGCTCACGGAACCATCCAGAACCAGACGCGCGTCCTCGAAGGCAAGCGCCCGATCCCAGAGCATGCGCTCCTGGGCTTCCCCGTCTGGTGGCGACCCGTCCGCGAAGGCGGCCGCGATGTCCACACGTTGGGCCGCGAGGGCAAGATCGAGGGTCTCCGTCGCCGTGCACATCGCGAACAGGAGCCCGCCCCGGTCCACATAGCGACGGATCCGGCCCGCAACCGCCTTCTTCAGTTGTGGAACGTCACCGAACCCGAGATCACGAGCCACTCGCTCGTTTCGCTCCACTTCCTCGCGCAGCCATTCGGAACCAGCGTAGCTCAGGTAGAACTTCGAGTATTGGCCCGTGAAGTCTTCGTGATGCAAATGCAGCCAGTCGTACGCATCGATGCCGCCGGCCAGCACTTCGCGATCCCAGATTCTGGCGTACGGGATCTGAGCATACTCCAGTGCCAGAGTCACGGCGTCGTCCCACGGCGACGAGTTCGGAGGCGTGTACACGGCGATTTCGGGCGCCTTCTCGAGAGGCACGACCTCCATGTTTGAGCCCTCGATCGTGGCGCGGATCGTCGCCAGCCGAGATCCCGTCAGCTCATCCACCGACACTCCCAGCAAGGCGGCCCGCCGCCGCACGTGCTCGGCGTTCGGCAGGAGGAAGGACCCGCCACGGAAGTTCAGGAGCCATTCGGCTCTCTCGCCGGCCGCGATGGACTGGTACACCAGTCCGTAGGCCCGGAGATGGTTGGCCTGCTTGCCGTCCATGGGCACGAGAAGCGTCTGGCCCGACACGGGCGCCGCGCACCACGCCAGCGCGATGAGCGAGAGGAGACCCAGCGCCCTCCTCATGCCCCTCCCTCTCCGCGCTCCAGCTTCGCGAGCATCCGGCGAGCCTCGGGCGCCAGGGCACTGTCAGGATGTTCCACGATCAGGGCCTCCAACCAGCGCGAGGCAGCACCCGGATCGTCTCCCGCGGCACGTGCCAGGTCCAACAGGGCTCCCGGAGCTTCCGCGGACTTCGGCCAGGTCCGCACCAGGGTTTCCATGGCCATCCCCGCCTCGGCAACGAATCCGGCCGCTGCCAGCTCGCGGGCCGCCAGCCTGGTGAGTGATGCTCCGACCACGGCTCCGTCCGCCTGCCATCGTCCGACTGCCTCGGCGAGCGGTGCCGGGTCCTGCTTCGACCGGACGGCGAGGGCCCCCCGACCCAGCTCAGCCACGCTCGTCGAGTCCGCCCGGTTCAGGAGGTGGAGAAGCTCGATCGCCGCGAGCCGCTCCCCGTCGCCAGGCCCGGCACCACCCGCCGCGAGCTTCAGGTGATCCCGGGCCGCGGTCGGCCGCCCTTCCAGGACTTCCAGTCGCCCGAGCGCGGCGGCCCGACTCGCGGCCGCCGCAGCGTCCCCGATCGAGCCCGTTTCCAGGGTCCTGCGGGCCCGGCCGAGAGCTCCCGCCCGAACCCACGCGTCCGCCGTGGCCACCGCCATGGTTGCAGCAGTGCGTTCGTCATCCGGGTAGGCTACGCGGTATCGACGGAGAAGCTCCTGTGCACCCAAAGGATCCGTCGGAGCCGTCATCGCATGCAGGCGGTTGAGAGACAGGCGATGTGCGTCGGATCCCGGTTCCGCCTCGCCAACCAGACCGGTGAACGCCCGCCACGCCTCCGTCGTGTCTCCCGCCTCGAAGGCGAGATCCGCCGCCGCGGCCAGCCAGCGCTCTGAATCAGCCGGCGTCCCGGCTTCCGCCGACAGAATGCGGGCGGCCCACGCGGCGCCGGCCGGGTCGCCCGCGTTGCGAGCCCGGCCGACGTAGTCGGCCAGGAGCTGCGAAGCGCGCCCTCCCGACACCTCACGTACCGTCTCCGCCGCCATGCGACGCGCCCACTCCACATCTCCGATGGTCAGCGCCAGGTGCAGTCCTCCGCGCCTCTCGAAATACGTCGTCGTCGACCGTGCCAGCTCGTACCGCAAGGCCGCCACCGCTGTATCCCGATCGACGCCGCTGGTGGTGAGCGTTCGCGACACGGCTTCGACTCCCGGGTCACCCCACGCCAGCATGACGACCCATTCGCTCGCCGCTTCCCCATAGCGCTCCGCCGTCGCATACAGCCTGGCCAGTTCCTGCACGAAGAATCGATCTGATGCGATGGCCCTCCTGCCCCGCTCGAGCACTTCGATCGCATCGTCGGTCGAGCCCGCAGCCACCTCCAGCGCCGAGAGCTCGGCCCACGCCATCGGCTCGTTTGGCGTCGCTTCCGTCCAGGCACGAGCGACGGAGCGGGCGCTGTCCGTCCATCCGGCGGCCACCAGTCCCCGCACCCACACCTGCCGGACCACCGGCAACCCTTCCCCATCCCATTGCGCCGCACGCTCCACCCATGGGAGCACGCGCTCCGGTTCCCCCCGGTCCTGCACGAGCTGGGACATCAGCACGAGGCCCGCGACGGAAGCCGGCTGGTCGGTGAGAAGGGTCTCTAGCACGGCCACTGCCTCGTTCGGTCTTCCGGCGCGCTCCAGCTGCTGCGCCGCCTGGATCGCGCGTCGTTCGCGAGAGGCGGAGTCGTCCAATACCTGCGCAGGAAGCGACGCTGCGGCGCCGACGAGCAGCGCCACCGCGAAGCCGACGCCGGATCCCAGCCGCCGCCGTTCCTCGATGGCGCGGTTCACGGGCCGCCGTCCCTCGCCGGAGGCCCGCGGTTGAGGCGATCGAAGTACTCGTATACCATCCTGCGTTGCGCGGCACTCAGTCCTTCCAGGTCCCCTTCCTCCGGATACGGGTGCCGCGGACCGGCCAGCAGACGAGGATCGATCTCGGGTACGACCGCTCGCGTACCGCGTCTGGCGGTCGCGGACTCACGCCGTCCGGGATCCTCGTCCCGTCGCTCGAGTGTCCGGCCCGCATCCAGCAGCCGACGGAACAGTCTCTCCTGCCGGGATAGAACGTCCGGGTTCAGCTGATCAGCGGCCAGGCGACGCGCCACATCCTCGGCCTCCCCGGCAAGTTCCTCCGGTCGTGCCCCGAGCTCGCGCGAGATCGATTCCCGCGACAGCATCTCCAGCTCCCGAGCCAGCGCGGCCTGCCGCTCCGCCAGCTCCTGAAGCGAGCCACTCATCTCCCGACCTTCCTGCAACCGCAGGAAGAGCTCCCCGGTCTCGCCGTTGAGAGCGAGCTGCTGCCGACCCATTCGCGCGAGCCGCTCCAGCGCCTCTTCCGTTCCGGTCCCGGAGTCTGCTTCGGCCATCGCCTGACGGCTCGCCGCCAGGGAGCTCGCCAGGTCTCCCAGGGCCTCCACTGCCGCTTCACCCTGACGGATCGCCTCGGCCCGACGCACGGCTCCCGTCGTCAGACTCTCGCTCAGCTCGTCCATCCGGGCCCCTGCCCGAGCCACCGCGCTGCCGGACCGCCGGTCGAGCAACGCCGTCTTCTTCCCTGCTTCCGCGAGGTCCTGCGAGACGTTGTCCAACCCCTCTCGCACGGCCGCCTGCTGCCCGGCGAGATCCGCCGGCGCCTCACCCGACCGTAGGCGCTCCACGAGCCTCGTCTGCTCACGGGCCAGGTCCAGGGATTCCGTCGTCGCCCGCTCCACGGCGGCAACGGCCTCGGCCCGCCAATCGCGCGCCAGTGATTCGCTGGCGGCCGCCAGGCTTTCCTCCGCTTCCCGCAGGTTCGCCGCGGCCTGCTCGGCGCTCCGTGAGGCGGCCTCTCCCGTCGCCGCCGACCCGGATCTCCTCGACGCTTCGCGCAGAGCGGTCGCCGCTTCGCCCAGGCTCCTTGCGGCCTCGCCCACGTCGCGGGTCGCTCCATGGGAGTCTTCGGACGCCAATCGCTCGGACAGATCCTCGCTCAGAGATTCCAGATCGGCCGCCTGCGCCGCCAGCTCCTCCTCGGCTGCCGACCATCCCTCGCCTCCTGGCTCCTCCCCGGCCAGTCGTTCCTGACGGTCGGCGAGATCCCTCGTCCGCTCATGCGCGCTCTTCAAGGACTGCTCCACCGCCACGCGCTCCATCAGCTCGAGAGCACGTCCGATGCGGTCCTGGAGCGAGTCGGAGTCCCGCGAGAGCTCGCTCACGGCCCGCTGCAAATCGTCGCGAGACAGACTCTCCAGGGCTTCGTCGAGGGCTCGGATGCGGTCTTTCAGTCCCGCTTCGAGGGCCTCCTGTAGCAGACTCTCGAGCCGTGCGAGCTGGTCCCGGAGGTCCGGATCACTCAATCCGGAACTCTCGAGCTCCCGCCGCAGTGCTCCGAGCTCGGCGGCTTGAGCCTCGAGGCTCGCCTCCATTTCCTGCGCCTCGCTCAGAAGCTCGCGTCCCGCCTCCGTCGCGCCGAAGTCCGTCCGTCCGGCCATTCCATCTCCGCCAGCCGATGGGTCGGCCTCGGGCCTGCCCATCCGTCGCTCGGCAGCCCGAGCCTCAGTCGCCAGATCCTCGGCGTTCGCTTCGACACCTCGTGCAGTCTCCGCCAGGGTCTCGGATCTGGTAGCCACGTCCGATCGCATCTCCGTCAGCGTGGCGATCCGAACCCGAAACGTGTCCGATACGGCAGGACCGGTGGACGGATTCGCGTCACGCGCCGCAGCGAAATAGACCAGCTGGTCTCCCGGCAAGAGCCCGCCGATCGCCCCATCGAGGGACGGCTGCACGACGAGGAGGCGCTTCCGCCGACCCTCGTCCAATCGCAGCATCGACGTGGCGTCCCGAACCCCGGCCGAAGACTCGCGCCACCAGAACAGCCGGACGTCCTCGAGGTGATGGTCGTCGCTCGCCTCTATGACCAGCGGGAGGGACCCGTCCATTCCCACCGTCCAGTCTTCTCCGGGATACACGATCGAGATCGCCGGGCCCGCATCCGGCACCACCGTGAGATCGATGGGCGACGGAGGGCGAATTCCGGGAACCGAGCCGGTGGGCCGGAGAATCCAGCGAATCGTTGCATCCCGGGACGTCGCCAGCTCCCCTTCCATCATCACGCCGCGAACGCGCAGATCGACGGTATCGACCGATGCGGATCGCTCGATCAGCAAGGCAGCCCGTCGCACCGGGTGATTCGCACGCCCACGCACCCCCACCGAGGTCCCTTCCGGCAACGTGAGCGACGTCGGTACACCCGCCAGCGCTTCGTCCGGACGGTCCAGGTAGTCTGGATACGAGAGGCGCAGCTCGGCGTCCGTGAGCATCAGCGGGTCCAGGGGCACCACCGCCATGGTGTCCGTCGCCTCTCCCCGGTCGTCTTCCGCCCAGAACCGCGTGGGTGCTTCCACCGGTCCTGTCAGGCCCGACGCCTCGCCGTCCGTGACGGCGAGCGTCTGGCGGCGCACAGCTTCCCCCGGCACGCGCGAAGCGAGGATCACGAACCGTCGACCGACGGCTTGAATCCGTACGGGCAGGCGCTCGCCGCGCACCGCACGAGATTCGGCGAGCTCGAGCTGCAGCGGTGGAGGAGGTGGCGGAAACGTGATCCCCCACGGACGTGCCAGGGCCGCCACCTCGATGCCGCGCGAAGGGTGCGAGGCGAGCCCCATGCCGACGGCGACGACGGCCGCTGCAGTCACCTCGACGGCCCTGCGCCGTGCGGTCCGCAACCTCTTCCAGGAGACCGGAAGCAGCCCTGCCACGTCCCTGTAAGCCAGCGCAGCGGAGACCCGGGTGCGCTGCAGGGTGGCGAGCGTCGACGACCCGCGCGGTGAATCCCCGAGCTCCAGGGCACCGATCAGTTCTCCGCTTCCCAGGTGCGCTGCAGTTTCGATCTCGCGTGCCGCCGATGACAGCCTATGGTTCCGCAGTGTGCGTCCGATCGTCACGCCGGCCGTGACGGCCGTGCCGATCCCCATCACCAGGAGCAGCATCGGAACAGCAGATCCGGGAGCAAACCACGGGGGGCGAGACATCCACACTGCGATCCCGAGGAGTCCGATCAGCGCGGCAAGCCAAAGCACGACAAGACACACCACTTTGCCTCGGGCCAACTGGCGAACCGTGGCGGTGACCCGCGCGAGCTCGGCGGCGGCCTGGCCCGGCGTCACGCCCGGTCCGCCGCCCGAAGAGCCACTTCGTACGCCTGATTGCGAGTCATGCCGTATTCCCGCCTCAATCGACGAGCGATGTCGCGCGTCGGACTGCCCTGTTGCGCCAGCGTCTCCGCCAGACGCGCCGCTTCGTGCGAGTCCATTCCCTCCGGGGGTGCCGAGACATCGGCCGCCTCGAGCACGAGGGTGACCTCGCCGCGCACGCCTCCTTCAGAGTAGTAGTCCGCCAGGGAGGCCACCGTTCCGCGCACGGTCTCCTCGTACAGCTTGGTGAGCTCGCGACATACGACGCAGTGCCTCTCGGCCGCCCCACCCTCGACCCATTCCCTGAGCAACGCGCTGAGCCGGGTCGGCGCTTCGAACGCGACCACTGTATGCGGAGACCGAAGCGCCTCCTGCATCCAGAGGTCCCTTCCGCGACCGCTTCGCGGAGCGAAGCCCAGGAAGAGGAACCGCCCTCCGGAGAGTCCCGACACCGCGAGCGATGCCGTGACGGCCGAGGGTCCGGGGACGCTCTCCACGCGGAACCCCGCAGCAGCAACCGCCGCCACCAGCCGGACGCCGGGGTCCGACACCACGGGAGTCCCCGCGTCCGACACGAGCGCGCAGTCCTGCCCCGCGGACAGACGCTCCACGACCTCTTCCACGCGGCGCGCTTCGTTGTGCTCGTGCAGGGAACGCAGGGGAGCACCGATCCCGAAGTGGCGTGCCAGCTTGCCCGTGCGGCGCGTGTCCTCGGCGTACACGACGGACGCGGCCTCGAGGGTCGCGAGAGCCCGTGGCGAGAGATCGGCGAGATTGCCGATCGGTGTGCTGACGACGAAGAGCTTTCCGTGCTCCATCACACGTGGGCGCCCTCCACCGCGATGCGGATGGAGGGCGCCGCCATCGAGTGTCCGTACTTAAACCAAAACGTCAGGCGTACTGCTGTATCTTGCTTTCCAAATGCGATTTCGGAACCGCACCGATCACCTGATCCACCAGCTCTCCGTCCTTGAAGTACAGCACGCTGGGGATCGACCGGATCCCATACCGCTGCGACGTAAGCCGGTTCGCGTCCACGTCCAGCTTCCCGACCTTTACCTTGCCCGCATACTCGGTTGCCAGTTCTTCGACCAACGGACCCACAAGTCGACACGGACCGCACCATTCAGCCCAGAAGTCCACCATGGCGAGTCCCTCGCTCGACTCAATCTCCTGCCCGAAATTCTCGTCCGTAAGCGTGACGAGCTCTGTTGCTGACACTGCATTTCCTCGTTCCAGTGGTGAAGCCTGAGAATCACTTCTAGATTTTCTCCAGTCCGACGTCCCACGGAACCGATACGCGGGACCACCAACGCCCTTCTCCGGGGACCGGAATGATTAAGATCGATCACATCGGAATCGCGGTCAATTCCCTCGAGTCCGCGGTCCCCGTTTACCGCGACTTGCTGGGAGTGAACCCTGTTGGGCGCGAATCTGTTCCCTCCGAGGGGGTCGAGGTGGCGTTCTTCGGACGAGGCCCCGGCCGGGTGGAGCTCCTGGAGCCAACCGACCCTGACTCTCCGGTCGCCGGGTTTCTTCACAAGCGAGGCCCCGGTCTGCATCACATCTGCTTCTCGGTGACAGACCTCGAGGCCACCCTCGACAGGTTGGCGGGCACGGGGATCACTCCCATTCCCCCCGGAGTGAGGCGCGGTTCCGGGGGACATGCGGTCGCCTTTCTGCACCCTCGCGACATGGACGGCGTGCTGGTGGAGCTGTCGGAGCACTGACGGTGCGTCAGGGCATCGGCCGCGCGACCAGCGCATCCACGTTGAGTCGTTCGACGAACCACCGGCCCCCGCCATCCGGTACGGTGATCACGGGCACGAGAACGGACCCCTTTCGCGTCCCCTCCATCCGGGCCTCCCAGCGGATTCTGCCGGGCCCTGCCTGCGCCAGGTTCGCCTGCTGCAGCTCGAAGGCTTGGTGCTTGAGCAATCCGGCGAGAAAGATCATCCGCTGCTCAATATCCGTCTCTCCGAACCGCGCCACGGCGGGTCCGTCCGCTGTGCCGAACAGGTCCGCCATGCGCCCGTAGTCGTCCGTGTTCGCTCCGTCAAGGAAGCCCCGTACCGCCATCTCCGACGTGGCAGCACCATACATGGCGCCGTCGCTCGGAACTCTTCCGGACGCGCAGCCGGCGAGCGCTGCTGCCGACACGAGCGCGGCCAGCGAGGCGGCCGTGCGAGGCCTCCGGCGGATCCGTTCGGAACGAGCCAAGGCATTCTCCTGCTTCGAAAGAATCATGACGCCAGTACGCGCAATCTGTGCCGGCGTGGAGGAGCGTCAATACGCGTCGTTCTCCAGGGCCGGGTATCCGCCGTCAGTCGGCCGCATCGAGGCGGCGGAATTCGAGCACCTCCTGTTCCTCCGCCGCGTCGACCAGCACGATGTCGCCATCGTGAAAACGACCGTCGAGGAACGCCATGGCGAGAGGATCCGAGATGAGCCGCTGAATCGCCCGCTTGATCGGTCGCGCGCCAAAGGCCGGATCGTACCCCACCTCCGCGATTCGGCGTCGTGCTGCGGGCGTGACCCTCAGGTCGACCTGCCGCTCCTGCATCAGCCCCGATAGCCGCTCGACCTGCAGCTCGACGACCTTTTCCAGCTCTTCGCGCCCCAGGGGGCGGAACACGAGGATCTCGTCGATCCGGTTCAGGAACTCCGGCCGGAAGCTCCGCATGAGCATGTCCCGCATCTCGCGCTCCACCGCCGACCAGTCCTCGCCGGCGTGCTCGAGGATTCGTGGACTGCCGATGTTGCTCGTCATGATCAGGACGGCGTTCCGGAAGTCGACCGTGCGCCCGTGGCCGTCGGTGAGCCGTCCATCGTCCAGGATCTGCAGCAGGACGTTGAACACCTCCGGGTGGGCCTTCTCGATCTCGTCGAACAACACGACGGCATAGGGCCGGCGGCGTACGGCCTCGGTGAGCTGGCCTCCCTCATCGTACCCGATGTAGCCCGGCGGCGCCCCGATCAACCGTGAGACCGCGTGGCGCTCCATGTATTCCGACATGTCGAGGCGAACCATCGCGTCCTCATCGTCGAACAGGAAATCGGCCAGCGCCCGGGCTGTCTCTGTCTTTCCCACGCCGGTGGGTCCGAGGAAGATGAAGCTGCCGACGGGGCGATCCGGATCCTGCAGACCGGCGCGACTCCGACGCACCGCGTTCGAAACGGCGGTAATCGCCTCGTTCTGGTTCACGACGCGGTCGTGAAGGTGGTCTTCGAGACGTGCCAGCCGCCCCTGTTCGTCCTCCATCATCCGGGACACGGGAATGCCGGTCCACGAGGCCACCACCTCCGCGATGTCCTCGGCGCCCACCTCTTCCTTGAGGAAGCTGTCCTCCTCCTGCCTCCGCGTGAGCTCCCCCTCCGCCGCCGCGAGCTCGGCCTTGAGCCTCGGCACGTCCCCGTACGAAATCTCGGCGGCGCGCTCCAGATCTCCCGCGCGAGTGGCCTGCTCCGCTGCCAGGGCCGCTTCTTCCAGCTGCCGCTTGGTCTCCCGAACCCGCTCGATCGATTCCTTCTCCAGCATCCAGCGAGCCTTCAGGCCGGCCAAACGCTCCCTGGTCTCCGCGAGCTCAGTCTCCAGATCACGCCGACGCTCCGCGCTGCGCGGATCCTGCTCATCACGCAAGGCCGCGCGCTCGATCTCAAGTTGCGTCACGCGACGCTGCAGCACGTCGATCTCCTCCGGCATGGAATCGATCTCGATCCGCAGTCTGGAGCCCGCCTCGTCCATCAGGTCGATGGCCTTATCGGGCAGAAACCGGTCACCGATGTAGCGGTTGGACAGGCGGGCCGCCGCCACCAGGGCCGGATCCGTGATACGCACGCCGTGGTGTACCTCGTACTTCTCCTTCAGGCCCCGGAGGATTCCGATTGTCTCGGTCAGGGTGGGCTCGCCCACGAGCACCGGTTGGAATCGTCGCTCCAGCGCCGCATCCTTCTCGATGTGCTTGCGGTACTCGTCAAGGGTGGTGGCGCCCACCATGCGCAGTTCGCCCCGCGCCAGCGCCGGCTTCAGCATGTTGCCCGCATCCACCGCGCCCTCGGCAGCTCCCGCGCCCACGATGGTATGCAACTCGTCGAGGAAGAGGATGTACTTCCCCCTGGCCTCGGTGATCTCCTTGAGGGCCGATTTCAGACGCTCCTCGAACTCCCCCCGATACTTCGCCCCGGCGAGCATCGCAGCGACATCGAGCTGGATCAAGCGCTTGTCCCGCAGGCTTTCGGGCACATCCCCGGCCACCACGCGCTGCGCCAGGCCCTCGGCAATGGCCGTCTTACCGACACCGGGCTCGCCGATCAGCACCGGGTTGTTCTTGGTCCTGCGCGACAGCACCTGCATCACGCGGCGAATCACGGCATCGCGGCCGATCACCGGGTCGAGCTCGCCGGATCGTGCCCTGTCCGTGAGGTCGACGCCGAATCTTTCCAGAGCGCGGTACTTGCCCTCTGCCTCCTGGTCGGTGACCTGATGAGGCCCCCGAACCTCGGCGATGGCCTCCCGGAGCACCTCCTGGGGCGCTCCGGATTCGGCCAGAATGCCCCGGGTGCTGCTCGCTCGCTTGCCTGCGAGGGAGATCAGCAGGTGTTCCGTGGATACGTACAGGTCACCCATGCGACGAGCCTCGGCGTCGGCGTCGTCCAGGACCCGCGTCAGCTCTCGACTCGCCGCCGGAGCCGCCTCCGACTGGCGCGGCAGGCGGGCGATCGCGGCCGCCACCATCCCGGCCACGCGAACCGGGTCTGCTCCCATCTTCCGGAGCACCGGCTCGATGACCCCCTCTTCCTCGTCGAGAAGGGTGGCCAGCAGGTGCAGGTCCTCTACGGCGGGATTGCCACCACGTCGCGCCAGGGCGGAGGCAGCCTGCAGGGCGCGCGCCGCCCGTACGGTCAGTCTGTCGGCCGGTATCATGTGAGTTCTTCCATACGCTCGGACATCGTCCCGGTCGCCGTCTCCACCCGCCGCCTTGCCGGTAGGCCGGGCGACGTCAGTCCGTTTCCACGTCGACCCGATGGCCCTCGGATTCGACCCGGCGCGGCACCGTTACCTGCAGTACCCCCGCCTCCAGACGCGCTCGAACCCCGCTCGCATCCACGTAGGCCGGCAACCGAACGACCCTTCGAAAGCGCCCGTACACGCGCTCGCTTCGGCGGACCTGCGCGTCCTCCGGGATCTCGGGTCGGCGTCGCTGCCCGACCACCGTCAACTCGTCTGCCCGGGCAGACACTTCCAGATCTTCCTGCGCCACTCCAGGGAGATCAAGCCACACGAGGTACGCGTCGGCGGTTTCGGCCAGTTCCAATCTCGGGTGGCGGGCATGTGCCCCTGGAGCCAGACTCCGGAAGCCGTCCAGCACGTCGTCCATCATGTCCTGAAACTCCGTGAACGGCGCCGACCAGGCAGAACCCGTATCCCGCGTCGCGTCTTCCTCCGCCCGTCCGACTTCGTCTTCCATTTCCTCGTTCATCATGACACCGCCTCTCCTCGAGCAATGCGTGGATTCTCCATTCCTCAATCCTGCTTCGATCGCGAGAGGGGCAAGAGACGTGCTCGAAAACCGGGCGCAAACGGGCTCCAGATCCGCCATCCCGGCGCCCCGCCCCGCCGACCCGGCGCGATTCTGCCGTTCCGGCAGGTCCTAACGGATGCGTGGACCGTACAGCAGGGCGTTCGTGAACATCACGTAGTTCGAGCGCCACATGAGACGAAATAGTGGATCGTCCGTGAACATAATCACTTTACCTCTTCCTACCTTAGCGACAGCAAGCCAGGAAGACTCCGCGATCGCCGCCAGCTTCCGGGCGCTCACGGCCCCACTCACGGCGGCCAGCCCCGCTCCAAACGAGGCGACGGTCTCGAAGCCCGCGTCGGGCTCGAGGACGAGGTCTTCCCGATGGAACGCGAATAGCGCGCCGGCTTCGTTGCCCCGACCGGCTCCCCAGGCCAGCGGGTGCTCCGCGTCCACGACCAGCGGCAGGATGATCCCGGTAACCGAGTCGTCCCACGCGTCGCTCCGGCGCTCCTCGAGCGTGCGGAGTCCGAGTCGTCGCTGGTCGGCGGGTGTCACGTCGTCCCCGTCGGACGAACGGACCTCCACATCCGCCACGGCGCCTGCCGCCCAGCGCGTCGAGGATCCCAGCGTGACGAGCGTGCCCCCGTTCCGCACCCACTGCACGAGCGCGTCGGCGCCATCGCCGAGGGCACGCTCCGGGGACCCGGCCGGCAGAACGAGCACGTCCCGTGACGTGAGCAACATTGGGCTCAGAGACGAGGCCTCGAGGGCGTCGAACGGAATCCCGGCCTGCACATCGAGAAGATGCCAGATCGAGCCGAAGCTGGTGGCCCGGATACCTTCGCCAGACAGGACGCCGATGCGGGCGGCCGTAGGGATGAGCGAGGCCCCCGTGCCCAGATCGCGTCCCGACGCCGTGCGCCCCGAATCGACGGGTCGAACGAGTGATCCTAATCCCGCCGCGGAGAGTTCATCGGGAGCATCCGGGGCCCAGGGAATGAACACCGTTCCTGCCGGCCACTTCGTTCCGGCCTGCTCGAAGCTCGCACGCAGGGCCAGCGCACGCCCTCCCTTCTCCAGATAGCGAAACAGAGGGCCGGCCGTCTCGAATGATGGGGCCACCAGCCAACCATAAGCTTCGCGCGGAATCTCCTCATCTACCGCCTCCCGCACCACCGGGATGGCCTCGAAACCACCGCCTTCGACGCCTGACGCCGTGTGGGCCTCCACTCCAAATCCATACGGCAGGGACCATGCGGTGATGTCGTACGTTTCGCTGACCGACTCGCCGAGCTCCGTTTCGGGCTGGAGCAGCGTCCGGGCGAGTCTCCAGCGGCTCTGACGACCGGTCACACGGAGAGTGCCGATCGGGAACTCCTGACGCTCGGCGAACCCCGGGTGGGGCCTCGCCGTCGCGCGGAACGGCCGCGAGGCCCGATCCGCTCGGATGCCCTGCACCTGCAACACCGCGATCAGCGCTGTGGCGGCGTCCGGCTCCGGTCCCGGCACCAGCAGGACGTCTCCCTCTTCGCCCTGGCCACGGTGGAACGCGGCGAATTCGGTAAGCAACTGCGTCTTGCGCGCCGCCGTAGCCCGCAGCGTGGTCAGACCGGCCACCCGGTGCCGGGTGGCTCTCTGCTCGAGCGTAAGCAGCGTCCCATCGGATCGGCGCACGGACAGGCCGGCGCCCCCACCGCCCGCTTGCTCGTACGTCATCCCGATCGCGCCGACCAGACTGGGCCAGCTGTCACCGTACCCGGGATAGAACAGGTCGAACCTCTCGCCCGTGTAATAGAGCCAGCGACGGCGATCGAACTCCGCGGCGTTGGCCCGTCCGTAGTACTCCGCCCAACGCATCGTGTAGTCCGGGAGCAGGGGGTTTACAGGTTCCGCCGCAGGGAAGAAGAAGTAAGTGCTCTCGAAGCTCATCTCGTGAAAATCCACGTGGACCTGCGGAGTCCACCGTCCCCATTGCCGCAGACGCGCCCGGGTCTCCTCCTGGGTGGCCCACATCCAGTCCCGGTTGAGGTCGAACAGGTAGTGGTTGTATCGCCCCGACGGCCAGGGAGGCCGGTGCTCACGGCTACCGGGGTCGGGGTTGGGGTAGCGCCCGCGCGTTCCGCGATACCATTGCACGTAGCGGTCGCGTCCGTCCGGATTGGCCACGGGGTCGATCACGACGATGACGGAATCCAGGACGCCCCTCGCCTCCGGAGCATCCGTCGCGAGATCCCATGCCGTCCACAATGCGGCTTCCGTCGACGCGCTCTCGTTGCCGTGGATGCCGTAGGACAGCCATGCGACGGCCGGATTCCCCCGCGCGATGTCTGAAGCCGCGGCGGGCGGGAGAGCCGGGTCCGCAAGGCGAGCGTTCGTCGCCAGGATTTCTTCCAGACGCCCGTGGACGCGTTCCGGGGCGATGACGAGCAGCACCAGATCCCGTCCCTCGACCGTCTCGCCGTAACGAACGAGCCGCACCCGGGGCGAAGCTCCGGCCAGAGCTTCACAGTACGAGACCGCCCGAGCCGCATCCGTGAAGCTCGCGCCGATTCCGTGGCCCAGATACTCCGCCGGCGACGGGGGGGCCTGGGCTCGCGCGGGAAGGGTCGCGGCCAGCACGAAGGCCGTCGTCAGTGGCACCGTCCTGCGCATCGGCGTCCTCTCCTCCTCGGATACGGCCCCGAAGGCCGGCTGTGGCCGAAGCCGGCGCCCGGCCGGGCGCCGTGCACGTGGCCTAGGGCGAAGCTAGCGCCGGCCGGAAGGCTCATCAATCAGCGGACGCCGCAGGTGTCGGTCTGGCCGGACGAGGGTCCGGGTGGAAGATTGGCATCCCATGAGAAGCGACGCGAGACGAACTCCGGGTCGTGCGGTCCTTCTGGCTCTCGCCCTCGTCGGCTGCGCGCCGGAGGAAGTGGAGATGCAACCGGACGATGGTCCGGTGACCGAGGCGACGTACGTCGAAGTCATGGTGGATCTGCTGCTTCTCGATTCCGATGTCAGCCGCGGCCGACCCGGATCCGTGCCCGAGGAAGAGACCGACTCGGCGCGGGCCGAAGTCCTCATGCGGTACGGAGTCACGGCGGACGAAATCATGCATTTCGCGGAGAGCGCGGGCCCCGACGCAGCTCGCATGGAGCGTCTTTGGCAACAGATCACGTCGGCCTACGACTCGACACGGTCCGCGGAGTTCGACCGGCGGACCGAAGCTCGATCGGAGGCCGATGGGAAGCTGGGGGAGAACGCGTTGGACGCCGTGAGCAAAGCCGACTCCTCCCGCACCGCACCGAGTCCGATCGCGCGCGATTCGGTCAGACGGAGGCGGCTCGAGTCGCCGCTGCGGAGGTCCTTAACCGGTGAGCCGTCTGATCGTCCGCGCGAGCTACCCGCTCGATTGCCGCCCCGCGCGCCGGGCGACACTGCCGCTTCGGCGCGTTCGCCGTCCCCCGAAAGGCAGCGGGCGGAATGACCCCGGAGTCGCCTCCGCAGTCCGGCGTCATTCCGGCGCCGGGCGAGGCGCTACCCGTACGCGGCCTGCGTACTCTGGGCCAGTTCGGCCTGAGCGCTACGCGGCACCTGGGACGCGCCGGGGTTCTGTGGGGAGCGACGATGCTCGCGCTCCTTCACCCGCGTGACCACATCCGGGAGACGTTCCGCCAGGCCAAGGCGATCGGCGTGGACAGTTTACCGCTCGTACTTCTGGTGGCCGCACTGAGCGGCTCCATCCTGGCCCAGCAGAGCGGGTACCAGTTCACCGAGCTGCCCATGTGGATCGTCGGAAACGCGGTGGCTGCGGGCATGCTCACGGAGCTGGCGCCACTCCTGTCGGCGATCATCATGGCCGGACGCGTCGGAGCCGGGATCGGAGCGGAGCTCGGCACCATGAAGGTCACGGATCAACTGGACGCTCTCCGCACGCTGGGGCGGGACCCGGTGGAGGAGCTGATTGCTCCGCGCGTCGTGGCGGGCGCCGTCATGATGATTCCAATCGTGATCCTCGCGAACATCGTCGGGATCTGGAGTGGATGGCTGACGGCGATCACGATGCTGCCCATGACGACCCACGAGTATGTGTACGGTGTGCAAACGTACTACCACTCGGCGGCGCTGATCTTCTCTCTCCTGAAGGGACTCTTCTTCGGAATCACGATCACGTTCATCGGATGCTACTCCGGCCTGCAGGCCGAGGGCGGCGCGGCGGGGGTCGGAAGGACGGCGCGGAACACGGTCGTCGCGATCATCGTCGCCCTCATGGTCCTGGACGTCGTATTGGCTCCGCTTTACAAGGCCGTGCAATGATCGAGATCCGGGGCCTTCGCAAGGAGCTGAACGGCAAGTGGGTCCTGGACGGAGTGGACCTGGACATCCCGGAGCGCACGAGCATGGTGATCATGGGTCCCTCGGGCACCGGGAAGAGCGTGCTCCTGAAGCACATCGTGGGTCTGTTCGACCCCGACGAAGGAGAAATCCTCGTTGAGGGAATGTCCGTGCCGCGGGCAAACGGAAGGGAGATCCGGGAGATACGATCCCGCATCAGCTATGTCTTCCAGAACGCGGCGCTGTTCGACTCGTTGACCACCGGACAGAACATACAGCTCGGGCTGCCCCCGGATGAGTGCCGCCGCTACCACGCTCACGTCGATCCGCGGGTGCGGGAAGCGATCGAGCACGTGAACCTGGGCCCCGAGGTTCTCCCGCTGCTGCCCTCGGAGCTCTCCGGGGGCATGCAGAAACGGGTCGCGATCGCCCGGGCCATCGTGGGGCGCCAGAAGTACATTCTGTACGACGAGCCGACGACGGGACTGGATCCTGTAAACGCCAACGTCATCAACAGGCTCATCGCCAGGCTGCAGGGCGAGATCGGAGCCACCAGCGTGATCGTGACGCACGATATCGAGTCGGCCTTTTATCTGGGGGACCGGATCGTCCTCCTGTCGGACGGCAAGGTGCAGGCCCAGGGCTCGCCCACCGAGCTGCGCGAATCGCCCGACCATATCGTCCGGGACTTCCTCCATCCCAAACTTCCACCTCAGGCGGTCGACGCATGAGAGACCCGGGCTTGCGAAATCAATACCGTACCGAGCTGCAGGTAGGCGCCTTGCTGCTCCTTTCCTTCATCGCCCTCGTCCTCGGAATCGGTTGGATCAGCGGTGCGAGGCCCGGCGGCGACCGGCTCACCGTGTATGCCGTGGCGCCAGAAGCCGCGGCCGTGACCGAGGGCACCAGAGTCTCGCTGCTCGGAGTGGATGTCGGCGAGGTTACACGCGTCCAACTGCAGCAGGATGCTGTGGTTCTCGAGCTCATCATCACGTTCGACGGGAGCATCCCCCGCGACACGAGGGGCGAGATCCGGACCTCGGGCTTCCTGGGTACGATGGTGGTGGCCCTCGAGCCCGGAGCCGCCTCCGAGGTCCTGACCGTCGGCGATACCATCCAGGCCGCCGCTGCCGCGGGATTGCAGGATCTCGCCGGCGCTCTCGGAACGAAGGCCGGGGATCTGCTGGCTCAGAGCCGGAAGCTGCTGTCGGACACACTGATCTCCGACATGCACGCGACCGCGGGTTCGCTGGCCGCGGGGACGGAGCACCTCCGGATCCTGCTCGAGCGCGAGGCCACGGCCCTCGAGAGTCTGATCGAGGCGCTCGACCGAGCCGCGCAGGAGCTGGCCGAAGCCACGTCCGGACCGGAGATCGACCGGACGGTGGCCAATATCGATTCGCTCACGGGTCGGCTCGCGGTAGCGAGCGATGATCTGGGCGCGAGCAGTCGGTCTCTCGCGTCGATCCTCGAGAAGGTCGACCGGGGAGAAGGAACTCTGGGGCGCATCGTGAACGATCCGGGGCTATACGACCGCTTGACGGCAGCCACGGAGAACATTCAGGTGGCGTCCGAAGAGATCGCTCTTCTCACGCGAGATCTGCGCGAACAGCCCGAGAAGTACCTCAAGGACCTCAAGTTCTCGGTGTTCTGAACGCTTGCTGATCAACCGCCTCCGGTGAGACCGCGCACCAGCTCCCAGGCACCGTACAGAGCCAGGATCAACACCGCGGCGATCAGCGCACGGCGGCTGACCAGCGGCCAGCGGCGCGACGCCGGGTCGACCGCCGCGAAGGTGCCCGTTCTGCGAACCCCCTCTCGCGTCACTTCGAAGGTCCATGCCATGAAAAGGGCCACCGGAAGGCCGACGAAAAGGCCCAGATGGACCCACCTCTCCATCGCCTCGAGACCGAAGTCATCCAGGGCATCCGCGGCTAGTCCCGAAATGGCGACGGCCACGGCGGCGTAGACGGCTCCGACGTTGTAGACCTTGCGCCGCTTGAGCTCCTGCAGGAAGGAAGGACGTCCGCCCACCGGTTCATTGGCCGACTTCGCACGGACGCCCGACTCGCTCGCCGTGTCCGCCGCAGCCATGATGGCGGGTGTGCTCACCGTGCCATGGGCACCGGATAGGGAGGCAAGCCCTGCCTGGATCGCTTCGGCATACTGCCGGGCCGCAGCGTACCGGTCGGCCGGCAGTCGGGCCAGTGCCTTCAGGACGGCCGCGTCCAGGATCTCCGGAACCGTCTCCCGGAGGATCCGAAGCGACGTGGGCGTTTCGACCTGACGCCGGGACATGACGATCTGGGGCGTGCGACCGGACAGGGGCGGTTCACCGGCCAGCATTTCGTACGTACAACAGGCCAGTGAGTACACATCGCTGCGACCGTCGAGCTCCTCTTCGCCCCGGGCCTGCTCCGGACTCATGTACACCGGCGTACCCACGGCCATTCCGGTCTCGGTGAGACGTTCGCCGCCTCCGAGCGAGATCGCCCGAGCCACCCCGAAATCCATGATCAGAGCGTGTCGCCGCGACAGCAGGATGTTCTCCGGCTTTACGTCGCGGTGAATCACGCCTTGCGAGTGCGCGAAGTCCAGGGCGTCCGCGATCTCGGTCGCGATGCGCACGGCGTCCTCGATCGGAAGGTGGCGCTCCCGCTGCAGACGCTCGCGCAGCGTCTCGCCCTCCACGCACGGCGTCACATGGAACAGGAGACCTTCCACCTCGGCCGAATCGTACAGAGGCAGGATGTGAGGGTGCACGAGCCCCGCCGCGATCTCGATCTCGCGCAGGAAGCGCCGGGCCTCCAGGGAGGCGGCAAGCTCCGGCAGGAGGACCTTGATGGCTACGTCACGATCGTGTCGCACGTCCCGAGCCCGGAACACCGTTGCCATCCCACCGCGGCCGAGCTCGGAGAGGACTTCGTATCGGCCCTCAGGAGCGACGGCCCGGGCCAGCCGGTCGTACAGCTTCGACCCTGTCACAGACCTGTCGGATGATCGATGAAGCGGAAGTCCAGCCCGTAGCGCTCGCCGAGCAACTCACCAAGGGCTCGGATGCCTGCCGTCTCCGTGGCGTAGTGCCCGGCGTACAAGACGTTCAGTCCGAGCTCCATTGCCTCGTGGAACGTGTGATGAGACCCTTCACCCGTTATGAACGTGTCCAGTCCCTCGGCGTGTGCCTGCGGAATCATGGAGCCGGCACCGCCCGTGACGATTCCGACGCGGCGGACGTGCGGCGGGCCACCGCCAATCACCCTGGGCGTCTCGCCACATGCCTCAGCCAATCGGTCCGCCAGGTCCTTCAGCGACACATCGACTGCGGCCCATACGCCCAGACCGTCCAGGTCGCGCCAGTTCCCGAATCGTCCTTCCACGGTGAGACCGAGCGCGTCTGCCAGCAGCACGTTGTTCCCGACATCGGGGTGGATGTCGAGAGGCAGGTGAGCGCTGTACACGGCCAGGTCCGCCTCGAGAAGCGCCTTCAGTCGCCGGTAGGCGCGGCCCGTCACAGGAAGCGGTTCACCCCAGAACAGGCCGTGATGCACGATGAGGAGCTGGGCTCCTGCGGCGGCTGCGGCGTCGATCGTCGCCTGGCACGCGTCGGTGGCCGCGCACACCGTGTCTACGGGCGACCGGCAGTCGACCTGAAGGCCGTTCCAGGCGCCTGCGTAGTCGGGGACCTCTTGCACGCGCAGGAACCCGTCCAGAAACTCTACCAGATCGTGCAGGTCCGCCACGACACGCTCCTTCCCGTGCTTCGGGAAGCTCTCAATACGCCCGGGCCCGCACCACCTCGGCCACCGAAGGCTGTCCGCACAGGCACCGCCCGGGAGCTGCGGGTGATCTGTATTCGGGGTCCGGGATCACGCGGATCGTTGACTTCGTCTCGTCCTTCACCCGCGTTTCGCACTCGGCCGTGCCACACCACCCGGTAAACGCGAAGCCTCCCTCCGTCTCCATGCGCCGTCCGAACTCGGCATAGTCTTCAACACCTCGCACGGTCGCCGCCTCGCGTCTGGCCTCCGCCGCCTCCCAGAGCTCGCTCTGTATCTGCGTGAGCATCTCCGGGAGCGCTCTATCGATGCCTTCCTGGGGCAAGGACGCCTTGCGCTCTCCGTTCAGCGGAGCCAGGCGGCGTACTGCCATTACACTTCCGGATTCCACGTCTCTCGGACCGATCTCGAGCCGCAGGGGCACCCCCTTGCGCTCCCAGTCGTAGTACTTGGCTCCCGGATTCACCCCTTCTCTGCCATCCAGGTGCACCCGCATACCGGCCTCCTCGAGCGCGGCCCGAACGCGCTCCCCCGCTTCCAGAACAGTGCCGCGTTGGTCGTCATTCCGCCAGATCGGGACGATCACGGCTTGGTGCGGCGCGAGCCGCGGCGGAAGCACGAGCCCCACGTCATCGCCGTGGGCCATGATAAGCCCGCCAATGAGCCGCGTGGACACGCCCCAGGACGTGCTCCAAACGTACACGTGCTCCCCGTCCTCGGTCTGGTACCGAACGTCGAAAGCACGGGCAAAGTTCTGCCCCAGGTTATGGCTCGTCCCGGCCTGCAACGCCTTGTTGTCCCTCATCAGGGCCTCGAGGGCGTACGTCCGGATGGCCCCCGCGAAGCGCTCCGAATCCGTCTTCAGGCCGGTGATCACCGGCATCGCCATCCAGTCTTCCATGAAGGTCCGATACACGCCGAGCATCCGGCGGGTCTCCTCCTCGGCCTCCTCCTCGCTCTGGTGCGCCGTATGTCCTTCCTGCCACAGAAACTCCGTCGTGCGCAGGAACGGACGCGTGCGCTTCTCCCAGCGAACGACGTTGACCCACTGGTTGAGGAGCACCGGAAGGTCGCGGTAGGAGTGGATCCAGTCTCGCAGGATGGGCCAGATGATGGCCTCCGACGTCGGCCTGACGACGAGCGGCTCGTCCAGCTCCACCCGGCCGGCGTGCGTCACGATCGCCGTCTCGGGAGCGAACCCCTCGACGTGCTCCGCCTCGCGGTCGAGCGCCGATTTCGGCAGGAAGAGCGGGAAGTATGCGTTCTCGTGCCCTGTCGCCTTGAACATCCCGTCCAGACCCGCCTGCATGAGCTCCCAAATCCGGTATCCGTACGGTCGAATCACCATGCAGCCGCGTACCGGGGAGTGGCTGGCCATTTCCGCCTGCTGGACGATTTCGTTGTACCAGGCGGAGAAGTCCTCCGACTGTGGCGTGAGTCTCGTGCCGTTCCCCATCTTCGCGGTAGCCTCCCGTCCGGGCGTCGCCGTCCGGTTCGGTTCTCGTGTCCTGATCTGTGCGCCGCCTGCGGTCATCCGTGGACGGAAGCCGGTGTCTTCTCTCAGCCGGTGGGTCCGAGCAGGGCCTCGATGCTGACTCGTCGTTCGTCTCCCGTGTCCATCATGCGCACCACGACCTCGCCGCGAGCGACCTCCTCGGGGCCGACCACGACAGCCCGCGCGGCTCCCGCCTGGTGTGCCACCTTGAATTGGCGACCTACGGCTCTCCCACGGTAATCGAACCCCACGCGCCGACCAGCGGCACGCAGTCCGTGAACGATTCGTAGAGCGTCCGAAAGTTGGCCCGGCGTCACGCACACGACGAAATCGTCGATGCCGGACGCGGTTTCCGGAACCAGGCCCCGGTCTCGCAGCAGCTCGGCGAGGACGACGTCCCCCATCCCGAAGCCGAGCGCCGGCAGATCCGGTCCGCCAAGCGCCGCGAGAAGCCCGTCGTAGCGCCCACCACCGCAGATCGCGCGGAAGCGACCTTGCCTGTCCCAGAGCTCGAACACGAGTCCCGTGTAGTAGGCCAGACCTCTCACCAGGCGGGCGTCGAACCGCACGAACTCTCCCAATCCCGCCGCCTCCACCTGGCGCCGAAACTCCCGCAGTCGCTCCACTCGGGCTCGCACGCCGTCCCGGCCTTCGAAACGGTGGGCCAGAGCATCCAGATCCGCGTCGGCCAGGTTCAGCACATCACGCGCAACATCGGCGGATGCCCCGAGCTCGCGAAGTCGCTCCACGGCCCAGTCCTCCGTCTCCCGATCCGTCTTGTCGAGGGTCGTGAAAGCTTCGGACATCCGGTCGTCCGGGATGCCGAGGGCGGCGATCACGTCCGCGATCAGGTCCCGATCCGAAAAGCGCGCCTCGAAGTCATCGGGACCGAGCCCGAACGCTCGCAGCACGTCGATGGCCGCCGCCACGACCTCGACGTCCGCCGCCACGGAGGTTTCACCCACGATGTCCAGGTTGAGCTGGAAGTGCTCCCGAAGGCGCCCCTTCTGCGGCCGTTCGTAGCGGTAGAGCTGCGGAATCGAGAACCACTTCACCGGCTTCGGAAGGCCTGCGGCCCGTGCCCCTACCATCCGGGCGAACGTAGGGGTCATCTCCGGGCGCAGCGCCACCTCGCGTCCCCCCTGGTCCGTGAAGCGATACAGCTGCCCGACGATCTCCTCCCCCGACTTGCGCGTATACAGATCGAGCGCCTCGAGCGGAGGCCCGTCGTACTCCACGAAACCGTAGCGCCGCGCCACCTCGCGCCACACCTCGAAGATGTGACTGCGTAGAGCTACGTCCTCGGGGTAGAAATCCCGGAATCCAGGCAGGCTCGTCATGGTCATGCAGCCGCCAATGTATGCGGCGCCGCGCTCGCGCGGCAACAGAAAGTGCCGGTCTTGAGGGCATGCGCTCCGTGCGGATTCCTGTCAGATCGCTCAGGCAGGGCCCGCACAGCGCTGACGAGAATCCATCCCGGCAATTATACCAGGCCCGAAAACCGGGCCTGCTGTCACACGACCTCGGAACCGCAGAAACGGCTATAGGCTGCGGTCAAGTCGCTAGCGATCTCGTAGGCGTCGCGCCCCTCGATCTGGTGTCGCTCGAGCATGAATACGAGCTCACCGGCACGAAACAGGGCCATCGACGGGCTGGAGGGCCGGAAACCGGGAAGGAACTCCCGCGCTCGCTCGGTGGCCTCGAGATCCTGACCCGCGAACACGGTGACGAGCCGGTCGGGCTGCACATCGTGGGACCGGGAGATCGCGACGGCGGGCCGCGCATTCGCCGCGGCGCAGCCACAGATGGAATTGACGATCAGCAGCGTAGTTCCCTCTCGCGTCCCCATCACCCGATCGACGTCCTCCGTCGTGTGCAGCTCCTCGGCTCCGAGCCGCACCAGCTCCTCGCGCATCGGACGCACGGCCTCCGGATCATATCGCATGACTTTCCTCCCTCATTCATCCAAGTATGGTCGAGGCGTCGCCCACTGTGAAGGCAGAGCCCGTCACGACTACCGTTCCTGTACCGGCGAGTTCCCTTCCGCGGGCCAGGGCTCGCTCGAAGTCCGTCTCCACTTCGACTCGATGACCCCGCACCTTGTCCGTGGCCGCTTGCGGAATCCAGCGGCGTTCGATGGGCGAGGAAGGCGCCACGGTGAACACTCCGGCCGAGCTTGCCGACAGAAGGGGATCGAGCATCTCCCGCCACGGCTTGTCTCCAAGAATCGCTACAACCACGACGATCGGCCGGGGTAGGGGCAGAGCCTCAAGAAGTTCCGCCAGGGTGACGGCGGCCGCCGTGTTGTGGGCTACATCCAGCACCCATACCCCTTCCGACGTCATACGCACTTCGAATCTTCCGGGCCACCGGACCCTCTCGAGGCCTCGTCGAACGGCTTCCGGTGACACGGACACCTGTGATCGGTGAACGGCCCGAATGGCCAGGGCGGCGTTCTCCGCCTGGTGGCGACCGACGAGCGGCGTTCGCAGGACCTGAGCCTTTCCCGGATCCCGTGGGCGATACACGAAGCTCGTGCCGGCCAGGTCCACATGCACCTGTTCGACCCCCATTTCACGCCCCAGGAGGTCCATTGGCACGCCGAGCTCCCTCGCGCGGCTCTCGATTACCCGGAGGGGGCCCTGTGCCATGCGACCGACCGCGACCGGAATCCCCGGCTTGAGCACTCCCGCCTTCTCCGCGGCGATCTCCTCCAGCGTATCCCCGAGGTAGCTGAAGTGATCGCGGTCCACCGAGGCAATCACGGTGGCCGCAGGGGCCACGATGTTGGTGGCGTCGAGACGACCCCCGAGACCCACTTCCGCCACCACCACGTCACAGCCCGCCCGTTGAAAGGACTCGAAGGCGAGGACCGTAGACGCTTCAAAGAAAGTCGCATCCTCACGCTTGGCGAGAGGAAGCACGTCCCGCGCGCATGCCTCGAGGAGGTCCGGTTCCGCTACGGCTCCAGCGACGCGGATGCGCTCCCCGAACTCCACGAGATGGGGGGACGTGAAGAGCCCCGTGCGCCGACCTGCCTGCCGTAGCATGGATTCGGCGAGAACTGCCGTCGATCCCTTGCCGTTCGTTCCGGCAACGTGAATGACCGGGGCACTCAGGTGAGGATCGCCCAGTGCACGGAGCATCGCTTCGACCCGCTCCAGTCCCCAGCGAATTCGGACCGGCGGATCCCGCTCCAGAAGGGCCTGCAGGTGGGGAGTCATGGAACGGCTCGCGGAAGTTCGGCGCGGACTGCGGACAGCTTCCGGCGAGTCAGCACATGTGGCGGAGCAGCTGAGCTACCGTATCCCGCATTTCGCCGCGTGCAACGATTCGGTCCACCATCCCGTGCTCTCGCAGGAACTCCGCACGCTGGAAGCCATCGGGAAGATCCTGCCGAATTGTCTCCTTGATCACTCGCGGGCCGGCGAAGCCGATCAGGGCCCCGGGCTCGGCCAGGTTCACATCGCCCAGCATCGCGTAGCTTGCGGTGACGCCACCGGTCGTGGGATGCGTCAGGATGCTGATGTAGGGCAGACCGGCCCCGGAGAGACGCTGTAGCGCCGCCGACGTCTTCGCCAGCTGCATGAGCGAGAAGATGCCCTCTTGCATGCGGGCGCCGCCCGAGGCAGAGACGATCACGGCCGGACTGGCCCGTTCGACCGCCCGCTCGACCATGCGGGCAATCTTCTCGCCCACTACGGACCCCATGGAACCTCCGATGAACCCGAAGTCCATGATGGCGCCGCATACGACCCGGTCCTCGATCCGGCCGGCCCCGGTCAACACGGCGTCGTACGACCCGACCGACTTCTCCGCCTGTTCGATTCGATCCCGATACGGCTTCGAGTCCACGAACTTCAGGGGATCCGCCGACCGGAGCTCCGAATCGAACACTTCCTCGAACCCGTTGTCGAACAACACGTCCGCGTACTCGGGCGCGGAAATCCGGAAGTGGTGCTGACACTCCGGGCAAACCCCCTCGTTCTCCGCCAGACGCCGGACGTACAGGATCTCTCCGCAGCCGTCGCATTTCTCCCAGACGTCGGCGGCGAGCTCCCGTTTCTGAGCGACCAGTTTCTGCTTTTCTTTTCGGAACCAGGCCATGCGTCCTCGACTCGTGTAGACCGGACGGCCCATGAATATACGTGGAGGAGACCGGGGCGCGAACTGGGATCAACGGTGGAGGGGCCTCTCAGATCTCGGACGCCACCCTGCACACCAGGGCCAGGCCGACGAACGTGGTGAGGAGGAAGGACCCGCCGTAGCTCAGGAACGGCAACGGCAGGCCGGTGACCGGCATCAGCCCCACGGTCATCCCGATGTTGATCACCAGATGGGCGAACCAAACGGAGAAGAAGCAGAACCCGAGCAGGCTTCCGAAGCCGGGGGGAGAGTCGGCCGCCACGCGAAGCACCCGACGCAGGAACCATCCCAACAGGGCCAGAAAAGCGAGCACGCCGAGCAGCCCGAGCTCCTCACCGACGACAGAGAAGATGAAGTCCGTGTGCTGTTCCGGAAGGAAGGCCAGCCGTTTCTGCGGTCCCTGACCGAATCCCTGTCCGAACAGTCCACCGGAACCGATGGCCACCTTCGACTGGATCAGGTGCCAGCCGGCACCCTGCGGATCCACATCGGGGTCCAGGAACACGAGCAGGCGCCGCTGTTGATACGGGGCCAGGCGATGCCACAGGGGGGCAGCCAGGGCGCCGGCGGCCAGGTTAGCGATGGCCACCGAGATCCCCTCCGCCACGAACGGGCGGCGGACATACAGGGCGACGATGACGACGACGAACCACACACCCCATATCGGGGCTGAGAAGCCCAGGAGCAGGCTGATCGCCGGGCTCGCGAGCATGAAGATCGTGAACAGCGGGCAGCCGGCCCAGTACAGGGCACTGAACAGGATCACGACGAAGATCATGGCGCTTCCCAGGTCCGGCTGCGCCATGACCAGGAGAAACGGGACGAACACGCCAAGCACCGGCTTCCACAGACCGAACAGACGGGGCTCGGGCTCCTTTCGGCCCCCGAGCCACCGGGCAAGGAGGAGGATCGTGGCCAGCTTGCCGAGCTCCGCCGGTTGGAACGAGAAACCGGCCAACCGCAGCCAGCTTCGGGTGTTCGGACCGCTGCCGATCACGAGAACGGCCAGCAGCAGAACGACGGAGAGCCCGTAGATCCACGGTGTCGCCCATTCCATCCACCTCAGCGGAATGCGAACGACGACGGCGAAGGCCGTGAGGGAGATACCGAGCCACGTGAGTTGTCGACCCCATGCGCCGGTGACGCCGGACGGAACATCGACCTGTCCGGCCGACCAGATCATGGCGATGCCGGAGAGGGCAAGCAGGAACGCACCGCCGACCAACGCTGGATCTCCAAGGCCACGCCGGATGGCCGGACGGTCCGCCTTCATCGACGGCGATCCGCGGACGGAGCGAGCGCCGGCATCGGTGCGCCGGCCCTTGGATCCGGGGCCCGGATCTCGCTCGGCCCCACAGGCGGTGTGGGCAGGTCCACGGGAACGCCCTCCCTGCCCAGGTGACGGGACACGATCTGGGAGGCCAGTGGAACGGCTCTCGAGGTCTCGTTGTCCGGGTGTCCGTTCTCCACGACGGCCGCAATGACGATTCGCGGATTGTCGACCGGCGCGAAGCCGATGAACCACGAATGCGGATCCCCGTGCGGGTTCTGTGCCGTCCCCGTCTTGCCGGCCATCGTCCAATCGCGCGGCCGGTGCCAATACGCCGTGCCGCCGAGCTCGTTGACCACCCGCGTTAGCGCGTCGACCAGCTCCAGTCTCCGGGGCTCGGGCAGGCCGAGGCGCCATTCCTCACGCACCTGATCAAGGACTTCCGATTGCAGGAGGTGAGGCACGACGGGCGGGTTCCCTGTGGCCAGCGCGGAATAGAACTGGACCATGCGCAACAGCGTCTGTTCGGTCTCTCCCTGTCCGATGGACAGGTTCAGCACGACGGACTCCGTCCACCCGAAGCGGCCGAATCGACGGTCGTACCATTCCCGGTCCGGCGGATACCGACCCGAGACTTCGCCGGGGAGATCAAGCCCTGTCGGCGAATTGAAGCCCAACGCGTCCGCCCCGGCCAGAAACGCGTCCAGACCGAATCGAAGACCGAGCTGGTAGAAGAAGACGTTGCAGCTTTCCTTGATAGCGCTCGACAGGTCCAGGGCACCGTGGCCCTCGGGCCGCCAGCATCGGAACGGGCGTCGTCCGAACTGCAGAGCGCCGCGGCACGACGTCGGCATGTACGACCCGATCTCGGCCGTTCCCTCCCGCATGGCCAGGGTGGCGAGCACGAGCTTCCACGTCGATCCGGGTGGGTACAGGGCGGCGGCTGCCCGATTCAGCAACGGTTGCGCCGGGTCGTCTCGCAGTCGTGCCCAATCGGCGCCCGAAATGCCGCCCACGAACAGATTGGGATCGAACGTCGGGTGGCTGTACAGGAGCAGTACCTCTCCCGTTCGCGGATCGAGCGCGACGACCCCGCCGCGATACCCGGGGGGGAAGATGGAGTCCGTGAACTGCTGGAGATCGAGGTCGAGCGTGAGCACCAGATCGTCCCCCTGGACGGCCGGTTGCGCCAGCTCGGATGGGAACTCGCGAACGATGGAGCCGAGAGCGTTGACTTCCACGTGCCGCTGGCCGTCAGTGCCCGTCAGGACTCGCTCGTACGTTCGCTCGACTCCCTGCTTGCCGATAACCCGTCCCGGGGAGTAGTCAGCGAACTGCTCTCTGTCCAGCTCTGACTGGCTGATCTCACTCACGTACCCGATGACGTGAGCCACGGCGGCTCCGCCCGGATAGCGCCGACGCGGATGCGTCTCGATCACCACGGCACGAAACTGCGGGCGCCGCTCCTCGACCGCGGCGACCTGTTCGAAGGACAGGTCGTCGCGCACCCTCAGGGGAAGCTGCGGTTGCCTCCGACGCCGCTCGAGGAGCGATCCGACCGCGGCGTCATCCAAGCCCAGATACGGGGCCAGGCGCTCCAGCGTGGCACGGGCCGAATCTTCCGGCGACGGCAGGAGTGAGATCGAGTAGCCGGGTATGCTCTCGGCGAGCAGCTGCCCGTGTCGGTCGGTCACGGCCCCACGCGCAGCCGGGATCGGGATCGGGCGCAGCCTGTTGTTCGTCGATTGGAGACGGAAGTCGCCCACGCCCAGGACTTGCAGCCGAAAGAACGCGGCCGCGAGAATCAGGATCACGACCACCACACCGGCCGCCGCACCCCGGGCCCGTCGCGCCCGACTGAGACGGGTGGCTTCCCGCTCGGTCATGCCGCTCTGTGCCTCACAGGCGCCGCCCCCTGTCCGCCAGGGACTCCGCAAGTCCGCAGACGACTGCCGTGCTGACGGCGCTCAACGGAGCCATCACGAGGCCGGCCAGCCACCCCGGGCCCCCGGGCATCGCGAGCATCAGGCCTACCTCTGCGATCCACGTACCGACGAACAGGTAGATGAACGTGAAGTGGCGCGCATCGGCGAACAACAGATCGCGCGACCTGGCGGCCACGTAGGCCACTGCCGTCAGCACGAGCGAGATTGCGCCCATGCCCTCGAGCACCAATGCGGCCTCCAGGATGCCGAGGATGAAGCCCAGGACAGCGGCATGCCCCGCGCGCAGGCGCAGGGCAGCCAGCAGGAGCCCTCCTACGAGAAGGTCGGGCGCAACCACCCAGCGCACGAAGAAGCGGTGGAACGTGAAGTGGATCAGGATGAGGCCGACCACAAGCCCGACGTCGACGGCCGCGGCGCGCCTATCTTCGGCCACCGCCACCTCCCATTGCTTCGGCCGTGTCGAGCGCCGAACCGGATTCCTGCCCGCCGAACGGTCCGGTGGCACGGCGCCACACGGTGACCGCCCGCACTCCACCCGGCCGCACGGCCGGCCGCACCAGATAACCATGCGACCAACCGGAGCGTGCCTCAGCCTCCTCGATCACGGTACCCACCCGGATCCCGGGAGGAAACACCCCGCCGAGTCCGGTGGTCTCCAGGATTGTGCCGGCAGGCACGGAAGCCTCGTACGGCACCCCCTCCACCAGCATCAGCGTCGTCCGTCCATCCACCTCGATGGCCCGAATGATGCCCGTGGCGTCTCCGGCGATCGAGCGCACGCTGACCCGAAACTCCGGGTGGGTCCAGAATTCCCCCAGCCCGGTACTCCCGGCCGCGGACCGCAGGACGCCCACGAGCCCGGCCGGTACGCTCACGGCCGTGGGTGTCTCCAGAGAGGCCAGAACCGAACCGCGCACCAGGAACGCATGCACGTCGCCGACCGTGGGACGCCCGGGTACCAGCTCCACGACGGAGTAATCGCCCGGTACTCGTTCCGGGATGTCGAGCAGCGTCCTCAGCTCACGGTTCTCCCGCTGGAGATCGGCTGTCAGCTGAAGCTCCCGGTACAGGGAGTCCCTCTCCAGCTCCAGGCTGGCCGCCCGAGCGGCCAGCCCCGCCGTTCTCTCGTACACCGCGTCGGCGGCCAGAAACGGTCGCAGCACGGTGTCTCGCATGGCCCGGGTGAGACCGAGAGTCTGGGAAGAATCGAGGCTCGCGAGAGTCCACGAGGCGATCAGCAGGACGGCGACGATGACGAGGTCACGCCGTTGGTCCTCGGGTCGGCCGACGGTGATGTGCCGCAACGTCTCCTCAGGTGGCTAAGACGCTCCGGTAGCGCGGAATGTCGTCCAGAATGCGGCCGCAGCCTCGGACCACGCAGGTGAGCGGTTCCTCGTCCACGTGGATGGGCAGGCCTGTCTCCTCGCGGAGAAGCTTGTCGAGACCGCGGATCAGAGAGCCACCGCCGGTCATGACGATGCCCCGGTCCACGATATCGGCAGCCAGCTCGGGAGGTGTGATCTCCAGCGCCCGGCGGACCGCGCCCACGATCTGCTGGATCGGCTCCAGCATGCACTCCCGCACTTCGGCCGAGTTGACCCGCACCGTCTTGGGGATTCCCGACACAAGATCTCTTCCCTTCACACTCATGTCGCGTTCTTCTTCCGTCGGGTAGGCCGAGCCGATCTGTATCTTGATCGCCTCCGCGGTAGGCTCGCCGATAAGCAGATTGTAGTTCTTACGAAGGAACGATACGATGGCCTCGTCCAGCTCGTCCCCGCCGACCCGGATCGACGTCTCGGCGACCAGGCCGGACAGCGCGATGACCGCGATCTCCGTGGTTCCCCCGCCTACGTCAATGACCATGTTCCCGGTCGGGGTCTCGACCGGAAGCCCGACACCGATCGCGGCGCCCATCGGTTCCGAGACCATGTACACTTCCTTCGCGCCGGCCGCGTGGGCGCTGGACCGCACGGCACGGCGCTCCAGCTCCGTGATTCCGGATGGAACGCCGACGACGACCCGCGGCCGCACCTTGAACATCCGGTCGGCTGTGACCGTCTTGAGGAAGTAGCGGAGCATGATCTCGGTGACGTCGACGTCCGCGATCACGCCGTCCTTCAGCGGCTTGATCGCCTCGATTCCGTGCGGAGTGCGACCGAGCATGCGCTTGGCCTCAAGCCCGATACCCATGATCCGGCCCGAGCTCTTCTCCACGGCCACGACGGAGGGCTCGTTCAGCACGATGCCCTCGGCCGCAACGTACACGAGCGTGTTCGCCGTGCCGAGGTCGACTCCAACATCGTTGATGGGGAGGAAGCTACCCCGGAAGAGTCGTTTCCACATCGCGTGTTCCGTTCACGAGGCGTCGGGTAAATCGGGCCGCAAGGCCTGCGCATCGCGGCGTTCGCTGCAAGGCGCACGCCACCGAGTGCGGGAATGTAGACTCCGTGTTTATGGGACGAAAGGCGGGGACGTCCGGATCCCGCCGCGTTCTCAGAGCATCTCGGACAGCGGCACGCTGTCGATTCCGAACGCCTCCCCGACGGCGGCGTACGTGAGCTGTCCACCCACTGCGTTCACCCCCAGGCCAAGGCACGGATCCTCGCGACACGCCCGCTTCCAGCCCTTGTCCGCGAGGGACAGCATATACGGTGACGTCGCGTTGGTCAGCGCCAGGGTCGAGGTACGGGGCACCGCGCCGGGCATGTTCGCGACGCAGTAATGGATGACACCGTCCACCACGTAAATCGGGTCGGCGTGCGTGGTCGGTCGCACGGTCTCGACGCACCCTCCCTGGTCCACGGCGACATCTACGATCACCGAGCCATCCTTCATCGACTTCAGGTCCTCGCGCAGCACGAGACTGGGCGCCTTGGCGCCGGGAAGGAGCACCGCCCCCACCAGCAAATCAGCGCGCGCGATCTGCTGCACGATGTTGTGCCGGTTGGAGAACAGGGTGTCGACGTTGGCCGGCATCACGTCGGAAAGGTAACGCAGGCGATCGAGATCCAGATCGATGATCGTGACGTGAGCTCCGAACCCCGCAGCGATCTTGGCGGCGTTCGTTCCGACCACGCCGCCACCCAGGATCACGACTTCGGCTGGAAGCACACCCGGCACACCACCCAACAGAACCCCGCACCCACCCTGCGCCCGCTCCAGGTACTTGGCTCCCTCCTGCACGGCCATGCGGCCCGCTACCTCGGACATGGGCGTGAGAAGCGGGAGCTCGCCCGTCGGAAGCTGCACTGTCTCGTATGCGATCGCCGCACACCGCTTCTCGAGCACGGTGCGCGTCAACGTCTCGTCCGCTGCGAAATGGAAGTAGGTGAAAAGAACCTGCTCCTCGCGAAGGCGCTCGTATTCCGGCTCGATCGGCTCCTTCACCTTGACGATCATGTCGGCCCGGGCCCATAGCTCGTCGGTGTCGTCGACGATCCGCGCACCGGCAGACTCGTACGCCGCGTCCTCGAACCCGCTCCCCTTCCCTCCGCCCTGTTCCACGAGCACTTCGTGGCCACGACTGACGAGCGCTTCGGCTCCCGCCGGGACGACGGCGATCCGGTGCTCGTTGGGTTTGATTTCCTTCGGAACCCCCACGATCATGGCGCAGCTCCTAGCTCGAATGCTTCGGAAGTCGGATCAACCGAAGCGCTCTCCTGAAGGCCACTCCCCCAATGGCGCCAGACCCCAGCGCCGGGAAAAACAGTCCTGCCGTGCCGTTACGGGATTATGCGGGCCACAGCTCGAGAATCGCCACCCCCTCCGGCGCGTACAGGGAGGCCGCTTCCGCCGCCTGCGCCGGACCGATCCCGTCGATCAGCTCCACCAGCTCATCCAGCGTACGATACGGCTCTCCGTACAGAGCGGTCGCGGCCAGTCGATGCATTCGCGCAGCCGGAGCCTCGAGGGACAGAAGGATCTGGCCCTTGATCTGCTCCCGTACCTCGTCGAGCTCCGCGGCTTCGAGACCCCGCTCGCTCAGGATCCTGAACTCCTCGAACAGCGCATCCCTCGCTTCGGACGCGCTCTCCGGTCTCGTGCCCAGGTAAGCACCCACATGGCCGCCGCCCGCATAGGACGACTGGAAGGAGTACACGCTGTAGGCCAGCCCACGCTCTTCCCGGATCCGCTGAAACAGGCGCGAGCTCATTCCGCCCCCGAGAGCCTGTCCCACAACCGCGGCGGCGTGACGCAGGGGGCTGGCGTGATCGACGCCGCGGCAACCCGCTACCATGTGCACCTGCCGGCCCTCGGGACGAGACACGACCCTCCGCCCAGTAGCCAGCCGTTCGACGGGCGGAACACCTTCGTCTCCGGCCGGCGATCCGTCCGCCGGCCACAGATCTTGCACCTTTCGAACCAGCTCGTCGTGATCCACCAAACCGGCGGCCGAGACCACCAGATTGGCCGGCTGATACGTCTCACGATGCAGATGGCGCAGATCATCTACCGTGAGCGAGGCGACGCTGTCGCGAGTGCCCAGGATCGGAGCGCCATACGGATGGCCGTCGTACAGGAACTCCGAATGCAGCTCGAAGACGAGATCGTCCGGCGTGTCTTCCACGCGGGAGATTTCCTCGAGCACGACGCTTCGCTCCAGCTCCAGGTCGGACGCGCGAAGGGTCGGATGGAACGTGAGGTCCGCCAGAACATCGAGGCCATGCTCCAGGTGATCCGCGGGCACCCGCACCTGAAAGGTCGTGTGCTCGTGCGTGGTGTACGCATCGAGGGATCCGCCCGTTCGCTCGATGTCGGCCGCGATCTGGTGCGCCGTGCGCCGCTCGGTGCCTTTGAACACCATGTGCTCGAGCAGGTGCGCGATCCCTCGACGAGTCCGGTCCTCGTGGGCCGTTCCGCGACGAACCCAGAGGCCGGCGGCCGCGGAGCGGACCGTGTCCATCCTCTCGGACAGGACGACCGTGCCGTCGGAGAGCACCGAGCGCCGGACCCCGTGATCCAGGCGCTCGGTATCCACATCATCTCCGCGGACGTTCGCCTGCCACGCCTGATCGGCACCGACCCGGCTTCGGGTCCCGTGCCTCAAGACGTCACCCGACGACCGGGTGCGCAGCCGAACGGACGGTCATTCGAGCTCAGCCGGCGGTCATGGCGGCCCGCCTCGACAGCTTCAGGCGACCGCGCTCATCGACCGCGAGCAGCTTCACGCGCACGACGTCGCCCGGCTGGACCACGTCCTCCGTCCTTTCCGTGCGTCCGTCCTCCAACTCGGAGATATGGCACAGACCCTCGACGCCGGGAATGATCTCAACGAAGGCCCCGAAGGTCGTCGTGTTCTTCACGACTCCCTCGTACACGCGGCCGACCTCCGGTTCTTCGACGATGGCCTCGATCATCTCCCGGGCTCGCTCACCCGCCTCGCCCGCCACGGCGGAAATCGTGACGACGCCTGTGTCCTCGATGTTGATTTGCGCGCCCGTCTGGTCTTGTATACTGCGAATTGTCTTACCCTTGGGTCCAATGACCTCACCGATTTTCTCGGGATTGATCTGGATCGTCATGATGCGAGGCGCATAGCGTGACATTTCGGACCGCGGTTCGGCAAGCGTCTGGCCCATCACCTCGAGGATGTGCAGCCGTGCACGGCGGGCTCGCTCGAGCGCCTCGTACATCGTGTCCACGCTCAGCCCGCTCGTCTTGATGTCCATCTGGATCGCCGTGATGCCCTTGGGGGTTCCGGCGACCTTGAAGTCCATGTCGCCGAGAGCGTCCTCGATTCCGAGTATGTCGGTGAGGATGGCTACCTGGTCGCCTTCCTTGATCAGCCCCATCGCGACGCCCGCGCAGGGCCCGCGCAGAGGAACGCCGGCATCCATGAGGGAGAGAGAGCCGCCACACACCGTGGCCATGGAGCTGGAACCGTTCGATTCAAGAATGTCCGACACGATGCGGATCGTGTACGGAAACTCGTCGTAGGCCGGGAGCAGCGTCTGGATCGCCCGCTCCGCCAGCATGCCGTGCCCGATCTCCCGACGGCCCGGGCCACGGAAGGGGCGGACTTCACCGACCGAAAAGGACGGAAAGTTGTAATGCAGCATGAACGACTTCGAAGTTTCTTCGCGCACGTCGATGGAGTCGATCCTCTGTTCGTCCTGGATCGTGCCCAGCGTGGCCACGCACAGCGCCTGGGTCTGACCTCGCGTGAACAAAGCCGATCCGTGCGTCCGGGGAAGGATCCCCACATCGCAGGAGATCGATCTGATCTCGTCTACGCTTCGCCCATCGATCCTCTCACCGCGCTCTAGAATCTGCCGTCGCATGGTCTCCTTCTCGAGACTCTTCAGCACGGTGACTACGTCGTCGAGGTGCTCCGCGTAGTCCTCCTCGAGATCCGATGCCACCGACTCCCGAAGGGCTGAGAGGGCCTGGTTGCGCTCCTCCTTGTTGGGGAGGGCGAGCGCCTCTTCCACGCGGCTGGCCGCTCGCTCACGGACCGCCGCATCGAGCTCGGCCGCGACCGCCTTGGGCTCGTAATCGAACTTCTGGGGCGGACCTCCGATGAGGTCCACCAGCTCGTGCTGGATCGCGATCAGCTCCTTGATCGCCTCATGAGCAACTTCGAGAGCCTCGATCAGCTCCTTCTCGGAGACCTCGACGGACGCGCCCTCCACCATGACGATCGAGTCCTCCGAGCCCGCCACCACGATGTCCAGGTCCGAGTACTCGAGCTGCTCGAACGTCGGATTCACGACCCACTCATCCGAGACGCGGCCGACGCGAACCCCCGCGATCGGCCCGCCCCACGGGATCGGAGAAATCGTGAGGGCGGACGACGCGCCGAGCATACCGAGAACGTCGGCGTCGTTCTCCTGGTCCGCCGAGATTATGAAGCAGGCGACCTGCGTCTCGATCTGATAGTCATCCGGAAACAGGGGACGCAGCGGCCGGTCGATCTGCCGGGCCGAAACGATCTCCTTGTCGCTCGGCCGCCCCTCGCGCTTGATGAACCCGCCCGGGAACTTCCCCGCAGCATAGCTCTTCGCCCTGTACTCGACCGTCAGGGGGAAGAACGGAAGGCGCGAGGGCTTGCGCTCCGCCACTGCTGTGACGAGTACTACCGTCTCGCCGTACTGCACGAGCACCGATCCGTCGGCCTGCCGAGCCATGCGTCCCGTTTCGACAACCAGTTTCCTGCCAGCGAATTCCCGCTCAATCCTGTGTGCCATCTCTACTCTCTTCTCTTTTCTCGTTTCGTGCTTCGCAAGCTCGTCCAACTGTGCGCCGGACCTGCAACGTCGCCGGGCACTGGACATGCAAACGCGGCCGCCGGTCGACGCTCGTGCGCCGACGGACCGCCGCGTACCGTAGAGTCCCGCGCCACGCTAACGACGCAGGCCCAGTTCCTTGATGACCGTCCTGTACCGCTCGAACTCTCTCTTCTTCATGTACTCGAGCAGGCGGCGCCGCCGGCCCACCATTTTGAGCAGCCCCCGCCGACTGTGATGATCCTTCGGATGGGTGCGAAAATGACCCGTCAGGCGCTCGATGCGCGCCGTCAACTGCGCCACCTGTACCGCCGGAGATCCCACGTCGCCGGCGTGCGAGCCGAACTTGTCGGCGATCGCCTTCTTTTCTTCTGTGCCCAGCGTCATCAGAGAGCGTATCCTTGCGTTTGGCCTGTTGTTTCGTCCCGAATCAAGCCCAGTATCCTATCATCCGCTGAAAGCGCTGTAAAGCAACGAAGAACGGCCGATCCGCAACCGATGGCGTCGTCGGTTCTCATTCCCCGTCTGCCC